>CAZELO010000032.1:0-7982 GCA_964513245.1 uncultured Candidatus Bathyarchaeia archaeon | reverse complement strand
CTGCAAACTCCCCGGCCCGTGTTTCTAGACGGAACGTGCGACCTTGGTCCCCCTCCCTCGTATTCCGCGTTGCCACGGTTTCCTTCGGGAGGGATCTACCCTTTCGGGCCGCACACGTCAGTAACCATCTGGTTTCAGAGACTTTTCACCCCCCTTCCGGGGCACTTTTCAGCTTTCCGTCACCGTACTTGTCCTCTATCGGTCTTGAGACGTATTTAGTCTTGGAAGTTGATGGCTTCCAGGTTCCCACACCCAAGTTAGGGTATGGTACTCAGGGACTCCAGCCCTATTCCACTTGACTTGCGCCTACGGGGCTTTCACCCTCTTTGGCAGGCTGTTCCAAGCCACTTCGGCTTCGTCAAGGAGGTTGCGGCTGGGCCCACAACACTACATCCCCCACGGCTTTCACCGCGGGGTTCGGTTTGGACTTTTCCCCTTTGGCTCGCCGCTACTAAGGGAATCTCTGTTGATTTCTTTTCCTCTCCCTACTAAGATGTTTCCGTTCGGGAGGTTCCCGTTTCCTTTCGGAAACTTCGGGGAGACCGAAGTCCCCCACGATGGGAAGTCCCATTCAGGTATCCTTGGATCTAAGGCTACGTGCGCCTACCCAAGGCCTATCGCAGCTTGTTGCGCCCTTCGTCAGCGCTCAAGCCTAGCCATCCACCAGACGGCGTAGCATGTCGGGCCTACTCGGTTCCAGCATCTGTTTGACGTTGGGCCTATGCATGGTGGTCATTGTGAGAGTTGGATATGGTTCTCTCGCTTCACCCTTCGCTCCTCAACGCTGACGTTGGGAGCTGCATCACGATACACGCAGAATACCTGAATAAAAACTTTCGATATAAACTTTGCTGTGACCCCTCATAAATACCCTTGGTATCCGCGTTTCTTCAGGTAGTCCCCGTAGTCTGTTCCTTTCGCGTCCCGCGGCTTTGCTTGAAGCTCCACTGTGACTAGTGCCTCTGCATCTGGGCCGTAGGGTCCTTTAGCTAAGACCTGTCCTTCTGGACCCATCGCAAGTGAGCATCCGATGACCTTCATGCCGTTCCAAGGGCCTGCCGTGATCCAGCCTACGTTGCTTACGCCAACGATGGTTATGCCGTACAGCTTGCAAAGTGTTGAGTAGGCGTCCTCCCAGAGCTTCCCATATGGGTTCTTGGCATTGTCGTGATCTGCTTTGACTGCCCAAGCCGAGGGCGAAAATATGAAGTGTGCACCCATTCTTGCCAGTACGTGTCCGATGGCGAGTGAGTTGGGAAAATTGTCAGCGCAAATGTTCACGCCGATTGTGCCGAGCTCTGTCTCAGCGACGGCTAGACGGTCGCCTATGCTGTAAAGGTCGTGCGCTACGTTTAACTCGTTTATCTTCCTATGCTTTACGAGAATCCTGCCACTGTCATCAATGAGGACCGCCGAATTGTATAGGCGTTCCTTGTCTCGTTCAGCCAACCCCGCAACAACGATTATCCCAGCTCTCTCCGCCGCGCGGCAAAGCCTGTCCGCGGTTCTGCCCGGAATCTCCTCAGCCAGTTCGCGTGCGCTCGGATGGATCCATCCTACGTCAAGAACCTCGGGCAACACGATGACTTTGCATGTTTCTTCGGCGGCTTTTGAGATCATCTCCTCTGCCCGTCTCAAGTTGGCTTCCAGATTGCCTCCCTCAACAAGCATCTGGCTCATCCCAAGCCTAAACTTCGGATATTCCAAAGCAGTTTACACCTCAATGTCTTGGCGCATCGAATCTATTCAAGAATCTGTTGGGCATTCTATTGATAAAGCTATTACTTTGGAGGATGCATGGTCCAAGATTCTATCGTCGAAAAAGAAAAAATTGTGCCATCTGTCTCTTTGGTTCTATGCATTCTCGATTAGTTGTTTTGCCATTATGACGTGGTCTACGAATTTTCCGTTCTTGCATATTTCGTTCGGTATGCATCCAGTTTCTTTGAACCCCACTTTTTCATACACGTGCATAGCTCGTTTGTTTGTCGAGAAAACCATCAAAAACAGCACCTTGAGGCTCATCTGCTCAGCCTGAGCGATCAGGGTCTTCAACATCTCTGTGCCGATTCCAACGTCGCGGTAGCCATTCCTGATTCCCATCGCGATGCGTCCTACGTGTTTTGAGTAGCCGTCGCCCCTGGTGATCGAAGAGGTTGCCACTATTTTTCCGTCAACCTCTGCAACCAAGACGAACTTGTTGCCCTTCTCCATCTCCACGAGTTGATTGCCTAGCCGATCAGCCTCATTTTCTCTTGTGACTTTTCGGTAGGTCATATCTACATTTTCCTCGACAAGAGCGTTGATATGCTCCGTGAGGCTGTCCAGATCTTCCCACTTAGGCGTCCTCAGAATTACCTTTCGGCCGTCTCGAGCAGAAAAGTTTTTTATGACTTTGCCTGTTTTCACAGGATCGCCTCTCACGGATGACATGTATTGCGAGTCGCAACATAAAGATATCTCATAGACATACAAATCCAAAAAAAGAAAGGCAGACTGGATAGACCAGCGCATTTCAAAGTTTTTATCAAAGAGATCAATGCTAAAAGTATCTGGGATAACAATAAATGGTCGTCGGCTAGCTTGGTCATAGACCCCAGTGGTGTTATCTCCCACAATTCCTCCTAGTTACAAAACCTAAAGATAACAAAGTTTATTTTATCTTTCAATATGATATTACTATTGTGGTGTGAATTTGGTTGTCCGAAATGACAATTAGAGAAGGCTTATTGGCTACAATACATGGGAAAAAGGCAGATAGGATACCTTTCCAAACTCGCACGAATTATCTTCCTCAGGGGCGGATTGAACGGGAAGCTCGGAATAAGGGATTGGGAATTAATGTTGTTTTGGAGTGCATGAATACATTCATGCCTCACGTTCAAGTGTTTACCTCATCAGCCATGACCACGAAGAGTAAGGGGGTAAGAACTACTTTTAATACGCCTGTCGGCGAGTTTCTCAGGTCAGTCGTGACGCTAAACCTTTTGGTGGAAGATTTGATGGTATAGGAGGACATTTAACCGAATATCTTGTGAAAAAACTTGATGATTGGGATGTAATAAAATACATGATTGAAGACACTCGGTATGAACCTTATTATGATCGTTTTGATTATTACAGGGATTTACTGGGAGATGAAGGAGTGATCTTCACTTTTGTAGGTTATCATTCTCCATACACGAAGCTGCTAATAGAATGGGCAGGTGTTCAAAGATTGTTCATAGACCATTTCAAATATCCTGAGAGGGTTGACTGTGTCCTTGAGGCTCTGGTTGCTAATCAAGAGAAGCAGTTTCCTATAGCGGCTGGTTCTCCGGCTGACATCATAAAGTATGGGGATCACATAGACGAAGGCTTCATAAGTCCACATGCCTTTGAAAAATATATTCTACCAATACATAACAAGTTTGCACGTATGGCACACCAGCAGGGAAAGATTACGGCTATACATTGCGATGGGAGATTGAACAAGCTGAAGGATCTCATTGCGGATCTTGAACACGAGATCATACACGCCATTACACCATTACCCGTGGGTAATTTACCGATAAAGGAAGCCCTCGACATCTGGGATGACAAGATACTTTGGGTCAACTATGAATATCATTTCATGGGACCCAAAGCATTGAAAAAGCATCTTCTTAAGCTGCTAAGATCTATAATTCCGGGGTACCGAGTTGTAATAGATGCTTCTACTGAAAGATGGGTTCCACCAGAATCTCTACGCGTCTTCACTGATATCATGTCAAAGGCAACATTACCATTAACAGAAAATCAACTAAGGAAGATCGAGAAATCCACGTCTGCATAAATGAATCTTTCATAGAAACATAAAAAAGATAGCTATTTAACTAGAGCCGATATAGCGGCAAAGCGGTAGACAACGTGAGATATAATATTTAAAATGCCTAAAGGGCTAAATGAGAGGTCACTAAACCATCAATAGGGGTCGTCGGCTAGCTTGGTCTAGGCTATGAGCCTCGGGCGCTCGTGACCCCGGTCCAAATCCGGGCGACCCCACCATATCGTTTCTTTGTTGTTGCTCCATTTGCAATTGACAGTCACTGTCAATTCGAAAAAATTTTTGACTGTCAAATGAGGGGCCTCTTTCCCTTAGGGGTTCGTAACCTTTTTAGGTGCCGAAACATTCCTCTTCTTCGAGCGGTTCCTTCCAATGGCGACTTCTGCAACTGTAGCCATAGTCAAGGGCGAAGAGCCGATCGGCATGGTCGTCGAAGCCTTGGGCATGATCGAAGCCGACAAAGCCTTCACGCGCGAAGAACGGGTTCTCGTGAAGCCCAACTACATCGACGCGAGCCACCCGAGCACCGGGATAACGACGGACGCCAGAGTCATCGAGGGAGTAGTCAAGTTCCTCGTCGAAAAGGGAAACAGCAACATCGCGATAGGCGAAGGCAGCGGCTTTTCCGACACCATGCGGGCATTCTCCGTAGCAGGCGTTGACAAAGTCGCGGAACGCTGGAAAATCGACCTGATCGACTTGAACAAAGACGAGTACGTGCAGGTCAAGGTTCCCAGCCCTCTTGCCTTGAAAACCACAAAAATCGCGCAGACAGCCCTCAACAGCGCCATAATAAGCGTACCGAAGCTCAAGCTCCACAGACTGGCAGGAGTCACCCTCAGCCTGAAGAACATGATGGGCGTAGTCAAGCCGAAGGGGCAGATCCACAACCCACTCGGCAAGAAGATAGCCGACCTCGCCTCAGTCGTCAAGCCAAGACTCGCCGTCATAGACGGCATAATCGGAGGCGAAGGTCACGAACGCTCTGGAAAACCCGTGGAGATGAACCTCGTAGTAGCGGGGCTGGACCCAGTCGCGGTCGACACAGTCGGAGCAACCATAATGGGATTCGACCCAAAGAAAGCTAGCCACATCAGCTTAGCCGCCGAGAAGGGACTCGGCATCTGCGACCTAGACAAAATAAGAGTTCTCGGAGAACCCATAGAGAAAACTGCGAAAACCTTCAAACCGTCTTTTGCCTACAGTCTTCTCTCTAAATTTGCCTAAACACGCATACAGCCCGGTCAGCGGCGATAGTAGGGTCGCCTGATGTATGCAAAGGCTTCAGATGCGGCAAGGATTGCCTGACCGACAGCGGTTCCTATCTGTTTCACAGGACACATGGTCACGTCCCCAGCTGCATAGACGCCAGATACATTTGTCCTTTGAAGCGAATCCACGACGATATAGCCCGCCTTGTCAATTCTGACCCTAGCCTTCTCGGCGAAGCCGCTGTTAGGCACCTCGCCGATCAAGATGAAGACTCCGTCCGTGGCAAGTTCCTTCTTCTCAGATGTCTTGTTGTTGAAGAGCAAAACACTTTCAACCTTCGAGCTCCCCCTGATCTCTTTTAACTCGGTGTTGAAAAGAAACTTGACACCCTTCTCGCCGAGCTCTTTCACATAGGCTTCCTCAGCCCTCAACCGTTCCCTACGGTGGACCACCCATGTTTCCGATGCCAAATCAGCAAGATAAAGCGCAGACATTGCCGCTGTGTTCCCGCCGCCTACTATCACGACCCTTTGACCTTTGAAGAAAAAGCCGTCACATGTGGCGCAGTAGCTTACACCCTTGCCCCTGAAGGCTTCTTCACCCGTGGCTCCAAGCGTCTTGTGGCAGGAGCCCGACGCGATGATTATGGCTTTAGCCGAGTATTCAGCGTTCTCAGTCTTTATGCTGATCCTTCCTTCTTCAAGCCCCAGCTCTAATGCGCCTTCGTATTCTCGGATCTCAACTCCGAAACTTCTGCATTGCCTCAGCATCTTTTCCGCCAGATCGCTTCCCGCTATTCCTTCTGGAAACCCGGGATAGTTCTCTATCCAAGGTGAAAGGGAAACCATGCCGCCCGCGGCGCCTTCATCCAGTATCAGGGTTTTGAGCCCGCTTCTCGCGCCGTATATGCCTGCTGTCAGCCCGGCGGCTCCAGCCCCGATGATGATCAGTTCCCATTGCTCCATTCTTTCCGTCACCTTTCGCCAGCGTTCTCGGCTCTTCGAAGACTAATACGCTATGCGCATATTAATATAAACGGAGCTCCAGAGATAACTTTGGGCATCGTCAGCCGACAATTCGGAAAGGAGGCACACAACGGTGAAAGCCAATGAAAGGAGCTTCGAATTTCTGGAGCACACAGCGGACGTCTACGTGGCCGCCTACGGCAAGACATTGGCAGAGGCTTTCGAGAATGCCGCGGCAGCGTTGTTCGAAACCATGACTGACGTTGAGGACGTAGCACCGAAACGCGAAGAGACCGTTGAAGCCACAGGCTACGACAAGAAGGCCCTCCTCTACAACTGGCTTGAAGCCCTCCTCGTCAAATTCGAATTGGAAGGCATCCTCTTCTCAAAGTTCAAAGTCCAAAAAATACAGGAGACAACAGAAGGCCTTAAAATCGAGGCAAAGATCTACGGCGACACCTTTGACCCCGAGAGACACAAACAGAAGGTGGGAATCAAAGCCGTCACATACCACCTGATGGAAATCCAAGAGGCTCCGAAAAGAGTAACCTTGAAGTTCATACTTGACATATAACAGATAAGAGAGTTTTTGCGGCTCGATACTACAATCTTCGGGCTGAAGACGAGAGAGGGACTGATATGATGCCCGTGACTGAACAAGCCGATGCCAAGCGGCTGACAAGAAACCTCTGCGAGAGGGCCAAAAGATACGGGGAATACGCAAAAACACTGAATGCGACCGCTGAAACAGCGAAACCGCTGACGGCTATAGACGTATGCGGAGAATTCCAGAAGATGGCAAAGGATCTGGCGAAGCTGAAGAAAGAGATAATTCTTAGCAAGTAAGCATCCGATGCCGGGGCGCAAGTGTAGTTTTCTGAGCAACTCAGCTGGAGAGGCTTTCCACTATGCAGCCTACTGTGACGGGCCGAGCCTCAGGTATCCTTTTGCATATCTCGTTGAGCGGAAGCGGTTCGCTTGATGCTTCAACGATTCCTCGGACCTTTTCGGAGAGCTCTTCTATAGCCTTCAAGCTTGCAGACAGAAATGTCCTCGTCTCTTCGCCGTGGAGAACGCCTTTGTTGAACGGCGGGAAG
Organism: uncultured Candidatus Bathyarchaeia archaeon; assembly: GCA_964513245.1. GTDB lineage: Archaea > Thermoproteota > Bathyarchaeia > Bathyarchaeales > DTEX01 > CAZELO01. Next base: position 903 of record CAZELO010000032.1, on the reverse strand, counting down.
GGGTGACCTAGAATAAGCGTATCTATGGACTCTTTCGTGAGCTTTCTGACTGAATCGATGTAGTCTGGGGCGCTGAAGAACAGCAAGGGCCGTCTTTCGCCTCTGCCCTGAATGGAATCTCCGCTGATGCATAAGCCGGTTTCTTCTTCAAGCAGAACGATGGACCCCTCCGAATGGCCAGGCACATGAATAATCCTGAATACACGTTCTTCCAGAGTCAGCCTATCTCCATCTTCGAGTGCCAAGTCGGCTTTCACAGACTCAAATTCTGGAAAAAGACCTGGAGGACATATCTCCGGAAATCTACGGTTCAACTGCCTGTTCAGCGAAGGTGCGTCCTCCATCAGCGGTTTGTCCCGAACGTGAACAGCTGCCTTTGCGTTGGATGCCCTCTTTATGACCGAAGTTCCGCCGCAATGGTCAAAGTGAGCATGGGTATGCACAACCATGCTTGTTTCGCGGGGTCTTCTCCCCATGTGGCTCAGGTATGGAAAGATCGCCTCATCCGGAGATGCGGGCGTGCCGGAGTCAACGAGCGTAATGTTCTTTCCAAGTATGGCGCATGCACCTGTGAAGTAGCCGGGTCTCATAAACGGACATCTAATGTGATGGACACCCTCAGCGACTTCTTCCCCGAACAAACTGTCTCCTGAAATGTCTACCAGCCTCCTGAACACTGATAACGAGGCTTTTTGTTCTTAAATCTTACATTCGTTCTGGCAGCTAAGCCGAGAACAAGTGAGCTTTTAGACAGAAGAATCGCCCAACACGAAGCTCCGAAGGCGAGTTCTCCCTGTATTCGGGATGGCTGTTCTGTTTTTGGGACTGGGTGTTCTAAAAAGTAGCATTATTAGCATCAAGCATAGAGTATCTGCGGGGACGAACCGTGACAGAGACATGGAT
>CAZELO010000031.1:0-9375 GCA_964513245.1 uncultured Candidatus Bathyarchaeia archaeon | reverse complement strand
GGCCACAGGGACTTCGTAAAGAACATGATAACCGGAGCCAGCCAAGCAGACGCTGCTGTCCTCTTTGTATCGGCAAAGAAAGGAGAATTCGAGTCAGGCATAGGCCCAGGTGGGCAGACTCGGGAACACGCCTTCTTATCTTTCACTCTAGGTGTCAGACAGATAGTGGTAGCAGTTAACAAAATGGACGACCCCTCAGTCAACTGGAGCCAAGAACGATACAATGAAGTCAAGAACGAGGTCGGCCACATGTTGAAAATGGTCGGATACAACGTTGACAAAGTCAATTTTGTGCCTACCTCAGGCTGGACGGGCGACAACTTGGTCAAACCAAGCGACAAGATGACATGGTACAAGGGTCCGACTCTGTATGAAGCCTTGGACAAACTTGAGCTGCCTCCTAAGCCTGTTAACAAGCCTCTTAGGTTGCCAGTACAGGACGTTTACACGATACCAGGGATCGGTACAGTGCCAGTGGGAAGAGTTGAGACGGGTGTACTCAAAGAGGGCGAGAGCGTAGTCTTTATGCCATCAGGTATTACGGGTGAGGTCAAATCGATAGAGACCCATCATGTGCGGATACCGAAAGCGGAGCCAGGCGACAACATAGGATTCAACATAAGAGGAGTAGGCAAAACCGACATAAAGAGGGGCGATGTATGCGGACCCGCGGCTAACCCGCCAACGGTTGTCAAAGAGTTCATAGGCCAGATAATAGTCATAAACCACCCGACCGCTGTAGCTGCAGGATACACGCCGGTTCTTCACGCCCATACGTTGCAGGTTGCATGCAGATTCGTGGAACTCATAAAGAAGATAGACCCTAGGACAGGCCAAACAGTCGAAGAGAACCCAGCGTTCTTGAAGACGGGAGACGGTGCGCTAGTCAGGTTTGAACCAGTTCGACCAATATCGCTCGAGGTCTACACAGAGTTCCCTGAGCTCGGAAGATTCGCAGTGCGAGACATGGGTACAACAGTCGCCGCAGGAGTAGTCCGCGAGATCACCAAGAAACAATAAAAAATCAGCAGCAAAACCCACGAAACTCCTTTTTTCTTTTCTTGTCATCTGTAGCGTACTGTGTTGAAGCGATCATGCGGGACAGAAAAATCGAGATAATGTACTTCTATTCTGATCTCTACGAGAACAGAAAGGGTCTCTCAAAGCTGAGCAGGAAGATCCGCCAGAAACGGGAAGACATAATGATCCGGCTGGTCAACGTGGAAGACCCAGAAAACGAGGAACTAGCCGAGCTGTACAGGGTAAACATGGTTCCAGTCATGGTCTTCTTGACTCTCAAAGGGGAGGTAGCCGCAAGAAGATCTGTTTCGTTGTCCGCCGAGGATGTCATAGAAGATGTCACAGACCGAATCAACAAGGGGGAACTGCCGAACCCCTCTGTCGAGGAGATGCGTACAAAGATTCTGGAAGCCTTCCGCTCGGTCACCAAACGGGACGAACTGACGCAGCTCGTAGCCGAGCAGATTGAAAATGACCTTATGGAGGCGGGGCCAGAATCAGAGATCTACGAGCGCATAAACCGCCACGTCAGCGCTATAAATCATACTATGAACGATCTTGAAGCGCTTAAGAGAGTCCTGCAACAGTTTTCTAAGAACCTACATGATTTTGTCGTCTGACACTGATCTGCCAATCTCGCACCGTGTCTTTTCAGTTTCAGTAGACGGAAACCTTGGAGACACCTTTTATCCCTAGAAGTTCATGGATAAGTTCGCCAGGTATCTTCTTCTCAGCGATGAGCACCAGCCTAGGCTCAGGTGTGAGCTCTGGATCGTCAACTATTGCCTGTCTTATGCTTATTTTCTTGTCTGCTAGAAGCGACGCTGATCTTGCGAGTATGCCAGGGGTTCTGGCATCGGTCGGGGTGATCTCGACAACGCCCAAGTTCAGATATCTCGCAATCTCGCGCAGGGATGTCCCAGCTGGCTTGATACCCTCGAACATCGCGCGGAGCTCGAGGTTCCCTTCAATCATCTTCACTGTCTGGGTGACCGTTCGGCGATCGACACCTGCAACGCGGCCAATTCTTGAAGGTGGGATCATTATTTCGTCGCAGTAGATGTCCCCTTTTTTGACGCTCAGCCCATTTTTGACGAGTATCTTGGCTACGGCTAGACGCTCTGGATAGTTTTCCAGATATTTTGCGACTTTATCCCACATTGCCTCTGCACACTCGGCATTTGGCTATTATGTATACACGTGTATAAACATATAAGTAGGAGCTCTCCCTTTCTCTCTCTAAACAAAAGCGAAGAGGCATCTTGAGGCAGCTGTTTTGGGAAAGAAGAAGGTCCTCACTGAGGGAAACCTCAATACTATGGTTCTGCCTAGTGCAAACGATGTTTTAGGCGTAGCCGCGAAGCTGCTAGGTTTTGACAGAGTTTTAGTGAAGTGCCAAGATGGGCATGAACGTGTCTGCCGAATCAGGGGAAAGATGAAGCGGAAGGTCTGGATAAGGATAGGCGACATCGTTTTGGTCTCTCCTTGGGACTTCCAAAGCGACACTCGCGGGGACATCTTCTGGCGCTATACGCGGGGGCAGGCAGATATGCTGAGAAGCAGGGGACTGCTTAAGATGCAGATGTGAAAAAGGCGGTTCTAGGGTGTCCCTAAAGGCGAGGGTAAGGCGGCAGATCGAGCGGAAGGAGAAGACTTACGAAGTCGAGCGGTTGATGCGGGAGAAACGAAGCGAAGAATACGAAGCCCTTGAAGAAGTCTTTGACCGCCCAACTCTCATGACCGTCTACGACCTTATGAACAAAGGCGAGATAGGCGAAATACACGGCGCCGTCAAGGCTGGAAAAGAATCAAAATTATACTGGGGGCAGACCCCGAGGGGAGAAGACATCGCCATAAAGATATACCTTACCGTGTCGGCAGAATTCAAGAAGGGCATGTTGCCCTACATAGTGGGCGACCCGCGGTTCAAGAACGTGAAGAAGGGCACGCGGTCCCTGATCTACACATGGGCTCGAAAGGAATACAGCAACTTGCTTACAGCCTGCGAAGCCAAAGTCCGTGTCCCAAAGCCGATCACCGTGCAAAACAACGTTCTCATAATGGAGTTTATCGGCGACAAAGGGGTCAGCGCACCGCTCCTGAAGGAGACTGTGCTGGGCAATCCTGAGCGGGCTTACAAGAGGCTTCTGCTACACGTCAAGAGGCTTTACAGGAAAGCAAAACTTGTGCATGGAGATCTGAGCGAATATAACGTGATGATCTGGAAGGGGGTGCTTGTGCTCTTCGATCTTTCTCAGGCGGTCTCGATTGAACATCCGAACTCGGTTCAGTTACTTGCCAGAGACCTCCAAAACTTAAATAGGTACTTCAGAAGATTAGGTGTAAACGTTTTGTCGTTTGAAGAAGCATTCAGGAGGGTTACAGGTGGCGCAGCTGCTGGTTAAGGTGCCTAAAGAGAGAATCGGCGTTCTCATCGGTCCGGAGGGCAAGGTGAAAGAGCTCATCCAGAAGAGGCTTTCAGTTGGACTTGAGATAGACAGCGAAACAGGCAATGTCGGTATAAACCTCAACAAAGATACAAAGGACCCTTCTCTTCTCTTCAAAGCCAAAGACTTGGTGACAGCCATCGGCAGAGGGTTCGCGCCTGAACGCGCCTTCAAGCTGCTGGAGAACGAAGATAATACGCTTTTAATCATCGATCTTAGGGAGATATTCGGCAAATCGGAGTCAGACATGAGGCGGATAAAGGGCAGAATAATCGGCAGAGAGGGAAAGACGAGAAGGATGATAGAGGAGATGAGCGAAGCCGAGGTCTCCGTGTACGGGCACACAATAACCATAATAGGCGGCATAGAAAACGTTGAGATCGCCCGAGAAGCCAGCAACCTGCTCCTGAAGGGAAGCCAACACGCAACGGTCTACAGGTATCTGCAAAGGAAACGCCAAGAACTGAAGAAAAGAAGGCTGGAACTCTGGGAAGGCAGCCCGCTGAAACCGGAAAGCGGATAGATGTCATTTGTGGAAGATGCCTATTTTTTCTAGTTTTTTGAACAGTCCTGCAAACTTATATATGATTCTGACAGTAATTGTTGTTGAGGGAGCAAATTGAACAAGTTATGCAGGGTTGCCTTTCTTACGGTGTTGAGCCTTCTATGTCTCGCCTCGTTAAGCGGCATTACCCAAAGCATCGCCTTGACTGAGGAACAGATTTATCTGTATGTTTTTCCCTATGGCGGCCAGCCGGTGACAGCTGATCCTTATGGTGGCGAGATATATCTTATATTCGTTTTTTCTGGCGTTGACGGTCCTCTTGATGCCTCAGACTTCACAAACGAACCAAGTTTCGAAGGCATGACGATAGGATGTAGCTACTCGCTTGACAACAGCACAGATGCGACAACGATCTACGTTTCTTTGGATACAAGTGTTGATGGAGTCTCAGTGGGAAGAATGAAAGCCGACATTATGAAGGAAAAGGTTGAAAACCACTTCGAAATAGCATCATTACCTTACACAGAGGAATCTACTACAAACGACGTGACATCTTATACTTATGAAATTAACGAGTGCCCCGACACCCAGAAATTCAGAGACGCCCTTTTACAGCTAAAACCGTCCACTGGATTTGGCCAAATAATAACTCCAGCGTTGATCGGGAACAATGTAACAATATATTTCATTCTCGGTATGGACGAAGGATTGCCAGAGTGGACTATTGAGGCTCTCATTCATTATCCAAACTACTTCCCCTATAGTACCGATCGAGAATACACCGTCAGTTTGAAGACGTTAGCTGGCTATTCGGGAACCATTCAATCTTCGCCTGAAGCTTCGGCATCTACTCTTGAAATTTACATATCTCAAACTAAGGAATACCAGTTGTTATCTATTGAGGCAACACCGTCACAGATGCAAATGCAACAGCACGGTACCGCGCCATGGCTTTACTGGACTTCTAGCAGAACCATAACAGGTAGCAGCGTTGATGATCTGGCGATCCATTTCAGACTTGTCTCACCCGGCTACATGGACCCGATAACTATCCTTATGCTTATCGGTGCTGCGGCTGCGGCAATCGCGGTTGTGGTCATCGTGATATTCGTCATATGGAGAAGACGTGCCTCTCGATACCGCTTCTAGGCTAAGATCCTTAGCCACGCAATTGTTGCCCTTGGTGTCTCAATTTCTTCTTTTTCCCTTCAATGACGTTGCAGATGTTCAATAGACCTAGGGCGAAAAGATATTAAAGGTTCGGGGAACTAATTTTCTCAAAGATCGTGGTCGAATATCCAAAATGTGAAAAAGTGGGGACGAGGGTATTGGCTATCAAAGCCGTCTTTTTTGACATGGATGGCACATTGGTTCACGTGCCGATTTCGCCAGTACAGTTTCTCAGGAAGGTCTATCAAAAACTGGGTCTCGATTTCAGTTTGGAACAAATAGCCATCGCATATGAAAAGCAACAGAGGTGGTGGAATGGAAGCCCGTTTTCGGATTATACGCTTCGGACACGAGAAGCATTCATAAAATCTAATCGAAAGACTCCCGAATTTTTGGGAGCAAAAGGTGATCTACAAAAATTATCGGAAAATGTGCAGTCTTATTGGGAGAATTTGCCAGAAGAAGCCGATGAGAAACTATATCCCGAAGTGAGAAGCGTATTGAGGACACTCAGAGAAAAAGGAATCACCTTAGGTATATTGTCGAATAGGCTATCGTCTTTGAGTCTGAGAAGTCTTGAAAAACACAAAATAAGTGGATACTTCCAATGTGTAATTTGCCCTCAAAATGCTGGAGCCCCCAAAGGCAAGAATAGTCCTCAAATGTGGCAGTATGCCCTAAACACAGTGGGTGCCGAACCTAAAGAAATCCTACATGTGGACAATGACTATGAAACGGGAATTGTGGGAGCCAAAAAAGCAGGCATGCGACCAGTTCTAATTGACCGAAAAGGCATCTACTCCTATATTACTGACTGCCCAGTTATACGTGATTTAACCGAAATTTTTGAACTGCTGAGTTCCGCATCGAAACTCGAATAGAACTTTTTCGCAGAAATCTGCTCAAGAGAAGCTTCATTTTTCAAACTAAGAAGGAGTTATATCTTGGAGTAGGTTGAGAACTTTCTTTGTTAAGGCATTGCGGGAGAACTTTTCTGCTTGTTTGATGGAAATCCATTTTGTTTCTTGAATTTCTCGGGCGTCTGGCTTGAGTTCTCCTCTCAGAAGTTTGCATTCGAACACTAGAAAACGCTCTTTGTGTTCTATCTCGCCCAGAAGACGGGTTATCTCGACGTCCACTCCTAGTTCTTCTTTGGCTTCTCTAACGAGGGCTTCTTCAGCTGTCTCTCCGTCTTCAATGTGACCGCCGGCACCCAGAGGAACCCAGCCCTTCAGGTGGGCTTCGGCTTTGGCTCTCTTTGAAAAAAGGATTCTATCTCCATCCTTTAGGACCATGACTACTATCCTTGGGGTTGTGAACTCTTTGTCATGTAGACCCAACGACGTTCCCTTCTTCATCAAGCCAATAAACCTCGCATCTTCAATCATTTATCGCTTTGGTCTTCCGAACCTTAGCCTGAACCAATCATCCGCTCGACAACCGCAACAAAAACCAATTTTTCCTTCTCGTCTTCTGTTTCGATCTTGGAAGATCTAACTTTTGCAGTTTCACTGTCCATATTTCTGCTTGTATTCGTGCGGTTGAACCAACATACTCTTATAGAGGTTTTCAGGTTTATTTTGTCTGTAATGCTGTAGGAGGATCGGCGCGATAACCCAAGCCTTTCAAGAGATAAGCCCCGCAGACTTCTTTTACCGCAACAAAGAGATAGCGGGCTTCACCAACCCTTCAAGGGCGATCTTCTCCGCCATGCGGGAACTGGTCGAGAACGCGCTTGACGCCACAGAAGCGGTCGGCATATTGCCCGACATCTACGTGCGGGTTTCTTTTAACACAGAAAGCGAAAAGGCGAATATCTACACGCTGAGGATTGAGGACAACGGCTTGGGAATTCCACCTGATTTTGTGCCCTCGGCATTCTGCCAGTTCCTCTTCAGCTCGAAGTACCGGTTGAAGCAGTCTCGCGGCACTTTCGGGCTCGGCGGAAAGATGTCCATACTGTATGGGCAGATCACGTCTAACAAGCCAGTCAAGGTTATCTCAAGCACGGGCACATCTAAAATCTCCGAGTACAGGCTCATGATCGACGTCGAGAGGAACCGACCTGTCATTCTAAACCGGAAGATCCGCGAGAACAATGAGCACTGGCATGGAACCGTCGTCGAATTCCACCTTGAAGGGGACTACTTCAAAGCCATGCCCAAGGTCTTAGAGTACCTGAAGCAGACGGCCATCGTGAATCCTTATGCGAACATAACCTTTATCGATCCGAAAGGACGTTTCTACAGATTTGAAAGAACAGTCAAAACGATGCCACCGCCCCCGAAAGAGACGGACCCGCACCCGTACGGCGTGGACGTGGAAACGCTGCAGAGGATAGTCCGTATCACCAGATGCCGCAACATGCTGGACTTCATGCAGACACACTTCCACCGAGTCGGGACACGGACGGCACATCAGTTCCTTAAGTTCGCCAAGATGCCCGAAAAGACCAGCCCGAAGATGCTGAAACCTGACGACATGGTGAAGGTCGTTCAGGCAATGAAGAACTACCCCGACTTTCTTCCGCCCGACGCAGGCTGCCTATCACCCCTAGGCGAAGACCTCCTAAGGGCTGGAGTTCTGAAGGAACTTGAACCCGAGTTTTTGACGGTTCACCAGCGTAGACCTTCGGCGTATTCAGGTCACCCGTTCATCGTCGAAGTTGCCGTGGCTTATGGGGGAAAGATACCAGGCAGAGACGAAATCTTGCTTTACAGGTTTGCCAACAAGATTCCACTCGTCTACGATGAATCCGGCGACGTCAGCTGGGCAATAGTTAGATCGATAAACTGGAGAAGATATGGCTTACTGCCGAGCATGCCCATCGCGGTGTTGGTTCACCTGTGCAGCACAAAGGTTCCCTACAAGACTGTTGGCAAAGAAATAATCGCTGATCGCCCAGAAGTCAGCAAAGAAATATTGAACGGCATCCGCGAGGTGACACGTCATCTTGAAAGGTTCCTGTCGCGTAAAGAGACTGTTAAGCGGCAGGTGAAACGGGTCGATGTCTTCTCGCTGTATCTTCCTAAAATTGCGGAATTCTCGGCGAAGCTGGGCGGTCGAAACGCGCTGCCGGACACCAACCGGCTGTATAGGCGGCAACAGGTCTTCAAGGACTTCGTGACTTCAAGCCAGTATGCTGACAGCTTGACGTTTGATGCTCAGCTTTACAAGACTGTGCTTGTCCATGTCAGGAACAAACATAATGACAACACAGCGTTCGTTAAGATCCTCGGTTCGGCTGGTTCCGAATGGAAAGAGATAATACCTGAGAAAACGCTTCCCGCAGGTTCAGACCTCTTTGAAACCCTGAGGAAAAGCGCCAATCTCGTTAAGATCCAGACGAAATCCGCGACAGCCGACAAAGAAGCAGTAGTTGAAGCCTATATTGATGGTTTAAGCGAATAAATTTGAGGAGAAAACGGAATTGTCTTCGAATGTCCCCAAGAAATCGGAGTCTGAACGTAGAGATATCCTTCTGAAGAATTTGGAAGCCTTCGGCGGCAGGTTTTGCGAACAGATAGACAAGGGAGCGTTTCCATGGATAGAGATGAAAAGCCGCTCCACAGACAACATATACTACAACCCAGAAGTTAGGCAGTACGTGCTGGGCGACCGAACCGTCAAAAGAAGCGCCAGAGTTACGAGCCACCTGCGCCCGTTCACACAGATGATCTGGTCCGCATTCTTTTCGCATGACCTTTTGAGGCAGAGGAAGACTAGCACCCTGAGGGACGTGTACTATTCAGCTCAAGCCTACAACGTCTCTTTTTCGGATCAAGCGGAATCCGATAACATAATAACGGATTTGGAGACAGCGATCGGCTACTCCCGCGAAGCCTTCCATGTCTTTCCAGAGGAACGCTCAGCGGTCTTCGGGGACTTGGTTATCCAGTACACTGTGCCGGGGTACGAGAACCGGCGGCTCAATCTGTCTTCTCATCCTGACGGTTTGATGATCGGTCCTGCGCTGACAGACTCGCGGTTCATCGAGACGAAAGCCGACAAAGTCATCGTCGTCGAGAAGGGCGCCATGTTCACACGGTTCGTCGAAGAAGGGGTGCACGAAAAATTCAACGCCATACTGATTTACACGGCTGGGCAGGCGCCGCGGTCGACTAGATACTTCATCCGCAGGCTGAACGAGGAAATGGGGCTCCCAGTCTACATATTCAGCGACGCGGACCCGTGGGGCATGCACATAGCCATGGTCATAATCTCGGGTTCGGC
>CAZELO010000030.1:0-9716 GCA_964513245.1 uncultured Candidatus Bathyarchaeia archaeon | reverse complement strand
GCCAATATTTGACCGCTGTCGCAGAGAGAAATCCCAGATAAGGGGAATTGAAAGACGATTTTGACGTCGGCGTTGGCCCTGACAAAGTTCTCGTCGCAGAGAGAAATCCCAGATAAGGGGAATTGAAAGAACATTTTTATCATTCCCAACAATGTGTTTCCTTCTCGTCGCAGAGAGAAATCCCAGATAAGGGGAATTGAAAGTCTTCTGTGAGTCCGTGTCCACAGCCTTTGCAGACATGTCGCAGAGAGAAATCCCAGATAAGGGGAATTGAAAGAGGCTTGAGCGGGTTGTGGCGTTGATAGGGTTGCACGTCGCAGAGAGAAATCCCAGATAAGGGGAATTGAAAGAGAACTGGAAAGGTTCGGAAATCGGCGCGAAGAGGAAGTCGCAGAGAGAAATCCCAGATAAGGGGAATTGAAAGGGGCGTCCCATGCCGCCATATACATCTGCGCGCTGGAGTCGCAGAGAGAAATCCCAGATAAGGGGAATTGAAAGATCATCGGATTACCCTCCCAAGGCTTCTCAGCAAACTGTCGCAGAGAGAAATCCCAGATAAGGGGAATTGAAAGGCCATGAAATAGGACATGCAATTCAAGCCAAGCATGATGTCGCAGAGAGAAATCCCAGATAAGGGGAATTGAAAGTTTGCAACCAGCTTAAAAGGCAAAATACACTTGTAGGCGTCGCAGAGAGAAATCCCAGATAAGGGGAATTGAAAGACAGTCACAGTTTTGGCTCTTGTTTTAGTAGCCTTTTGTCGCAGAGAGAAATCCCAGATAAGGGGAATTGAAAGATTGTTCAGAAAGGAAATTGTGATTATATCAATACAGAGCTTGTGCGACTACAAGAAACCTTAGACTATAAGCTTGACATTGGTGAGATGGATAAGAAAAAGGTAAGGATGAAGGCATTTTTTAATGTAATCAAAGCAAGCTTACTATATCCAATTTCAAAAACAGGTCATTTTCAAACCGCTTTCACGCAAATCTTAAGGAAAATTAGAGCTGACCAAAACAGTAAAAAAACACAAAAAATGTAAGGAAAGTAAGCTCTAATCTTACTGTATCAGATTGATAAAAGCAGTTCATTTTAGGCTTATTTCTGATTTGATAAGACAAAAGTTGTAATTTCCAGTGTTTCTGAACTGTTCCATATCATTTTTGAACCGTTTAGAGCCGTTTTCCCTTAGTAAACGGTAATAGTATTAGTCTCTGGAGTCTTCTCAGCGGCTTCTCTCTTGTGCCTAATGGTTTTTCGCAAACCTCGCACAGCATCTCTACCGCCTCGATCAACTCGAAGCTTTTGCCACTTAACTCTTCAAATCTGACTTCTGAAAGGCTTCTCTTCAAAGGCTTCTCCGCCACAATTACCTTCACTTGCCAGAATATATTTTCTTCTAGGCGAGCTGACCATACATGGATTGCTAACCCCGCTTTGACAATCATCCTTATAAGATGCTTTGTTTATGTGATAGGCAAAACGGGAAGTGGGAAAGGAACTTGTCCGAGAAACCCAAGGTGGATCCTGCTAAGACCAAGACGATTCAGCAACGCAACAAGGAAAGAGGAATCATAGTGCGGGAGATCAAAGACAAGGGACCGTCAACAATAGAAGAACTATCCAAGACCACAGGACTCGAAAAACCAAACCTTCTAAAACACATAATAGCAATGCGCCAATTAGGAAAGATACAGGTCGTTGGCGAACGAAACCAACAACTCATATACGATCTGCCAAAAGAAAACCAATAGCCGCCCAAATGAAACCTACAGTCTAAAAGGCTTCTCACTAGGCTGTAGCTGGCGGATGGCTTAAGCTAAGAATATATCTCGGTCACCTCGTTTTAGGATAGAGAGATGCCGTGCTGTGCGCTTAAAAGTCAGGGTTACAGGTATAGTTCAAGGCGTTGGCTTCCGCCCTTTCGTTTATCGAACAGCAGTCAAAAACCGTTTAAACGGCTACGTTAGAAACAGAGGCGACGCAGGGGTCGAGATACTTCTAGAAGGCGGGGAAGGCAACATCAAAAGTTTCTTGACCGACCTGAGAGAGAAAAAGCCGCCGCTAGCCCAGATCCACGACATAATCACTGAACCCCTGAACGGCAAAAACCAATATGAGAAATTCACGATTCTCAAAAGCTCAGAAGAGGCTGAGTTATCAGGCTCGGTGGTTCCGCCTGACGTGGCAATATGCGACGAGTGCCTAAAGGAGCTCCGCGACCCTCAGGACCCGCGGCATGACTACTTTTTCATCACATGCACAGACTGCGGACCAAGATACACAATCATAGAAAAAGTGCCCTACGACCGAGACAACACAACCATGCAGGACTTCCCAACATGCCCCTTCTGCAAAAACCAGTACGCAGAACCGCTGAACCGACGTTTCCACGCACAGACCGTTGCATGCCCAAAATGCGGACCCAAAGCCTACCTGACCAACAACAAAGGCGAACCCGTGAGATGCAAAGACCCGATCCGAGAAGCAGGCAAACTGCTCTCAGAAGGATTCATCCTAGCCATCAAAGGATACGGCGGATTCCACATCGCGGCTTCAACGACCAAAGACAAGCCCCTCATCAGGCTCAGAAAAGTCAAACATAGAAGCCAGAAGCCCTTCGCGATCATGGCTCGAAGCCTAGAAGCCGCAGAAACCTTTGCCGAAACAGGCCCGAAAGAAAGGGAGCTCCTCGCCTCCTATGCGCGTCCCATAGTCTTGCTGAACAAAAGCGAAGCCTACAGCCTCTCAGAGATGATCGCTCCGGGACTGCACAACGTCGGCGTCATGCTTCCCTACACCGGTCTGCACTACATGCTCTTCGACGGCGTGGACGATTCAGCCTTCGTCATGACCAGCGCCAACCCGCCTAACCAGCCAATCCTCAAAGACAACGCGGAAGCCCAAGAAAAACTCGGCGACATCGTGGATTTCTTCCTTTTTCACAACCGCAGAATCGCCCACCGATGCGACGATTCCGTCCTCCGCGCCCATGGCAAGCATCAGGTCTTTATCAGGCGCTCACGGGGTTACGCGCCATCGCCCAAAATCTTGGACAGGAAGGCAGAGCGCTGCGCGGTTGGGTTGGGCGGCGAACTCAACAACACGGCGTGTGTCCTGTCGGGGAATAAAGCCTTTGTCTCGCAGCACATAGGCGACGTGGAAAACGTTGAGACAAGGGACTTCTTGAGGGAAGCCGCCAAACATCTAGTTCGGCTGACAAACAGCAACGTCGAAGCCGTAGCCTGCGACCTACACCCGAAGTTCACGACAACACGCCTCGCCCATGACCTTGCCGAAGAAAACGGCTGGCAACTAGTCGAAGTGCAGCACCACCACGCGCACGTTGCCGCGCTGATGGCTGAACACGGCGTCGACGAGATGGTCTGCATCTGCTGCGACGGATACGGCTACGGAACAGATGGTGAAGCATGGGGCGGCGAGATCCTACTCTGGAACCGTGAGTCCTCAGGCTTCAAACGCTTAGCCCATCTTCAGAAGCAGCCTCTAGTCGGCGGAGACTTAGCCACGCGGTATCCGCTGAGGGCAGCCGCAGGCATGCTTTACGGACAGACGGATGTGGATGATTGGCTTATGCAGAATGTGTCAAGGTTTCCGCACGGCAAGAACGAGATAGAAGTTGTCCTCCATCAGCTCGAAAAGGGGGACGCGCAGAAAACCACCAGTTGCGGCAGGGTATTGGACGCCGTTGCGGCCGTTTTAGGCGTCTGTCATGAGCGAACATATGAGGGAGAACCCGCGATGAAACTGGAATCTTCAGCAATGAAAGGCAGAGACATTTTGAGGCTTGATCCCATCATTGAAGGCGGCGCTCTGAACACAGCGAACATGCTTCTGCAGATATTCGAGAAAAGAGGGCAATGCTCAAAAGCTGACTTGGCTTTTTCCGCCCACACATACTTAGCGAAGGGCTTAGCCGCACTAGCAATCGAAAAAGCCTCAGAAAACAGCGTGGAAACCGTGGGTTTTTCAGGCGGAACCGCGTGCAACAAGATTCTGACGGCGCAGATCAGGAAAGCCATGGAGCCTTTGGGATTGAAGTTTCTGGTGCATGAGGCTGTTCCGCCGGGCGACGGATGCGCGTCACTGGGTCAGGCGTACGTGGCGGCATTCGCCTAGTATAACGCCGTAATGGATTTATTTGTCGCGGGGCTTCTATGATCTGAGTGACGATGTGTCTAGCGATTCCTGCGAGGGTTCTGAGCATCCAGAACGATGTTGCCAAGGTAGACTTCGGCGGAGGCGTCTTACGGGAGGCAAACATAACGCTTGTAGACGCCAAGGTGGGTGACTATGTTTTGGTGCATGCCGGCTATGCGATCCAAGTCTTGGACGAAGAAGAAGCCAAGGAAACCCTGCGGCTGTGGAGCGAGATCCTAGCGATGGAAGCCTAAAGAGATGTGGCTGTGATGTGGAATGGTTGAGAACCAGCGCTTCAGAGACGAATCTATGGCGAAACGCGTAGCCGAAAAGATTCGGAACCTAGCACCCAAAGAAGGCACGGTGAAGGTTTGTCATGTCTGCGGCACCCACGAATGGACGATCACCCATTTTGGGCTACGCGCGCTCCTTCCACCTAACATCGACGTCATAGCCGGTCCAGGCTGCCCAGTCTGCATCGTGCCTGCTTCCGAGATTGACGAAGCGGTCCAGCTGGCACAGAAAGGCATCGTCGTCACCTGTTTTGGTGACATCCTGCGGGTCCCGGGCTCGCGAATGTCGCTTTTAGATGCCCGGGCGGAAGGCGCGGACGTGCGGATCGTATACAGCATAAGAGATGCGACCAGAATGGCTAGACAGGAACCCGGCAGAGACTTCGCCTTCTTCGCTGTGGGGTTTGAGACCACTGCGCCCTCAACTGCCGCGGAGGTTCTAGGCGGTCCTCCTGAGAACCTTAGCTTTTTGGTCTCTCACCGTTTGATTCCGCCGGCTATGAGGCTTCTGGTGGAGCTGAAAGACTTGGAGCTGGATGGGTTCATTGCGCCTGGCCACGTGAGCACGATTATCGGTCTTGAGCCTTACGAGGTCTTTCCGCGAGTTTACCGCATGCCGACTGTCGTAGCGGGTTTCGAGCCTCTAGATATTCTCTTCGGTTTGTACATGATTCTGAAACAGCTTGGCAATGGAGACCCTAGGCTGGAGAACGAGTATGTGCGGGCTGTCCGGCGTGAGGGCAATGTTAAGGCTCAGGGGATCATGCGCAGGGCATTCGAGGTTGCCGACGGTAACTGGCGTGGACTCGGCGTGATCCCGTCGTCCAGGATGAGGCTTAGCGGGGAATATCTGGAGTTTGATGCGCATCTGAGGCATAACGTTAAGGTTGAGCGGGGTGTTGATCTGCAACATGGCTGCAGGTGCCACCTTGTCATAATAGGCAGGATAAAGCCCACTGAATGCCCGCTTTTCATGAAGGTGTGCACTCCGCTGAAGCCTGTTGGCGCATGCATGGTCAGCAGCGAGGGAACATGCCGGATATGGGCACGAGTCGCCAAAACCTCATAGTGTGATAGATCGTGATGCTGCAAAGCGTGTCTGAGAGAGGATCGAGATATTTTTGTGTCTCTGCGATTTGCCGATGAACCGATCTAGAGAGTTAGATATAGGAAGGTGATGCAGAAAAAAATCGAAGAATTTGAGCTATGTCTAGTAAAAGTCTGTGTTTCTTCTCGGGGTGCCGCTGTTTACTTTTTCTTGCTGCTGCTTGTGCTGGCTTCGGCCGTCAAGGTGATTTCGATTGTTGATGTGTTTCTGCTTTTTGTTTCGCCTTCTCTCGGCGGCATTTCTTCGGTGCCTATGGAGATTTTGCTGACGACCAGATTCTTCAGGAATCTATGCCTGGCTATTTCGGCTGCGTCGACTGCTGTGTTTATTGCTTGTCCCCTTGCTTTCAGAGTGATCTCTTTGGTGTTTGAACCACTGAAAGCGGTGATTATTCCTAGGACGTAGCTCATAGGTGGTTTTTTGCCAACGTATATGATGTCTTGCTCTTTAGACATAATCCATGCCCTTCACTGTTGAACTAGCCTTTGAGTTTCTACTTAACCGTATTTAAATCTTTCCATAACCACGGATCAGGCTTCAACCAGCCTTCTACACAAGCCCAGCTGCCAAGCTGAGCCATGAAAACAGCTTATTCATCAGTAACGAAGGCTCTGGGCACGCCCGTCACAATCGGCGTATACGTCTGCCGGCGCAGCTATCGTCTTCTTCTTCTGCCGCGGCGTTCAGGGTGGAACTGGCCGAGGTCTCTTCCTAGAATGACGCGTTTTTCGTATGCTCTGCGGACTCGGGGTCTAGGGCTGGGTCTGCTCTTGTCTGCTGATTCGATTTTGGGGGTTTGAGACCTGACTTTCCCGGCTTTCGAAAGCGAACCGTGCGTAGGCATTCACGTTCCTCCTATTGCAAATGATGCAATCATATCTCCAAAAATAAACATTTCGGTCCACCAGTTGGCTTTAACCCAATAGTCTGTGAACAGTACCAGCGCGATACACTAAGTTGCACTTTCAAGCGAAAAAACGAAGAGAAGTTTTATGTTATCAGATTCGTTCCAGCTAACGTGACCCATTTAAAAAAAGGACACACTATTTAAGAGATTAAACTCTGAACAAATAGGTTCAGCAACACAATCCATTTCTACTTATTGATAATGCGGTTGGATTTGGGAACTAAAAATTGACCTTTTTCTCTCACACACATTTCTCTAATTATGTATGCATGTGCAAGCGTAAGGGAAGCTATCTCTCCCTCTCATACATATATAACACCCTTGATTCTATTATTGAATTTCGGGCATAAGGGATAGGAAAAAGACAGGAAGCTCCTCTATTCGCTAAGTTTCTAAGGCTTGAAAGAGAAACAGATTATACATAAATATTTGATAGAACTCATTCTAATAATGAGGTAACATGATAACTAGTACTTCTGTTTCCAACTTCAAAAGCGTAATGAAAATTGAGGATTTGAAACTTGCGCCTCTTACCTTGCTAACAGGAGTGAATTCTTCTGGAAAAAGTAATGTATTAGAAGCTATTTCATTCTTTGGGCAAGCAGCAAGATTAGGTGGAAACATCGACAATGCAACTTTAAGAAACATCTACAGTGCTGGCGACATAAAAACATACCCACCAGATCAACTGAGAGATTTTGTTGTATTCAAAAAAGACCAAAATAGCAATATAACATTAGAGATTAATGTCGATGCTGATGAAGCTATAAATGCTGAAATAAAGAATCACTTCGCAAATTTGAGTTACGATAATAAAGAGATCATTCAAGGTCGTAAGTACGTTTTTCCAGATGAAAAAAATTCGATCGGTTCGCTGGGGTATAGATTGGTCTTAGATCCCCCTAACTCATCTCAACAGAGCATTCTTATGAATAATAGAACACTTTTGGAAGTAGGCTCAATTCGGGGAAGACGAAGTAAATTAATCTATCCCAAAGAGTTTCAAAACATCGGGATAGCCAGATATAATGCAAATGTGTTCTTTAGAGACGAGATCTTTAGACCTACCCAATCTCCCAATGTTCTAAATATAGTTATTGAAGTGGCACTTCTTGCACTAAAATACATAAGAGAACGGTCGAGAAACATATATTTTATTTCCGGAGAGAGAGTTAAACTACCAGCGACGTTTAAATTGAGCGAACACAGGGAGAGTACTCCTCCTACTTGGGTCGGAGTAAATGGGCAGCATCTGATGGAAATTCTATCCCATTGTTTAACACGTGAACCCGAGAAAGCCAAAAAAATAAAGAAATGGGCTGAAAAATTTCAGATTCAAGATCTTAGAGCGGGATACATTCTTGGTAGAAAAAATGTCTTAGAATCGAATTTCAAAGATGCGGATCTAGATATTCACCTTAACTCTGCGTTGACTGGTCTTGGTTCCGGACAGATTTTATCAATAATAACACAGATATTTTGGTCTGAACCGGAAAGTGTGATAATGATAGAGGAACCAGAGATCAGTCTTCATCCTCAAAACCAAGTACTATTGCATGAACTGTTCGCGGATGCGATTTCCCAAGGCAAACAAATTGTTTGCTCAACTCATAGTCCATTTTTTGTGTTGGCTCTATCAAGAGTGATAAAAAGGAATCTGTTATCATTAAAAGATATTGCGGTATATCACGTTGAAAAAGATGCGAAAGGTACTCATTTGAAGAGTCTAGTGCTAAACAAACATGGATTTATCCAGGGCGGCATTCCGAGCTTTATGAAAGTAGAGAGCGAACTTTTCAAAGATTGGTCTGAAAGCCTAGAGGAAGAATAACTTGCCCTATATTCTGATTGATACTTGTGTTTTCATAAGGCTAAAGGGCATCTATAAAGAAACCCTCGACTGCATTCTGGCGGTCTGCGATAAAATCGCTTGTACAAAAGATATTATGGATGAGTACGAAGGTCGTGCACACTCAAGCCCATTGTTTCACCTTAAACCTTTTCTGCAAGAGTTGGAAAATAATGGCAAGTTGAAATTCTTTCCAAAAAGTTTTGTTGATTCTCGCTTAAGAAGGCAGGAGAATGTCAGGAGAATCAACTATCCAACTCACGAACCAGATAAAAAATGGATCAAGGTTGCCATCGCAATTAGAGCTAAGTACATCTTAAGTACTAATCGTCATCTCTTAGAGATTGCCTCAAATCAAAATAATGGCGATATCATAGAAATAATAACACCATCTAGATATACAGGGATGTGTTGCCCATGAAAACAAATCGATTCCACTCTTATTCTCGGTATTTCAAAATTCTTGCATTTGCAGATCTGAATTTGTAGTGGGCGGGGCGAACTACAGTAATCATACCGTGCGTTGCTCGTAATCCATCAAGCCTATAGATGGAGGAAGGGGTACGTGGCATTTTTTAGGCGTCCGTAATTTGATTTACATTCAGATCATATGACTTTCCGTGCAAACTGGCAGAGACTGGCTTTGAGTTTTTGCCAAGATAGATGATGTTCAAGTAATTCAGAAAGCGTAAGTAGGCATATTCGCGGAGAGACTTAGCATATTCGTGGTATGGGGTCGCCTATTGGTCTGGCGATTATTCTTTTTCCTCCGACGGTTGTCTGCATTGCAACGCCTTCGAAGTCTGCTGTGGCTTCGCCGATGATCTCGGCATCCTTGCCTTCACTGGTTGCCTTTAGGAGGCTCAACAGCCCTTCAGCCTTTTCCTTGACCACGCCGATTACTACTTTGCCCTCGTTTCCCACCTCGAAAGGATCCAAGCCCAGCATCTCGCATGCCGCCCGCACATCCCCACGGACCGGAACCCTGCCCTCCTGAACCAGTATGCCCACGCCGGATTTTTCGCTCAACTCGTTCAAGGCGTCAGCCAAGCCCCCGCGCGTAGGGTCCTTCATGGCAACGATCCCGCCTACTTCGCCGAGCAGACGCTGAATCAGCCGGTTCAGAGGCTTAACATCAGACCGTATGCTGCTTCCAAATCTCAGCCCCTCTTGAGCCGACAGCACGGCTAAGCCGTGGTCGCCGATCGTGCCCGACAAGATTACCTTGTCACCTATGCCCAAGTTCGAGTCCAAGACCCAGCGGCTCCCAAAGCCTTTTCGATACTGTTTCACGGTCGCCATGTCCTTCTCCAGCGCATCCGTCCGCCTGCCAATGCCTGAAACGTTCACCACGCAGCCGCCTAAACTGCCCTTCTCAACAACCTTCGTGTCGCCCGT
>CAZELO010000029.1:0-10135 GCA_964513245.1 uncultured Candidatus Bathyarchaeia archaeon | reverse complement strand
AGAGTAAGAGTAAGGAAGAATAAGAGTAAGTAAGGAAGTGTGTGTGAGAGAGAGAGAAAGGTTAAAATTTAACCTTTTTCTTCTTCTTGCGTTTCATATAACTAAGACCTAAATGTGTATCAGTATCTTCTATACCCTCTTCTATCGTATCGTCTTTCTTGTTCATACTGTTTTTCAGATAAGTTGTTCTCGGTATTGACTTCTTCTATAGTAGATTCCTCAAGAACTTCAAAGCTTCCGTATCTTCCTGTGGTCAACCGCATATTTCCCCTGAAGAGGTTCACATAACCATCAGTTATCCTTATAGTATCTCCTTCGTCTATTTCGTTTATTTTGTCGTCCCATAATGGAAATAAAACAGATCCTGTCTCGTCTCCAACCAAGGCATCTACTACTTTGTGAGCACCACCTGAGACGATTCTAGCTTCACTCTTAGAGACGACTTTTACAACAATGTTAACTCTGCTCATCCTAGGGGTTAATCTCTCAACTTTCATAAGCTCTTCGTTCATGGATTCTTCTTCGTTTGACACTTCTAACACTCTTCGATCAATGAATCAAACAGGGTATCTTTTATAAGTTGTGAGTTGAACCTTAAGGTGCATATTGATTCTTGTGTGTTGTACGTGATACGGGAAATGCGATATGGAGAGAGCGAAAAAGATTAAATTTAATCCCCCAATCCGAACTTTCGAAAAACAAACAATGGCTATTCAAGGTATGTTATATTGTTGTATGCTGTTTGTCATAATGGCACTACATAGTATCGTCTATCATTGGTCTTTCTGATCTTAGAAAAGGCTCCAGCCAAATATCCTAACCATTGTTTTTCTTTAAGGTCTAGATTTGCTTCATTAGGCGTAATTGCTGTCTGCAGGGAAATAGCTCCTTCCTTTTCGAGTTTACATGAAATCATGAAACTCATTTTAGCAACAAGACTGTACGAGGACAAAAAACCATCTATTTAAATGTTTTCTATTAATCTTGTATTCTCGGGAAGGTATTTAAATGTTCAGGCTTTGCGTGTGTTTTTGCGTGTTTTTTTGGGATTAATTAAGATATAATCGTAGGGTATCTTAATATATCCCCCCTTCCGATAAGTAGTTGAAGCAGTATCTAAGGTTAAAGAACTCAGGAAGTTGCTTGTTCTTCTTTTTGTTTTCTTTCCTTGAGTAAAGATGCTACTTCTAATTGCTCATGTTTAGGGCGAGGAGAGGTCATAATTTGGGTAAAAGAAAAGTATTAAATGAAAAAGATATTAAACCGAGAATGCTGCCTAAAACAACAGATGTTTTTGGCGTAGCCGAAAAACTGTTGGGTAATGATCGTCTTATGGTGAGATGCCAGGACGGCCATAAGCGCCTTTGTAGAATCCGTGGTAAAATGAAGAGACGAGCTTGGATAAGAACCGGCGATATTGTTATCGTTTCACCTTGGGACTTCCAGTTTGAGCAAAGAGGCGACGTTATCTGGCGTTACAGAAGAAACCAAGTTGAATGGCTACGAACAGAAGGACACCTGAAAATCTAGTTAGCACGGCTAATGCATGCAAAACACTGGAAGCGATGAGACTTGGTGGAATCTTGCTTCTTGAAAGATTGAGTTGAAAGATATGGTTTACAGTAGCTATGAAGTTTCAACAAGACTAGATGAGACTGGGGACGTGAAGTTTAAAGTAGGGGACTCGTACAAGTGTCCTCGAGGCCACAAGGCTAAAATAGTTTGGATTAGTGAAGATGGGGAAACCATCGCGGTCAGGTGTCCTCGTAAGCATATCAGTAAAGTGGTGAAGGTGGCAGACAATAATGCAGATTTCCATTTGTTAATCAAACCTACAGAGGCTTTCTGGCAGGCTTCACCATTTGTCAGTCACTGACAAAACAGAAAAAATTTTGTCAGACAAATCTACAAGGGTCTTATGTCCAGATTCTCCACACCGATGAAGACGCCGTAGGCGACGACCGCTATGTCCTAAGCATCCAGCTCCATCGACATGGCTTTCAAGTTGTAGAATCTTCTAGAGGCCACCCGTCGCTCATATGGCTAAGTTCACTTGGACACTATCTTGATGTTTTTGACCAGTATAGGAGGCGTGTAGACTCCGCCCATCGTTGCTCTCGCTTCGCTTCCGATCTCCGCTATGTCTTTCAAGGCTTGAAACGTGTTCCCAGAAATCATCGTCTCTTTAAGCGGAAACTTCGCTTCGCCACCTTCAACGTAGCTTGCCTGCTTCACCAAACCCGAGAAGTCTCCGCTCTGCGCATTGACGTTCCCGCTGAACCTGCTCACAACCACGCCCCGGTCAACCTGCGAGACCATGGCTTCAAGCCTCTTGGCTCCCGGCTCAACAAGCAGATTCGATATAGAGACAGACGGCAACCCCGCGTAGTTGCCTCGCCCCGCATTCCCCGTCGACTCAACCCCAGCCTTATTAGCCGTGTAAGAATCGTACAAGAAGCCTTTCAGAACGCCACCGTCCAAAAGCACATTCCGCTGGCAAGGAACACCCTCAGCATCGAAGGGCGAAGACCCAACGCCGAAAGGCAACAAGCCGTCATCAACCAAGCTCAGCCGCGGAGACGCAACCTCGCTGCCCATTTTGTCTGCCCAGCTGCTTCTCCCCCTCTGCACGTTATCCGCATTCACGTTGCCCACGACTGGACCGAACAGAACCTCAGCTGCCGCATCAGGAGTCAGCAACAGGTCGCCCTGAAACGAGTCAATACTTTTCGAGTTCAAAGACGCCAAAGCCTTTCGAGCAGCAAGTTCACCCACTTTCCTTGTGGAGAAACCCTTCAGAGTCCTCGAAATATCGTATTCATAGGCGAAGCTGGAAGCCGCCCCGCCCTCTTTGACCATGCAAACCAAAAAGAAGGAAACGCCCGTAGCCCTCTCCGCCAGGCTGATCCCGTGAGAATTCGCAATGGCAATCTCCACCGTGGAAGCCGAGAACTTCCCATCATCTATCGACACTCGCAAATCAGCACCTTTCACCGCATCACAGCCCTCAACGACGAATCCCAAGGCTTCTTCGCAGCTCAGGCGGGCAATGTTCTCGTCATAGGTTCCCAGAGGAGCCTGCGGAATCTTTTTCGGATGAGGCAGCGAGACCCATCTTGGATCGCTGGTAGATGCCTCCGCAAGCCTGAACGCGTCTCTGCAGATACGCGCTATCGTAGCTTCCCGCAGCACGGATGAGTACGCGAAACCCAGCTTCCTGTCCTTGATCAGCCGTATTCCTATGCCCTGACGGGTCTTGGACCGTTCGCTCTGTATTTCGCCCCTTTCCAAAACAACCTCGATTCCTCTCTGCATCTGCAGAAAAGCCTCTGCCTCGTCAGCACCTAAACCTTCGCACGTCTTAACTGCAGACTCAACAATGTCCGCTAGTACCATACTGATCATCTGCCTCCAACCAGTAGCTCCGTCCTGAGGCTTGGCCCGCCTACGCCGACATAGTTGATCTGTTCTTTGCCGCACATGCCCACACGCAACGCGAAGTCCTTGCCGACGCCCTTGATGTTCTTCAATACGTCAAAGGCATTTCCGCTGATCGTCGCACCACGGTAAGACTCTTTGAGCTCACCTTTCTCGATCTTCACGGCTTCTTGGGTTCCAAACATGAACTCACCAGTGAAGTCAGCCTGCCCGCTACCGCCGCCCTTGAGGAAGTAGCCTCCCTTCACGGATTCTACGAGCTCTTCAAGAGTCTCTTCGCCCGACGCAATGTACGTGTTCCGCATCCTGATAATCGGGTCATACTCGAAGCTCCAAGCCCTCGCGTTCCCCGTCGGCTCAACACCGAATTGGCAGGCTGTCTCACGCGAATGCATAAAACCCTTGGCTACGCCCCTCTCTATAAGCACGGTTTTGCGGGTGGGGACCCCCTCATCATCGTACTTCATCGTTCCGAAACCATTCGGATAACAGCCATCATCAACCAACGTGATGCCCTCAGCAGCAACCCTCTGCCCAACCTTATCCGCCAAAAAGCTCCCGCCGCAGACCAAGTCAGCCTCGGCGCAGTGCCCAACGGCTTCATGAGCCAAAAGACCCACAATCTTGCCCTCCAACACGACCTCACAGCGACCTCCAGCAACAACTCCCGATGGGGCAAGGCGCACAGCCCTCTCCGCAGCTGTCAAAGCAGCATCCAAGATGGGCGTTTCGTCAAAGACCTCAAGACCGGCTTGGCTTCCCACGCTCTCAGAGGCGGAGACCAAGTTTCCGTTTGCACGGGCGACGACGAAGGCTCCTCCGAAGCATCTGACTATCCGCTGAGTGATGCGCGCACCCTCAGAATTGACGAAGACCAGATCATCATCAATGACTGACATGTTGACGGTATCCGAGACCACAGACCCCGAGTAGCCACGTACCCGCTTGTCTGCCTCCAAAGCCATCTCCAACAGGCGGCTTAGATCCTCCTTTCCCGGGTCCCTCTTCATCAAGGTCGCATAACTGTCACTGTGCGCATCGAACGCGGCGAGCTTGACGAACCTATTCTTTTTAGGCTTCGAAGTCTTAGCCAGCGATTCAGCGTCCCGCAGAAGCCCGAGAACGTTCCTCCTGTTCAGCAGGGTTGTCGAGGCGAAACCCCAGCTTCCACTGACGAGTGCTCTTGCGCATGCACCGTGGTTTATGCCGCTACTCATCCGCTCAACTTTGCCGTCTTTAACCGAGATGGAGAAAGCGGTCCTCCGATGACTCCTCAGCTCAGCAAAGTCCGCCGCGCTGTGCTGCAAACAACCCTCCAACAGATCCAGCATGACAATTCATAGAATAGCGGGCATCAGCAACAGAAAAAGGTTTCCGAGATGCTTGACGTGAAACTCTTTCCGGATGACAACTCTTCACCGGATTATCTGGCATTTACCAGCCTAGGGGTTCAGGAATGCCGGTCAGATCTATTCCCAGTTCATCCAGCCCGAGTTCGGCTTCGTATTCTCTTAGGAATTTAAGCAGCGCCGAATATTGCACTTCTGCGAGGCGCAGGTTTTTGTCTTCAAGGTCATCTTCAGGCATCCTTGCAAAGTAGACGAAATGTCGCTGATTGTCAGCATCCGAGGGCTCGGCAGGCTCGCTTATGAATGCCTTGAAGAAGCGAGTGCCCAACTGGAAGAAGTACACCGCCACGGCTCTGTGCAGATAAACCCTTATCTCTTTCTCGTAGATCTTGCCTGCGGCGGCATGGTGCCCGTCTCTGGGAAGAACCTCGGCTAATCTTTCTATTCCCTTCAAATATCCTTCTGTCAACTTCTCAAAGACCTCTCTGTCAAGCGTAATGTCTGCGGGGGTTCTGCTGTTTTCCCAGATGCTTTCCCCGAGCACATTGATGATTGAACGGGATGCGTCGCCAAAATCATCCAGCGCCGTGTAAACGCCGATTGTATCCAAATCAATGAAACATTTGACATGATCTGGCCAGCCCCTCTCATCCATATCCCAGATCACATTATTGATCTTTAGATCGCCATGCGCCATGGCTCGTTGCAGGCTGGGCGGCAAACCTTTGAAGGCATCAGCCAAAGAACACGTTCTTCGGAATATCTCTATCATCCTTCTCACCCTAGCCGCATACATGCCTTCCCTGTATCCGCCGTCAAGCAGTCCGTCAACCATCCTTGCCACTGACGTGCCTTTTCCAGGGCGCAATGCCGTCTTCCTTCCTGCTAAAAGGTCGTTGATCTCATCCACATATCCTTGGGTGTCGTGGAAACCAGGCAAAGTATCCATAAACTGAGCATCTTCAGGCAGAAAATTCATCAGAATCGCGAATCTGGCGATAGCCTCGCCCAACAGCGTTGCAGCTTTCAATTGGCATTGCCGTCGACGATACGGGTTCTTTTCGTCTTTCCCGATGTCGGCAAGATTGTCGAAGATCTTTCCTTCCACGAACTCCATGACTCTCCAAGCTGCAAGGGGGCTGCCATGCTCATCACATTCATAAAGTATTTTCTGACCGACCTGCCTTCCGCAGACCTCTCTTTTGTGTCCATCCCTGACATCGAAATACCCGACTTTTGTCCAGTCTTCCAAGACGCCGCCCTTTTCGAAGGCACCTTTGGATTCGGCATGCCCCTGAGCGATCTCAAGCAACTGAAACATGTGTTCCACTGCCTCAAGGTCAAAAGGTTTCAGCCTCAGCTTCTGCACCACATACTTGCTGCTGGCATCTGCTCCCGACAAGATCAGAGTCTTATGGAGACGACCAGCAAAAGGCGGTGATGTAATTATGCAGTTCTCATGTCGTGCCGCAAACCCGGTTTCAAAAAGATTGAACGCAGCCAAAACGGGGTCAGAGACCTGTTGCCCCACATTTTCTTCTAATCCTCTATGCTTCATGGATATATCCGCGATCGGTCTGCCCAGTAGGCAACGAGGGTTATTCTCTTCTTCTTTGGCATTAAGGTCTGAGCGGCTGGACACTCGTTCACCGTGGTTCACTGTGAGCTTCACATACAAAAGCCTTGTGAATGTTAAGCTTTTTCCGTTTCGCTTTTTTGGTGGCCTCATTCTTCTAAGATATAGAATGGGTTTGACCAAGCTTTTTTTCCGTGCTGATCTATTAGCTCTATGCGGACGAATATGTTTGGGACGAACCATTTAGGTAGAGAAGACCCTGTTATTGTCGAGCCTTTGAGAGCATGATCTACGAAGCCGACGTGCCCAAAAGTCCTCCAACGAATCTGCACTACTGGCGTGCTTTCTATCCTGATAGTGTCACTTGTTACCTCGATTGTTTTGAATTTCGGTCCTTGTGTAGAGAAGAAATCTCCCCGTTTCAAAGCTTCCAAGATCGCTTCTCGGGAGAAGTCTCTTGCCCAGATTTCAACCCATCCCCGTCCCGCGTCAGAGTAGAAGCGTTTTTTCGGATTCAAATGAGCGTCATCACTTGCAACGCCGAGGATTCTTTTTCCTTGCCCAAGAACCATATCCCAGAGTTCTGTAGCGTAACCATTTGCGTATGCACCATCACAATATGCATTGTAAATTTCCATTGCCATCAGATGTGGGCAGCTGACAAAAATACTAGGCGTTGCAGCCTCATAAGTTGGATGAGCGGCTATGGTGAAACCACCTTGTTCTGCTAGTCTCGCAGCTCGTTCGGATAGAGTTAGATCCTCAGGCACGGCATGCCCTACGTTCACCCCTATAATATCGGGAACCCCGCCGTTTTCCAACGAGTTAACCGCTACGAAGTCATCATCAGAATAGCTTTCTATAGGAGTCAGCCGTTTGTGATCGGTGATGCCGACGCAGTGGTATCCCAATTGTCTGTAACGCCGTATTGTCTCTTCAGGCGTCAAACCTCCATCTGAATTCGATGAATGACAATGGAACCCAGCTTTCACGCGCGTCCCAGTCAAGATTCGTGGCGAAGCATCAAACACGTAGGAAATTTTCATATATTAACCTCAACATAAGGAAAGACAAATAACATATAAGGCAATCTTTGTCCATCAAACCAGTTCGAAGACCATGTTCTCTCCAAATTCCCATTATCTTCTTTCTAAATTCTCTCCATTCTTTCGTCATTTGAGGGTCTGTCTCATTATATTGATATCTGTCCACCCACGTAATATGCCTCGCACATGTTTTTGGGAGAGATAGATACACCCCTAGTTATCTTAATATAATATGGAGAACAAAGAGAAATCTGTTAGTGCATTTTTGAGATATAGGTTTTACAGAAGATTGTGCGCTTGGCTTCCAAGATGACGGGTTCGGTAAGGTTTGGCTTCTTCGTATGGCAGTTCAATTTTGATTATTTCTTTCAGTGTTGCCAAGTCATTTATCTTGATCGTTCTCGACGAAATTGTGTACAATGCGTTCTCAATGTATAACGAACGTTGAATTCGGTAATTCCAGTCTATATAGTATTAATCGTTTGGGCTAGCTTACAGGTTGTCAACAGCGCTGACAAGACGCCGGAAACGGCAAAGGAGGCAGCGGAGAAACGGGGAATAAAAGTATTGTGGTAGCTTCCACTCGGTGAGTCGCTGGAGTTAAGGTTCCGGAGATATTCAAAGGTCATTAATGTGGTCGTGGTCGCTCATAGCATCGGATTTCATGAACCGTATGCACAAGAGCTGATGGGAGAAAACAAAAAAAGTTAAAAACTAAAAAAACGCTAAACTTCAGTCACTATATGTTTCTTTCTGTATTTTGAATAGTCCCGATGTACATATCATACTAGACTTTAGGTAAAACTCTAAATAGGCAAAAAAAGAATGTATCTGGGGCGAGAGAGAGGATAAATGGAATCTTCCTTGGGATTCAGAGCCTATTGCAGGGGGGAGGTATTCGGGGTGGATGGTTAATGCCGAAGCTCATAGGTGCCCGAAATGTAAAATAGTGATTTTCTCTTATGAAAAGGAATTAGCATCAGATCTTAAACTCAAATTGCCGAAGGACGTTGTGCTTGTCTACGAGCGACTAGCGAAGGTGTACGCGAACCTCTATGCCGCTGGCAGGGACATCCTGGACAGAGACATACAATCCATCGTGACGGAGGAAGGATTGACTCAAGAAGAAGCCACCCTCAAACTCGCAAAAGAGAAACTCGTCTAAAAGGAAAAACAAAACAAGAAAAGGTTTCAGACGTGCGAACTGCAAATTGGTCATATTTGAATGCTAGTTGTGTTGTGTGTGAGTTATTTATTTTATTATGTGATAGTAGAGAGCATTAGAGTATATATTAGAGCATTAGAGTTAGAGTAAGCTTGAGAGAGAAAGGTGGAACTTTATCTCCTCAACCTCTAGATTTATGGAATCTATGAACTGGCTTGGTGTTTGCCAGTATTGGACTTGCTGAAAGAAAGAGAGGCCGAAACCTTTTGACTTTACAGATTCTAATATTTGGAAAAAGAGTTTATAATCCATATCTAAAGCTGTGAAACTGGGGTGAATAGAAAAGCTTGTAGAGTGCTTCAGTTTCTGTTTGTCGACTAGCGTCAAATCTATCTGAACGTGGGAACATTTGGCTGTGTCATCTTTTTTTTCACAGGTTTACCATTCTGGGATATTCTCTACCAGCTGATGTTTGTATGTTGACTTCGACGCTCATGCCTGAGCTCCATGTACTGCCTTTGGTTAACAAGATTGTTCCGTCTGATTGTGCTCCCGGCTCCAAAGTAGTGGCTGACCACAAGACAGTAACTGTGCCGTTATAGGCTGAGACTGGTTTACCATTCAGGAACACCTGATCAAGCGACAAAGCAGCAGTACCAGTATTCTTAACCCTCATGACAATCTCAAAACTACCGTCTGAATCTGTAACATATGCACTCGTGAACTCCAGTTTCTCAAATCTGGTGAATGAAGTTCCCAGTCCAAGCAACCAGTAAGCAACAGCTATAGACATTACAGTGGAAACAGACACAATAATTATTGTCGAAATTACGGGGCTTATGGCTTCTGAATTCTTTCTAAAGGAGCCTAACTTCCTCACTCTCTCTGCCACCCTTTTTCTCAATAGAAAATTAGCTGTAACTCATCTTACGTCTTTGGAAGGTAAGTTATGGAAGTTACTTCTAGATTGTAGTGTATTGGATTCTCCGATGCATTAAAAGGGATTCAGAATAATCCCACCTGTGTTTATGATCAATGTTCTTTCACTGTTTCTGAAATTTCCATGCAAGAATTTCTTTTCACGCTTGCTAACATATCATTGGTTGGTAGTGAAGGATGATTCTTACCGCTTGCCTCAAAGTTGTCTTGGCTGGCGCCAGAAACTGGTTTCCTTTCAAGTCTTCAATCTTTATCTTGCCATCTTCTGAAAAAAAGTAGCCTACGAGAATATTAGAACAATCGAAGAGCTTCCATATAGTACTTTTCGTGTTCACGTTCATTCACCGCTACACAATCGGTATATGCTCTATATATTCTGAGAGAAAGTATATTATTATCACATAATATTTCATGAGAAACCATAAGTTTTCTATTGTTTAAAATCAAGTTGGTCGGTTGGACCTGTCTAACCCGGTAAAGGTGAAGAAACAGTTGCCATCCGGTCCAACCGATTCATTGTTTCCTTTTACTGCACAATACTTAAGACCTGCGAAACAAACCTACGAGTTTTCAGTTCTTAACTTTTCTTTTAATTCAGCCTTAACACGGCTTATAACCCTCG
>CAZELO010000028.1:0-20333 GCA_964513245.1 uncultured Candidatus Bathyarchaeia archaeon | reverse complement strand
CTTCCTCGTAAGTGAAGAGTCCATAATTTAGCCCCATCCAAACTGAAAATAAAGCTCCGATAAGGGCTGCTACAGACAGCGGAACCGTCTCCGTAGCCATAAGCAGAAGCGAAAACAAATATATCAAAATGAAAATAACCGCTTCATTGGTCACTTCTGTTGTCCTTCTTTCTGTGAATTTTCCTGAGTTTTTTCTTCTGCGATGCTGGCAATCCGGTCTGCTACTTTTTGGGCTTTTTCTTGGATGACCACATACAATATACGGCCTATGTCATAGACTAGTATGAGGAAAATTGCGAGAAGGCCAAGACTTATGATTACTGCCAGATACTCCCCTATTTGAGGCATGGAATCTACAAACGGACTGATTGCCGCGGCCAGCAAAAGAGCTAAGATGATGTATACGAAATCTCTGCCCATTCGTTTTAGTGGTTTCTCTTCTTTGATTCCTAGTCGTTTGAAGATAACTTTAGATATAATATCAATGAAAACCGAAATGTCTGGGACAGCTCCAATGACGAAGATCACTGCAATTAAGGTTGCAGTTGCACGAAAAATAAATCCAGCGTTATTTAATGGCTCGATGCTTACTCCAGGAATGGTGATGTCTTTCAAAAACACAGGTCCTATTTGGCTTATGATCCAAAATAAGAGGGCCATGGTCAGATTGATAACGATGTGAGGAAATCTCTTCTTTATCTCTTTGACAATGGATTTCTGACCCATGACCGCGACCTCACACTTTATGACTCCGTTTTATTCAAAGATTATAATAAACTTAACGTAATTTCGGACTAGACCAGTAAGCTATCGTTAGCCCATCAGCAAGTTTGACAAGTTACAAAACCTACGCAGAAACCAAACCGCTATTCTGTTGAGTGATGTACGTCGCCATTCTATTTTTCGGGTAAAACACCAATCTCGACGCGATATGAAAGGGCATTGCATAGCCATACCGCAGTTCTAATTGCCCGTTAATGCATTGTAGATTGCCGCGTCCTCTTCTAGTTCCTGCATGGTCCTTATGCCCACGCAAGCTGAATGTACGACGGGCAGTCCTAAAGCGTATTCCAGCCCCTCTTTAACTGTGAGGTCTCCGTATGCCAATAGCTTTATCGCCACTACTCCCTTGCCTTTTTCGTGGGCTTTCTCTAAGGATTTCAGCATGTCTTTGAGGGGGCAATCCATTCTTCCGTTCTTGTTCACTTTAGCCATGACAACCTCTATTTCAGGTATGTCCAGAACCTTTTCGACGACGCTGTTCCAGTGTGTTGACACGCCTATGTGCTTCACCAAGCCTTCTTCTTTGGCTTCGATAAAGGCTTTCAACGCTCCCTTTCGGTTCTCAAAATCTTCAGGCGTGCGGACATAATGCATATAAAGTATGTCCAAGTATTCTGTTTCCATCTCTTGCAAAGCGTTTCTCACGCTTTTTTCGGCATCGTCATAGCTTCTTTTGAATGTCTTGGTCGATAGGACGATGTCTTTCCTGTTGACGAGCTTCAGTCCTTGACCGATGTGCGGGTGACTTTTATAGCCCTCAGCAGTGTCCCAGAAGTTGATTCCTAACTCGAAAGCTCTCTTGAGAACCTTCCCTGCGTCTCTAGGCTCCACAGAGGAGTCTTTTCGCCAACCCGTCCCACCGAAGGGTATCCCTCCAAAACAAAGTCGAGAAACCGTCAGCCCAGTATTTCCCAAGACAATTTTGTCCATAAAAATTCTCCTCCGACTAAACCTCTCTCGGACAAGAGTGAAAAGTGCTATAAAAATGTTGAGACGGTCTGTTCAACCTCCAAATCCTGCATTTGCTTCAGGTTGCCTCTATCTCTTCTGGGTTTACGCGGCGCAGATCGAATGTTGTGTCTCAATTTTTTGGAGACCGAAGCCGAGTTTAATGTTTATTTGAAAGATACGTTATCGTAGGATGTGGAAATAGGCTATGAACGTCTTTGTAACAAAGGCTGATGGAACAAGACAATTATTCGACAGGAACAAAATCATCAAGACCTGTCTAGTAATGGGTGCCACCGAAGAAACCGCCGAAAAAATAGCCAACAAAATTGAAATGAACATATACGATGGCATAGAAACAAGCAAAATTCTCCAAATGATTTTCAGGCTACTAGGCAAACATAAAACGAGAATTAAACATCTTATTTGTCTCAGAAAATCATTAAGTTTGCTTGATCCTAAACCTGGCTTTGAACGTTTTGTCCAGCTCCTCCTGAGCGAGCACGGCTATAGGGTTACACCAAACCCGATAGTGAAAGGCAGATGCGTGGAACACGAGGTCGATGCTATTGCAAGAAAAAATGGTTTGACATACATAGTTGAGGTGAAACATCATTACAACTTTCACACCTACACGGGTCTAGATGAAAGCCGTATTGCTTGGGCTGTACTGGATGATGTTGCCGAAGGATTCGAACATGGAAAAAATAATCTGAAAATAGACAAGGCTATGATAGTCTGCAACACAAAATTTTCAGAACACGCAAAAAACTATGCCAAGTGCAAAGGCATCGTCCAGATAGGATGGAGTTCCCCTCCAGATCATGGACTACAGACCCTCATTGAAGAAAAGAAGCTGTACCCAATAACCTGTATGAGGGGACTAAAACCGATAGTCAAGAAGAAATTGTCAAACGCGGGGATAATCCTGTTAAAGCAGCTGATGGAAAAAAGTCCAGCGGCATTTGAGAAGGAAACCAGGATTGCAGAAGAAACTCTCAAGCCGATAATCGAGAATGCAAAAACTATTCTACTAGAAGGTTAAGGGGTTCATAGCGGCAGCCTTCAAATTCTCATAGCACGTCTATAACATTAGCGCATTTCTAAGGTCCGCAACCTGACGTCTTCTCTAGTTTCATCTGTGGCTTGTCTCAACTTTGCATTGTCACGGCAAGGCCTGTTAAAAAACGTATGACGGCATTCTTGCTTATCTATTAGCTTTACGGCGGGATCACAATGGCTTTGAATTGTGGGTTTAGATTGGCGGGGTTGCCTGATTGTCCCTTTTCCGCTATTTTTATCTTGTCAACTATGATGTCGATGATCAGACTTGTTGTCTTTCCAGCCTTTACCTCGAAGCGAACATGGATGTCCACATGCCCAGAAGGCACTTCAAGCATAATGGTTTCACCGTCAGCTAAAGTTGCGTTGGCTGAAACTATCTGCATCCTAATCTTGGTGTAGTTTCCACTCGGTATCTCGCCTATGGCCAGATCCATTGTGACGTTCTCGAGTTCAAGTAAATCGAAATATGCTGTTCCACCATCGATTGGCAAGGATACCCATTGTTCTGTCTCGTTGCAAACCTCGACGCTGTTAATAGTTAGGTTCAAGTGTTTCAAGTCAGCTGGGGCATCCGTCACCTTTACGGCAAGCATTCCCGTTTTGATTGCTGTCGGGGGAAATATTTGTTCAATCATCATGGGCGTCGAAAGCACGGCTACTATTATGAGCGTCGCGGCTAGAATGCCTAAAGTTCCATGATAAAATATCTTCTTAGCATTGTACGCCATTTCTTTTCACCCATAATCATAATCTAACCATGATTCGTGCCCGTGTGGCTTTTTGCCGCTATGTAGTACCCTCACCCTCCGTTTTTGGCAAAAATAACTATGTGAGAAGAGGCATTTAATGAAATGTTTTTGAACACTTTGTTCAATTTCTTGTACACGGGGCATCAGGGCTTCTGCCTCCAAACCCTTATAGACTCATACCACAGGATGACTGTACCTAGAACCCCGAAGACAAGCGCGAAGATGCTGTAAAAATTGAGCTCTTTCAATTGTGAAACAAAGAAGACTAGAAGAGTCGTGAACATGGTCGCATAGAGAACGTGCCTCGGAAGCATAAACGTGCCTAGCCTTATGAACTGCTTAAGTATTTCAACCTTAACCTCTCTTACAAGCCGATAGTCGCCTCGCTCTTTTACAACAAGGCCAAGATCTTCCAGCTTGTTTAGGTGATAGGATGCCAAGGCTGGACTAGAAAAGCCGAGCTTCCTTTGGAGTTCCCTGACGCCTATCACGCCGTTCCCGGAGCTCAAGAGAGCCCAATAAGCCCTCAGCGTGTTTCCCTTCAATTCGCTGGCAACTTTCTCGTCGTCAAAAGAGCTTGCCATAAGACTCTCCCAATAATCATCGAATAGCAACTAGATGATCTTAAAGCGTCTTCTAAGTCTAATAAATTTAATGAATCTAAAATGAATCTAGTTCGCCGCATCTTTTGCACGACGCGAGCTTTCCCAGAATAAGCGTCTTCTTTCTTCCAAACATCTCAAACAGCGGACTATTTTCGGCGTCCTTTTATCAATAAGAATAAAAGCCACAACCATTGTCGGGTCAACTTCTTTAACTTCGGCAAATCGTATTTATAAAATGAGATCACATTAAATTCGAAGTGGCTATATATCAGAAACGCAAGTAATCTAACTCAAGGCTCCGGTAGTATAGTCCGGTCAAGTATGGCGGCCTCTCGAGCCGCAAACCCGGGTTCAAATCCCGGCCGGAGCATTATCAAAAAATCTGGCTAATTCTTGGTAAGGAACTCGAAGTCTTACTCGAGAATTTCAAGCAATTCTAGTAGAGATGATATTTCGTGATCTATCTTGGCGCCCAAGTTGTTTTTCTTTTTCTGTCTGTTGAGCCAAACACTTCTAATGCCTGCGTTTTTTGCTCCCGTGACATCGTCTACTAGGGAATCGCCAATGTGCAATAGCTCCTTTTTTGAACATTCGGCTTTTTCCACCGCGATCTGAAAGATTCGTGGGTCAGGCTTTTCCACACCGTAATCTTGTGAAAATATAACAAACTGGAACATGTCTTCCAAGCCGCAACGTTCAGGATAGCTGTTGCCGTTTGAAAGCAATCCAAGAATGTATTTTCTTTTTAGTGTTTCAAGTGCTGGAAGAACATCGTTAAAGAGTTCAATATCTTCAAAACGATGCTTCAAGTATATTTTGTTGAGATGGGATGCTAAGGCATCGTTCGGTCTGCCAATGTCCTTCAGAGTCTGCCGAAAAGCCTCAAGACGGACTTCCTCAAGATTAGTAACTTTGCCCTTTAGTTTCTTAGCTACCTTGTTTCTGATCTTTATCATTTTCTCGATGTCTAACATAGCTGCTCCTTGGGCATCAATCTTTTCAAATTCTGTTAATACATGTTGGAGCGAATGCCGCATAACCTTCTCAAAATCCCAGAGGGTACCATCGCCATCGAAAGAAATCGCCTTTGTTCCCGCAATTTTATTCATACAGCATCTTTCTGATTTATGCGAGTACCACTATTTTAAAAAATCTCTAGGCAAATGGCCTCCGAAGCCGTCAAATCTCTTCGTTCACGTATTTATTAGAGAATTCAAGAATTTAAACGAAGATTTGAACCTACTACGGAGCACCAAATAGACTCTTGGCTTTCCTGTCCGTGAATGTTCTCCGTACTTGACTTCTGGGCAAACCCAAAAATATAAGAAACAGCCTGAGGAAAATCACATGGTGCGAAAGGAGTGGTTCACACGTCAACTGTCTGCGAAAAATTGTCTTCCTTCGTCATCTTAGCCCTCTTAGGTCTTCTGCTGTGCCCGGTTCTCACCGCGGCAAGTGTCCATGTTTCCCCGAAAAGCCAACAGGACCTTTTGCGGTACTACGACTATAACTCTTCAATGCCGTTGAATGCATCCGAAACCACAATCGTGGATGAAAGCGCATACAAGGTTCTAAAGGTGTACTTTGACTCAGTCAATGGAGCAAGGGTTCCGGCGCTTTTATCTCTCCCAAAGAAAGCGGAGAAGGTTCCATGCGTCGTCTTTCTGCATGGCTATGGTGGCTCCAAAGAGGACATACTTGACGCTGCGGAGCCGATTGCTAAGGAAGGCTATGCCATCGTTGCCATCGATGCCGAGTATCATGGCGAGAGAAGTCAGACAGGTAAGGAGCTCTACTCGCCCAATGTAACCGAGACGGTCAATGGTGTAGTTCAAACCGTCATCGATCTTCGCAGAGCCGTCGACTACGTTGAGACGAAGACAGAAATCGACAAAGAAAAAATAGGCTACGTGGGAGGAAGCATGGGCGGCATATTGGGCGCCATATTCATTGGCGTGGAGCCCAGAATAGAAGCATCCGTGCTCATAGTTGCTGGCGGAAACATGAGCCTAATGGTAAAAGAGAGTCAACACCGCACCATGCCTGCTATCAGAGAATACGTGCAAAGAGAGAATCTCACCGACGCGCAGATCCAGAGCCTTCTAGACCCGATTG
Organism: uncultured Candidatus Bathyarchaeia archaeon; assembly: GCA_964513245.1. Lineage (GTDB taxonomy): Archaea > Thermoproteota > Bathyarchaeia > Bathyarchaeales > DTEX01 > CAZELO01. The sequence continues at coordinate 14,068 of CAZELO010000028.1, read as the reverse complement.
ACCCCATCAACTTCATTGACAACTTTTCCCCAAGACCTGTCGTTTTCCACTTGGGCAAATTTGACACAACAGTTCCCGCCGAAGCAGGCAGACAACTGTACGAAAAGGCTGGGCAGCCTAAGACGGTTTACTGGTATGATTCTGACCACAATGTGCCCCTTGATCTTGTGATGGTCCGGGCATTGGACTTTATGGACCGAAATCTATTGGGGAAGAGCCTTGCGAACCGTGAGCTTCTATACTGGATGCTCAAGTATGCTCCCATAATCGGTATTGTAGCAGTGGCCTCAATCGTTGTCCTTGCGGCATATCTGATAAGAAGAAGGACTAGACTCTTCTGACTATTTGTGCCCCCTGCCCAGGCTTAGAGCGGAAGACTTGGCTTCTTACCCTATGTTCTTCGAATGCCATCTGCATCGCCTCTCCAACCTTTCCTGCATCAGCCCTATCGGAGTTAACGAGAGCAATCACAGACGGTCCGGCTCCGCTTATGGTCACACCCCCAGCGCCAGCTTCGAGAGCTCTTTCCTTCACATGTTCCAACCCTTGAATGAGGGGCGTTCTGGCCGGCTCAACAACAGAGTCCGACATGGCTTTACCCATCAAGTCCACGTCCTTGAGAGCTATGCCTGCAACGAAAGCTGCAGCGTGTCCAACATTATGCACGAGCTTTGGGATACTGACCTGCTTCGGCAGAACAGACCGGGCCACGCTTGTAGATAGAGATATTTCAGGAAGAACCACCGCGAACTCGACGTTCTCAGGCATAGAAAGGCTGATGACGTCCAAGGGTTTGCGTGACCTAATAACTGTGAAACCGCCGAGAACAGCAGCCGAGACATTATCAGCGTGGGGGGCACCAGCTGAAGCCACTTCTCCCTGAGCAGCAAAACCGATAATCTCGTTTTTGGAGAGCCCTAGCTGCAGGAGTTCATTGATTGCGACAGCCGATGCTGCTGCACTTGCTGCGCTGCTTCCCAGCCCGCTTCCCGGCTTTATTCCCTTCTTAATCCTCAGTTTGAGTCCGCATTTCTTCTTTGCGGCTTTCAAAAGTTCCACCGCCACTATGCCAGCTGTGTTTCGTGCGGGATCTGTCGGAAGCCGTCTGGCACCGATGCCCTCCGCGGTTATTTCCACGTGATTGTCCTCGATTTGCTCGACATAAACTGAGTCGAACAGCACATCTAAAGCTACGCCGAAGACGTCAAAACCAGCTCCAAGATTGGCTGAAGTTGCCGGAGCAATTGCTTCAACACCCAGAAACCCCATACACCCTCACCTTAAACCCATATGCAATTGCATGACCTATTATTTTAAGTAAATTGTCCACTATAAACCCATTCACCCTTAGGTAGCCCCACCTTGCAGGTTTCTGATGACTTCCAAACGGTTCTCTCTCGCGTCATTCCTTCCCATCCGACCAAAGACCCTAAGAGATCCTTACGTAACCTCGGAACGCAAATTCTTGTCTTAAGATTTCAACGGACTGTATCATAGCATCCATAGTTGTCTCAGGGTCCCTTCCCATAGCCGAGCTAAGAAAAAGCCCGTCCACCATTCTCTTAGCAAACAACTCATGAAAAATATTCGCAACCTCATGGGGAGTATAGCTATATACCTTCTTATTGCGAGCGGAATTGATGCAGTAGGCGCAGTCCGAGCTGCAAGCATTTGTGTAAAGAGTTTTAAAAAGGGTGCAGCTTCCCTTGGGGGTTGATGCTTTGTATATACCGTCTTTAACCAAAGTCTTCACAATGTCTATGTTTGATATTGACTTCGACTCAGACCAACCGCATGTATCACGAGCAGTACCAGTTCCAAGAGTGGACACCTTAGACAATAGTTCCGTGTTCGAAAAACTGTTAGGCGAGTGGCTTTCCCCAACATCTTCTGCATCCCATCTTCCAAGGAGGGAGAGTGAGGTCATCTTCTCTGAATTAGTCAAAATCTCTTTCTCCATCTTACTTTTCTCTATTGAAACTTCCTGCATTAGTCCTAGATGTGGGCTTTAACTAGTTGGGGACTTTATCGGTATCCATGGAACCTCCAATATCAGCCTCCTTAGTATTGAATATAAAGAATCTGTGCAGACTAGGGGAGGGGGCATCGTACTTCCGTTTTTATGTAGATTCGGAACACAGGGTGCCAGAACACGGGGTTTTCCGTCAAAAACTATGAAAGGTTGTTTTCAGCTTGCCTTTTCTGTCAATAACTTTAAGCCGAGTGAATAAGTCTCCAAGGTTGCTAAGACGATCAATGAAACTTATAGCCTAGTGGAAACAGGATTTGAATATGTCGCAGAAATAGAGGATGTGGGGTATTTTAGGAAGCATAAATAAGCTATAGCTGGCACAGAAAGCAAATAAATAAAAAAATAAAAATGCGCAGCTAGCTTTTGATTTAAGTCTTTGCCAAGTTGAGCCGAAGCAGATCGATCATTGTGAAGCAGGAACCATGTTTCATGGCTTCTGTAAATTCTTTGAAGGTTTGTTCTACCGTTTTGTCCGTTGTGTCGATCTCGATCTTCCTGCGGAGTAGAGAGTCATTGTATTCTTCTTGGAACCTCTTTAATATGTGTTCGATATCCTTCTCCTGCACCACGCCTTGCGGGTTTGGATGCTCCTTCATCCTCCTCCGTATCGTCTCAGGGGATGCCTTCAAGAGTACCAATACGGTTTCGGGATTCAGCTCCGCGATTACTTTTTCAGTATATCGGGCAAGGTTGCTTCGTTCTGTGTATTCCCCTTTTCCTCCATATCCGTAGTACAGAGGAGCGTAGACTGCTTCTTCAATGTGAAAACCGATCAAGACAATGTCGTCATCGCGTGAGAAGGGCATTAGGTGGTATTCCATCTGGTACCTTTGAAACTGCTCTTTTGCCTTCGGCCCTAGGGCACGCAGTTTTTCCCGTTCATCTTCAGGCAACTCCTTGCTGGGAAAAGTGAAATGGTCATGAACCGACGACAAGTCGACTCCTGTTTTTTCCTTCCACCACTTGACGATCTCTTTTACTAGACTGGTCTTCCCAGTGTACTCGCACCCGACTATTATCAAACGCAATCTGCTTTTCGCCTTCGTCAGATGGGCTCTGATGTTCAGCTAACCTCCACTTAACCTAATAAGACTTCTCTTGAGGGCTAGCTAATCAATGGAGAACAGATGGCTCAGTGTATGACAGGTAATGATGTGTGAATGACGAAAGTTCCCACTTTTGAAATAGAAAGATATCTAGGCTATTTCTTGGGGAAAAGAAGGGGTTACGGGGAAGCTTCTGAAAAAGAAAATAAACTCATGGATCCATGCCTTCGCTTTCTCTGACTATGAGGCGACATACTTGACAAGCCTCTAGAACATTTAGCCCCTTCTCTGTTGTTTTCCAGATTTCTTTTTTGCCAACCTTTTCTCTCTTGATGAATCCGCGGCTTTCAAGAAGATCCAGATACTTTACGAGTTGCTGGTAGCTGAGGTTTGATCTTTGCAGGATTCTTGTCTTCACAGTACCCCTTTTGGCAGACTCAAGCATAGACATCAATATTTCATGTGAATCTCTCTTCCCGCCTTCCGGCATCCCAATTGTCCCTCCATATTGTTTCTCAAGATTTCTCTCTGACTATAAAAGCATATAAGATGACAAAAACTGACTCCAAATATCTCACAGAAATGAGTAGAGCCAAAATATTCCACGAAATAAAACGGCTGAATGGATTTGAATATTCAAATCTACATAGGATTTTACATGAAACATAAGATTATATCTGTATAGTGTTATCTTGGGGTACGAGATTATTTCAAATCCCACAATTGCCAGAGAGTGTTAACAATGTCCCGCTTGATTTGAAGGAATCTCGCTGATGATGTTTGATGTTGATATATGTTGCGTCTGTACATTCTATTCACAAGGGATTTCTTTTACCTTTTTCCATATGAAGAAGGATCTAGATGGGTAGTTTGTCTGCGAGCCTCAAACTTCTAAACTTTAGATTCAATCCTGAAGAGGAGATAATCGGAAAACGTGTTTACGATTGCGAATTGATCTACATCGGGCTCGTGAAAGACTGGACGTACTCCCCTGACAGAGAATTAAGAATGGTCGTAAAAATCGGGAACAAAGGCGAGAAAAACCCAACTATCTTGATCCCTTTCTCAGATATTGATAGGGTTGGGCAACGTATACTGCTGAAGACAAAAACCGAGACCTATCTAGAAGACTTGACAAAAATACTCTACAAACTCAGGAAAACCACGGCACTCAACCAGTTTGTAAAAGAATTCCTAGAAAATCTAGACCACTAATCAGGAAGATTGTCCACTACAACGCTCAGTTTTGGAGGACTTGATTATCCGTCAAATGACTTAAGTGGCCTGTTGCGGTTTTTGTTAAGCCGTTACCTTCTCTGCCTTTTTGGGGTAAAATGCGGTTTCTTTCGTTTCTTTAGGAGACTCTGGGCTTTTAATGTGTTTCAAAAGAGTCATCGCCAACTGCTCTTCGGTCCCTGTACTCTGAAGCCCGTAGGCTTCGTAGTATTTCACAACACTGTTTATCAAGCTTATCTGTTCATCGATTTTTTGAACCCGCTTCTTCTTCTGGTCTATGTCGCTCTGCAGCTGTTTTCTTTCTTTTTCAAGCCTCGGCACTATGTCTGATATCTTCTTCAGCGTGGATTTCCTTGCCTCTTCGAACTCATTCAATTGACTCTTCAGATCTTCCAAGACACTATCCTGTAAAGCATCTGCGCTTTGAACGGTCAATTTCCCACCTTTGCTCCCTATCACAAATAGGCAATAAAGAGATTGTGAATAGATAATCTGAACCAGCTATCTATTCTGGTTTGACCTCCCATTTCAGGAAGGAAACACCAATTTAACCCCTACACATCACACATATTTTCCCGTTGAAATAGGGCATCTCGGACACATAGCATAGTTTTTCTAGTGTAGAAGAAGACCTTAGGCTACAGCATCGTGCGATAGGCAGAGTATGATGCGCGTTAAGCAAACATCTATATTGGGTATGGATTTGAAATACAGACTCTAGGTTAGTTAAGTTATTAAATATCGCTGAATAATCTATAGAACAATTTGGCTTGTTTTCCATACGGAGATGGCCGTCAGGCGTAGGTTGAGGGTTAACGGATGTGCGGAATATTTGGATGTGTCTCCCGAGACCGAAAGGTCGCGCCAGTGATTCACGCTGCGTTGAAGAGGCTTGAATACAGAGGATACGACTCAGTTGGCGAGGCAACCGTCTACAACGGTGAAATCCACATAAAGAAGGACCAAGGAAAGATCGACGAAGTCCACGGGGACCACAACCTTGACGATCTGCCTGGACATGTGGGCATCGGCCACACAAGATGGGCAACCCACGGCGCCCCGTACCAAGTTAACGCACACCCGCACGCTGACTGCAAAGGGACAATCGCCGTAGTTCACAATGGAATCGTCGAGAACTTCGCTGAGCTCAGGGCAGAACTGGAAGCCCTCGGCCATGTGTTCAAATCCAAAACGGACACAGAAGTCATCCCGCACCTCATTGAAGAGAACCTGAAGAAAGGCCTAACGCTGGTGGAAGCGACACGTGAAGCCTTAAAGAGACTGGAAGGCTCCTACGCCATGGCTCTGGTCTCAAAGATGCAGCCAGACACGATAATATGCGCCCGAAAAGAAAGTCCGCTCGTCCTCGGCATCGCAGAAGACGCAGTCTACTGCGCCTCAGACATACCTGCCTTCCTCCCCCTGACAAACAAGGCTGTGGTCCTCGAGAACGGCGAACTGGCTATTCTACAGCCCGATAAATACGAGATCTGGAGAATTGAGGACTGGAGCCAGGTGCCTAGAGAGCCAAAGACCATCACGTGGACGGCAGAGATGGCAGAGAAGCAGGGCTACCCAAACTTCATGATCAAAGAAATCCGTGAACAACCAACAACCCTCAGAAACACGCTGAGGCTGCAGGACCTCTACCTTGATCTCATGGCTACTTTCCTAGACCGGGCAGAAGAAATCTTTCTCGTAGCCTGCGGGACCTCCTACAATGCCTGTCTAGCCGCGTCATACATGTTCTCCGAACTAGCCTTCTTAGCGAGTCACCCCGTGTACGCCTCCGAATTCATCGAACAGGAAGGCATGGCCATAAACATCGACAGCACAATCTTAGCCATAAGCCAGTCAGGAGAAACCGCGGACACCATGGCAGCGGTCGACCATGCCCGAAACCGCGCGGCAACGATACTGGGCTTGACAAACGCCGTTGGGTCAACGCTAACCCGTATTTCAAGGGTCTACATAGTCCAGCAGTCAGGCCCAGAGATCGGTGTCGCCGCAACGAAGACCTTCACGTCACAGCTCTCTGTCCTCGCGCAGCTAGCCTTGAGGGTTGCAAAGCTGCGGGGCAAGGTTGGTCACCGACAGATGGAGGAGCTGGAAGCGAAGATCCAGCAAATTCCAGACATTGTGGACAAGACTATAGAGCGGAACGAGGAGAATATTAAACAGGTCGCCAAAAAGTACAGGGACAAGAATGTTTTCTTCTTCTTGGGCAGAGGCATAAGCTCAGCCACGGCGCTTGAGGGAAGACTGAAGCTTATGGAGATCGCCTATGTTCCATCGATCGCCTATCCAGCAGGCGAGAGCAAGCACGGACCGATAAGCCTTGTTGAACCCGGGTTCCCCGTGGTATTCGTGTGTCCCAAAGATGGAACCCACAAGACAATCATCGGCAACATAATGGAAATGAAGGCAAGAGGCGCCTCGATAATCTCAGTCATCCAAGAGGGCGACGAAGAGATCAAGAACCTATCAGACGAATATTTCGAGATAGCAGGCGATCTCCCAGAAATCCTGTCGCCGATGCCCTTCATTGTGCCCCTGCAGCTGCTCGCCTATTACATGGCAATTGAGAGGGGATGCAACCCTGACATGCCTCGGAACCTAGCAAAATCCGTCACAGTGAAATAAGCCTTCTACAAGGACATCCTTTTTTCAGCCCGATCCGCCTGCGCCAGAGAAAACGGTATAAACGCCTTTTTTGCTATTCTGTAGTGTTGTGGCTGAGCGAAAGGTTAGGGAGGATGACGCTTGAAGGATTCGTGGGAGGCTCTTGTCCAAAACCTCATAAACTGCGGCATACTCAGGTCGCCCCGCGTCATTAGGGCGATGAGGCTTGTCAGCCGCTACGCCTTCCTCACGGAGGACGAGAAGCCCTACGCCGCCATGGACACGCCGCTTCCAATAGGCGAGAGGCAGACTATCTCTGCGCCACAGGTCTGACCCGAGCGGTCAAACCGGCGAGATATGGTATCCATAATGAATGAAGCCCTTGAGTTGGAGGCGGGGCATAAGGTCCTAGAGGTTGGCGCGGGGTCAGGTTGGCACGCCTCAACGGTTGCCGAGATAGTTGCGCCAAGCGACATGTCAAAGGCATCGTGGGGGCATGTCTACACGGTAGAGGTGATTTCAAGCCTGGTTGGATTTGCTAGGTTGAACGTTGCGAAGGCGGGCTACAACGACAGGGTTACGATCATGTGTGGCGATGGTTCCGAAGGCTATGCTGAAGAAGCGCCTTATGACAGGATATTGGTTACGGCTGCTGCGCCTTATGTTCCTCCTCCTTTGAAGGATCAGCTTAAGGGCGGGGGTGTGATGGTTGTTCCTGTTGGAGACATCGGTTTCTATCAGACCCTTCTACGCTTGAGAAAACAGGACAATAAAATCTCGGAAGAGGATTTAGGCGGCGTCGCCTTCGTTCCGCTCGTGGGAAAACATGGTCAAAGAGCATACTGATGCTGGGAGCGACGCTGGGATGAATATTCAACATGGTATGTGCAAGTTTCCTTAAGTAATAGAAAGTTATATTTTGTAAGCAATGATACCATTGTACTCGTTGAGGGATCATCTGTGCTGGGCGATGTTTGGCCTTACGTAACCCTTCTTTTTGGCCTGTTAACCATAGTGCTAATTGTCCTCCTACTCATGGAACGCGAAAAGAGGAAACCTTTAACAGAGGAAACCGCGAAGCCTGCCCCAAGCGAACTTTTCAGCAGATGGCCGCCTGTTGCCGCCAGAACCGTTGCAAACAACATGATCAAAGAAACCGCAGACAAGATTCGCGTGCTTGATCTCGAGCGCGAGATTCTGAGCTACGCCGTGCGGAGGCTTTACGAGGCTCAGGCCGAAGGAAAGATAACTGAAGATGAACGAGACGGGCTGATGCAGAAGTATAGGGACGACTTGGGGAGGATACGGGAGGAGATATCGCGGGGCGAATCGATAGTGGCCCTAGGCGAGATGGAGCGGATGCAAGAGGAATTCGTTAAGCTCTTCTCAGACCGCTTCGAAGAACTAAGCGGAAAGATCAAGGAACTAAGAACCCTCTCGGGCATCGCCGCGCCAGAAGCAATTGAGCCTCTTGTCGAGGAACTGAAAGAAGTGAAGGCTCCAGTTGTCCCGCCTCTGAAACGGGAACGCGAGGTCAGCAAGCCGAGGACACCCGCTCCCAAGCCTGAAAAGGCTGTGGCCAAGAGTGCAGCCCCTGAAAAGGGCGATGCGGAAAAAAGGATCGAACAGATCATGAGCGAGGTGGAGAAGGTCCTCGAAAAGCTCGGCCAGATGGAGGCTGAAGAGTAGGTGGACTGGAGGGACGAAGCCAAGAAACGCGCGGCACTGGAAGCCGTCAAACACGTCAAGGACGGCTATGTTCTTGGGCTTGGAACCGGCTCAACAGCTGACTATGCCATCAAGGAGATCGGCAGAAGAGTCAAAGAAGAGAACCTGCACATTCTCGGCGTGCCCACCTCCTACAAGACACTCCTATTGGCAGTCGAATGCAGCATCCCCCTTACCACGCTTAATGAGCACCCGCGGCTGGACCTAGACATCGACGGCGCGGACCAGATCGATAGTAAATTGAACTTGATTAAGGGCATGGGCGGCGCCCTGACACGAGAGAAGATCGTTGCCTCATCAGCCGAAAGGTTCATCATTGTCGCGGATGAAACCAAACTCACAGACAATCTAGGCAAAGACCAGCAGCTGCCCATTGAGGTTCTGCCCTTCGCCCTGCCTCTGGTCTCGGCTAAGATAGGAGCCTTGGGCGCGAAACCCTGTCTGAGAAGCAGCAGAGACGGGTCTGATCCTCACGTGACTGAGAACGGTAACTTCATCATTGACGCCGACTTCGGAGCCATTGCTGACCCCTTCAAACTGGAGTCCGATCTAAAGCTTATTCCAGGCGTCATTGAAACTGGACTTTTCCTAGGCATGGCACAGATAGCCTATGTTGGCGCAGAAACCTCAGTGAAGACCGTGAGAACCTGCTGACCGCTAGAATGCTTATACATCAAAATAACATTTGAACGAATCCAAGATCACAAACTTGACGAGGATGCTAAGCGTCTAATTTTGAGTTTAAGCTTAAGTTCCAAGAATGATGTGAGCGACAGAAAGACCGGAATTTGTCAGATTACGTGCACTTTTGGCATTGTCTTTTTTCCGCGCGCTGTCTGGCTGCTGTTTGTTGAGGCTGAAGCAATGAAACGAGTAGCGAGGCAAGGAACAATTTCTCATCATCGGTTTCTCCGAGCAGCTCATGAATTCTCTCAAAGAGCGCTGTATCTGGTGAACCCGCGGATGAACTTAAGCCATTGATCCAAGCCTCTATTGGGAAAAGGTATTTCTCAAGTGTGGCGGCTCGTTCTAGTCCGTCAGTTCCTCTCAGCGGCATGACGCCGCGCCACTTGCCAGCTCCGATGCTTGAGATGTGAATGTCAAATCGCCGGAACGCTTTATGGTGACAGACCTCGATCCACCCTTTTTTCCCGTCTAGTTTCATCCATCTAAGTATCTCGGACTCAGGGTCGAAGTTGGAGATTTCTTCCTCGATCTTTTCGGCTGCTGCATCATATGCTTTCAGTTGGGGTGATCCTTTTGGGAAGAATCCGCCTAGCCAATATTCGAGGTTCAAACAGAAGCGTTCAACATACAGCTGCTTTAGTTTCGTCGTCTCTCCCAACATACCTAGGACATGCTTTTGAACTGTGCCTTCTGGATCACAGATGCCGAGAAGAACCTCATATCCAGTGAACTTACCTGCGCTTGGAAGCCATCTCTTCAATGTTAGATAATAGGCCCAAACCTTTTTCCATCGCTCATCAGTAATCGAATAAGCGTGACCAATTTTCAGCTTAGGCGAAGTCTTGTTTCCTATCGCTTCACAGAGGCTCATGATGCTGTCCTCTAAGTTCCAGTTGCATATCTCAAGAGCGATAATCGAGCGCAGAATGTCTTCGCATGGTTGAGTTAGAGACTGCGCCTTCTCCCAGAGCTTCCTAAGTCGCGAGTGCTCATCCGATATTGTTTCGCCATCAATTGATACGTCACGTTCAGGACACCACCTCCTCAATCGTCCCCAGCGTTGAGCAGATAGAAGCTCCCGCTCCCAGTCCTGAAGCTTTTCTGTATTCATATCTGACACTTGAAGTCGCCGCCTTGTTAATCTTAAAATATGCATATGCGGAGATAACTGTTTCCGACTTCGAGTACACATACAGTTTTGAACTTTTGACATAAGAAACAGCCCCCAAGATACGCTTAATTTTCATCCTAAACCATCGGCGAATCTGCTGTGTTTTGTTAGGCGACCCCTCTGAGGTAATGACCCGCTGTTATCGAGCCGCATCTTTTCTTGATGAGCCTTTTTTGGCTTGTGTCCCGTTTGTAGAAGGCTCTGGCAACGATCTCCGAGAGTTCCGAGTTCCGTCTTCTCAGGTCTATTCCGAAGGAGTCTATACCCATCGCCTCTAACTCGTCCAAGAAATCAAGCATGAACAGATCTGAAGAGTTCAGTATATGCGCGATGCCATGTCGGTCGCGATACACGGGAAACCTCTTACCCCGCGCATCTGTGAGCACCCCCTCGTTCAGCGTGGGGTCCCTAGTAACCATCAGCTCGATTCTGCCGAAGACTAGGGCTTCCAATCTTCCAGCGTAGTGAGATGCCACTTCCGCGATGTCTCTCTTGGAAAGTTCCACAGACAACGTGTACTGGAATAGCTCGGGCACCGTGAGGCTGTTGAAGAAATTCATCGAGTAATATCCATAAAGCTTCCTTCCACGGTACTTCTCGAACTGGTCGACCGAGCAGACCATGAGGCTCTCAGCGTCAACTTCAGGCATCTCGAAGGACAGCCGAGGCAACATCAGCACGCATTCTACGCCCTTTTTTCTGCAGATGGATGCGGCTTCGTCGAACCATCTGTTCCATTCAAAGTAAACCCTGTTGGCACAGGGAAGGACGGCCCTCAATGTCTTCAGCGATGAGATGTAGAACGAAAGTTCGCCTTTTGCCTCGCTACGTTGGACTGAAGCAAGATTCAGTGCATAGTGCCCTATCTTTCCCTTTCTCTGCGGAAATTCTAGGGCATCGATCATCCTTTGGATCGAGCTAAACTCTCTGTCTCTGGTTTTGTATAGCTGATATTCGCCTTTCGGCAAACTGAACGGCGGCTGCAGGACCAGATTGCCGTTTTTCGTCTCGATGTTTTTGACTTCGAATCCGCCGATCTTCTCGCTGCCTCTGTAAAGCGTTACGCCGTCTCCGGGCATCAGCAAGTTGGATCTGGTGGTGATTTTTTCTCCGTCAGAATGAGCCTTTCCAAGCAGCAGACCGCGGGAGTTCGGGTATTCTCTTTGCATGATGCTTTTCTCTGTGAGGTAGCCTCTCGTGAATCCCCTGTTGAACACGACTTCGAGCAGTTCCTTCTCTCTGGCGGTTATCAGCGGTTCTTCGCCTTTTTCAGCCCTCTTAATCGCGCTGGAATAGATCTTCGACGCCAAGTAGACGTACGTGGGGCTGCGGAGCCGACCCTCGATCTTAACGCCGTCGATGCCTATTTCCAGCAGGTCCGACAGGGATTCAATCGCAAAAAGGTCTGCTGTGCTGAGCCAGTATTGCCTTTCTTTGCCTGAGACGTATGTCTTTCTGCAGGGCTGGGCGCAGAGTCCCCGGTTTCCGCTTCTTCCGCCGAGTATGCTTGAGAATAGGCATTGACCGGAGAACGAGTAGCAGAGGGCGCCGTGGACGAAGACTTCGAGCCCTATTTTCGAAGATTGCCTGATCCTACGCAGTTCTTCCATGCTGAGCTCCCGGGCAAGTATTATGCGGCTGATGCCGTTTTTCTCAGCCCAAGCGGCGCCGCAGGGCGTATGTATGCCTATCTGCGTGGAGGCGTGGATGGGAATCGAGAGGTTCTCCCGTATCAGCCTCAGCAGTCCCCTGTCTTGAACTATGACGGCGTCGATGCCGATCGAGTCAAGAAAATGCAGGTAGTCGTAGGCTTGTTGGAGCTCCCGTTCCTTGACGAGAATGTTCACGGTGACGTAGACTTTGACGCCGTTTTCGTGGGCTAGAGCCACAGCTGCATTCAACTCGGGGGCAGTGAAGTTTTCAGCTAGGCGTCTGGCACCGAAGTGTTTTCCGCCGAGATAGACTGCGTCTGCTCCGCCGAGAATTGCAGCCTTCAACGCAGCCTTCGAACCTACGGGGGCTAACAGTTCCACAAAATGATATGCCCGTGCGGTTCATATATGTGATGCGGAAGCACCTGGGCGCTTCAACAACCCATTGGAGCTACTTCTCCGTGCACAAGAGTGTTTGAAGAAAGCTTTTGAAGGCTGTGCCTGTCTCGTTCCTGCGCCTGCGGAGTCAGTCAGAGGGTTTGGGAGTCTCAGCTGATTTCGAAGTAGATTCTCCTGTTGAATTTGCCTTTGTTTTGGGCTTTGAGCAGCTTTATTTGCCCGACCTCTCTTAGGTTCTTGACATGGGTCCCGCCGTCAGCCTGTTTGTCCACGTCGACCACTTCGACAATGCGGAGCGAGGGAATATTGGGCGGAAAGGCTCCAGCCATCTTCACGACGCCCGGGATTTTGAGGGCTTCTTCTCTGGGCAGCTCGTACCATCTCACGGGAATGTCTCTTCTGAAGAGCTCGTTTGCCTTGCCTATGTACTCTTCCAGAATTTCTCTGTCAAACTTTTCTAGGCTGAAGTCGAACCGTACCTTGTCCTCTTCAAGCTGGTTACCCGTAACAAGCGCGCCTGTGCCCGTGCACAGAAGCGAGGCAAAGACGTGGGCTGCCGTGTGGCTGCGCATGAGCTTGTACCGCCTTTCCCAGTCAAGCACGCAGTGGACCGTGTCGCGTTCTTTCAAACCAGTGCGGTCAACTTCGTGGGATATTTCGCCTGAGAACTTGCCAACGTAGACGACATTGTATGTTTCATCCGCTTTGATGATCTTTCCAGTGTCGCATGGTTGACCGCCACCCCTTGGATAGAAGACGGTTCGGTCCAGAACCACGTATTTTCCATCTTTGACTGAGACAACGGTCGCGTCACATTCTTTGAGGTAGCTGTCCTTCAGATATAGCGCTTCGGTCACGTTCATCATCCACCTCTGTACAGAATAAAATATTGTTCGTTTACTAGGTTAAAGCTTACGTTGGGAGGCAAGGAAAGAGTTTCTGCGCTTCCTGCTTTCCCCTAGTCAACCGCGCCTTCTTCTGTCTGCGCTCACAGGTTTACTGTGAACCCAATTTTTTATCTGAGGGTTCTTGCGAAAAACCTTGGAACACCTTGATATCAAAGTCTGTACAGAAAGAAAGACAGCCGAAACTAAAGGATAACCTTAAAATAATGGGATGTTCTGATTTGTTAGCGAATCTCAATAAAAAATGAAGGAAATACAGATTGGAGGATGAGTGATGAGCAAGTCAGAGAAGCCACATTTGAACGTGGTGATCAACGGGCACATAGACCACGGAAAGTCCACAACAATAGGACACTTCCTCTTCCTAGCCGGAGCAGTTGATGATAGAACAGTAAAAACTTATGAAGACGCAGCCAAGAAGCTAGGCAAAGAGACCTTCAAATACGCATGGGTCCTAGACAATCTGAAGGAAGAAAGAGAAAGAGGAATAACAATAGACTTAAGGTTCCTTAAATTCGAGACGCCGAGGTACTTCTTCACGATAATTGATGCACCAGGACACAGGGACTTCGTAAAGAACATGATAACCG
>CAZELO010000027.1:0-26113 GCA_964513245.1 uncultured Candidatus Bathyarchaeia archaeon | reverse complement strand
TTAAAAACAGGGTTGGAGGTGGCATAAGTGTTTTTTCGTCAAGAAACTTTGACCTCCACAACGTAAGCCAAATAGCAATTCTCCCTAAGACTACTACTGGCAACCAAAAATATTTCCTAAATAATATTTAAGACATATGCAGCCGCCCTTCCTCTACGGGACCACATTCTCTCTGAAGCATAACGCCAAACCTGCCATATACAACCGAACTCTTCCGTTCTAGAAACATTTCCAGTATTTTCTCAAGATCTTTTTCAATCTGCTCACGGTATCTTCGACCTCTTGCTTTTTCTGCCATGGTTCACGCGGTGCAGGATAAGGATCCGCAATGTTCCGTTCGCCTTCTTCAGGCTCAATTATGCCCTCCGCAAGCGCGTACCAGCAGTATGGCAGAACCATAGTGTTATAGCCGCTGCACATCAAGAGCGCCGCTTTGCCACCGCAGACCTTTCTAGAGGTTTCATCTATGGTTTTTGCTATCTGGAAGAAACCTTTGGCAGTCAACCCGAGCCGCCCGAGGTAATCCGCAAAATGGGCGTCGCTTCCACCGTTGGCTAGGATGATTTCGGGTTTGAATTCCTCAGCAAGAGGCGGAAAAACCTCTTTCAAGGCGTAAAGGTAAGACTGCTCACCGGTTCTCATGGGAAGCGGAACGTTGACGTTGTATCCTTCTCCTTCGCCCTCACCGACTTCCTCCATGAACCCCTTTCCAGGATAGATGGTTCGTGGGTCCTGATGAAACGAAATATAAAGCACGCTCGGGTCTGCATAATAGATATCGCTTGTACCGTTCCCTGCGTGAACATCGTAGTCAAGTATCAACAGCCGCTTGAGGTGAAAACGTTCGCGAAGATGCTCCACAAGTATGGCGACGTCGTTGAAGATGCAGAAGCCGCCCCCGTAGCCCCGACCAGCATGATGATACCCGCCTCCAAAAGCTACGGCCCTGTCGGCTTTGCCCTCGAAGATGGCTGAGCCCGCCTCAACGGTTCCACCAATCATCAGCATCAACGCCTCGAGAATATTCCTCGAAACAGGCGTGTCCAAGTCATAGTACCCGCCGGATTCAGCCAAGTCAAAGATGCCATCCACATAATCATCAGTGTGCACCCTCAGCAAGGTTGCCCGTGTAGTCGGCTTCGGCTCTATGAAGAAAACGTTAGGGGAACCGGATAAGCCCCTTTCATCAAAGAGTTTTTTGGTTTTGACGAACCGGTCTCCCCTGAACGGGTGGTTAACGCCCAAGTCATATTGGCTAAACTTTTCGTGGTAGGACACACAGACGTTCAAGGAAGAAACACATCCTGAACCCCATTCGTTTTGATGATCTTCTATACGGAAAATGGAGATATAAAACTCATGTAACGCTGAGCATTCTTTTCGCTAAGACATAAAAAGGAAAGAGACCGCGCTGCATGATAATTCGAACTTTCACTGCGCTGGGCATCTTTTGTGCATCGGGCTTTCATTACTTTATTTTCAGCGTTTTTATCTCGTTCCGATTTATGGCCATCTTGAGGGTTCCATTTCCAATTTCGAGTTCGCCCAGTTCCTTTTCCAGTAGATCGGTCTCCGCTGCCTTTTTCGGTTTCCAATCGAAGGACAGTTCAACCTCTGTTTTCTTGCAGTTGGTTTCGTAGAGCCTCAGTATGGTGTCGCTGGTGTCTTCGGCTTCTTTCATCGCGCTCAGGATGACGTTCTGAGGTTTGACGCTTATGAAGGAATGCGACGATGACAGGTCGCCCCCGTGCGGTTCCTCCAAATGTGTGACAAACGGGTAATTGAATTCGTAGGCTTTCTTGACTGTTAAGGCGTCTCTCCAGTCGCCACTGTGAGGATAGACCGCGAGTTTGATTTCGTGTTTGCCTTGATCCGTTGGTTTCCTCTTCGTTTCGTCAAGTTTCTTTCCTGCCGCGCGGGCTTCCCTTTTCTCCTTTAAACTCGCAGGGTATCGTGGGCTTCGAAGCAACGTGACTCTCAGAATGTTGTTTACCTGATCGAACCCGTACTTGCAGTCGTTCAGGATGCTTACGCCGTATTTTGCCGCGGCATCCGTGTAGTCTAGCCACTTCTGTCCCGGAACCTCCCACTTCGCCCTTTCTGACAGGGTTGCTTCGGGCGACAACGGGTTCCTCCTGTTGATGTAGCCGTAGGGAATCTCGTACGTGGCATATTCGGCTTCAACGTTGAGCGGAAAAGCCATCTTCGCCAGCCGGTGCAGGGTATGCCAGTCAACCTCTATGCCTATCTGGAGCATCGGCGCCTCCGAACAGAGGGTCACCTGCATCTTGAATGTTGAGTCAGGTCTGCCTTCTTGGCGGTATCTGTATTTAGCCTCAACCGTTGCTTCGACGGGGCTTTTTTCGGCTATTTTGACTTCTTCTGGATCATTCAACTCAACGCATCTTATCTTGTCTGGCTGCTGGAAGATGTAGATCTCCCACGCGTCAAACATTTTGGCGTCGAATTTTTCATCGAGGTTTTTCCTTCCTTCCACAGGCGTGTCTTCGAAGATTTGAAGCCTTATCCCTCCGGTAGCCAGAGCTTCCTTTTTGTTCAGTTTGTCGTATATGCTGATTACTAGGCCTTTCTTCTTGTCCACGGTTGCCTTGATCTTTGAGTTTTCGAGGGTTATTTTCCCATCTTCGTCTGTCACGTTCAGATCCGTTTTGAGGCTTTCTTTCTCTTTTCGCTCGATAATTTTGTACACTTTGTAGCCCATGGACGGCACGCCTTTGCATGCGAAAACCAGTTTTCTAGCCTCGCCACAGCGGGTTATGTGTGACGGCACGGTGTTCCCGTCTGCGTCCTTGATTTCGACTGTTCCGCATTGCGTGCCTTCTTCAAGGTTGACTTCTGCGGTTCCATCTCTGTCCCAAGACAGCGTGTTAAAGACGATTAGTGCTTTTCCTTCGCCCTGAGTCTCTACATGCGAGGCAATCGCTTTAGCTGCGTCTTTTATGATGCGTTCGGCGGTTTTGAAGACTTTGTCGTAGTCTCTGTCGGAGTCTTCGTAGACTTCTTCTATGCAGGTGCCGCACATTATGTCGTGGAACTGGTTAAGCAGAGCCGTTTCCCACGTTTCAGTCAGCGCTTCTTTGGGATACGTGAAGCCGTATCTTTTGGCTATTGCCGCCATCTTTTCAGCGTTTTCTAGAAGCACCTCGGCTTTCCTGTTCTGCATCTTGACCTTTGCTTGGGTTGTGTAGGTTCCCCTGTGGTACTCGAGGTAAAGCTCATCGTCCACCACTGGGAATTTCTCTTTGCCTATTTCTTCCAGCATCTGGAAGTACCGTAGCGCTGTTGTGAATTTGATGTCAGGCAGATTCTTGGCGTTTCTCCACTTCAACGCGTTCTCCAAGTCCTCCTCGGTGGGTCCGCCTCCATGGTCTCCTATACCGTATAGGATGAGCAGGTCATTCGTGCCGTGCCTTTCTTTCAGCGTTCCAAGTTGTCCTCGGAAATTATCAGGGGTAATCAGTCTCGAATTGTATGGTCCTAAGGTTTGATGGGCGAGTACCTCGAAGTCGCCGATGCCTCTCCATCGGAAGATGTTCTTTGTGAACCGGGTCATATCGTTCCATCGGAATTTCTGCGTCAAGAAGTACTTCATGTCTGACTTTGCCATGATCTGAGGCAGTGTCCAGCAGTTGCCGAAGCTGTCTGGCAGCCAGCCTACTTGGACGTCTACACCGAATTTTTCCGAAAAATATCGTTTGCCATACAGGAACTGCCGCACGAGGGATTCTCCAGAGGGTACGTTGCAGTCGAATTCGACCCAGCTTCCGCCTACAAGTTCCCATTTGCCCTCTTCGACTTTTTCCTTAACCTTCCGGAATAGTTCGGGCTGCTGTTTCTCGGTCCACTTGAACATTTGTGCCATGCTTTGGCTGTACGTGAATTCCGGATGTTTCTCCATCAATTCCAGTATGTTCTCAAAAGTCTGTTTGCATACCGTGTAGCTCTCGTCCAGTGTCCAAAGCCAGGCAAGATCCATGTGGCTGTTACCCAGCAAATGAAACGTGTCTCGTTCATTTTTCACACGTATCCCTCTCAAAGATCCTAATGGTAAATGCAGAACGGTTCTTTTAACACTTATCCGAATTGAGAACGAAAAGCACCAATTTGCCGCTCAAAAAGAAAAAAAATAAAAAAGGTTAGGCGACTAACCTAGTCCGCCGCCGGGCATTCCACCCGGTGGTCCGCCTTTGGGCTTTGTGGATGAGATTACGTCGTCGATTCTGAGGATCATTGCAGCGACTTCAGCAGCAGATTTTATGGCTTGTTCTTTTACGACTACTGGTTCGATTACGCCTTTTTCTTGCATGTTGACTATTTTGCCTGAGAAGATTTCGACTCCCATCGTTTGTCCATTAGCCTTCTCATGTTCAGCTCTCAGGTTGACCAAGATGTCAATGGGCTCCAATCCTGCATTCTCTGAAAGGGTCTTCGGGATTGCCTCCATGCCCTCTGCGAAGGCTTCGATTGCAAGTTGTTCTCTGCCCCCGATCTTGGAGGCGTACTTGCGCAGTTCTTTTGCGATTTCGGCTTCTATGGCGCCGCCTCCGGCAACGATCTTGTTCTTTTCGAACACGTCTGAGACTACTGAGAGTGCGTCTTTCATGGAGCGTTCTGCTTCGTCAACCATCCTCTCGAGTCCTGCGCGTATGAGTATTGAGACTGATGTTGGGTTCTTGCACTTCTCGATGAAGGTCATCTTGTCGTCGCCGATTTTCCTTTCCTCAACAACCTCGGCGTAGCCTAGGTCTTCAGGCTTCAGGTCGTCTAGATTGGTTATCACTCTTCCGCCTGTGGCTCTTCCAAGTTTGTCCATGTCGGATTCTTTTGCCCGTCGGATTGCCATAACGCCCGCTTTAGCCAAGAAATGCTGGGCCATGTCGTCTATGCCTTTTTGGCAGACAACGACGTTTGCTCCGGCTGAAGCGATCTTGTCGACCATTCCTTTGAGCATTCTGTTCTCTTGGTCGAGGAAAGCCTTCATTTGTGATGGATCGCGTATTCTGATCTCGGCGCTGAATTCGGTTTTTTCGATTTCCAGCGGGGCATTTACGAGCGCGATCTTGGCTTTCTCGACACGTTTGGGCATGCCTGCGTGGACGACTTCTTTGTCGAGGATTATGCCGTTGACGAGTTCTGTGTCGTTTAGGCTTTTTCCTTCTTTCTTTGTCATTTGGATGTTGTCTATGTCAGCCAGAATGCTGTCGCCGCGTTTCTCGGCTATCTGTCTCACAGCGTCAATTGCTATTTCGGCTAAATGATCGCTTGCGGCGCCTACAATTTTGCTTCTCATGGAGGTTAAAGCCACGTTTTTGAGGCTCTTCCGATCTGCCAGATCTACGGTGACAGCTTTCTTGTCTAGGATCTCCATAGCTTTTTGGGCTGCCTTGCGATAGCCGCTGACAACTACCATTGGGTGAATGTTCTGTTCCAGCAGTTCCTCTGCCTTTTTCAGAAGTTCTCCGGCGAGAACGACTGCTGTTGTTGTTCCGTCTCCAACCATGTCGTCTTGGGTCTTGGAGACTTCTACAATCATTTTAGCTGCTGGGTGCTCAACGTCCATTTCTTTCAGGATGGATGCCCCGTCGTTTGTTATGGTTATGTCTCCGAGGCTGTCGATGAGCATCTTGTCCATCCCGCGGGGACCCAGTGTTGTTTTGATGGTTTCGGCAACAATCTTAGCCGCCATTATGTTGTTCTTCTGGGCTTCTTTGCCCCTGCTTCTCGAGGTTCCTTCCTTCAAGACGAGTACAGGTTGCCCAGATTGAGTCTGTGTCAAATACGCCATATTTGAATTCCTCCGATCACACGAACCTATTCTGATAAAACCGAAAATATATAAGTCTTACTAAAGCAACGGCGTCACTGAAGCAAAGTGTTGAACTGAACATCGTGTTTATCGAACAGTCTCAGCAAGGCTTCACTCTATTCTGGGCATTTTCTGTTTTCTCGGCTGCCTAAGTGCCTGTTGTACAACGGTCTATTTTGGTCCTAATTCGCTTCTCAAGTGTCGGGTTCGTCTCGATGCCTATGCATCGTCTACCCGTTTGCAGGCATGCTTTCATTGTCGTGCCTGAGCCCAAGACGGGGTCAACCACGAGGTCTCCCTTGTTGGAAGAGGTGCAAACGCATTTTTCAACCAGCTCGTTGGGAAGTTCGTTTCCAGCGGTTTCTACGCTGCGTCGGTATGGTCTTTTGATTTGCCACACGTCTTCTGCGTAGTGCTCAGGCTTGTTGAAGGTGTACTCGTTAGGGTCTTTGACCAAAAGCAGCATATGATAGTGGGACGTTGTGAACCTTCGCCTTGTGAAGACGCCGAACTGGTACTTCCAGATGCAGTGGTTAAGCAGATGAAACCCTGACCCATCAACGGCGCCGAGCACTGTGCCGAGATTGTTCCAGCCCGACAGCAGCCACATGCTTCCCTCAGCCTTAAGCGTCTCATACGACCATCCCAGAAGGCTCTGGACAAAGCCCTGATATTCTTCTTTCGGCACCTCCACGTAGGACAGCGCATCAGGCGTCCGATGATAGGTTTGGAGGTTGCTTTTGAAGCCGATGCCGAAAGGCGGATCAGCAAATATCATGTCGGCTTTCTGGGGCAGCTTGACATTGCGGAAATCGTCGAAGAGGACCCAATGCGAATCATCAATCACCAGTCGAGGCTTTGGCTTCTCGGCGCCGAGGGCTTCCATGAACTACACATCCCATCACTATCAATTAGGCTTTTCCCATCATAATTCTTTTGCCAAATTATGCAAAAAAGGTGCTTGTTCCCCCGGCCTCAACAGCGCACATGGATCAGAGGTTCACAAGCAATTTTTATATAGGAGGCACCCGTTTAGATATCTACCTTCCAAACGACTTGAAACAACTAAAAATGCCAAGATTTGGAGTAAAAAGAATTTTGTTCGCTCTAGGCAAATGTTGGAAAAAAGGCAGATGGATGGTCAGCATATACCAACGCATAGGCGACCCATACGTCACCATGAAGGTTAAGAAACTTAGCCTCACAGTAAAGCTCCGCTAGACAGACTCTGCCCGGTCCCCAACTTTTTTGATAGACCTCCAAGAAGACACACAGTGAGCCGCATACCAAAAAATGTAGGAAGCCCAATCAAACATCCATCACACACATCAGCGAAGCAAATGCCCACAGAAAACCTCACAAACAGACAAAGAAGCCTTCTGACAGAACACCCATGTCAGTCACTGACAAAACAGAAAAAACTTGTCAGACAAATCTACCAAGTCTTCTGAGATAGGCTGATCATTTGTCAGTGACTGTCAAAACACACGAAAAATCGACAGTCAGATCAGCAAAGGCTTCTGCCAATTTATCGGACAAATCAGAATCTACCTCTGCACCGAACATTCTGCGGAACCACTGTTTAGACCGGAAGGCTCAGTCAGCAAGAAAGGTTTTAATGAACCCATTGGATATCACTATTTTATGCCAGGTTTCATTTTTGAAGGAGCCGCCAAGTGGAAGAGCGAGACCGAGTCAGACGTGACGGTGAAGGGCCAGTGCGTCGCCACGGTCAGTCCGCCCCTAGAATTCGGTGGAAAACAGGGCTACCTTGTTCCTGAAGAAATATTCGCTGCGTCGCTGGCATCATGCATGAACACGCTTTTTCTGCTAATCGCACGGAACTCGAAGCTGGTCTTCAAGAGTCTCGAAACTAAGGCTGTTCTGAAGATGGACGTTGAGGGTCTCGAGAAACTTGTCTTCACAGACCTACAGTTCATAATGACCATTGCCCTAGAGAATGACACGCCGCGTGAACGGCAAAAAACAAACCGATGCTTCCAGATCGCCCAGAAGATATGCCCGCTCAGACAATCATGGGGAGAAGGAGTCCCAATCACGTTCGAACTGAACTACCAATAGGCTCCTCTTGCTCAAGAAGGCATACGCTCGTTTCGGCTTCAAGATTGGCTAGCCTAACGTTTTGACCATTATGACTTCGTCTATGTATCGGTCACTTTTCAGGATCTTCTTCGGTATGCGACCTGTTTCTCTGAAGCCCACCTTTTCATACACGTGCAGGGCTCTCTTGTTCGTGGAGAAGGCGCTCAAAGTCAGCATCTTAAGCCCCATGGTCTCAGCCTGAGAGATCAATGTCCTCAGCATCTCCGTGCCTATGCCGATATCGCGGTAGCCATTCTTGATCCCGATGCCTATCTCGCCCACATGACCAGAATATCCGCCCTTTCTGCCCAGCTCCGAGTTCGCCACCACCTTCCCATCAACTTCCGCGACCAGAGAAAACAGATAACCTTTCTCCAAGTCCGCCAGCCTCCTCCCCAGCCAATCTGCCTCCTGTTCCCTTGTGACCTTCTTGTCGCGGGCGATGTCTGCGCCCTCGTCGACAAGTGAGTTTATGAACTCCGTGAGGTCGTCCAGATCTTCCCACTTAGGCGTTCTAAGAGTTACCTTTCGTCCGTCCTTGGCCGAGAAACTTTTGAGAATCGTTCCAGCTCTCATGCCCATTCCACATAGAGAATAAATGCCTGAATTCAAAATATAAGGCATCTCAGAATTTAACAGTTTCCAGATTCGTCTTATGCACGTAAATACAAGAGGTGCAAACTAGAAGATGGATATCAAATCTAAAAACATGAGACAACTAAGTTTGCTGTAAAAATATTTGCAGTGAGCCTTCGGATTGTTGCCGCCTATTTGGGGCGCAAGCCAAGCTCAACTAGCACGGCCTTGACCTCAACCTCTTCTGCGCTCAATTCTGGTTGAGCCTTGGCCAGCTGTAGGCACTGTTTCCAGAATCTGCTTTTTGAAGAGACATTTTCAAACATTTTGACACTTTCCTCCAGTTCTTTCACATGTTTCCGCACTGGAGCTGGAGAAGGCTCTTGTAGTGCTGAAGGAAGGCAACACCTTTTTCGGTGGTTGTGATTCTTCCTCCTCGCTCGGCATCTCTCACGATGAGGCCCTGGTCCTCAAGCCTTTCCAAGTAGCGCCCGAGAAACATGTAGTTCAAGTTGGCCCTGTAGGCTATGTGCGATTTCCTCTCGCCTGCTTCAGCGAGTTCAAGAATCTCCGCGGTTATCTCCAGGTTGTTCCTTCTTTCCAAGGTGATCCCCCACCAATCAAGGTTAGCCAGAAAAGCCTCAGTATGGCTTTATTCTGCTCCTTTCGTTTTCTAACTTCGCAATCAGGGAGACAAGCATGTCGGCGTTTAGTTCCATTTTTTCTTGTTTTTTAGCCATTTTGGGTTCCTTCCGTTTTACTCCGTGTACCAATACCTCGCCAAAAATGCATATAAGCCTATTCTAACGGAAATGGAAGAGATTTCCCTATTTTGGATAAAGAACACTCTTCTTTTTCCATTTTTGGGAAAATAGTTACTAATCTTTAGTTCATAACTATCTTACTACAAATGCCTTTGGCAATGGCAGAAATGGAGCAAAAAGATGAGATCGTTTGTATAGTCCTTGAGTTCACAATCCTATTCTAAGCTCGGATACACTATTCTGCTTTATGAGGCCCAAGCAGGACAGTCAGCATACCAAATTAACTCAGATCAGCCTAGACCCGAGTGAAGGGTACTACTTTGTCTACGAGAACGGGACAGTCGCCAGAGTTCTAAAAAGCGATCTTAGGGAGGAGGAACCAAAAGCCAAGAAACCATCAAATTTCTGGGCGCAATTCCTTTCTACTGTTGACCTTGCGGTTAAAGAAGAGCAAGAAGAATAAAGCGTAGGCACTTTTATCTGGTCACTGGTCTGATGTTGTCACGCTGTTAAGCAGAAACAATTAGGACTACCTGAACGACACGTTGCACGGCGTTATCGGCAGTGGCTGTTACGTCTATGTTGTAGCTTCCCGGAGAGACCACTGAATTGACGTACAGAGTCAGTGTATTCTGAACTTGCGTATTGGGTTCCAGAAATACTTGGGTGCTGTCGAGAGTTAACCGTATGTCGCCTACTATGCCAGAATGCTCAATTCCAAAGGTTATGTTGCCGCTGAAGCCGCCTACCGACTTCAATGTTATGATGCTTCTATTCTGGCTTCCGCCCGAACTGCCAAGGTTCACAGTCGCGGGGTTAGCCGATATCTCAAAATCAGATCTCTCTTGGCCTAGGAGTCCCCATAACCCCTGAAGGAGGGATGTTATAAAGTCCCCTTGCCCTGTGACGTTAAGGAAGACGAATAAGCCGAGGACGAGCGCTAATGCCAGTCCAGCTGCTTTCTTTGACAATTTCTGGACCAACTTCAATTTGGTTTGTATCGCATATAGGCTTTATCGATCTCGTGTACATTCCAGAAATATGGATTGCGGCAGTGTGATTCTGTTTGGTCCCTTGATGCAAGTCACGCTTTGGGTTATCCTGTTATGTCTTGTTAGGTTTTTTGTTTTTGATGAGCCCGTCTATCTTCTTCTGGTCAATCTGGTCGAAAGATTTGAGCTCGTCTTTTGAAGCCTGCACAAATTCTTTTCTCTTTGTCTTCAGCATTATGAACTGTCCGACCTTCTCAATGGTGTAGAAAGGAACCAGCATCGTTTCCTTTTTTCCGTCGTCTGCCTTCACGATCATCTTTATGATTCCATCCTCAGAATAAGTCCAATCCTTGACGGTGCCCACACATACAATTTCGGAGTCGAAGACTTGCTTACCCAGAAGGTCGTCCTTGGGAATGAAATACGGAAGTTCCAGCCTAGCAGTGAAGTTGCCCATGGTGCATTCGGAAAGAAGTTAGGGGCGAGATAAGAAATCACTTATGAACCCAAAAAATAGACACAAAGTCCATCTGCCCAGCGACATTACCCTCTCAAAAACCCGCGGTTCATCACCTGGTCAAACTTGAACGGTCGTGCTGCCCTAGCCTTAAGCGCAGCCTAATTCGCTGGCATCGTTTGTTGCCGCTGGATTGAAGATTAGTCGAGAGGCGTAGAGGCGGTTGTGTTTTTCACTCTTGGGGCGGGGGGCTCAAGTAGATTCGAAGTTGCCCCTTTTTCACTTTCAGATTGATTGTCCGGCCCATCTCGCCTATCGCGGAAACGGATAGGAAGTTAGTTATCCCGCCTTTTCTGGCGCCTAACGCTATTTCTGCAGCGTCTTTGGTTAGCTTGACTACGAGGTGGGTTATCTTCCACTGGTCAGGTTCGAATATGACCTCTTTGGCTTCTCCTACCATGAGGTCCTCGCACATAATTTTCTTGTCAAGAATCTCTTTGATCTTCTTCATAAATATCTCCACCCAACATAATATGCTGGGCAACAATTTATAAGCCTTATTGATCACAGCCAGTGCAGATTTGCCCGTAAGAAAGCTTATGGACGTTAGGATTTTTCATTTTGCTCAGGAGCGTGCTGGGGAAGGAATTGCCACAAACTTGATTTCTCCCATCTCTAGCAGTAAAACACCGAGGCAAAATCAGTTTTTCACAGAACCACTTCCGCTCGATAATCCATATTTGCCAATCAGAACATCTAGTCATTTCTATGCTGCACAGATTCAAAGGGAATAAAGCAAAAGGAGATTGACTATGTGGCTGGTGACGATCTGCCTTTTTTGTTTTAGACAGCGATCTCTTATTGGAGGATTATTTTGGTACGTATGCTCGGATTAGAGGGTACGGTTCTTGATGTTGTCTTGGGGGACAAATATTTGTTCCTCGGTTTTCAGTTTCCAAATTATGAGGGTTGGTCTTCCAGCCACATCCTTTATGGCGCAATCGAAACCCAGTTTTAACAGGATTTCGATGAAACGGTCGACGTCATCCCGTTCAAACCAGTCAGTATCCAACATGGATCTGATACTCGTACGGACAGCATATAATTTGTTTATGGATTAAAAATACAGTATTCTCATCTAGAGTCACCCAACTTTCTGGAACCAGTCTGCCGTATCTTTGTTAGTCTCATTATTTGGTTAAAGATGCCCGAAGTTTGTCCTACTTGCGGTCAAATTATGCCCAATATTGAATGTCCTAAGTGTGGTAATCGTTGGTACACGAAAAGTAAAGCCAAGTATGTTATTTGCTCTAAATGCCATATCAAATTCAAGAGGCATGTTGGAGCGGAATAGTTCTTGAAAAACTATTAGTATTGCATTTTCCGTATTCTGGTTAGTGTTTCAAGCATGATTTTTTCGTGTCCAGTGAGTTGTTGAAAATAAAAATCTTTTTGCTTTAAGAAAAACCTCTCTGTTCCATTTGGATTTATCGGCCAGCTCCTAAGTTGATCGTTTAGCAATTCAATAACTGCGAAGGTAGTTTGCAGTTTTCCGTAAAATGATGAGCTCTCATCAAGATAACGACTAGCTAACAATAATTCAATGGCACAGGAGCAAAACCTAGCGGCTTTAATTTCTCTTTTCTTAGGATTTTTAATATTTTTGTCGACAAGCTTGATAACTGCATTGAAAAGTCCCTTATTCCATTCACATTCAGTAACTAATGCTTCCACTCGTCGAATTGTTTCAGCTCTTTGAATAATTTGAAATAAGGTTCCTCGACCTGAAATTGTCTCCAAAACATGGCTATCTGGCTTATCTGGATGAGACAGACAGTCCAGTATAGCTTTCTTAAATTGAATGGAGAATTCTCTGTTTTTTATATGATCTTTAGGATAGTAAGGTAAGGTGGATTTGACACTAAGGTCAAAAGGGAGCTTAGTACCTGCTTGAGCAATGGTGACCGTACCATGTTTGAAGCTCTGTCGGACTCCTAACTCCCAAAAAACATTTGGATTAAAATCTGTGAGGTCTGCCACAACAACAGGAGAAACAATAAGGTCAGTGATTATCTGTCTCAAAATATCACCTCGTAGGGCTTCTGAGCGATACGCTTCGACTTTAGGACATTCTTCTATAGTTGGTTTCAGAAATGATTCCAAGTGTTTAGTCCAGTATTCTTCGCTATGTTCCTCTGTAGTTTCATCAAAAGGCATAATTACAAAACATTTCTTACGAATAGGAGACATTCAACATTTTCCCCATAGTCTCTCTATGTTTCTAAATATATATCTTATAACGTCAATTGATCAACCTTTGTTTTTATGGTCAAATGTAGAATCTCTGCATAGTGTTATCAATTCTTCAATTCTATCCAAGACTTTTCCTTGATATTCTTTGTCGCTTTTCCCATTGTTCTTCAATTAGATTAGTATGTTCAGAATTGGATGGGGTACTGTAAATTTTGGCTGGTGTGCTGGCTGTAACCCGCCTTTTGTTTTAGGCGGCATTCGACTTTACGGGCTACCCGCGTCTCTTGCAGATGCTCATTGACGCCTATTCGCCCTTTCACCCCGCAGGACGGCCGTTTCACCGTTTCACACCAAGCCTACTCAACGCCTTGCACAGCGCATCAATGTCACAGGCCCAGCGGACGTATCGTTTCTGTTCCGGAGCCAAGGCTCTCGCCCCACGCCTTACGGCGCTACGGACTGCACGGTGGGCGGAGTTTCCTCAGACACAATGGTCCGAAAGCCGCCCGCCAGCTCACCAGCCAATAAAAAGATAATCTAGCTGCTATGGATAAGGTTTCCGTTTTGCTTTTTACGATTCGTTTCAGAGACGTTTAGCCCTGTATGCGGCTGGTTCGCGGCTGAACCGCGTGACCGCGTTGACTGAACCGCAGACCGGACACTTAACGTGCCCGCCGTGGAAAGTCTTCTGGCATTTGCTGCAGTAAGTTAGGCATCTGTCGAAGGCGTAGAACCCGATCTTGTGTTTGCCCACAATGTTCTTCGTTGCCGCAAGAAGATCCTCAGCGCCTTCGCCCAGCTCAGACAACGGAACCTTAAACAAGTGACCCCCAAACGTCAAGGCGTGGAACCTGTCCTCTATGCCGAGACGCTTCTCCAGAGACACGCCTGACCCTGCGGGAACAACCCCCATATGCGTATAGACAGGTCGGTCCTTGTTGCCTTGTGCACGGACCTCCGCCAGCCCGTACTGTTCAATGTCCAAGTCAACCAGCCTCTCAGCCGCCTCCAGATCTGGACCAGCACAAAGGGCAAAGCGCACCCGTTGTTTCCGGATATAGTTTCTAACGAACTTGTCAAGATATGCCACGGTTTCCTCAGCGAATCTTAAGGCTTCGCCGCCTTCGGGAACCGCGGCTCCAGTCATGGAATAAGATGCTTCGCTGAGCCCGATGAAGCTGAGGAGGCAAGAGGCGTTCTCAAGCCTATAGTACGGGTCTCGTTCACCCCTCTGCACAAGGAAGGGCAGCAGTCCTTCACGTGCACGCATCCTCATCGTATGGTACTTTATCTCAAGCGCCCTCAAAGCCTTCTCCGAAAGGTCATAAAGGTTCCCGAAGAACTTGCCCCTGTCCCTCTTGGCGTCATAAGTAGCCCTAGGCAAGTTGAGGGCAACCCTGTTCAGGCACCCAGTTCTAACTGTATCGAGCTCCCAGTCTTCCTTCCAGTCAGCAGCGAACCGCGAGCCAGCCGCCGTGTACGAAGCATCCATCCGCGACTCAGAACAGAGATTAGCAAAGTATGGCAAACCGTCAACGGCAAGCCCATGCGCATCAAGAAGCAGCCCCTCAGCCTCGCTGTCACGCAGGGCGTCTGGACGCACCTTAACTATCAGAGCTGGATTGAAAAGCGGTTTGGAATCCCTATGCTCCCTCATGGCTTCGATGAGAACGGAAGCGATGAGCCGGCTCTCATCAACATACTCAGCGTAAGCGCCCAAGGCACTTCCATCTGGTCCCGTGGCTCGGCTCTCTGCGAGAAAACTTGGCAGAGTAATCTCCATGCCAAGTGAGACTCCCGTCGTAACCGAGATGTTTGCCGACGTTAAGAAGAGGCTTATCTCCTCTTTGACCTCTTGCCTCGACAGGCCTCTGGCGTAAGGAGCCAAAAAGACATTGAAATAGTCGAAGGCCTGCTCGCTTGAAACCTCAGAGGCTGAAAGCCTCAAAACATTAACAGCCACTGAAAGAGCCGTCTTAAGGCTCTTAGGCGGCGGCATCGAAACCCGGCCTGACAGATCATCTCGAAACGCCATGCCGTTTCTGAGGAAATACCTGAAGTCATGCATGATGCTGTTTGGTTTCAGTATCCAGCAGCCTAGGCTGTCTAGGTTCAGTGCGCCTGAAAGATGGGCGTCCTCTACGTCTCTAGGCAGAACATTCAAGAGCGTGTATTCGCCGAGGACCCTGTTCCCAGCCGATTCGTGAATTGCCTCCACGTCTCGGGAGCTTGCGCCCATAGCCTTTATCAGCTGGGTGACATCGTAGACGGGCAACCCGAGCCGCGTGAGCTTGTGTCTGTACTCTTCTAGGCCGCGTTCAATCAGTATTGTGTTCACAAACTCTCTTATCAGCGGAGCCGTCAGATGCTTCGTGTCGAGCCTGTACAGCCGCTTCTCTGTCTCCCTCGCAATCTTCTGCGCCAAGTCTACGGGGATCTCTGCTTCCTTGACAAGGGACTCGGAAATCTTGTTTCTGTCAAAGTTCTCTATCGCAAGGCGCGAGGTCCGGACAAGCAGCTTCTTCCTGTACGCGTTATCGTCGAGGTCGTCTGCGAACCCGACAACCGCCTTGCCCATGCTTGTCAGACCGTACCTCTTGGTTTCAACATCGGGTTCTATGAGGTCCATCCGCAAAAGCGTCTTCAAATGGTAAGCGAATTTACCTGCGTCCCTGCTCGGGCTGAGGCCGAGAAGGTTCATTATCTCCGTGTAGGGTAACGGCCCCTTCTGGAACAGAAGCCGCAGGATGCGGAGTCTGACCGGTGAGGAGACTGCTTTCAGTACACGAGCACCTAGACTTCTCTTTGTCAACCCTCACCAAGCCTCTTGCACGTTCTATTTGGGCACGGGATTTAAGCAAGAATCTGCTACCCATCATTCCTATTGCGAGATTCCGTATATAACTTATTGCCAGAGCCAAGCCAACTTCTGCATTCACAAAAATCATTAATATCGCTCCTCCTGATACTGAGCCTATGTCCTCAGAATCAGAGATATGTGAGCTGGGAAGAAAAAGGCATTCGGGCAGCTCATTAGCGGCGAGACGCAATACATAGGTGGTTGAGACACCGATCTAAACCCGTTATCATGTTAGCTCTGCCAGCAAGTCTGAGGGCCGTTGGAAAAAGCTCACAGAACCATGGCAATGCGTTTTTTATTTCTTGCTCTGCGTCACGGCTTCTATTAGGGTTATTGTTTCGAAGGCAGTTTTGCATTCTCCAACTATTCTTGCATCGAGTTTCCGCTGCCCAAGTCTGCCGAGCGTCCTCTCAACATCGGAAAGCGTGGATTGAACAAGCAGCGCTCGCCCGCCTGCTTTCAGATGCTGAGGCACAGAGGCGATGAAGCGGTCTATTAGTTCTCTGCCGCTTTTTCCGCCTGACCATGCATAGTCGATCCAGCCTGAGGCGTTGTTCTGTTCTGTAGGCAGGTAAGGCGCGTTGAACAATACCACATCAAAGCGGCTGTCCTTTCTAAGGGGGTTGAACATGTCGCCGCAAACGATGTCCACTTTTTCTGAGACGCCGTTGACCTTCGCGTTGATCTGGGCACATCCGGCAGCATGCGGATTTATGTCTGTTGCGACGACCCGCTTGGCGACAAGGGCTGAAAGAACCGCCAAGATTCCGCACCCAGTGCCCACATCGAGAACCTCATCATCGCTCCTGACCCTGAGACTATCAGCGAAAAGAAACGTGTCCTCTGCAGGCTCATAAACCTCGGCAAAGACGAAGAAGACCCTGTCTTTATAGAAAATCTTCTTAGCCTCGTGGACCGTCAATTCTTTTTCTCCCTCAACACATCTTCCGCCGCGCTCTTGGTCAGGCATCCGGTTGCCCCTAAGGCATGAGAGAGCAGCTGTCTAGTAACTGCAAGATTCGTTATCTCCTTTCTTTCAGCCAGTGGGACTCGAGAAGGGGATATGCACTTCCCAAATCTATAGTTTCCTATACATAGCACTTTTTCCTTGTCTCAATGGGCAAGAAAGTGTTATATGACATCAAATGGAAAAACATAGGTACATCCGCGCATCGTTGGAAGGTATGGCGTGACTTAACGGCGCCATGAAGGACAGGGACAGCGTATGGTCAAAATCACCTATTTGGGCGCAGGAAGCGCTTTTGCACCCGTGTTGACCAAAGACATTTTTCAGATTCCTGGCTTGGAGAAGGGTACAATCTGCCTTGTGGACATCGATGCTGAGAGGTTGAATCTTTCATATGAGGCAACCAAGATTGTCAACAACAAGTTGAAGACAGACTGGACAATTGTCACATCCACCGACCGAAGGGAAGTGATGGCTGACTCGGATTTCCTCATAAACACCATCGAGGTCAGCGGCCTAAGCAATGTCAAATATGACTATGAGATCCCCCTGAAATACGGCGTGGACCAATGCATAGGCGACACAATAGGCCCAGGCGGAATAATGAAGGCGCTGAGAACCGTGCCACCGTGGCTGGAGATCTTGAAAGACGCGGAAGAACTGTGTCCCGAAGCGTGGGTTCTCAACTACACCAATCCGATGTCGATAATGATGCTTGCCACCTTCAGAGCTTCAAAGATGAAAGCCGTCGGCCTCTGTCACTCTGTTCAAGAAACCTCAAGGACTCTGGCCAAGTACCTCAGAGTTCCCTACCGAGAGCTGAAGTGGCGATGCGCAGGCATCAACCACATGGCATGGTTCACGGAGCTCACGCATAAAGGCGAAGACATGTATCCGCCGCTCAAGAAGAAAGCCCGAGAAAGCAAGAAACTATACGAAAAGGACCCTGTCAAGTTCGAGATCCTTTTTCACTTCGGCTATTTCGTTACCGAGTCAAGCGGCCACTTCTCCGAGTACGTTCCATACTTCCGCAAAAGACCAAACCTGATCACCAAATACTGCCGAGAAGGATACCTCGGCGGCAGAGGATACTACGCCAAGAACTGGCCAAAGTGGAGGAGCGACTTGGACAAAAAAAGAAAAAGAATCATAGAAGGCAAGGAGGAGCCGAACCTGAAAAGAAGTGTTGAGTACGCATGCCAAATCATAGAAGGCATAGTCTTCGACCGCCCCCGAGTGATCCATGGCAACGTGCCCAACACTGGGCTGATCACGAACCTTCCACAGAACGAGGTCGTGGAAGTCGCGTGCCTGATCGACAGAAACGGTGTCCATCCAACATACTTCGGCGAACTGCCCCCGCAATTGGCTGCTCTCAACAGATCAAATATGGCTGTTTACGACATGATTGTGAGGGCGATTTTGAATAACAGCTATGAGATGGCAGAACAGGCGTTGATGCTTGACCCGTTGACCGCCGCTGTCTGTTCCTTGGAAGAAATAAGGCAGATGTTCGCGGAATTATATGAGGCGGAGAAGGATTACGTCCCAAAGCTAGAATAATCCCTTGAAAGTCCTGAGCTTTACAGCGTCGTCAGAAATCGAAGAAGCGACGCATTTTTTTTAGGTCTTCTTCTTTCGGGCTACTTCGATGAGATTAGCGATTTCTTCGTGGTTCATTGTTTCCGTGTTTATGATGAGATCGTAGTTGAGCGGGTTGAGCCAGTCTTTCTTGAAGAGCCGTTCGACCATGTGCCTCCTCTCTGTGTCACTTGTCTGAATAGCGTCCTGTGCCTCTTTAACAGTGATTGTTCTGGTCCTTGCGATGTGTTCGGCTCTGTTTGTCGGCGGCGCCACAAGGAGAACCTTGAAGACATCCCTGTTGTTAAGCAGCATGAAGGCAGACCTTCCCTCCACTATGGTTTCGCCTCCCGAGAGCACCTCATCTATTTTGGCATCTATCATCTTGTCCATGTCGATCTCACCGGATCTCACGTGTTGTTCAAACTCCTCAAAGTCTTCGCCAAAATTTGTCACCAAACCTCTCACAAGGTCCGCTGAGTTCACACAACGTATGCCGAGTTTCTTGGCGAGAATCTGTCCGACTTCTGTGCATCCGGCGCCCAATTCTCCACATATGGCTAGGTGCATTCTCCAACCACCGCATTCTCTTGGTTATTACTCTTTGATAGGCTCAATATAAACTGTTGCCCTACCAACCAAAATCTGGTGGATCCTTCTCCCAGACCATCCCGTGTCTGCGTGTCGCGTGTAGGTTTCCACGGGGATGGCATAATGAAAAATCTTTTGTATGTAGGACGGCTTAGACTGTGGCGCCGTTCTTTCTTTTTTTGGGCGACGCGATGAACACAAGCAATATCGACGCTATGAGGTATCCCGTGCAGAAACCTATTACTAGGGTAGTGGTGTCCAACTTTCTCTTTCACCCTTTGATCTGGTACATCAGAACATAGAAGCTCCCTCTTCCAGTGCTTAAAACGATTATGAACCTATAATCCATCTGGCGTCTATGCGCACGTATAGGTGCGTGTCGCAAGAAGAAGCAATATAATGAACCTTCCACATTCTACGTCTCAAAAAGGAGAACAAGCGATGCCGGAAAAGCTCAAAGACCCCTGCGGGCGACCTGTTGAAAGCATCCGCGTATCGGTTACGCAAAGGTGCGACCTTAGATGCTTTTACTGCCACCGCGAAGGTGAAGTCTCCGAAGGAGATACTGCGATGACGCCAGCGGAGATACAGCGCATAGCAGGCGTAGCGGCATCGTTTGGCATAGGCAAAGTGAAGCTGACTGGCGGAGAACCTCTGCTGAGAACTGACATACTTGACATTGTTCAGCGGATCAGCGGCACAACGGGCATCAGAGAGGTCTCGATGACGACGAACGGTCTCCTCCTCTCGAAGTACGCTCAAGGTCTAAAGCAGGCTGGTCTAGCAAGAATCAACATAAGCTTGGACACCTTAAAACCCGAAAGGTTCAGGCAGATCACGGGCGCTGATTCGTTGGCAGATGTTATTTCGGGCATAGAAGCGGCTGTGAAAGCAGGCTTGTCTCCCGTTAAGGTCAACATGGTTCTGCTCAGAGGGATAAATGAAGACGAGATAATGGATACGGTGAATTTTGCCCGGCGGAACAGCCTAGTCCTTCAGATAATCGAGCTTGAATCCGCCAAGGAGGACGAGGCATACGAAAAATATCACGCTGACCTAGAAAAGGTTGAGAACTATCTTGAAAGCGTCGCGGAGAAGGTGACTGTTCGCCGTATGCATCACAGGAGAAAGTACCACCTGCACGGCGGCGGCAAAGTCGAGATCGTGAGACCCATGCATAACACCGAATTCTGCAGGCACTGCAACAGAATACGCGTGACCTCGGATGGAAAGCTCAAGCCATGCCTCTTCAGAAGCAACAACCTAGTAGACTTTCTGACTCCGCTGAGACAAGGCGCCACAGATGAAACGCTGAGGACACTTTTCCTCGAAGCCGTAGGAAGAAGAAGACCCTATTTCACATAATCCCCTTAAAGGTGGAATTTCTGCCCTCTTTCAGTGAGTCTTTCTTTTTCAGCTATCTTGCGTATGTCTTCTTCATGAGAAAGGCTTTCTCGGTGGGTGACGGAGGTTCCTTTTCGCTCTCTATTCATCTTAGGGCACGGAGATTAGAGAGGTAGATCTTCTCCAATTTTGTTCCGCATACTGAGCAGATTTCGGGCAGCTCGGGCAAATGCATCTCCCAACGAATGTGATTCGCAGGTGGCGATTAAAAGGTTTGTGTAACGTTGCCGATGTACGTAGGGAAGAAGGGAAAAATGTTAAATTCTCTTAGACTCAATTCTCAACTGTACTGTTGGAAGGTGATGTTGATGCGAACCACTCCAATCGGCATAGTTATGTTCAATGACGAGAGGGAACACGTCTACCGTGAGAACGACCGCGAATGCATGGAGGTCGTCCAGAAATGGGCGGGCACGATCCGTCAAGGCATAAAGAACGTTGACGGCACATCCCCAGAAGTCGTCACAGGTTCACAGATCATTACCTCGGTCCGGGTTGCCCAAAAAGTCGGCGAAGAACTAGCCAAAGCCAACTGCAAACAGATCATACTCTGCTATTATGTCTGGGACTTCCCGTTCTTGGTCTGGCCCTTCATCAACAGTGTGGGTCGAGACAAGCCAATACTCTGCCTCTCGAACAACAGCGGCAAGTACCCGGGCAACGTTGGGTTGCTGGCGACAGATGGCGCCTTGCGCCAGACAGGCGTAAGGACTCACCGTATCGTGGGAGACATGGATGACCCTGTGACAAGGGCCAAGGTCTTCGATTGGGTTCGCGCCGCCCAAGCATACACAACCGTGCAGAACGAGGTTTATGGCATGTACGGCGGCCACTCTATGGGCATGGAGACGGGTTATTTCCACCTTGTCCCGATCATTAAAGCCCTAGGCGTCACAGCGCGGCAGATAGACCAGCTGTGGCTCATTGAGAAGATGAAGACAATAGACGAAAACGAAGTGGATAAGGGCTTCAGATGGTTCGAGAATCTGCTGGGCAACCGCATCAAGTACGACGGGAAGATGCTTACGCCTGAGACGCTGAAGACCCAGATCAGGCTTTACCTTGCCATGAAAATGGTCAATGAAGACAAGGGCTTCGGCTTCTGCGGACTGAAAGGCCAGAGAGAGCTAACAGAGTACGTCTGTCTGGGCGATGTGGCTGAGATGTTGATGAACGATCCCTACGACTGGAACGGACCGAAAGAGTCCACCGTATGCGCCACTGAAGCCGACTCACTTGCAGCCGTAACGATGCAGCTGCTGAAATATGTCAGCGGAGGGTTGCCAGTGCTCTTCATGGACGTGAGGCTATATCATCCTGACAGGGACCTGTGGGACTTCTGCAACTCGGGAAACCATGCTAGCTGGTACGCTTCGCGAAGTCAGAATCCAGCAGAGAACTTCAAGAAGGTGACGCTTCACCCAGCCCTAGAGTTCTACTTCAAGGCAGGCGGAGCCTCAGTAGAGTTTGACGCGGCGCCGGGCGAGATGACCTTCGCCCGACTGGGCATATGGGACGACAGGCTGTACATGACAATCGTGCCGGGTGACGTGGTTGAGCTGCCTGCCCAAGAACGAAAAGCCCTTAACGAACAAACGAACCCCACGTGGCCACATGTGCATGCTAGGCTGCGGTGCAGCTTCGACGAGTTCTTGGCAGTCTTTCCATGCAACCACATACTTGCAGTTGTCGGTGACTGCGTCCGACCGCTAACCTACCTGTGCGAGATGGCCGGCATAGAACCCGTGGTCCTCGGGGCTGAAGGACAAAAAGGCATTAAACCGATCTGGGAACGGGTGCCAAAATAGCTGCACTGTCCGAATCTATCGCCGAAAAGATATGCTTAACCTCTTCCAAAAAGAAAGCGAGTTAGTCTTCGGTAAGGACATCTATGAGAATCCTTCATCGATAAGCCCAAGGACCTTTCAACGGACGGGAAAATCTGCCTCCTCTTACACGATTCTTGAGAAAAAAACTTTTAAGACGACCATCAGATAAGTGAGTAAAGCAAAACCGTTTGTGGTAGCGATGGATAAGAAAGTTGTGACTTTCGGCGAGATCATGATGCGTCTCTCGCCGCCCGGCTTCCAGAGATTCACTCAAGCAAGATCCTTCGATGTGATCTACGGCGGTGGAGAGGCAAACGTTGCCGTTGCCTTGGCGAACTTCAAGATTCCAGTAGACTACGTGACGCGCTTGCCCGCCAACGACCTCGGAGACGCCTGCCTGAACTATGTTCGCCAGTTCGGGGTGGGTACGGACAAGATCGTTCGAGGCGGGGAACGGCTTGGAATATACTTCCTAGAGATGGGAGCCGTTCAAAGGGGAAGCAAAGTAATCTACGACAGGGCAGACTCTTCCATCGCAACAGTCGCGTCAGGCATGATCGACTGGGAAAAAGTCTTCGCGGACGCCTCTTGGTTCCACTGGACAGGCATCACGCCAGCCATCAGCAAAGGAGCGGCAGACGCATGCCTCGAAGCGGTCAGAAAAGCCAAGGAAATGGGGCTAACAATATCTTGTGACCTGAACTATCGTAGGAAGCTCTGGAAATGGGGCAAGACAGCCCGCGAAGTCATGACGGAACTCGTGAAATATGCGGATATGGCTATATGCAACGAAGAGGACGCCGACAAAGTCTTCGGCATAAAAGCGCCCGATGTAGATGTGCAAACAGGCAAGATATTCGCCGAAAAGTATCTGACAGTCGCCGAAAAACTCGTCGAAATGTTCCCGAACCTCAAAACCGTGGCAATCACACTGCGTGGAAGCATAAGCGCAAGCCACAACACATGGTCAGGCGTTCTATATGCTGGCAAGAAATTCTATGCGGCGCCCACTTACCAGATAACGCATATAATTGACAGGGTTGGAGGCGGCGACTCCTTCGCGGCAGGCTTGATTTATGGCATGTTGAAGTTTGGAAGCGACCTGCAAAGAGTCCTTGACTTCGCTGTTGCGGCATCATGCCTGAAACACACGGTCTTCGGAGATGAAAACATCGTCTCAGTTGAAGAAGTGGAGAATCTTGCCGCGGGAATAGCGTCAGGCAGGATAACGCGATAGCTGTTTGGGAGGTTGAAGTGACATGGCGAAATTCATGAAGCATGTGGTTATCGGGAAAATCTTGGAGCTTGGACTGGTACCGGTCTTCTACGAAGGAGACTTGGAAACCGCAAAGAAAATCGTTCAGGCATGCGCCGAAGGCGGAGCCAAGGTTGTCGAGTTCACAAACCGTGGCGACTTCGCCTATCAAGTCTTCACTGAGCTTGCCAAATGGGTTAACAAGGAATACGCTGACGTCATTTTAGGCGTGGGCTCAGTCATTGACCCGTCTACAGCAGCCATATACATAAACAGCGGCGCCAACTTCGTGGTGGGACCCGTCTTCAATCCAGAGATCGCAAAGGTCTGCAACCGCCGAAAGATACCCTATTCACCGGGCTGCGGGAGCGCCTCTGAGATTTCGCAGGCTGAAGAAGCAGGATGCGACATAGTCAAGGTCTTCCCCGGTCAAGAGGTTGGAGGACCCAAATTCATAAAGAACATGCGTGGACCCTGCCCATGGGTTCTGCTTATGCCCACAGGAGGCGTTGACTCTACGCGTGAAAGCATATCGGCATGGGTCAAAGGCGGTGCCGCAGCTTTAGGCATGGGATCGAAGCTGATTTCGAAAGAACTTGTAAGCGCAGGGAACTTTGAAGAGATAGCCAAAAAGGTTGAGCAGTGCCTCTGGTGGATAAGAGAAGCAAAGGGGACACCGCTGTTTCTGGGTGCTGAGCATGTGGGGCTTTATCCAGACCGCGCCGCTGGACAAGAGATTGCTGATTGGTACGCAAAGGTCTTCGGTTTCGCCAAGGCAGAGGGTAATTCGTCCTTCTTCATATCGGGTGAGGGGACGGGTCGCATCGAGGTCATGAAGACTGCTGGGGATGCCAAATGCCACGTTGCCATACGCGTCTCAAACTTTGAAGAGGCATGCCGGTGCCTGCAGAAGAAGGGCATAGAACTTGAGGAGCCGAAAATCAAGAAGGGAATCAAAGCCGTCTTTCTCAAGGAACCTGACCCTGCAGGCAACAGGGTACACCTGATCTATCTGGCCCCTTAAGAGTTCAAGCAGGTGTTCACTAGGCAGCAGTGCGAAGGAGCCTCGATCTAGCAGAAGGTCTTCGTGGTTATTTCTTGGATTTTTTTGGCGAATTTTGTTTCTGAAAGTTTGTCCGTGTCTCCTATTGCGTCTTCGACTTCGGCGTCGTATGGTACGGGTCCCAGATACTTTATGCTCATGGCTTCGACTTGTCGCTGGATGAGTCTTGATTCTTGTCTTTTCATGTTTTCGATGACGCCGACCACAGAAACCTTGAGGTCTTTCAGCAAGGCTATCAGTTTCTTAGCGGTTTCGAATGCAAGCTGCGAAGGCGTGGTGACCACGAGGAACTGCACGTTCTTGACCAGTCTGATCATGTCGAGGGTGGCGTCGCTTATGCCCGGCGGCATGTCTATGATTAGATAGTCGAGATGTCCCCACAGCGTCACTGCGAGCAGCTCTATCAACGCGTTGGAGACGTCAGCGCCTCTCAGTGGCGAAGCCTGCTCGCCTGAGTAGTAGATGATGGACATGTACTTGAGTCCGTGGATTTCAGGCGGGACAATTCCCTTCTCCTCTGTTGGTTGCAGGTCGCCTACGCCTAGTATGACGTGTGTCGAGGGGCTTGTGAAGTCCAAGTCGAAAAGCCCGACCCTGTAGCCCTTCTCGGCAAGCGACACTGCAAGCATGGAGGCGATTAGGCTTTTGCCGACTCCGCCCTTGCCGCCTGAGACCGCTACAACGGTGCGTACGTCCTTCAGCCTTTCATCTATTATGCTGGCTCTGGGGTCGGTCACCGTTATTTCTCTCCTTCTACGCGTTCAAGCCAGACGCCGCGTCCAGCCGTGATTTCGAAGTCTGGGCTGCCGCATTTCGGGCATTTTATGTGTGCGTGGGCGATTTCTGGAACAAAGTGGATTGCCTCTCGGACTTCTTCGCTGACTTCGTTCTTCCTGAAATGCCACTTGGCTCCGCATGCCCTGCACTTGAGCTCTGCTTTGGCTGTTTTTATGGTGAACTTGGCGTCTTTGAATCTTTGTTTTGCCAGCTCTGTTAGGGCGAATTCGAAGATTTCTCGCTCTATCTGTTGCAGTTCGCCGACTCTGATTTGCACTGTCGTCACTTTTTTCATGCCTTCCTTTTCGGCGACTTCCGATGCCGCGGCTACGACTGCTTCAGCCAAAGCCCATTCATGCATGGGGAAAGCTTTAGGTCTAGCCGTACTTAAGAATATGCTATTGAGACAAGGGGCAGAGAGGTATGGTTGCGAAGAACGGGCACATAACGATGTTGCACGGTGCTGGCGGAACAGTCATGCATGACCTCGTCAAAAACTATGTCGTGAAATACCTTGGCGGCTTGAGCAAGGCGGAGGTGCCGCTTGAAGCGCTTGCCGACGCAGCCGTCGTAGGTGACGTTGTATTGAAGAGCGACTCGCATGCCGTGAAGCCCATCTTCTTCCCCGGAGGCGACATCGGACGCCTAGCCGTTTCAGGCACGGTTAACGACATAGCGGTTTTGGGCGCCGAACCGTACGCTTTGGCATGCGGGCTCGTCTTGGAAGAAGGTTTGTCCTTGGCTGATCTTGAGCGGGTTCTTGCCAGCATGCGTGAGGCGTGCGTTGAGGCTGGTGTGGGCGTGGTGACGGGCG
>CAZELO010000026.1:0-27657 GCA_964513245.1 uncultured Candidatus Bathyarchaeia archaeon | reverse complement strand
CTTTACTATCTGCCTTACCGCTTTCCTTTCACACTCTTCCACTGTATCAGCCGCCAACTCCAAAACCTGCTTATAGAGCCACACCTTTGCGTCGCGTATCTCAAATTGGGTCGTGTGAACTCCGACAGCTACCCCGCCGGCTCCAGCAGCAATGTAGTACCTAGTTAAAGCTCGTTGTCGCGCCTCGTCCAGCTTCCGCTCTCGGGTCAAAGCCAAAGGATGGGCAGGAATCACAATGCCTCTATTGAGAATTGACAAAATCTTCTTAGGCGGTAGCGGACAACTGGCCATTTTAATACCTGCCGTTTCTTACCTCAAAATGGGTAGGCTTGTTCAATGTCTCTCCGTCTATCTGGACCCAGTGAGCCACCCACCTTATCATGTCATCTAAGGTGACACTAAGATGGCCAAATATCCTTTGACATTTGGAGGCGTCGCTGAACAAAGCCGTGTCCATGTGCTCCTTCTCAAAGATCGGTTCCCTACCAAATATCCTCCCAAACTTGTTAGCTAACCATTCCAGCGAGATTATCTCCGGGCCTGTGACATTCAAAATGTTTGGCGGGTTCTCACATATCTTTAGAGATTGCACAGCTATGTTGTTGACGTCTCCCTGCCAGATTACATTGAAATAACCCATTCTCATGCCTATAGGGATCCCTCTGTACACCTTTTGGGCAACATCCAAGAGTACGCCGTACCTAAGATCAATTGCGTAATTGAGCCTCAGAAATACTGCCTTAGTCCCATATCTGTGGCAGAAATACTCGAAGATTCTCTCTCTACCTAAGCAAGATTGAGCATATTCTCCTACAGGCTCAGGAGGCGTTGATTCTGTTGCCCCACCAGAATTTATGTGAACAAATGGGTAGACATTTCCTGTGGAGAAGACAACTATTCTTGAATTTTTAAACCTTTCAGCCGCAAGAGCTGGAGCATAAGTGTTGACTGCCCAAGTTGATGGCTTATCCTCATTCGTGCCGAACTTTTTGCCCGTCATATATATTACGTTGAGCACATTCGGGATTTTATCATAAGCCTCTTCTTCCAAGAGATCACATGAAATTGTTTCGACGCCTATCTTGTCTAGACTATCTCTTACTCCGTGTGCCGAGAATCT
Source organism: uncultured Candidatus Bathyarchaeia archaeon (assembly GCA_964513245.1). Taxonomy (GTDB): domain Archaea; phylum Thermoproteota; class Bathyarchaeia; order Bathyarchaeales; family DTEX01; genus CAZELO01. Next base: position 26,537 of record CAZELO010000026.1, on the reverse strand, counting down.
AGATACCCCAATTACCCTTTTATCTGTGCCTGCTTCATCGATTGCCCTTTTCACTAAACGCGCAAGCGTTGGCCCAATTTTGCCTCCCACACCTAGGATCAGAATGTCACCTTGAAGTTCTTGCACAGTTCTTATGGTTTCAGGGGTCGGTTTGGATAGTAGTTCGTCGAGTTCTCCTTCCGTCTCTATTGTAAATGGTAGGCGATCTCCAATCAACGATGTCTCCTCCAAGACCTCGTTTACCCACAAAAATTGACTGTGAGATAAATGTTTCTGTCATAAATTCAAAAAGCTCAATGAGACATCAGCATGCCGACTTCGTTGTCTAACAGTCTCCGTTCGATTTCCCCCAGATACTACTATGAAAGCGGTTCTCAGGTTTGGACTTGACAGAGTAGAGATTGGAAAAAAGCCGAAGTGCCACATAAATATAACTGACTATAGCTGAGGTTCGGGTTAAAAGTGTTTCTTGAATTGTTAAATCAGAATAGAGGTCCTCGAGGATGTGAGCTAGGGTCTGCCTTTCTTAAGACCAAGTATCTTAAACATATTCTTCCAGTAGATTGCTTCCTTCCCATCTTCCTCTAGATTGAGAATCTCCATCTTTAGAAGCGCAGGCCTAGCGTACTGGAATGGCATCCCACTGCCAAAGACACCCTTTTCAGCACCCAAGCGATCAACAACTGCTTGAACAGACTTCTGAAGAACTGTTGAGAGACGTGACATATCGACAAATACATTGTTCGTAGGCGGTGTAGTTTGGGTTCTCTCAAGAATTACTGCAATGGCATGGCTTTTCGCGTTTAGGATTATGAAAGAATTTTCGGTAAATTTCTTTGCCGCTTCCAGAATTTGTTTCACAGAGAGCCCCATATCGACATCTAGCCAATGGCGTTGTCGGGCATCGACAAGCGTAACTGGAAACTCAATGGGAAGTTTCTTCTTAGATGCCTCTTGCAGCATTTCTTGGCTTTCTAGTTCTGAAAGTTCATATTTGTGATAGATGGGATATAGTCGTAGACCTTTCATGCCAAGATCGTCAACGCATCTTTCAAAGTCTTCTCTCCAAGCAACATACTTCGGGTTTAGAGTTGCGAAAGGTATCAGCCTATCCCTATATGGTCCAATCTCTTCGACAAGTTCCTCGTTCCCCTCTTGGCAGTTCTTGTAGAAGACAGCGTTAATCGATGATACAACGGCGACTTCGATCGCATTCTGATCCATCAGGGAGATCAATTCCTCAGCCGTATTGTAGTGGAGCCTGCGAAACGGCCAATGACCTAAATAGACATTGGCGTCGATAATCAGACTTGTCGCCTCCTAAGGATGCTGTCCATATTCTTCCAGAAGATGAGTTCACGTTGCTCATCAGTCAGGTTTGCCCCCAAAATCTTTCCAACACCTTCTTCCATTGAAAGATCCGTTCCGAAGAGGACTCTTTCAGCTCCTAAATACTTAACGCACATCTCAATCATTCCCTCATCAACTACACTTCCGCTTGTATCAACGTAAACATTGTAGACTTTCTTCAATGCTTTTATGCTCCACTCCCAGTCTCCACCTCCACCTATGTGCCCGTTAATAAGAATGGAGTTAGGTACACGTCTAGCAAGGGTAGCGATATGGACACCATCCGATATCTGGGGTTGTCCCATTTTGAGTGCCTCTTCTATGCTGAAAGGGTGACCTGCATGCAAGAGGACAGGTATTTGCATCTCTGCTGTCTTTTTTATGAGTGGGAGAACTACGGGGTCGTCGGCGCGATATTGGTTGTAAAGCTTTACACCTATCATGCCCCGCTCATTTACGCATCTCTCAACTTCTTCAATAGCTTCAGCGAAATAGCTTGGATCAACAAAAGCATATCCCATGATTCTATCTGGATATTCCTTCATGGCTTCGTATGTAGCGTTGTTACACTCCCGCATTTTCTCAATCTTAGGGTGACCTCTCATGAATGGTGTCGAGCATATGAGCTTGTCAATCCCAAGCTTATCAGCAGCTTCAATCAAATCTGCATTCGTCCATCTCCCAAAAGCACAATTTGCAACGTGACAGTGACAGTCGATCTTCATGAAATGATCATCCTTTTGGAAGAATGTCACTCTTTTAGAGATAATTCTATCCTATCAAGCATGTCTTTTCCTCTCTAGAGATATGCTCTTGTTCCTTTGGGACGTATGCTTAACCATTGATTAAGTTCATCTATCTAAAGATTATGTGCCTAGTGGTTAGAGAATACGCATTTCCGTTGAGTATTCTGTTGCCCTCGGGAGTTGTCAGTCATTCGCTCCTTCTACGACCATTTTAGCCTTGATGTTTCCCAGATTTGCCTCGGTTATTTGGTTCTCAATGGCCGCTAGAACCAGAATGCCGCAATCCAGTTCTAGCAGTTCTTGGTTGGTTATGCTTTTGCAGCATCTGCAGTCCAGCACAAGACTTCTTTTACTTTAGTGTTCAAGATCTCCCATCTCGTTCAACCTACTTGGGTTATAGTTAGAGTTCTAGTGTAAGATATAGTGGCATGTGCATCCTCCTGAAGTGATGCTCCATCCCGTTGCCTTGCATAATCTGGTGGATTTCGATTCTTGGTGGAGTATTGATAAAGACTGTTAATGGCGCTTTGAGGATTAAACGAATAAGATGCAACGGCTACTGCAAGAGGTAATGCCATTTCATTCATTGGTTTGTCTACTAATTTAGGAACCTAACACTGAGCCGAGCCGTCAGTGCCTATGTCGTTGTCCTCTACTTGGCCATCTGTGACGTTTAGACGAAACTTCCATCCGTGCATCCAAGGCTCTGTACTAGGGTCAAAGAAGTAGTCTATACCCCACTCGACACAGAACGTGTTTGCATCTCCGTCGAAACAGTTGTCTGGAGCCCCTATATAGAACACAGTATGGATGTGCTTGAGGTTTCTCCAGTATTGTTCTGCATACGCCCAAGCGCTTGGTCCTATTGCATGCAGCTCGAAAATGTCTCCGCCTGTTGTTCTTCCGGCAGAGCCAGAAACAATCAGCTTAGAGCATCCACCCTTATTATAGATGTTGATATAGTCAGATTCGCCTAGTTTCCAGCCGCTTGTTTCGCCAGATGTTGTGTTTGACCACATGTATATGTCGATGTCGACTGCATCAAGGATATTGTGGAATAGATGAAATACTCAGCATCAAGAGGATCATAAGCATTCCTTTTGATGATCCGTAAAGAATAATATTTATATGTCGGGCTGTCTCACCTTATGATGGTATATCAAAAAAATGAAATGCGAACTATTAGTTAGGACATCGGGAGATGTCTCCAGATGTCAGTAAATGCGGCTTTCAGGGGCCATAAGCGCATCTAGAGAACCTCTCGCTTTTTTCTAAAACACAGGGATGGTTAAGATTAAAGCCTCCTTTTTCAATTCACGACCCAAAACGGCTAATTTGGCGCCATACTAACAGAGTTAGTCCACAAGACAAGCGTTTATATTCTTATCAAACTAAGGAAAATGCAGTGTGGGTGGTCAAGGATGCCTGGCATTGTGATTGTTGGGACTCAATGGGGTGACGAAGGAAAGGGAAAGATTACCGATTTCTTGGCTGAGAAGGCAGATTGCGTCGTGAGATATAATGGGGGTTCAAATACAGGCCATACAGTGGTTGTCGGTGGAAAGAAATACGAGTTTCACTTGATACCTGCAGGTGTCGTTCGCGGCAAGAAATCATACATAGGTAATGGTTTGGTCATAGATCCAGAGGTCTTTTTCCAAGAGCTAGAGAAAATTGAAGGGACCGGCATAAAGCCAGACCTGTATGTTAGTGAACGAGCGCACATAACTTTCGATTTTCACAGAGCCCTTGATGAATTGGAAGAGAAGTTCAAAGGAGGACTTCGGGCTGGAACAACAAAGAGAGGCGTTGGACCCACCTACTCAGACAAGGCGGCACGGTTCGGCATCAGGGTCGTAGACCTTTTAGACAGAAAATCTCTAGAAGGGAAGTTGGACATGCTTCTTCGGCTGAAGCAAGGGATTATGTCCCAAGTATACCGTGGGCAAGCTAACCTGGACAAAAGAGAAGTTCTCGAAAAATATCTAGAATTTGGTCGCAGGATCTCACGCTACGTATGTGATGTCTCGATTGAAGTCAACAGAGCCTTGGATGAGGGAAAAACCGTGATTTTTGAAGGCGCCCAAGGAACACTGTTGGATATTGACCACGGGGTATATCCCTTTGGGACCTCATCGAACGCCATAGCTGGCGGCGCATGCACTGGCGTAGGCATAAGCCCGACAAAGATAGATGAAGTGATAGGCGTCACCAAAGCATACCTTTCAAGAGTCGGAACAGGTCCAGTTCCCACAGAATTAAAAGATGCGGTAGGAGAAAGAATACGCAACAAGGGAGGGGAATATGGAACCACAACGGGACGACCACGTAGATGCGGATGGTTTGACGCTGTTCCCGTGAAGTACGCAATTAGGGTGAACGGCATCACCAGCTTAGCCATAACAAAACTAGACGTTCTCAGCGGAATAGACCCAATCAAAATATGCCTTCGATACCAAATCGGGCAAAAAACAGTAAACGAGATTCCTGCTAGCCACGAACTTTATGCGAAATGTAGACCTGTTTACGAAGAACATAAAGGGTGGCCAGACCTAAATGATGAGTGGCATAACATTGCAAAGAAAGGATATGACGCACTGCCGGCTCAGACCAAAGCCTATCTCGGCAGAATAGAAGAGCTCGTGGGCGCTCCGATTAAGATAATATCTATCGGTCCTGAAAGGCAAGACACAATAGTTGTTGAATAAAAATCCAAACAAACATTTGCCAAAAAATAAACCTAAAACAAGCCCAAAAACCATGTTTCTATAGAGCCCCGGGCGGGATTTGAACCCGCGGCCTACGGCTTTCTTTCGCGGTTCTATACAAGGCCGTTGCTATAGCCGGGCTTAGCTACCGGGGCGCTTTCATCTTTATGCCGCGTCAGTTTAAGGGTCTGTATAGGGCTTTAAGAATCTTATGGAGCTATCTGTTCTTTAAAGTTTTATCCACCACAGATCCTTCAATCTTGCGCATCATCCTGCGCCGTCTAGCCGAATCATTGCTACTTTGAAAAATAGGCGGCATACCTTGACTGTTTTAGCAGCCTTAACCACTAGCGTAATTGCATGTTGGGGCAAATGAGATCGCTTTTTGCATCTTTGTCAGTAACAAAGAGGGGGTCTTAAAACTGCTATGTGTAGCTTCCATATTTATTCACGATTTCCATGACCCTCTTGTATTGTTGGAAGCTGACGTTCTTTGGCACAGAGTGGTCCGAGTGGTATATGTAGCCCCCGCCTTTTTTTGCCGCAGTAATTTTAGTTTTAATCTCTTCCTCTATCGGTTTGGGGTCGTTCAATGTCATGAGCCTAACATCTATGCCACCCATGAAGCATATCTTGTCGCCATATTTCTCCTTCAGTTCGGGAAGGTCCATGCCCGCCTTGACCTCTAGGGGCTGTAGACAATCGATGCCCTCCTCTATGAAGAAGGGAATAAGGTCTTTGACATTGCCGCAACAGTGGAGAAGCACAGACATGCCTTTGCTGTGGAAGTATCTGCACATTTCTTTGAAAAAAGGGTGAAGCTGCTCTTCGTAGTGTTTGGGCGAGAAGAAGAGGCCGCTCCTGTAGCCTAAGTCGCAAGCAAGAAAGGCGCCATCGAACTTTAGCCCTGCCTTCATCATCCGTTCACACATGCCTATGACTAGTTCAGTATCGGTCCTGTACATGTCCATGACCCACTCCGGCTCCATTATAACGGCTTTGAGAAGCCTTTCAGAGGAGACATATTTTTGCATCTTATCGTAGCCAACCGCTGCAGTATATGTTATGAACCGTCCTCGGCTCCTTTCGCGGTTGAAAGAGTTGAAGCATGAGACCCAGTTAACGCGGTAGTCGTTTGGTTTCAGTCTGGGTTTTAGTCGTTCCCAGTCCTCTCGGTTCTTGCATGGGTAATCAACAATCATGGGCGTGGTTGAGTGGTCACGGTGATTCTTTCTGATACCTCCGTAGGAGGTCCTTTCAACTATGTACTCTTCGTCCTCAGACAAAACCTCTACAGGGAACTGCGGTGAAGTGTCCGCGTCGAAAGAAGCAATCTCGTATCCAAAATAGTCTGCTGGAGACATACCAGAGGGCAAGCCTTCGGTCCGCCATCTATCCACAGTTGCACTCCAAGGGCTGTCTTGAATTGGAATCCTGTCCCCTTCACGGTGTTGCAGCGCCATCTTAACCCTTTCACGCGAGATCATGTATAGAGGATGCTCCTAGATTCAAACGATACGGGATACAACTCGAATATATATAAGATTTGTCAGCAGAGACATTCAAGCTGGAAGAACGACTTTTTTACTTGAACATTCTTTAACGAAATAGGTTCATAAGGAATCCTGCGAATTTCGGCACGCCAGTTTTCTGATCCTCTTTCTCTTCGTATTCAATCGAGAGGAAGCCGTTGTAGCCGCCGTCTTCAAGTATTCGCTTTATACGCTGGTAGTCTAGCTCTGTTTTTGCGCAGTTGATCTTCGCGTGAGCATGAACTGCATATGGAACAGTCTTTGCAAGGTCCTCATAAGTGGATTCAAAATAATTGCCAAGGTCGAGGTTCACTCTGAACCAAGGCGAGTCTACCGCCTTAACCATCTTAATCACGTTGTCAGCCCGAGCCGTTATGCCGTGGTGGTTCTCCATGGCGATCACTATGCCTTTCTCCTCAGCATAGTCCATGCAGGTCTTAAGCGTCTCAATAGTCCACCCAGTCGCTTGCGCCTCAGTCGAGCCTTGAGGCACCGCTCCGCCGAACACGCGAATGCATGGTGCGCCGAGTTCCCTTGCGGTGTCCAATCCTTCCGCAACCGCTTTGACCGTAAGCTCCTTTTTTGCAGGGTCTGAGCTGCAGAAGTTAGTACTGATGCCTACACAGGATATGGGCAATCCTCTGTGTGTTGCTAGGCGTTTGAGCCTTTTCAGGTAGGACTGTTCATTGGAGGGGAACCAGTAAGTCGTGAGTTCGACTCCGTCCAGCCTGAGGCGGTAAGCCTCCTCGATGAAGTCTTCGTAGCTCATTCTTCCATCTTGAAGGTAGTCCCGGTAAGAGTAGGCTGCACAACCGATCTTCATCATACACGTTCACCCATTTAGAAGATGCACCTAACGGTTCTTCTCTGAAAACCGCATATAAATGGTTTATTCAGAGCCCACGCCGTATTATCTTTCGTCTGCAACTCATAAGTGATAAATTGATAGAGAAGACTCTGACAACATGTGATCATTACAATGCTATAGTCTGGAGAGCCACCGGTGCCTAGCGGAAAAGATGCAGATCGCGATAACCCATAGCGGAATAACCGTCAGCGCCGGGCAGACATTGGAGATGCTCATAAACATCGCCACGTATGTAACCTGTTCCCGCTGAGAAAGATACAGAATTATCTCAACTGTGATGGCGACTCCAATCAGTGTTTGATGAAAAAGCCTCTTGAGGGTTTCACTTTTACTTGTTCGCTTTTTTACCTATCGGCAAGACAACCCTTTCATATGTTTCGTTGAGTATCTCTGCTATCGCGAGGTATATGGCGCTGGACCCGCAGAAGATCCCCTCATATCCGCCGATGATTTTGATCGTTCCGATTCCTGTGAAATCGCCTATAGCTAAAATGAAGAACAGAATCGTAAGGCTGATGAATACTACCTGTAGGGCTCTGTTGGCTTTGAAGGTTCCCGCGGTCATCAATGCCGTAAAGACGCCCCAACCAGCCAGATATGCGCCAATGGACATCGCTGAGGCAGCTTCTGAAAGTCCTAGTTTTGGCATTACATTCAAAGCTACGAAGGATAACCAGAAGAGACCATAAGAAGTGAAAGCTGTCGCTCCAAAGGTGTTTCCGTGTTTCTCTTCGAGTATGCCCGCGATTATCTGGGCCAAGCCGCCGTAAAATATTCCCATGGGTAGAACCATTCCCAATGCGTCTGTACCGAGTAGCCCAGCGTTCACGAGGTTAAGAAGAACCGTTGTAAGACCGAATCCCATCAAACCAAGGGGAGCTGGATTAGCAGACTTATTCGCCATCTCTGTACACCATTCCAGACTTGACTTATCCTTTTTGTTTGGATATCCTTAATAAACATTTAGCAAAAGGGATCTGCCAAGCAGTCTTTGTGTGACGGGATTACTCAAAAACTAGCACAAATTCTTTCAATGTTTTTGGACCATACCAAGAAAGAAATCAAAAACAATACGTAATATGCAGAGATATTCCAGCACCCGAGAATTTCCATTCGAAAAAAAGCCTCTAAGTAGGATGCTTTCACGGTCAGTGCCCTCAGTTTGGACCTGCAGCTCATAAGTTAAATAAGTGTTACGAAACAATACCTGAAAGGAATTATGCCCTATGTCTAGATGACAACGTAAGAAGATATAGCTCTCATATCTCATTTCCTCCCACTCGGGCAAAAAATAGAAACATTGGGCGTAGAATCAATTGGCGGTCAAACTGATAACTGTTGAAAAAACTGGGAAGAACGATATCGATGCGGATGAAGCCTTAAAGATTATGAGAAAGGTTACCATCCCCTTTGCCTTTCTTTTCTTCACGGGTGTAGCGAAGTACACGGGTCAATTTGCCCAGTGCTTGGATGATTTCGCCGAAAAACTCAAGTGGGCACCGTCAAGGTCGATAGAGTTCCACTTTAAGCGAGGAGACTTTGCAAGATGGATCAGAGATGTGCTAGGTGACGAAACTCTCGCTATGAGAATAAACGAAATTGACGAAGCAAATTATGGCGAATCTTTAAGGCCAATCATCCAAGCCACAGTAAAGGAGCGCTTGGCAGAGCTAAAAGAAGTTTGCCGTTTCACTTATTAGGAAGAATCTCTCTAGTCTCTTAGGCGTCTCATTAGGATGTGGGTCTTTGCCCCAGCTTGTTAACTGTCATAGTTGCGGCGCAATACTCTACCAAAATGAAGAGTTGAAATCCGCAGAAGAGATACACCAAATGTACAATGGAAAATGTCCAAAATGCGGCAAAAAACTGTCTCTGATTCCCCAGAATGTAGATGTCAGAGTTGCCAAAGACCCAAGACGGAGAAACATAAACGCAACTGCAACAGAAAAATAGGTTTTGCTCCGCCATGAAAGACCGCTGGAATGGCGGGATCGCTTTTCAGCATTGGCGTGCCCCTCCATTTCTATGCCATAACCCAAGATCTGCTTAAGATTCATTTTTCTTCCAGTTCTCTTTCCATCCCAAAGCAATTGTATCCGCAGCTTGGTTTTGAGGCGCAATGCCGAAAGGAAACAGTTCGATACACACGTTTGCCTTCACTGCCTGCTTGGCTCGAGAGGGAGGCGACTGATTTCCTGCTTTGACCATAAAGTAAATATAATTGGGCACCGCATTCCATTAGAAGAGGACTTTGCAGATGAATCTGAGGGATGCTTTGAATCTTAAGAAGATCTCGGGGGAACTGAAAAAGGGTCCCATCAAGCGTCCAAACATCTCCTTCTCGTCGCTGACTAGAAGCACCCTGCTAATTATGATTCTCGTGATAGCCGTTGGCATCAGGTTATTGCCTCTCCAGTGGGGTTTCTATCTAAGCGAGTTTGACCCCTACTACCAGTACAGACAGGCAAAATACATTGTTGACAATGGCATTTTTGGGTGGCTTAACTGGCACAACTATATGAGCTGGTATCCGGGGGGAAACATCGTGCCTCAAACATCATACCCTGGGCTTGCGCTAGCGGCGGTAGGGCTACACACCATCCTAAACGCGCTTGGCATCCATCTGGTCTTTCAGCCCAGCTTTGACCCGTTACTTTCTGACCCCCTTTACAACCTTTGTGTAATCTTCCCGATAATCATGAGTGCGGCCACATGCCTTGTAATCTACTTCCTCGGCAAAGACCTCGGAGGCGAGAGCGCTGGGCTCTTTGCCGCGTTGTTCTTGGCTCTAGATTCCTCATATATAGGTCGTACCTCACTCGGCTGGTTTGACGACGAGACCGTCGGCATCTTCAGCCTGCTATTAGTGACTTTATTCTTCATGAGGGCATTGAATTCGGGCAGAACGCAGAAAACAAGCGTGTCCTACGCCTTGGGTGCAGGACTTTTCCTAGGCTATCTCTGTGCCTCATGGGGGGCTTCGCGTTACGCCATCGTGATGCTAGCCCTCTTTGCCTTTGTTCTCTTGGTAATGAAGCGGTACTCGCCCCGTCTATTATTGACCTACGCGATAACTTTTGGTCTCGCTCTCTCTATGACAATGGCTGTTCCTTACCTTAACGGAAGGAGATTTCTGCTTGAGACTGACATTTTGCCTGTCTACGGTGTCTTCTTCCTTTTGTGTATTGCCGAGATTAACCGTCGAGCAAAAACACCAAGCAGAAAGATGTTGTACATATCTGGCGTCATCGTTCTGGTGGCTACGGGCGTCCTTTTACTTTGGTCACAGGGATATTTGAGATCGCTTGAAGCGAAGTTCTTGTCGGTGCTCAACCCGTATGAACGATTCACGATTCCGCTCATAGAATCAGTCGCTGAGCACAGACCTTCGGCTTGGGGAACCTTCTACTATAACTTTGGGGTCGGAATATTCTTCGTGCCTATAGGACTCTTCTTTGCGATAATGATGGCGACAAACCTAAGCATCTTCATGGTCATATACTGCCTGACAGGCGTATACTTCGCCAGCTCAATGATCAGATTGAATATAGTTCTGGCTCCGGCGCTGTGTTTACTTTGGGCATTAGCCTTGACAAGACTGATGAAACCCTTCATCCTACTTCTAAAAGAGAAATCACAAGTTGCCACTCGCAAAAAAAGGTTCGTGCCAACACTTAGCAAAGAACTCATCGGCGGCGTTCTTATTGTGATGTTCTTGCTCTTCGCCCTGACATATGTCATCGGGACAGATTTCCCCGCAGGCCCGGACGCTGGAGGTCCACGTGTCTTCTCGCAAGCATCCTCGCCCACAACTCTGGCTGCGTCAAGCATGCCCATTACGCCTTCTACAGCGCCCAGTGACTGGCTCAAAGCCTTGACATGGATGCGCGAGAAACTGCCTCCTCCACCCACTCAGCCCGGAGAGGCGGGAACCGTTATTGCCTGTTGGTGGGATTATGGGTATTGGATCACGATGATCGGCAATAAGACGACCATCGCGGACAACGGCACCATCAACTCTACACAGATAAGGCAGATAGCCACCATGTTCATGTCTCCCGAAGACGAGGCAATCCAGATTCTGAAGAAGTACAATGTGACACATGTGGTCGTTTTCACAACCGTTCACTATTATGGATACGATCAGATTTGGGGCGAAGTGGGCAAATTCAAGTGGATGATCAAAATTGCCGGTCTAAATGAGACAACCTTTGGAAATGATGCCCAAGCAGGTCAATATTGTTCCTATTATACAGGCCAAAGCTACTACTGGAGTTGGAGTTCTGAAGGTCAGAATACGACATTGTATAAGATGATAACTTGTGGCAAGTCCCTCTTGGGCATCACACTGGTAGATGGCGCTGACAACGAAATCTCCCCCATCTATTATCTCGACCATTTCAATCTTGTCTATCCTGAGTCAGCACCAACACTCGTGAATGGGTATTATGCGCTTGTTCTCGTGTATGAAGTTGAATATTGATATATTTCGGTGAGCAACTGACTTTCAACGTGAAGCGTCCAAGATGAACAAAACAGTCACTGTTTCAGCCAAAATGCTGGAAGACGTATACGCGGAGCTGCTTATTCGCGTGCCCGAAGGGGAAAGAAGCAACTTCATAAGAGACGCCATAATCGAGAAGCTCCAGCGCATACCGCGGCCGAACAAGATCCTTGAATTGGAGCAGAAGATCCAAAAGATCGAGACTGAACTGTCACGAATTAGAAGGTGTCTGGCCGATCTAGAACTGCTTACAGGCGAGAGGGGGAAAATCAACCCTCATGTCTTCTGTCTCGACAGAATAGACCACGCCATCGTGGACCACCTAATACATTATAAAGGAGCAACAACCCCTGAACTGGCAGAAGCCCTAAAAATCAACCGATGGCTAGTCCTGAACCACCTCAAAAGAATACAGAGGCTTTCAAGGCGTCAGCTTGGAAGACCAGTCATTGAATACTTCGCTGGCGAGAGGGCAGGCAAAAAGAAGGCATGGTGGCTCAACGAAGAACTGATGGAAGCAAAAGTCTAAGAGGGCCCGTGGCCCAGCCAGGATTAAGGCGCCGAACCCCGATGCGGGTGCGCATGCCTCCGGAGCCAGAGAACCTGGGTTCAAATCCCAGCGGGCCCGCCACTATAGCTTATTCCGACACTACTTGGAGCACGTTATGTTTTGGGAAAAGGCATATATATAACGATGTTATAATTGTTTAGTGGAGGAGAAACATTGCCAAAGAACGCTCAACCAAGCAGAACGCTGGATTGCATAGGACTCTACTGCCCGGAACCGGTCTTCAGAACCCGCATGGAACTGGACAAAATGGCAGTGGGCGATGTCTTGGAGGTGTTCGCTGACGATCCAGCGTCCGAGGAGGATATAAAGAGCCTAGTCAAACGTTTTGGTCAAGACCTCATCAGCATAGAGAGGGAAGGCAATGCCCTCCATTTCCTAATCAGAAAGATCAAGTGAAGGCGAGAAGTGATGGGCAAAAAAGAGAAGATATTGTATGTTGTGACGAGCGGCGTAGACACGCCAGAGCGGACCTATGCGCCTTTCATTTTGGCGACGACAGCTGCAGCCATGGGAATAGATGCCACAATATATTTCATGATAAAGGGAATAACCGTGCTCAAGCGCGGAGAAGCCGAAAAGATAAAGATAGGCAGTTTTCCAACCCTGAAAGAAGTAATGGATCGGGCGGTGAAAGCAGGGGTCAAACTTGAGGTCTGCGAACAGAGCTGTATGCTTCTAGGTCTCGAAAGGGGAGACTTTGTGGACACCGCTAAGATAGCGGGCGCAGCGGCACTCAACGATCGGCTTCTGGACGCCGACGCTGTCCTATCCCTTTAACTCAACAGGAGCGAGTCGTCATGCGAAGAATATATATGGATCACGGTGCCGGGAAGCCTCTCGACGAACATGTGCTACAGGCAATGATGCCCTTCTTTACGGAGAGCTACGGCAATCCGTCGTCTGTTCATTCTTTCGGCAACGAAGCCCGAAAAGCGGTCTCTGAGGCGCGCAGGAAGGTTGCAGAGTTGATCGGCGCAGAGAAAGCGGAAGAGATCGTTTTCACTTCAGGGGGAACGGAAAGCAACAACCTAGCCATAGAAGGTGCGGCTTTCAGGAGTAAGCCGAAGGGAGACCACATCATTACGAGCACAATCGAGCACATGTCCGTGATAAACGCATGCAAACATCTCAGCAAAGAAGGGTTCAAAGCCACCTATCTCCCAGTTGACAAATACGGCGTCGTAGACATCGAGGCCCTAAAAAAGGAGATCACGGACAGGACAATTCTGGTCTCCATCATGTACGCGAACGGCGAGATAGGCACAATCGAACCAATAAGAGAAATCAGCGAAATAGTCCACAAAAAAGGTGCACTTCTACATGTGGACGCTGTGGCTGCTGCTGGGCAGATTCCCATAGATGTCCGGAGAGATGGCATAGATTTGCTCTCGCTCTCGTCGAACGATATGTATGGTCCACGCGGAGTTGGCGCCCTCTACATCAAGACTGGAACCCGTATCCAGCCGATAACCTATGGCGGTGGACAAGAGAAGGGCTTGCGCTCAGGAACCGAAAACCTATCAGGCATAGTCGGCATGGGAAAAGCGACTGGAATAGCTAAGGCTGAGATGGGAGCCGAGGCAGAGAGGCTGACAGGGCTGAGGGACAAGTTCATCAGGGGACTTCTGGAGAGCATTCCAGAGTCATACTTGAATGGGCATCCGACCAAACGTTTGCCTAACAATGTCAATGTCAGGTTCAGCTATATCGAAGGTGAATCCCTCATTCTGAGTCTAGACATGGAGAGCGTGGCCTGTTCGTCCGGCTCAGCTTGCACCTCAAAGACGTTGGAGCCTTCGCATGTGCTGTTGGCCACGGGTTTAAAGCATGAAGAGGCGCATGGTTCATTGCTTTTCACTTTGGGAAAAGTGAATAAGGAAGAAGATGTAGACTATGTGCTGGGGCTGTTGCCCGGAATCGTGAAGAGATTGAGGCGAATTTCACCGTTAACCCCTAAGGAGCTGATCGAATAATGTATACCGAGAAGGTTATGGAGCACTTCAAGAACCCGCGCAACATGGGCGAAATCCCAGATGCGGACGGCGTTGGAACTGTGGGTAATCCTGTCTGTGGCGACTTGATGACGATCTACATAAAGATTAAAGAAAACAAAATCTCAGATATCAAGTTCAAAACCTTCGGCTGCGGCGCCGCCATAGCAACAAGCAGCATGGTCACAGAGCTGGCAAAGGGCAAAACACTTGATGAAGCAATGAAGCTAACGAGAGCGGATGTAGCCGAAAGTCTCGACGGCTTGCCTCCGATAAAGATGCATTGTTCAAACCTTGCCGCAGATGGGCTGCACGAAGCCATAAAGGACTATTTCAAAAAGAAGGAGACAAAGAAATGAAGTTCAAGAAATGTGCGCTGTGCAACGTGAAGATCGATGGCGAAAAATGCGTCTTCGCGACACAAAAGAGGATTATCAACGGCGAAGAATACTACTTTTGCTGCGAAAGACATGCAGACGAATACGAAGAAAAACACAAAAAACAGCCAGAGAAATCATAAACGGATCGGCTCAATCCGAACTGTTGCCATGCTTGTGTCGCTTACTTTCTGGGCTTAGCGCAGACTGGGCAGTTGGGGTTCCTTGCTACTTCCGTGGTTTCAAACGTCATCTCTTCTCCATCTACGAAAAGCATTCTTCCGACCAGCGGTTTACCTATACCCGTAATCAGCTTGATTGCCTCCATCACCTGCAGCGACGCCAGCAGAGCTGGAGTAGCGCCCAACACAGGAATCGTCTTGACTTCAGGCGGCTCCTTCAGAAAAATGCAGCGCAGACATGGTCCTTCAGCTGGCACTATGGTTGTTATTTGTCCATAGAACTCGGAGACTCCCGCGTGAACAAAAGGGACACCTTTTGCCACGCAATAATCGTTCAGAATGAAACGGGTCTTCCAGTTGTCAAGGCCGTCCACAATCACGTCAACGGCTTCTAGAACCTTGAAGATGTTTTCTTTCGTGATTTCAGTAAGCGCAACTTGGACTTTGATTTCAGGGTTCAAGGCTTCAAGCTTCTCTCTGGCAGCTTCAGCCTTTGGTCTTCCTATGTCCCTCTGGCAGTAAAGGATTTGGCGGTTCAAGTCCATTGTCCGCACGTTGTCTCGGTCTACGAGCGTTATCTTCCCGATGCCAGCGGCTGCCAAGTAAAGCGAAGAGAGGCAGCCCAGTCCGCCTATGCCTACTACGGCGACCCTTGAAGCCTTAAGCCGCTCCTGGCCGTTTGTTCCCCATTTCGGGATCCGCATTTGCCTATCGTATCGCTCTAACTCTGCCTTGGATAATTTCATTCAGGATCAGACCTCTCTTTCGATGTGGTTTCTGAGCCTTGCACCCAGTAGGCGCCCTTTCGGGTTATCTCTTTTTTCCAGATTGGGGCTTCATGTTTGACTCTGTCGACTGTCTCTTTTAATGCTTGAAAGGCTTCTTCACGGTGTTTGGATGCGACCAGAACATACATCACGTCTTCGCCTACCTGAACGGTTCCAACCCGGTGCTCCACCACAGCGTCCATTATTTTGTGTTTGGCTTTGGTTTCTTCGATTATTTGTTCTATTACTTTTGGCGCCAGAGTTTCGTGGGACTCGTATTCCATTCTTAGGACCTTTTCTTCTAGGCGGCTGCTTCTGACAACGCCCACGAAGACTGCGATTCCGCCGATTTCCTTTGACGTAGCCTTCAAATTGTCAACAAGCGTTGCTAGGTCGTCAAGTGACTCGGACACTTTGACCTTCATGTCTAACCACCAAAAAGCGTATCAGGTTACCCCTAAATCTCCGTGTTGTTGGCTCCAGCGAATCTTTCCAATGATTAAATTGGTTCCCTGACAATTTAAGGTTAACTTGAAAACAAGGAGATTTCTGGGTTTAGGCTTCTGGCGTTTCGGTTCAGATCCGTATATTTGTTTCATGCGCCGCTGCTTGAGCCCGTTTATCTAGCTTTTGCAGTAAGTGTTTCCAAGTTCCCGTATGTTGTTAGGAATCCTTTCCCTTTCTCTGTTGTTTGGAAGAGCCCGTCAGAGTCGATTGCTAATAGATCCTTGGAAAGCAGGGACATGATGTATTTCTGAAGCAACTCAAAACTTAGATTGCACTTATACAGTATCCGCGTCTTCCTCGAAGGTGTGCGACAGAGCTTCAGAATCTCGTGAGTAATCTCCAGTCTACCCCTCTTCACAAAGAGTCTTTCTAAAGGCGGTCTTAATGTCTCGTTCATCTTAGTTCCCTAGACCTGTAGACTCTTTGGATGCCTATAAGGCGTGTTAAGGCTGGCTTAATAGGGGGCTTCAGAGTCTCAGAGTAATATTGAACCTTCATAGGATAATTTTCTAAAAATGCCTTGACGGCTGGCATTCATCAGCGCTATGTATAGAGTTGACGGCGCATCTTCAGCCCCCGGAAGGCAGGGGCATAACGTCAACTTCGTCTCTGTCTTGGAGGATTAGATTCGCCAGATTCTCAGGATCGACCAATCTGCCATTAACGCTGAGCAGCACATTGCGAATTTTCCCTTCGCGGCTAATGACGGCGTCTGTCTTGTCTCCTATAGTGTCCTTCAACTTTTCCAATGCTGAGGCAAGGCTAGAATCTTCATTAAGATTCAAGATGATCTCCTTGACGCCGAGGCTTTCTCTTAGGCTCGCGTAAAATTTTATGGAGACTCTTGTGCTCTCAGCCTTTTGGCTCATCTGCGTATGCCTCTCAGCTGTTCTTGAACGGTATTCGCTGTTCATCCTCCGCCTGAAGGCGGAAGCACAGCAATTTCATCTCCGTCCCTCAACCCGTATCTGAGACTGGACGTTCTCCCCCTTATCAAAATGAGGTATTTTCCAAGTACAGGTGTTCCGTCCTTGTTTGTGGCTATTTCGCCCCTGACCATTCTGAAAAGTGCTTTTTTCCAGTTTTCCGAGGCTGCCTTGTGCCTCTCTGGAACGTGCCCAAGAATGAAGTCCGCTAACGTTGTTCCTTTCGTAACTTCGTATTCTTCTTCTTTGACGCCCAGTATTTCGCGCAGTTCGCCGAAGTACCTCACTCTTATCTTTGGCATGAGAACAATCACCGCCGTCTCTGAACACACACTTATGGGTATGTTGGCGGTCGTTTTAACCTTTTTCAAATCTCCGAAAGCACGCGCTCTAAGAGATCAACGATCCTCCTCGCAGATGCCTCTACCTCAGGAGTTAGTCCTTCACCGAAATCAGCTTGCCCCGGCGCGATTAGCAGGAGCCCCACTTTGGCTTTGGTATTCCGCGCGAGGAAGTCGCAAAAGATTCTTAGCGGCAGCTCATGCGTAGAAACCGCTGGAAAGACTGTTAACTCTTCGGGCGGGACAAGTATGAAGTCTCCAGGTTTTTTGCCGATAATCGCGGCGTCGATGAGCAGAACGTGTGTCGGGTCAAAATCTACTATTTGCTGGGTGAAACTTTCGGGCACCGTCTCGCAATTGATTAGGCAGACATTGCCAGAAACCTTGCCCTCCAAGGCCTGGACAATCTTGATCCCGACAGCGTCATCCATCCGGATAGGGTTCCCGATTCCAGCAACCACCACACGCTTAGCTCGAGAGAACCATCTCTGCAGCTCTTTCTCCTTCACCATAGGGCATTAAGCTTCCTAAGCAGTCTTAGCGAGGATGGTTGTCAGGGGCTCTGTCTCTGCACCGTTTTGAAGAGCCTTTTTTTGTGATTGTAGATTTCGACCTTGAGCGGCATCTGCCCCAAAGCAAAATGCGACGCACAAGCGAAGCAGGGGTCATATGCTCTGAAAGCCATCTCGACCATGTTGAGCAAGCCATCGTTCACGTTGCCGTCATGTATCAGCCCTTTTGCCGCATCACGTATTGACAGGCAGATCGCGGGATAATTGTTTGTGGTCGCGACGATCAGGTTCACGTCTTTGATCAATGCCTCTTTGTCCAAAACATAGTGGTGGATCAGTAGCCCCCTCGCGGCTTCGACGATGCCAACGCCTTCGCCTGGGTCGCCTAGCGGGGTCCGAACGTTTGTGCTCGTTATCTCTGGGTCTCTGCTGAGCTCAAGGGCCCGTTCAGTGGCATAGAGCAGCTCGATCAGTCTTGCCCAATGAAAGGCCAGTGTTGAGTGGACGGGTTTGCCGCCAAGGGTTTCATACATTACTTTGTACTCTTCCTGCGCGAGCGGGGTAGCCATGCCATCAGACGCGTTGAGCCTTCCGAGGGGTCCAACTCGGTAGATGCCGTTGTCTGCGCCGTCAGCGTAGCCCTTCCAACCGACTTTCTTAAGGTATGGGAATTTTACGTAGGTCCATTCTTCCACGCGTTCGGCGACGTGGCTAAGGTAATCTTTGGGTTCGAATTTTAAGAATTCTCTGCCGCTGGGATCGGCGACGCGGACCTTGCCGTCATAGAAGTTGACTTTGTTGTTCTTGTCAACCAAACCCATATAGTAGGTCTTCAACGTGTAAAAGTCGCTTTTGATCAGGTCGACGTACTTGCTGTTTCCAAGGACAATATCGTGAAAGATCTTCAAAGTGAACTTGGCAAAATCAACCGAAGACGCAGCCATCCGCTCAATCTCGCGTCTGGCCTCTTCGTTCAGGGGCTTGGACATGCCTCCTGGCAATCCACAGACAGGATGTGTAGCCTTGCCGCCGATGATCTCGGTTATTTTCTGTCCGTAGGCCCTGTGCTTGATGACTTCCTTGCCGATGTCTACTCCTGCCTTCTCGATAACACCTATGATGTTCCGTTTCTCAGGAGGCGCATCTGGCCCAACTATGAAGTCCGGTCCGCCTAGATAGTAGAAGTGCAAAGTATGATCGTAAATGTAGTAGGCGCAGTACATGAGTTCCCTGAGCTTCTTCGCCGCTGACGTCGGTTCCACATTGAAAGCAGCGTCCAACGCCTTTGTTCCAGCGAAATGGTGGGCCACGGGACAGACGCCGCAGATCCTGCTGGTCAGAAGCGGCATGTCTTCGGCTTTTCTTCCGATGCAGAATCTCTCGAAGCCTCTGAGTTCAGGAATCTGCAGGTAGGCGTTTTCAACATTGCCTGCATCATTCAGGAATATGGATATCTTTCCGTGTCCCTCGAGACGGGTTATCGGATCTATCACTATCTTCTTCATTTTCTGATCGCCTTCCTTCTGAGGATTGAAGCGGGCAAGGCATACATGTAGAAGGTTCCAATCGGGTCTTTTATCTGGCTCATCAGCCGCTCAACATCTGCCTCTGTGTATGCGGCCTTCTCATCTTCCAGCCCCATTATGGATGCCAAGGCACTCATCATAGCCGCGCCTTGTTCTGGCGCGTTTGGACAGGGTCCGCCGCATCCCGTGCATGGCATGTCTGCGTTCAGGCATCTGGCGCTACATCCGCCTCTTGTTGCAGGTCCCATGCAGAGGATTCCCTGTTCAAGCAAGCATTTCTCTGGCTCGGGCACCTTCTCGTAGACACGGTATATTTTGGATATTCTCTTGTTCTCTTTTTTTCTGGGGCATTCGTCACAGACCGATTTCAGAGGTGCAAGCACTGAGCCTTTCGGCGGCAGTTCGCCTTTGGCGATGGCATCTATGGCGAACAGTGTCCGTTCAACGGCTGGTGGGCACCCTGGAACATAGTAATCCACGTCCACGGTCTGGTCTAGGGTTTTGACAGTGTCGTAAAATTCTGGGATGACTATTTCGCCTTCTTTGACCTCTGTCTTCAGTTTCGGCGTTATTCCACGTGGGTTATTCGTTGAGAACGCTGTAAGGTATGCCTTTTCAAAGATTTCTTCTCTGTCCGCTATGTTTGCTAGGCCTGGGACTCCGCCGAGGTGGGCACATGCGCCATAGGCAATTAGTATCTTCGATTTCTGTCTTAGAAGCTTAGCCACGTGCTCTTGCTCCGAGTTGCGTATTCCGCCGTTAAAGAAGCATACGTCCATGTATTTGTCTGGCATGTTCTCAACATCTTTGTATTTGACGTCCACCGCCACAGGCCAGAACACTATGTCCGCTATTGCGAGAACATCCAGTATCTTTTCGTTAATGTCCAAGACTGCGATTTCGCAGCCGCCGCAGCTTGCAGCCCAGTAGAAGCCTATCTTCAGCTTAGCCTTAGCCATTCGTTTTTTCGCCTTCTAGTACACGCTTTATGATTGGTGTTGCGTTAACCCTCAGTTCGTTGAATGCCAGTTCTTCAGGCGGTATGCCCATCGCTAGTCCCAGCAGCTGCGGATAATGCAGAACGGGTATGCCGTAGGTTTCATTGGACATCCGCTCTATGCGCGGCTGGTTCGTGTCATACATCATGTGGCAGAAGGCACAGATCGTTATCAGCGCCTCCGCATCAACCGCCTTGATATGGTTCAGCTTGTCCCTCGTAAGCTGGAGCGGAATCGCATCGTTTATGCCTACGCTTGGAGCCCCGCAGCATTCGGTTTCATCCATGTAGTCCAAGCAGGTTGCCCCAGTCGCCTCGATAAGGACTTTCAGCGATTCGGGGTCCTCGGGGTCGTCAAACCCTACGTATTCTTTCGGTCTCAGAAGGTGGCAACCGACGTGCTCGGCAACCTTGAGCATCGTAAGCGGCTTAGTGACAGCTTTTCTTATTCGTTCTATTCCGATGTCTTCCCTCAGAGCCTGCAAAATATGCTTAACTCCGATGGTTCCCTTGAACTCAAGCCCAGCCTCTTTCAAGTGACTGTTTATCTCTTCGCGTAAGGCTTTGTCGTCCTTAAGCATCTTGTTAACCTTTTTCAGTGTGCCCGCGCAACCGGGGCAAAGGGTTAAAATATTCGTATCCTGTTTCTCTGCCAGAGCAAGGTTTCTAGCTGCTAACAGGATCATCATTTCGTGGCTCACTGGGTCCATCGGCAGTCCGCAACAACTGAACTCAGGCATCTCGACGAGCTCCACACCTAGCTTTTGGAGGACCTTTCTAGCGGAGATTTCGTAGGAGGCAACACGGTATGGAACGGCGCACCCGAGAAACATCAGATACTTGAGTTCTGCCATGTTTATTCACCTTTCTTCTCAATGAAGTTCAGGAATCCCACACCGCGAAGTATCTTCTTTATGCTTTCAGGATTGCCCTTCGGTAACGGCGGCAACCCCTGGGCTTCTCGTTTCCTCACGCGAAGCTCTGGGATTCTGTAAGCGTAGCCCGTCTCCAGTATGCTCAGGCCCAATTCTCTGAATACTTGTGGCACGTGACCTTGTTCGGCTGCCAAGTTTCTTAGGACACGTATGACGCTGGCTACTTCCACGTCCTGCGGGCAACGGTCAGTGCATGTGAAGCATGCCGCACAGAGCCACAGCGTGTCGCTGTTAAGCACTTTCTCTTTCAGCCCGAGCTGTGCCATGCGGATTATCTGTCTAGGGCGGTATGTGTCGCTGAACCTTGCGATCGGGCAGTCAGAGGTGCAGGTTCCACACTGGAAACACCGCATCAGTTTCTCTCCGCCAGGCATCTTCGCAACTTCATACTTGAATTTCGGGTCGATCTCAGAAGCCTTTACTGGCTTCTTGGCTGTTTCGGCCATTATGTTTTTACCTCCGATTTTTTCAACGGGCTTGGTCCCAACTTCTTTATCTCGTCCACCATATCGCGTACAACCGTCGCGAATTTGTCTCCTTCGCTGGCTGAGACCCATTCCAGCTTCAGACGTTCAGGTTCAATTCCGAATTCCTTCAAAGTCTTCCTGAGAAGGGTGATCCTTCTCAGAGCTTTAAAGTTCCCTGTCAGGTAGTGGCAATCAGATGGCAGGTGGCAACCGGCCACGAGTACGCCGTCAGCGCCCTCTTTGAAGGCTTCGAGGACGAATGCCGGGTCGATTCTGCCGCTGCACATTACGCGTATGATCCTTATGTTCGGCGGGTATTGGATTCTGCTTACGCCGGCGAGGTCTGCTCCTGCGTAGGCGCACCAGTTGCATAGGAATCCCACGATTTTGGGTTCAAACTGTTCCTTTTCGCTCATGTTTCCACCTCGCAGAGCGCGGCTTTGACTTGGGCCATTATCTCTTCTGTGGTGAAGTGTCCCAGGGTTATTGCTTTCGTGGGGCACGCTGTCCCGCAGACGCCGCAGCCTTTGCATAGGGCCTCGATAACATGTGCGGTGACCTTCTCGTTGCCTGCGTTCTTGACCATTTCTATGGCGTTGTATGGGCATAGGAACTCGCAGATTCTACAACCGCTGCACAGGTCTTCGTCAACGTTTGCGATTATGCCTTCTGTCTCGATCATTTTCTTTGAGAGGATGGTTGTGGCCCTTGCGGCAGCCGCGCAGGCTTGATTGATGCTCTCTTCGACGTATTTTGGCGAGTGTGCCATACCGCAGAAGAATATACCCTCTGTTGCGAAGTCTACGGGTCTAAGTTTCATGTGCGCCTCCAGAAAAGAACCGTCCTTTGTAAGTGGTATCTTCAGCATTTCGGCTATTTGTTTGTTCTCTGGGTTCGGGATGGTAGCTGCGCTTAATACCAAGAGATCGGGTTTGATCTCGACTTCTTCTTTTATGACGGGTTCCCAGAAAGTGACTTTGAGCTGCCCATTCTCATTTGCGACTTGTGGCTTTCTCTCGTCCTCGTAGTTGATGAACGTGACTCCCTTCTCGGACGCTTCGCGGTAATAGTCTTCTTTGAACCCGTATGCTCTGATGTCCTTATAGAGAACGTATATCTCTGTTTCGGGATGGACCTCTTTGATCTTCAGCGAGTTCTTTATGGCTTGCCCGCAGCATATCCTTGAGCAGTTCGGTCGTTCCTCATTTCGGGCACCCACGCATTGGATCATCACAACTGTTTTGGCGTCAAACTTCCCGTCTGCTATTTCCTGTTCCAGATTGTGTTGCGTTACGACGCGCGGGTCTTTGCCGTAGAGGTATTCTGTGGGTTCGTATTCAACGGCGCCTGTTGCCACTATTATTGCGCCGTGTTCGATCTCCTTTTTTTCGCCGCTTTGGCTTTTGATGATCGATTTGAAGTTGCCGACGAACCCTGAAACTTCGGCAACCTTCGAGTTCAAGTGAACATGAATCTTCTCGTTTTCCATGACTGCCTCTATCATGGTTTTGAGCTTCTCTTTGGGGTTGGATTTGCCGCCGAGAAGATAGCGGATTTCACGTAGATGCCCTCCTAGTTCTTTCTCCTTCTCAACAAGGTGAACTTCAAACCCTTGCGCGGCAAGTTCCAATGCCGCGGTCATTCCTGCTACGCCGCCGCCTATGATCAGCACGGCGGGGGTTACCTTTATCGTTGGTTTTTCCAAGGGCTTAAGGAGTCTTGCCTTAGCAACAATTGAACGGATGAGGTCTTTTGACTTTTGTGTTGCTTTTTTGGGTTCGTGCATGTGCACCCAGCTGCATTGATCGCGTATGTTTGTCATCTCGAAAAGATACGGGTTCAGACCGGCTTCTTGAACTGTCTCCCTGAAGAGCGGTTCGTGCGTCCGCGGCGTGCAGGAAGCCACCACCACTCGGTTGAGGTTGTGTTGCTTGATCTTTTCTCCTATGAGTTTCTGTGTATCCTGCGAGCACGTGTATAGGTTTGACTCGGCGTAGACAACGTTCGGCAGGGTCTTTGCGTACTCCACGACTTCTGGGACGTTGACTACTCCGCCTATATTGATTCCGCAGTGGCAGACGAAGACGCCTACGCGGGGCTCCTCTTTGCTCACGTCCCTCTCCGACGGATATTCCTTCACCGCGACCAGCTTTCCACGTTCAGGGGCGATTATGCCCATGGCCTTTGCGGCTGCGCCGCTCGCCTGCGCCACGCTTTCTGGGATGTCTTTTGGTTCTGAGAAGGCTCCGCAGACGAATATGCCTGATCTTGTTGTTTCTAGGGGTGTGAATTGTTCTGTTTGGCAGAATTTGTGTTTGTTAAGTTTTATGCCTAAGATTTCGGCTAGTTGTTCAACGTTTTTTGGCGGTCGCATCCCGACTGATAGGACGACCATGTCGAATTCTTCTTTCTGGGGCTCCTCCTCACTGACATAGTGGAGGGTGAGATTGCCCGTTAAGGGGTCTTCTGTGACGCTTGCGACCCTTGATCTTACGAATTCTACGCCCCATTCTTCTCGGGCTCGGATGTAGTAGCTGTCGAACTCTTTTCCGTATGCCCGCATGTCCATGTAGAAGATCGTGCAGTCAAGCGGTGTCGCGCTGTGCTCTTTAGCGATAACGGCTTCTTTGATGGCGTACATGCAACATGCAGCCGAGCAATACGTGTTTCCAAGCTGGAAGTCGCGTGAGCCGACGCACTGAATAAAAGCGATCTTGCGCGGTATCTTGCCGTCGAAGGGGCGGATGATCTTGCCGCCGAATGGACCTGAGGCGCTTAATATGCGTTCGAATTCGATGCTTGAGACCACGTTCAAGTAGCGCCTATACCCGTATTCGCTTTTCAGGCTGGGGTCGAACTCTTGGAACCCGGGCGCTACGACGATGGCCCCTACGTTCAGTTTGACGGTTTCAGGCTGCTGGTCGAAGTCTATGGCTTTGGCTGGGCATAGTTTTTCGCAAAGGCGGCATCTTATGCAGTATTGTTCGTCGATGGTGTACTTGAGCGGTACTGCCTGCGGGAACGGGACGTAGATTGACTTTCTGATGCCCATGTTTTCGTCGAACTCGTTTGGGGCTTCTGTCGGGCAGTTCTGCGCGCATATGCCACAACCCGTGCATTTCTTGACGTCTACGAAGCGTGGGCGTTTCAATAATGTTGCTTCGAAGTTTCCTGCTTTGCCGCTGACTTCTTTCAGTTCAGCCTTGGTTATGAGTTCGATGTTGGGATGTCTGCCTGCTCCGACCAGTTTGGGTGCCAGTATGCACATTGAGCAGTCGTTCGTTGGGAAGGTCTTGTCCAGCTGTGCCATGGTTCCGCCGATGCTGGGTGACTCGTCTATGAGGTAGACTTTGAAGCCCGAGTCCGCGAGGTCGAGGGAGGCTTGTATGCCTGCTATTCCTCCTCCGATGACTAGGGTGGCGCCAACTTTTTTGTCCATTGTGTGGGTGCCTCACTTGATTAATTCTTCATATGACCGTCAAATACTATGAATGTAAACTCTCTTATTAAGATGTTGCCCGACTCTGTCTGGAGCATCATCGTGCTTTTCTCGAAGCATGCTTGTTTCAATATCGCCATATCCCTTTAAATTTTGCACGGTTCTTTTTAAACCCTTACCCTGATAGAGCCGGAAAATCTCGCTTTTTCCCTATTTCATATGCCGGCGGCGACATTTTTGTGGCACAAAAACAGATAAGCGTTTCAAATGGTGCACAGTAGGCGATCCTGTCTGGAATAGGTACTCATTTGACTGTCAAAAAATTTTTCGAATTGACAGTGACTGTCAATTGTGCTGCTCTGCTTTGTTTCGTGGTCATCGTTTCTTCTTTTCGGGTTTACTGGATTTTTTGTCCATGAGTTTTTCTTTGATGTGCTTTATTTTGAATCCGCCTATGTTCTGACCGCAGTGGTTACAGAATTTTGAGCCTTCCGGTACGCTTTGTTTGCAGTTGGGACAGACAAGTTTTTTCTTTGGCGTGTCCTCCTCTGCTTCGCCTTTTTCTATTTCGTCTTCTTTTTCCTTGTATCTAGCAACGGGGAACAACAGAACCGCTAATATCACGAGTAGGGATGCCAGTACCACTATCTGGAGAGGCGGCATGGACAGATAATAGTAACACAGGTACCAAAAATTTGGATAGTAAAAATATTCTACTGTAAAAAACATTATAACAATCAAAAAGAGGAAAAATGCTAGTCCCAGCAATGCGATTTGGCCTGCGACTATAGTTTTCCTTATTTTTTCAGGCATTTTCTTCTCACTTTCCTTTCCGCACATTCACGTGGTCTTCATGAATCTTCTGACTCAAGGTAACAAACAGCATATAAGAGTTTTCCAGAAACTGTTCGCCGAATACTTTTTTTCATAATCTCAGTAATGATCTGCTGGATACAGAACACGAAAAGACTTGAACCCATGGTAGAATGCTAACTCATAATATTCGATGGTATGGGAAAAACATAGAATATTATCTACGGGACAACAACAATTTCATTTATAATTCGGACTTGCAGAGAGAAAACACATCCTATCAAAACATAGATGTTTTTAATATTTATAACGAGTCTCGACCAGCTCTTCATAACTCTTTTACTAATAAACATGGTTTTCTCAATACAGTGAATTAAGATGATGGAACCCCAACAGAAAATCGATTTAGACCAAGAAAAAATAGAAGAAATTGCAAGAACGTCTAGACCACAGGTCTCAGTGATCGGACTCGGCGGCG
>CAZELO010000025.1:0-30892 GCA_964513245.1 uncultured Candidatus Bathyarchaeia archaeon | reverse complement strand
AACCTTGAACCTCATCCAATATCCCAACTTAATCTTTTACATCATCACATCAGCACATAAATGTGGCGCTACGTCCTGATTGCCATAAGATTTTAAGTAAACGAGAGAAAAGATTAGAATTTAACCTTTCTCTCTCACACAGTTAAATTTTAACCTTTTCCTTCTTCATTCATCATAGACTCGTCTATCTTCTCTATTTTCAGAATTCTCTCCCATCGGTTTCCTAAACTTATGCGCCATGTAGTTAAGTCTAAAATAGTTGATCTTCATTTTTAGTAGTCAAGAAACGGAGGAACAGGTAATGGCGATTCATCAATTCAAACCCACTATTTATTATACGGCGTTGGGTTCCTATAAACCAGTCCTGCGGATAGCTGACAGTGACACAGTTGTCACCTCAACGGTTGATGCCCACGGTCGAGATGCATCAGATCAACAGGTTACCGCCGGAGGAAATCCTCTGACCGGACCCTTCTATGTGGAAGACGCTGAGCCAGGAGACGTTCTTGCAGTGCGTCTTGATAGGTTGTGGCCAAATAGACGCATCGGATGGACCTCCACTGTGGTTGCTCCTAATGTAGTCGACCCAGATTATGTGGCTGAGATGCTGCCACGCTACCCCCACGTCGAGGCAGAGTGGGAACTAGACTTAGAAAGGGGAATGGCCAGACTGATTAAACCTAATACAAATCTTAGAAGTTTCAATCTTCCACTGTCGCCTATGCTGGGATGTTTCGGCGTAGCGCCGACGAAGCAACAGGCCATATCAACTTTTACTTCCGGTAATTACGGAGGTAACATGGACTATAACGGATTCGTTAGCGGAGTAACAATCTACTTTCCAGTCTTTGTCTCCGGAGGACTCTTCTTTCTAGGCGATGGTCATGCTGCGCAAGGGGACGGTGAGATAGTTGGCACAGGGATTGAAGTGTCCTTCGATGTGCAATTCACCTGCAGAGTAGTCAAGGGCAAGAAGATCAATTGGCCTAGAGCTGAGACTGATGAATACATCCTAACTGTGGGTAATGCCCGGCCATTAGATCAAGCCCTTCAGCATGCCACTACCGAGATGTTACGTTGGCTTCAGGAAGATCACGGTTTGGACGCCCGCGGCGCTCACATCTTGTTAGGTCAATGCGCTGAATATGAAATTGGAAACGTCTTTGATCCCGCGTACACAATGGTTTGCAAGCTCAAAAAGAAATGGATACCCCCTTCATAGTCTCCTGAACTCAGCCTTATGATTTCAATCATCTCGGGTTTGGGGATTAAATTTTAACCTTTTTCTCTCTCACGCTAACTCTCCCTAACTCACTCTCTCTCGACACACACAAAAAAACACACACGACAGAAAAACCTAAGAGCGTGAATGACTAATTTCATAATCGGGGCTTTGAATGCCAACTGAAGCATTATACATTCTCATTTTCGGAATTTTCTTTTTCATTGCCCTTCTTATACGAGCAGTCTGGTTAGCGGTCAAGACGCAGGAAAAAGCTTTCTGGTATCTTTCAATTGGTCCCTTAATGTTCATACTTGCTATCGTATCTATCCTCGGGGGCAATTTCATTGGCTTTTTTATCATGATGTTCCTCATGATGCCATATGTGATAGTTATGCTTTTAAAATACACGAAAAAGATAATCCTAGCTCAAAAAGAACTAAGCCTTAAGGGATTTAATCCACGAGAAGCAATGAAGATTTCAGATTATTTTTCACTCTTTCTCACAATGAAGGGATGGTTGAAAGTAGCTGAAAGGCGGGGAAAAGAACAAACATTAATCATTTTCTCGGTATTCACCTTACTTATCTTCTTAATCCTCAATATTGGGGGATTCTATGCACTCCCAAATATCTTCACGCTATCCAATTCTATTTCTAATACCGTCATAGGATTTATCATTGCCGTATATTATATGAGAACATACTTGGAAAATAATCTACCCAAAAATAATGTAGATCATAAGGAAACACCAAAGGAAAATCAATAAGGCTTCTTTATGAAGCGCCCTGTCTTGAGGTCTCTATACTAGCTAGAGATACAATGCATATAAAAAACTTCGAACTCAAGATATAATGTATTTATTTACTGAGGACAGACACTAATTTATGCTCAAAACCATAGATGCTTTGGAGAAAGGATTTCAAGCAACAGCAGAGAAAACGAGAAAAGAGTGTGGTAATAAATTAGAGAAGCTCCGCAAGTTTATATTCGGAATACAGGGTGAAAAGCTTTAAACGAGAAATACCCAATGTAGTTAGGGATATTTCAATGAAAAGGTATGGTTCCGTGATCAAGATCAAGCCCGATAAACTAGAAGAATACAAAAGGTACCATGCTAATGTATGGCCAGAAATTCTTGAGATGATCCGCAGGTGTAATATTCGCAACTACTCAATTTTCCACAAGGACAGCTATCTGTTCAGTTATTTCGAGTATGTCGGTGACGACTTTCAAGGAGATATGGAGAAAATGGCTTCTGACCCGAAGACCCAAGAATGGTGGGATATAATGATGCCCATGCAAAAACCACTGGAAACACGCTCCCAAGGCGAATGGTGGGCTGAAATGGAAGAGGTATTTCACACTGATTAAGTAGGTCTTCTTGCTTGAAGGGAGCAGCTAGATATGGAAATAACCAATAGGGAAACACTTTTGTTGAGAACATTAAAGTTTAATTTTTAGGCTGTGTCTTTTTTTGACTGAACCTTTTTGTAGAAGATTCTTTATTTCTTTTGCAGTCTTCTTATCAATTCTGTGTTTTGATCTGACAATGTGGTTGCCTGACTTGTCGATTCCAGTTAATTCACTCACCCAGTTTTCTCCGTTTCTGGCAGTGTCGTTATGGGAAACTGGGACTCGACTGCCTTCTTCACTTCTTCCACCATTTTTTTCATCTCCGCCATGTCTCTTTCAATCTCTGATACATGAAATCTCTCCAGCATTTCTTTCAGATTGTCCACTTCTCGTTTGAGATGTTCGTTGTCGGTTTTCAGAATTTTGTTCTGTCTTTGCATGACCGGTATTTGCTCAACCTCTTTTTTCATTTTGATGTTTGTTTCAGAGATAGTGCCTGTTATTATTTTTTGCTGAGTCAGTTCCTCTTGAAGCTTGTTTACCGCACTTTTGAGAGACTCGATTTTCTCAGCCTCCACCTTTGGCAGTTCTTCGATATTCAAGAACTTCTTCAGTTGGATAAACTTCTCTTTGAGATGGACAGTTGTCAGGTAGGTGTCATCGCTTTCTGCTATGGTTTTTCCGCAGAGTTTTTTGCCTGCGGTCAAGCCAATACCTGAATCTATAGCTGCAGATAGAAACATCTTTCTGAAACAACGGAATGTCAACCTTTTGCCACTCAAGTTTATTTGGGCTTTGGCTGCAAGTCTCTGAAGAAGTCTGTTCATCCATTCATCTGAAATGTGGCTTCTTCCATTGGAAGGAAACAAGTAAACATTGTCCTTCTTTTTCTCCAATGTTGGCAGGTAGGCCTTCAAAAGCTCAACAGTCTCTTTGGACAGGAAGCCGTGTGCTACAACGTCTTCTTTGCCGGTCATCAAGTCAAAGGAGATCGGTGGCTCTTGATCCAATGATGGCAGATCGTTTCTCTTGAGTGCGAGGAAGTCACCTACTCTTAGCCCTAGATCCGTAGCCGTGCTCAGCATGACTCTTTCTCTGAGGTCTGCAACCTTGAACATATCCCTGACATGTTCAATTGTCAACGGAAAGCTTCTGGTGGTTTTGGTTGTCTTGGTTGCCTTGCTTCCTCTTCTCATCATTGTCGGCATCTGATAATACCTGAAGAGCTGCCTTATGCCTATAGTCAAGTTTCTTGCTGTATTGATTGCAAAGCCTTCAGCCAAGAGGTAGCCGTGGAACCTCTCTATTTCCCTCTCAAACCTTGCTGCCCTGTTCTTGAACTCGATCAGTCCCTCGCCCGTTCTCTGGGTTAGGTCGTCCTTTCTCAATTGAAGGACTTCTTCAGGACTCTTGCCGTACCACCCGCAGAACTTCTTAATCCCATGCCTATACCCCTTTTTTGTGTTGGGATTTGTCACAGAGTCTAAGAACTCCAGGACACTCAACTCCATTCAACCACACCCCTCTTTGTCCAGTGTGGTATATCAACTTTTCCGAAAGCCAACTATTAGTTAGGTGTACTCCCGCCGCCCTCTTTTTTGGCTTCTATTTCACAGATATTGTGAAAGAAGAGATCACCCTCTGAGTGGTCAGCAGCCTATGGTCTGTGCGGTCAAAAACAACATGACAACTTTTCCTATTTGCCAGCCAGGGTCCACCAATGGAAAAATGTGAAATTTAAGCTCCTGCAAAGGGTTCGTATCGGATAAATCTGCTTTGACAATATGGTCCAATAGGTTGAGAGATATAAAGTATTTTCCACTGTGGAAACATTATAAGGGCCGTACCTGCACTAAGCCGAGAGGTTGGAGGCCCATGCCCACAGATGCCGCCCGGGTTGTGTGACCTTATCACGTTCATCATGCTCCTAACAGGGTTGTTCCTGTCGCTTGTCCTTATGAACTGCATGCAAGTCTCATATCTTGCTTTGGAATCTCGAATCCTCTGCGTATCATATCCCTCGAGGCTTCTCATCTCTTCGGAGGCAAAGAAGTTCGTGACTGCAATTCCTCCTTCCACGGATCTTCTGACAGCTATCTTTGTGTGGGACCGTTCGATAACGGCGGCATCGCCTTTAACATCAACAAGCATCACATTGTTGGTGAAGCTCAAAGGCAAATGTTTTTTGAGAAGGTCTATTCCCTCCTGAACAGTGGCACAGTATTGGGCTAAGATTCTGGTTGAAGTATGACCTGAGAGACTCTTCTCCTCGCAATTGTCGTTTGGGTCTGAGGATGCTGCTCCTATACATAAGCCTTTCTCGTTCATGCCTCTCGCCAGTCCCACTTCATCAGCGAAGTGCATGCATATGAAGTCATACCCTTCCGAGGGCTTGACCATCGTCAAAACCATATATGGGCTCCGGCCTATGTCCACAGTTGTTCCGAGCACTGGTCCTAAAAGAGACTCCGTAAGAGCCACAGCGCTACATCCATTCGCTGGCCATAACTTTTCTTTTTCTTTGCCACAAAGGAAGTTTTCACAGTTCAGTTTTGCTCCCTCAGCCATTCCCTTAAGTTCGTCAATAAGTTCTGGTTTGTATACATTTAGAACCTCGAAGAGGAGACGCAACTCTTTTTGAGCGTCTCTTTTATTTCCATATTTCGTAAGTCTCGTTTCGATTCTTGATCGGATTATGTCGCGGAAGATTCTTCCCCTCTGGTAACCGATCCTTCTAGGGGTGCCAGAAAGCTCCACAGGAACGAATGAAGACAAGCTCTATCCACTCCTAATTACATGGAAGATTATTAATATGTGTTTTTCGTTTCACCAGCGATCTGCTTACAATTATCAGGTAATTCTAAGCCAGCAGTCTCCTGAATATAGCCTTCGAGATTCTTTTCTGTAATATGACTAGGGATATGCTAGCGGCTAATTCGTAAGCATTTTCTTTTCAGAACTATAAGCTAAAAATTAGTAGCTTTTTCGACTCTAAGTTAGCCAGGTTTTGTCATTGGCTAGGTTGTGGTGGACAGTGTAGCGATGCACGACGTATTTCGTAGCAGTTTTCCAGTCTTGTATGCGGTGTTCAAATTGCCTGATTAACCTCTGACATTCTTTGTTTTTCGCAAGATTCTTCGTTTCTATAGGGTCGTTGCGAAGGTCATATAGTTCATGTTGACCGAATGAACTCCAATTATACTTCCATCCATCTTGAGTTAGAAGGGAAATAACTGGGTGATCTATCTCGTCGCTTTTTCCTTTGTATAATGAGTTGTGTGGAAACCACTCTATGAAAACATCTTTGGAAGGATCCTTCCCTTCATCGATTATTGACTTCAGACTGTACCCATCGAGTTCTTCGGGTATCGGCTTCCCCATATAATCCAGAAAAGTTGGCACAATATCCACCTGACTGACAGGGCCTCTAACCAGCGGGTTGCAACAAACAGAATCATTGGGAACCTTCAAGATCAATGGAACCCTGACTGCTTCTTCGAACTGGAATCCTTTGGTAATCAACCTGTGACTTCCCATCATATCGCCATGATCGCTAGTGAAAACAACAACTGTATTACTTTCAAGACCACATTTTCTCAGTGTGTCAAGAATCTTTCCTACAGCAGTATCCACCTGACTAACCAAGCCCCAATACTTTGCAATCAAACAACGCCAATCTTCTTCAGTTGGATGAAGGGTGTTAAGAAATGTTTCATACAGCTTTTTCCCCCAAAAGTGCTTGGGTGTTTCGCTTGCTTTATCATCGAATAGCTGTGCTTTTAACGGTTGGTCTTCAGTTGGTATTGCATTGAAGTTTTCTGGGAGAGTAACCTCCTTGGGGCTATACTGGTTGTCCCTCGGACCGAAGAACGGCATGTGAGGCTCAAGGAAGTTAACGTAAAGAATAAACGGCTCATCAACACACTCTCGAATAAACCTTGAAGCTTCATTCGCTTCAAAAGTAGGTTTGCAAAAATCTTCAGGCAATCGTGCAGCTGCTCCACGAGAGAAATATGCGAAGCCATCTTTGTCAAAGTT
The DNA here is from genome assembly GCA_964513245.1 of uncultured Candidatus Bathyarchaeia archaeon. Lineage (GTDB taxonomy): Archaea > Thermoproteota > Bathyarchaeia > Bathyarchaeales > DTEX01 > CAZELO01. The sequence goes on along the minus strand of CAZELO010000025.1, from coordinate 24,276 downwards.
GGAGGGCTTGAACCCATTTTCCACCAACCACTTATGATAAGAACTGTGTGTTGAGCGGTCAGAACCTGGTCTGAAATATTGACGGTATCCATCTTCGGTGCTTATCCATTCGTCAAATCCATGTTGGCAGAAGACTTCATCTCCCAAATGCCATTTGCCGATATACCCCTTCCTATAGCCTTTGAAGTCGGCAAGTTCAGGAAGCACAGGTACATCAAGAGATAACCTTATATTGTTTGCAACGCAACCCGTTGAGTGTGGATAAAGGCCAGTCAAGATTGAGGTTCTACTTGGAGAGCAAATTGCCTGCGTAACATACACTCTTTCGAAAACGACACCTTCCCTTGCCAACTTGTTTAGGTTTGGAACTTCGATACGATTGTTTCCGTACGCAGCCATGGTGTCGTATCTTTGTTCGTCTGTGAACAAGAACAGAAGATTCAGCTTTTCCGCTTCAACCAAGGCAGTCCCTTCAGACCTAGTTGGCGAATAGCAACTAGAAAAAGTTTGCGACTAGTAAACCTTGTGGTGATTGTCAAAATCTAGCCCTACTACCACTGACGTAACGTACATACGATAGTACATACATATATACAAAAAAGATGCTTCGAGTATTTCACAAAAACCAATTTGACATAGACCGAGTGGTGATATCTCCCGCGAATCCCCCTTTTTTATTTTCTGTTCCAGTAGTGGGACGTTGTATGTTCTTTCTATGGAAGTGGTCTTTTTTAGTTATTAAGCTAGTTGGCTCTGGTCTGTTCAAGTTTGACAGACCCATCGAGTAGACTAGTCTCATCCTTGAATGAAAATTTGCTTATAAGAATGCGATACACATTTTATATTATTAACTCGTGTTCGGTTGATACTCCATGGATGCTTTTTTCGGCGTGGGTAGTAAAGACGCTGAAAAGATATTGGAAGAAGCAGCGATGATAGCAGAACACCAAAAGAAGAACAAGTTTCCCGACGTGCCTAACAATGAGCCCTTCCAAGGCTGACTTTTTTTCTTTCTTTTCTTTGTTATCAGTAGGAGAAATCTTCACTTGGAATTACAGCAGATAATGGGTTAACTTTTTCTATAAGTAACCGAGGATCCCCGAGTTCCTTTGGATTCCGCTGTTGAATGAGGCTCAATTGCCTTGAAAAGGCTTCGCAGATCCTCTGTGAATTTTCTTTCGGTTAATGATGTGCTGTATCTTGCCAGCGCTACAGCAAGGATTGGAAGCAACGCGGATACTGAGATGGTTAGAATGAAAAGTTGTAGATCCTCTAAATACAAACCTATAGACATCAATCAAAAGAACAACGCAAAGTTACATAGTTCGGCAATCGCTACCATTGCCATGTCTGCGGCGTAGTCTTTGATGAAATTAAAGCTGAGGTTTACGTCGCAGCCTTCATCTCTCTTTGTTATGTTGATCTTCACGTCTCCTATTGCGTCGCTGAGCGACATGGAATTTAATGAACCTATTTCGGCCAGTATGAAAGAAGAAGGCGTTGAGCAGCCAATCTTTACACGTCTTTTGTCTAGATACTCCATGATTGAGCTAAACACGCTTTCTTGGGAATGGTGAACTGAAATATTCCTTTCTAGGGGCAATTGAAAACCTCAGTGAAACTACTCAATCTGCTGGATGCTACTACTTCTTTTCTGGCGTCCATTTCTTTAAGATGGTTCCTTTCTTTCCCTTCTTAGTTGAACGTTGTCGAACTTGCATGTAGTGCCCTTTGATCTTGATTCTCTTCCTTTTCTGAACCATTCAAATCATTATTACGCCTGCAATTTGCTTTTTTAGACTTCTGAACCTAATGTCCATATAATTAACACACCGAATCAGTCATGCCAAATCATTGAAGTAGCATTTGTGGATATATTCCTCTGACTTTGTATGATAATGGAGATGACTCCTGCAAATCCCCCCTTTTTATGTTTTCGTTTCATAGTTGAAAATATTAGATCTACTTGCCTTTGTTTTCAATAATGTTTTCTAAGATGCGCCCTGACTGTTCAGTAGGAGTCATCATGAGGAGTTTTGCAGCGTGCTTGTACAGCCTCTTATCTTTGGACCTTTGTTCCAACTGCTGCCACAGCTGATAAATTAAGAAATCTTAAAAGTATCAAATTGGGTTACAGACTTAGTAGTCCAAATGGAAGAAGCATAAGCAAAATCGTATAAAAACACTGTGGCTTGTGCCAGAGTTTCAACTAAGGAAGAGACTGAGAAAGGATCATCCATCCCAGCTCAACTAAAAGCAATAAGAGAATATGCTGATTCTCACGGCTCAAGAATTTTGGAGGAATGTATGTTCCTCGTTAAAAGAAAGAGGATAGCTCTGTACCTGTGCCCACAGGAACAAACTATAATCGTTGTGGTCTCCAAAAAAGAAAGCCTAGTGGAGGGACAACCACAAAAAACCCTAGAAAAAAAGGTACTTCGTGATAACTCGGTTCATCGCTAGCTGATTTCTGACACTCATCACAGTGCCTATATATGTCTAAGCGTTACCCGACCGGTTTGAATTCGAGGTCCCTGATTATTTGTGACCAAAGAAACGGACAATACTCCTGTCTTACAGAGGCTTGTGCCGCTGATTATCCACATAGTGTTAGTGTATTGGTGCGGCTGCAAAAGATCTATGGTTAGATGTCATGCATGTTGCAGGTTCTTATTTGAAGAGACAATTAGACTTAATAGCAGTGATTGCCATGAATATTACAGGATACCCAGATTACTTTCAAGAAGAAAGGTACTTCGTCAGCTGCGGCGAAAAACATAATGTTGCTAATATGTGTCAAGGAAAGGATAGTGTGAAATTGATGAAGAAAGGCATCACGTACTGGTCGTTTCCCGACGGTCTTACAGGCAAAAAAGGCATCAAGGAAAGCATGATGGAAGCCAAAGAAGCCGGGTTCGAAGGTGTTGAGCTCTCAGTCTCTTCCGAAGGCGAACTGTCACTGTCATCAACCAAGGCAGAGGTAGAGAGAATCAAGAGACACGCTCAACAAATAGGTGTTGAGATCATTGATTTGGCGGTGATGCCGCTGTGGGACTATCCTCTAACGAGCAGTGACCCAGCGACACGTGAAAGAGCAGAGGAAATTGTTAGGAAGGCAATTGAGTTTGTTACGTGGCTCGATGTGGACACGTTGCTCATTATACCGGGCGCTGTTGATGTGTTCTTTAACCCAAACGCAGAGGTAGTCCAGTACGATACAGCCTACAAGAGAGCCAAAGAAAGCCTGCTTGGACTTGTGCCTTTCGCAGAGAAGAACAAGGTGTACTTGGCAATTGAAAACGTGTGGAACAAGTTCCTCTTAAGCCCTCTGGAATTCCGAGATTTCATTGATCAATTCAACAGCGAGTATATCTGTGCCTATTTTGATGTCGGTAACATCCTAGTCATGGGCTACCCTGAACATTGGATACGAATCTTAGGCGGACGCATAAAGAGAGTGCACATTAAAGACTTCAAAAAAGATGTGGGCAACATCAACGGCTTCGTTTCTCTGTTGGAAGGAGACGTAAACTGGAAAGAAGTAATGAAGGCGTTGAAAGAGATCAATTATGACGGATTTGTAACTGCAGAGATCATGCCACCATACAAGTATTATCCTGAAGTACTCTTGGAAAACACATCGATCGCCATGGACAAGATTCTCGGAAGAAAATAGACAGATAGAGTAAAGTACAAAATTCAGCTAATACATCAACCAAGTCAGCAGAATTAGCCGTAGAACTGTTCAAGGAAAAATTCTTGAGGAAACTATCACTCAAGAAATAGAAAAAAAGATTGAACCATTGAAACATAAAAGATCAATTTCAGAGATTTGTTCGAGCGGCTCCTTCTCTTGGACTGCTAATTCCGATATACATATGTAGACATTGCTATTCACAGTTCTATCAACGCGGCTAGAAGTCTCTTTTCTGTGACTACTCCGACGAGTTCCCCCTCTCGGATTACAGCTAGTTTTATCGATCTATCTGTCTCTATTGCGACGAGTGGATAAGACATGATTTCGTGAATCGAAACTCTAGAAGGATCATCATACCAACTCAAGATGCTTTCAAAAATGTCTTTTTCGGTTATAATGCCGACTGGCTTGTCGTTGCTCATAACAATGATTCCCCCCCATATTATTAGAAATCATCTATTCAGCCACGGATAAAACGGTCTCAGAGGACGAAGCGGTAATAGGAGGGCTTCTCATGACAGAGCCAACTGTAGCATTTAACCCAAGATCTACACCAAAGCACAATTGGTTTACGTTCTCTCTTGTTGGTTTCTCTATTGCCAGCGTATTGTTCTTTATGTACTAGAGGTTTTCGGTTAAGTTGAGGCGTCAGTCTTTAGCGGCTTTGATTGACGAGAAAGAAGTTAGTGTTGTGCGACGGTTGCTGGTGCATCAGAAGCTTTGGTTCAGGAGATTTTGAAGATTGAGTATAGACTGCTGTCCGAGAAGGAGCATGTTTTGAGGCGTGAACGGAAGCCTTGCCAGAGATTATATTTTCGTCTGCGGAGAACTGGCAAAAATGAAGTTAAGGGAGATGAGAAAGTGAATGAACAGATGTGGCATTTAATATACAATAAATTTTTGAACAATCCTTTTATGATTAACCTCGAGTGCATCTTCAAATGGTGATTTATCGGTTGTATCCACTAATCGGTCGAACCCGCTTAGAGGAACTAGTTTCCTAACATATTTGGAATCTCGGGTGAAAAGCTACAATCTCGAGCTGCAGGCAGGCGCTAAAAGATCGGGTAAGTGAGCAGAAATGCTTTTAAGAAGAATAAATCTCTCTGAAAGTGTTTTTGCCATGACACGGAAAGTTGAAATCTGTAACGTTAAGCACATTCGAATCTGCGGCGGAGACAACCTCTATTGTGGGCATCCTAGACACGGTGGAATATACAACTTCGGCGGAGGCGAGATCGCCGTGGTCCATTATCACGCTTCCTGCGTTTATCAGAAGCCCAGTGACGTCCACCATGAACAGGTTGGCTACATGAAGCGAGCCAAATATCTGCTCCAGCGTTCTCTCGATAACGGTGAAACATGGCCGAAAGAGTACAACGTGACGCTTTTTGACCGTGCTATGCCGCTGGAAAAACAACGCGAGTGGCTGGCTCAACGGGTAACGGAGCGAGAAGAGATAGACATGTCCCAGCCTGACTCCGTCCTAGTTGTGCTCCGAGCATATGCTGGAAAACCCTACATAGGCGTGCTGGATGAGGTGCACTATGAAGATGTTCTTTCTATCCTTCGTTCACGAGACCGAGGACACACTTGGGAGAAAGCGCCGATAATCATAAGGCCGCCACAGAAAGACGAGGTTCTCACTTTTTCCAGTAATTATCTGAAGATGCCTGACAAGTCGATTCTGCTGACCCTGCAACATCAAAAGCCGAACGCTCTTAACCTCTCAGACCTCTTCTGCTCGGAAGACAACGGCTTGACATGGAGATACCTCTCAACCGTAGCCAGAGATATCTACAAAGAAGTCACCTTGGCATATCCGACGCTTCTGGCGCTTCCGGACGGGCGCATCCTTTGTACTCTGGGAGCTCTCAGCCCGAACGGCGTACGATGGAATTCTGTTACGTTTTCTGACGATGGTGGCTTGACATGGAGCGAACCCAAACGCATCACACGCTGGGGGACATCCGCGTACCCAGTGCTGCTCAAGGACGGCAGAATTGTGGTCGTTTATGCTTGGCGGGAGAGCCGACCTCTAGGGATAAGGGGCAAAGTCAGCGAAGACATGGGCGAGACATGGAGCGACGAATTCATAGTACGCGGAGACGCGGCTGGCTGGGACCTCGGCTACCCCGTGGCAACGCGGCTCGACGACGGAACGGTCTTCGCGGTATACTACTACAACATTGACGACGAGGTCTACCGCGAAAGGGACTGCAAAAAATGTGGACGCCGCTTCATCGCAGGAACTTACTTCACAGTAGAGTAGAACCAGACATCGAGCCACTGTAACTTCAGAGGTTCCTCTCTCCACTGGTTCTCCTTTAAACTCACCGCAACAACTAACGGCTCAGATGGAAATGCAGTTCGGAAAAACCTGTATTTCAGAGGTTTTTGTGTCCGAGGAGATATTTCACATGCATTTGATCTTTTGTCTTGTGATATTCAATTGTACCTTTCAACAACTTCTTCAGAGATTAAAGGAAAGCCGAATTTGATGTTTTCTATTATGCATACCCGTACTCGGGAGAAGTCGTCTTAACCAAAAATTTCCAGAACGTCTACATTGACATGCAATAACTTTAATATTGGGAAAGTCATTTATCGTAAAAAGTTGTAGATATGAAGAAGGGAATATTTTTGAGTCGTGAGAGTTTCACAATGAAAAAGTTAGAAGAGCTAAATGAAATGAAGGATCCAGGAGGAGCAATACTCAAACTCGTAAGCAAAGGTTTGGAGGCTAAAAAAATCGCTATGTCTCTATCCACTCTAAAGCCTGGAGAGAGGGTTGCACATCATCTTCATGAGAGGGCAGAAGAGATTTATCTTCTTATACAAGGGAAATCTCGTGTTCATATTTATGATGAAGCCTTTAATGTTGAAGCTTTTACGGCCTTCTGTTTTCCCCCTCAAACCATGCATTCTGTGATCAACAATTCTGAGAACGATGCTATGTGGATCTTTATTGGAGCCCCAGCAACTGAATTCAAATATGAAGATCTGACTCGGACATCAAAATAGTTGCGAACAACCCTCAGGAGACTCTAACACCTAATTTCTTGCAGATCCAATAAGTCATCGACAACCTAAGCTTCCACAATCTTACCATTGGCTATACGCCACATAACAACAAGAGAGAGAAAGGTTAAGATTTTAATCCCCAAACTAAAACCCAAGCGCCAAGTTATATCTAAGTTACGGTAGATATAGTTTAACTCAAAAGGTATTGGGCGAGAGAATGGGATATTGGCTCCCTAACTTGGTCAACCCTGTCCTTGAGCTTATTTTGCGTTCACCTTTTCGTCTCTTGCTACCCAACAACTGGGTGGTACTGACCTACACCGGTAGAAAGACTCATAGGAAACACGCTAATTTTTCATGTCGCAAAGTACAAAGACGAGTTCATAGTCGTGCCTGGGTGCTTTGGTGAGCTGCCAACTTGGTGGCGTAACTTTCGCAGAGTCACCTGTCAACCTGCTTTATATGGGAAAATCAATTTAATGCTTCGCCAAGGCAATAGAACACAATGAAACAGTTGCGGCGCCTAGGCTCGCAGAGTATGTACGGCATTTCCATGGGAACCTCATTGGAATTAGGGCTGATACAACGGAAGAGATGTTCAACGAGTTAGTAATGAAGGCTGCCAAGACTTACCCAATCGTAGCCATAAGACCGCGTTCCAACATCAGCCATTCCTAATATTTACTCTACCCTGCACTACTCTGCTCTACTCTGCGTGTCACTACTTATGTTCTGTTCTTGGATTGGGTTGGGGATTGATGTTGAATCTTCAATCATGACTTGTATCCTGAAATGAAAGCTTCAAAAATTATGTCGGTGACTTTAGCGCCAGGATCAAGGTATCCAATTGACTTCTCGCCAAGGTATTTTGCCTTTCCATATTTAGCCTCTAACTTCTTGGTCGATTCAGCTCCCAACCTAGCGGCCTCAGAAGCCTTCTCTAACGCCACCTCTAGGCTTAGGTCCTTAGATGAAGCTTCTTTGAGGGCTTTCACCGCCGGTTCAAGGGCATCAACCAACGTCTTGTCACCTACTTTTGCACCTCCAAGGGAAGATATCTTGTTCAGAGAAGATTCAAACATTGCAGCCAAATCTTCCAAAGATATGTTGTCTTTCCCTTTAGCCACTCTGCCAGCTTGGTTGAACAGGGAACCGAAGAGTGGGCCTGATGCACCACCGACAGAGGTAAGCACCGTGGAACCTACGGTTCCGAAGAGAACGCCGATATCTACGCTCTTCACTTGATCCAGTTCTTCTTTAGCTTTCTTAAAGCCCAAGTACATCACAACGCCCATGTCACCATCTCCACACGCGGCGTCGAGCACGGTTAGGTATTCTTTATTTTGTATGATGGAATCTGCAATTTTCTGAAGAATCTTCTTCATCTGCTTAGAATTGATGGTTTCTTTCACGGTCTCACCAGCCTTGACATTGCTTCTTCAGCAGGTCCGGACAAGTTCTGTAAAATGGTGTGTAAGCCGGCGCGTCAAAAAGTTTTTTGATCTCTTCATCCAACCGCATTAAAGTAACCGAGCAGCCGGCCATTTCTTGTGTTGTCAGGAAGTTTCCCACTTCGGTTTTATGAATCTTGATTCCGAAATCACAAAGAAGTTGATGGACTCTGCGGTTCACGATAAACAATTCCATCAGTGTGGTTGAGCCATACCCATTCACTATGACGTTGACTTCGTCTTCTCTTTTGAAGGGCAGATCTTTCACTATGCCTTCAACCAGAATTTTCGCTGTTTCATCCGCGGAGAGCATCTTTGTATTGTTCAAGCCTCTTTCTCCATGGGCACCTATTCCAAAATACATTTCGTCGTCGCCTATTTCAAACGTGGGTTGACCTGTAGCTGGAATTGTGGCGGGCGACAAAGCAACAGCGAAGGTTCTGCAGTTGTCTCGAGCCCTTTCAGCTACGGATTTTACATCCGCCAAAGAGGCTCCATCTTCCGCTTTTGCACCTGCAACCTTAATCACGAAAAAATCGGCAGCTAAACCTCTGCGTTCATTGTGCCTTTCTGGCGGTGCAGATGCAACGTCGTCCCAAACTTGGACAGTTTCATTCTTGATTCCTTCATCAGTAGCCATCTCCGTTGCCATCCCGAAGTTCAAATTGTCTCCAGCGTAATTGCCATAGACGTATAGTATGCCGCGTCCACTGTGCGCTGCCTTTGTGGCCTGCAAGATCAGAGGCGGGGCAGGCGCGGCGAACACCTCTCCTAAAACGGCGCTGTCAGCCATCCCGTAGCCAACCCAACCTATGAATAAAGGTTCGTGACCGCTTCCACCACCAATAACGACTCCAACTTTTCCTCGAACAGGTGCATCTTTTCTCGCAATTACATGAGGCCCGATTTGTTTGACGATGTTTGAATATGCACCTACCAAACCTTCAATAGATTCGACCGTCACCTGAAAGGGGTCGTTGATTAGCTTCTTCATCTTCCTCATTCTTCCATCTCCTACAGACTATTGGTATGATTTACACTCATGTTTTATAAAAACTTGGGGAAAACCCAGTTCAATAGACAAAATGGAATGGTCATCTCGGAATAGACAGACAAGGACAAATGGCGGTTTAATCGTTTAACCCCTTAGTATGATAGTCTTTTGATCCGTATTTACTTCAACAATACCCTTTGATTGAAAAATTATGGTTACTCATCGGTGACCATTTATTCGTTGGGTGTGAGGGGGGAAATTTTAATCTTTCTCTTTAATTATATATTTTGTTTGTTCGGTTGGACCTATTCACTAGCCAGAAGGGAGATAGGAGAAAAATAACTGGCTAAGACTCAGATCCAACCCTAGACAGTCGACATAGTATGTATTACTTAAATGCTTCTGTTTTGAGCCGTGCAGCCGGGTATCCCCGTTTTTTTGCTTCCCAGCCCTCTTTTTTCTTTTCTTTCCTGCTTTCACAACAAGGCATGTCTTTCACATCCTTGAGTTTAGAAAACAAACAACATAATGCATCATATAGGCCTTACTGCTTTTCTGCTGCTTCCTACCCCAATAATCGCGCGGTTACCAGAGCAATCTCTAGATGTATCAACCATTGTCAGATTGCTACAAATATTGCCTTGTCGCTCTCTGTCAACACGATCATTCTTTCATCAATGATGTGTGAGCGATCATGTTCGTGTTCCGGATGAAAAGCGTAAACATATTACGAATTTCGTAAAGCTTATAGTTGTGAACTGACATAGAGCTCGGGAGAACTTGCGAAGAGATTGAAGGCAACTATTATTCATTTTTGAGTAATAATAGAGGATACCTTGAACCTAAAAATCCTCAAAAGAAGGGTTGAAATGCTGGAAGCGGTCAGCATTGGGCTTAATCCCACCTCTGTCATTACTCAACTAGCCGAGAAATATGACGTTAAGGAACGCACTCTGTGGAGTGATTGGGAACGAAGGGACAAAGGGGTTCCTGCATTGTTAAGCCTTGAGAAGTACGCCGAATTCGCTGATGTCTTGGGGCAGAAGCTCCAGAACCCTAGACTAAATAGAATTACTTTCTATACGTTCCGACACTAGAAGGCTACGATGGAATATTACAGAACAAAAGACATCGTTTATGTCATGGAGCCTCTGAGACATAGGGACATCAAGACAACACTCATGTACACCCAGCTCGTCAAATTCGAAAAGGATGATTACCACGTAAAAGTATCGAGAAATCGCGGAGAAGACCAAGAACTACTGGAAGCCGGATTCGAATATGTCACTGAACGTGATGGAGTAAAACTCTTTAGGAAGCGGAAATAGTAGGTCCTCTAAATACCCCTCAGGGTCCCTGGAAGCCGCATTTTGGGCATTTGTATGTGCGGCTGAAGCTTCGGCATTTGGAGCAACGCCAGATTGTTATTCCGCCGCAGTTTGGGCATGCGAACTTTGTTGCCTCCGTGCCCGGTGTGATTATCCTGTTGCACGAAGTGCACATGGGCACGTTCACCTTCATTTGTCCACTCAACGTAGGCACCTCAGATAGAACTGCAATAATAGCGGAGGCTTACTTATATATTCTGTTCCATCTCCTCCCTGACGCATGTTTGATGAACGATTCGTGTACATCAACGGCATTCGATTCTGCTTCACTTGAAGGGCAACACGGCTCTCAACAGCGAAGGCAGCACTGCGAGAACTTCCTTTCTTTTGAGAATCTTTATTATGACGCTTCTTTGAAAGTCCATGTCGCCTTCAGCCGATAGCTCATCTTGGAGGTTTTCCTCGATGATAGCTTTGAAAAATTTGTCAACGGTCTTGTCCGGCATCTGATCCAAGACTCTTCGGGCGAAAAGGGCTGACTTGAACTCCTTTCCAAGCACGTTCTTCCAAGAATTTTCGTACCTTCCCAAAAATAGCTCGGAGAAGTCATCTGCATTCACGGCTTCCACTGCGACCTTTCCTGCCGTTGCTGCGCAGATGCCGCCAAGGATGACGCCGCCGCCTGTGGTGGGCTTCACTTGTCCAGCGGCATCGCCCACAACCAAGAAGCCATCATCAACCGTGTTCTCTATTGGACCGCCCGTTATGATAACGCCGGAGCTGGTGTTGACCTTTTCTGGTTTCTTGCTGTTTTTGAAGCGATCCCTGATGAACTGTTGCAGTTGCTCTTTGGGGTTTGTTCCTTTGCACGCAAGTCCCACCCGTGCCGTTTCCTCGCTCAGAGGTATGACCCATGCGAAGAAGCCGGGCGCAACGTGCCTACCGACATGAATCTCCACGTAGTCCATGTTCACATCTGCGCCTTTGAGGACGAACTGCGTTGCCGGCAACATACACGCGGGTTTTAAGGGTTCAAGTCCTAAGGCTTTCAATGTCCTTGAAGCGATGCCTTCAGCGTCTATTACGACCTTAGCCTCGTATTGCCGTTTTTCTGTAACGCCGATTATTCTGCCTTGGACCCGTTTTATGGCGTTGACTCTTTGCCCTAGCCTTATGTGAGCGCCGGCTTCTGTTGCCTGTTTGGCGAGCCAATTGTCTAGTATGCTTCGGTCGACGACGCAGGCGACGGGTTCTTTCCGTTCGACAGTGAAAGATATGCCGGAGGGCGAGAAGAACGTGGCGCCTTTAACCTTGTTTTGAACGTAGGCTCCATGGGGCGGCGCGCCTATTGTTTCCATGCCTTTTATGCTTAGCAAGCCAGCGCAGTGGCATGGCACGCCTATTTGTTCGTGTTCTTCGAGAACGGTCACTTCTGCGCCTTGTCGGGCTACTTCACGCGCTGCGATTAGTCCAGCGGGTCCTGCCCCGATCACGAGAACTTCAGTTTCTTCGCTGTCCATGTTTACCGACGCTTCTTGACTATTCAAAAATCTGGAGAACAACTATTAAGATTTGCGTACTTTTGGTCAATCCTGATCCGATAAGAGATAGTTAAAGAAAAGGGGGGATGTTGGTTTCTGCTGAGGAGCCGTCGATCATGGGTTTTGTCCGAATCTGTTGCTGTATTGGTATTTGTATTGTTCCAAGGCTCCTGTGCAGCTCTGTTCTGTTCCGAGGTGAAGCCTTTCCTTGGTTTGTGTCATTGTGCAGTTGCCTGCGCAGCTGCCGTCTTGATTATGTATTCTGAGCCTTTCTTGTTCTTGGGTTTGATCCTGTTCTGTGTAGACTGTTCCGTTAGCAGAAGCCAACGCTGGGGCGGCTAAGAATGCCACTGACAAAACTGCGAACAACGAAGCCATAACCGCAACCATTTTCACTTTGCCGTTCATTTTTCTTTTCACCTCCTTCCTTTGTCCATGATAAAATGTAATGCACTCGCATGGTTTGGATGTTTGGTGTAACGAAGTGTTTCAGTTTTTGAAACAGTTTAAATATCCTGCTTCCTTATTGAATGAGAAGAGCATGAACCTCAAAAAATTGTTCTTGATCCTCTTCGCTGCCTTGATGCTTAGCGTCATCATTCTGCTCCTTCTGGAATTCAGCGATTTAGGCGGAAGAGGGTTCGGATCCGGAGGCATGGGCGACAATGCTTCGCGGTCTTACTGGCTAATCCTGATCGGTGCGTTGGCAGTTGCCTTCTTGATCGTTCTCGTGTACCTCATGGTTTTTCCAGATCTCAGTGCCAGAAAACCCGAGGCAGAAGCTGAATTGCACGCCTCTGTCAAGAAGGAGGAGCCCGCGCTTGATGCTGTGGTGCGAGTTCTAAAAGAAGACGAAAAGAAGGTCCTTGAGGTCTTAATCGCAGAAGGCGGAACAATGCTTCAGAAAGACATCCGGTGGAAAACCAAATTCTCACGGGTAAAGACTCACAGAATCCTCATGAGGCTAATCGAAAGAGGCGTCGTCACCGCCGAAAAACACTACAACACAAACAAAATAACCCTAGCAGACTGGCTCAAAAACAGAAAAAACATCACAGACAACACAGACACCCAAAAATAAGCCAACTCAAAAATAATAGTTATCTCTTGGTGTGCTTTTCTGTGCGAAGTTGTTTGACTTGTTGTTGGCTGTTTTTCCAGAAAGCATAATTTTAAAATAGGTGTGTGTTTTCTTTTGTGCCGTTAAGGAGGAAAAGGTTTGGCTAGAGTCTTGGTTGTCTTGAAGATTTTTCCTTCAGATATTGACATCAGCCTCAACGGGTTGAAGAAGGAAATCCAGCAGAAGCTTCCGAGCTATGTTTCTGTCCACAAGTTTGAAGAGGAACCGATCGCCTTCGGTCTCGTAGCCCTAATTGCATACTTGGTACTTCCAGAGGAAAAATCAGGCGGAATCGACGAAGTTGAATCCTGCCTCAAAAAAATAGAGAAAGTAAGCGATTTCCAGACAGTGATGGTAAGCAGAGTTTAAAGTTCACTATGTTTATATAGGAAATAAAGCCTTTTTCTTACCATTAAATCTTATAGCAAGGTGGAGAACTACTTGAGCGAAACCCAGCTCAGAGTCGGAGACGCCAGACAAAGAGACGTAGCAAGAGGAATAGCAAGAATCGACCAGAAAACAATGGAAAAACTAGGCGTCTCAGCAGGCGACGTCATAGAAATAGTCGGCAAAAGAAAAACCTCCGCCATCGCCTGGCCCGCTTACTCCGAAGACCAAGGACGTAGCATAATACGGATAGACGGATATTCACGCAAAAACGCTGGAGTCTCAATAAACGAATACGTTATCGTGCGAAAAGCCGAAGTAAAAGACGCGACAAACCTCGTTCTGGCACCCCTAGACATGCGGCTCAACGTGGACGACGACTTCACAAACTTCGTCAAGAACCGCCTCATGGAAAGAACCTTCGTCGAAGGAGACACCACACTCGTCATGATGCTTGGACATCCAGTCCAATTCACAATAATGAAGGCCCGTCCGCATGGAGTCGTGAGGCTAACCTACGACACAAGTCTGCAGATAATGGCTGAACCTGTGCCAGAAACAAAAGGCGTGCCGAGAACAACCTACGAAGACATAGGCGGCCTCCAAGACGAAATCCAACGGCTAAGAGAAATGGTTGAACTCCCAATGAGGCATCCAGAAATATTCCAAAGACTCGGTATAGACCCGCCGAAAGGCGTCCTGTTACACGGTCCACCTGGATGCGGCAAGACATTGCTTGCACGGGCGGTAGCAAACGAGTCTGATGCAAACTTCTTCTCGATAAACGGCCCCGAAATCATGAGCAAGTTCTACGGAGAATCTGAGGCTCGGTTGCGCGAGATATTCCAGCAAGCCCAGCAGAATGCGCCGGGCATCATCTTCATTGACGAGTTAGATGCCATTGCACCCAAAAGGGAAGAAGTCACAGGTGAGGTAGAAAGACGAGTCGTCGCCCAGCTCTTATCACTTATGGACGGGTTAAGCGGCAGAGGAAACGTCATCGTCATAGGTGCGACAAACAGACCTAACGCGCTTGACCAAGCCTTGAGGAGACCGGGTAGGTTTGATCGTGAAATAGAGATCGGTACACCCGACAAACGGGGCAGACATGAAATAATCCAGATTCACACGCGGGGCATGCCCCTCGCTGAGGATGTGGGCCTCAAAAAACTGGCGGACATGACGCATGGCTACACAGGCGCGGATCTATCTGCCTTGTGCCGAGAGACCGCTATGAAGGCTCTGCGCCGCTACCTGCCTCAGATCGACCTTGAGGAGGAGAGAATTCCACACGATGTCCTTGAGAAGATGGAGGTCAAGATGGAGGACTTCACAAATGCCTTCAAGGAGATTACGCCCACAGCCATGAGAGAAGTCTACATAGAGGTTCCAGCTGTTCACTGGGATGATGTCGGAAATCTTGAAGAGGTCAAACAGGAACTGAAAGAGGCCGTCGAATGGCCGATCAAGAACCCAGAAGTCTTTACGAAGATGGGCATCAAACCTCCAAAAGGAATCTTACTCTTCGGTCCGCCCGGCTGCGGCAAGACCATGCTTGCCAGAGCTATAGCTACAGAGAGCGAAGCCAATTTCATCTCAATCAAAGGTCCAGAGGTATTCTCAAAATGGGTCGGCGAGTCCGAAAAAGCGATCCGAGAGGTCTTCAGGAAGGCAAGGATGTCGGCGCCCACAGTAATCTTCTTCGACGAGATGGACTCGCTCGTTCCGAGAAGAGGCTCGGGATACGGAGACAGCGGAGTGACCGACCGAGTCATAAGCCAGCTGCTTACAGAGATAGACGGAATCGTAACTTTGGAAGATGTTGTTGTCCTGTCTGCTACAAACAGACCTGACATAGTTGACCCAGCTGTCCTCAGGCCAGGCAGGTTCGATCGCCTAATCTATGTTCCTGAGCCGAACGAAGAGGGCAGAGACGCGATCTTCAAGATACACAGTAAAGACATGCCACTGGCAAAGGATGTTGACTTCAAAGATATAGCACGCGCCACAAAAGGATACTCCGGCGCAGACATAGAGGCAGTGTGCAGAGAAGCAGCCATGATCGCCCTTCGAAGAGACGTCAACTCGAAAGAGGTAACCCTCGCGGACATCCAAGAAGCCGTGAAGAAAACCGGTCCAAGCATATCACCCGATATGGAGAACTGGTACAAAGGATTCATGAAACAGGTGCGTAAGGTGCAGAAGCCAGCGCCTGCTATGATCGCCTAGAAAGCGTAAGGTGGTGAAAGAACAAAATGGCTGTGAAGACTTGGAAGATTCAACCTATCTATGCGACGGTTATGGAGATTCTGCAGAAGAAGAATTCTATGACTGACTCGGAGCTGCTAGAGTTCCTAAGGGCATTCGATAAGGATATCGGGTTGAGCGAACTTAATGCGACCCTGATGAAGATGGAGGTTACGGGCTTAATAACTGTCTCTTCATTGACGCGTGGGAAGCGACTCGTTGATCTCGCCAGAAAATGAGCAGACAAAGAAGGTATATCAAGGATTCGTTAGAAATATCTCCAGCTTGACTTTGCTTCCATCTTTTAGATTCAGGCGGTCACGCAGGCGGACAGGCGCTATGACCTCAACAACCGAGCTGTCATAGTGGCTTCTCAACGCGCGGATGACAGCGCATTTCTTTTTGCCGTTTATTGTGGCTAGGAAGCATTTGACGTCGCCATACGTTCGATCCTTGTTCTTGAAGCCCTCGATCTTGATGCCGGCGTTATTATCAAGTTCAGAACGTACCTTGTCGTCATATTCGCGGCTTACCTTCAGGTTAAGCGTACCCGGGTATGGGTCGAAGCCCAGCTTTTCGATAAACTGCCCCCTGTATACGTCGCGGGTCACGTAGTATGCGCCTTCTCCGAGTCCGGTGAAGACCTTGCCTTCGATTGTGACGGAAGGCGGGTAGCCCTCTTCGAATATCTTCTTCAAATTCGAATGAACCCTTCTCAGATGGGACTCGCCTAGGTTTGAGATTCGAATCAGGCTGCCATCACGGGTGGCTGTGCGCTGAATCCACCCTATGCGCTCCAATTCGATGAGGTAGCGGGAAACGGTCTGCTGAGAAAAACCGATCTTTTCAGCCAAGGATTCTGTTGAGATCTTCACTGTTCTACCGACGGCGCCTAACTCAGCCAACCTATAAAGGACAAAGAAGTATCTTTCCAAGTCTCTATCAGTATTTGAGACACCCAACCTTCAGAGCCCCGCAACGAAAATGGAGAGACACCCATATAAAAGCCTTAAAGAACGCCGAATCACAAAACTATGAACGGGTGTTGCATGCCTATTCGCTGGTTTATGATCGTACCCAACCGAAACTTGAGAACAAGACAGAATTTCTGAAAAAGCAGGATGAGAAGAGAAGAACCAATATGGATGATTACTGAGAAAGAGTGGTGCCTTTTGTTGTTTGTAGTTTATCTCTGAGGGCTTTCAGTGTTCCTGAAACAAGCAGGATTTGCGGGATTATTCTTTCGTTCCTTATTTCTGACACGGCGACTATAGCTGCCCTTACGGGATCCAGCGCAGTATGTGAGCATCGCATTGTGGCTTGGTTTGCCTGTGGGTCAAATCCGATGAGGGAAAGTGCCGTTTGGCTGGCGACATGTTCGCCGAATAGGCGTAGGATGCTGTTCCAGACAGCGTCGTAGAAATCTCTCCCATCGATTGCATTCTCGCTGTCAATCTGGACGGCTATGTAACGCCGCCTCATGCGCCGCGGCAATTCTTTCCCTCCTTAACTACATAAACGCCCGGCGCCACATATCCCGAACTGAGCTTCTGTCTGTTCTTTTCAATTATAAGTTGAGGGTTTTCTGAGACCGCCCGTTTAGCCATTGAAAAATCTAGGTCGAACACATAGGCGAGAAACGCGTAATCTATGGGTCTCCGCAAATAATAGATGCCGCTGGCTCCGCTGGACAAAATTATGGGGACTCCCGCCTTTTTGGCTGTTCTCGTTTCCCTTCTCAGCGAAGATAGGAGCCGCGTTCTCTGGAAGCCGCTTAGATAAAGCAGGGGCGCCATGTCCACCTCAAGCGTTGCGGAAGCCTTTGAAGCAAGCTCGGCTTCTGCTCGGTCAAAGAAACGTGCCTTCGTGTTGGTCGGCGGAAAATTGAGGATGTCAACTCTTTGGTCTTTAGCTGCTTGTCGGGCAACCTCTTTCGAGTAGCAGCATGTGGCTATCACTTCGAATCTGCCTCTTAGCCGCCCCAAGTCACCAAGTAGCCGGCGAGATGTCGGAGGCGACAGATCAACCCTTGTCACTAGGTCCAATCCAAGCTTGTTGCAGAGCTCCCGCATCTCGTCCATCTCTTTCTGCGTCGCCTCAGCTGGAAAAGCAATTCCGACTGTGTTGTAGCCGAGTTGAGCGGATTTTCTAAGCATTTCGCTTGTTTGTTCTGGTTTTTTCAGGTCAGGGCGTAGATGCATGTCCACGAATCTCATGGCAGAACCCCAAAGTCTCGGCATATCTGCTGGATCTCTTCCACCTTCGAAGTTTTGAACTTTATGCGTATGCGGATCGGGTTGGCTCTACCGAGCTTGAACCTGCCTCTGAAGGCGGCTTGTTTGTCAGCCCTCACGTAGAAGCTGCTCTTGTCCAGCCGCAGATTCATCTCTTGAACCAACGTCTCCTTGTCCAGCGAAGAAAGATTCATCCTGGCTTCCTTGAGGAATGCCTCAGCAATCTGGACGTCCCTAATCTGGGCTTTAAAGAAGACGATCGGGTTGCCGTATTCCCCCTTAAGACTACTTTTTTCAAAGCTCACCTGCTCCGCGTAAGCAAGGGGCAGAATGTTCCGAGCGGCCGTGAGAACCTTGTCTTGGTCCTCTGTTGCGTGGGCAAAGAAGCTCAAGTCAATGGATGATATGCAGTTTCGCGCCAAAGTAGCCACACACATCGCTTTTCGGGATCAGTTAGATCTCTTCTTGATTAATTTCCCTGCATCTACAATTTAAGCGTAATACCTTTTGTCCGTTCTATCAGATGTTCCGAGCGTAATTCAGAGCCGACCGCGGATTATAGAAAGGTTTTTAAAAAGTGAGAGGGTTCTCTAGAACTCATGATTCCAACGAAGATGTTTTTCACGAGGGGCGTCGGCGTACACAGCGACAAGCCTGCTTCTTTCGAGTTAGCGTTGAGAAAGGCGGGAATCGAGAAATGTAATCTTGTCACTGTGTCAAGCATCCTTCCCCCCAACTGTAAAATAGTCTCCAAGGAGGAAGGACTAAGCCTATTGATGCCTGGACAGGTGACCTTCGTCGTTATGGCAAGAGCTGAAACCAACGAGCCGAACCGACTTGTTTCTGCGGCTATAGGGCTGGCGGTGCCTAAGGGCAACAATGGCTATGGTTATCTTTCGGAGCATCATTGCTTCGGCGAAACCGCTAGAAAGGCTGGGAGCTACGCTGAGGATCTTGCGGCAACGATGCTGGCGACGACGCTTGGCATAGAGTTCGACCCGAAGACCGCTTGGGACGAGAGGAAGCGGATTTACGGGGCAAGCGGCAAAATCTTCAAAACGACGAACATATGCCAGTCAGCCGAAGGCAACAAAGAAGGGCTTTGGACAACAGTAATAGCGGCAGCCGTCTTCATACCGTGAAGCCTTCGTTGAACCAGTCTGCGTGCCTATCCGAGAATCAGGTACTTTCCTTGGAGAAAGGGAAGGGGTTTAATCCCGTTTTTCTTTGTGGGGTTTCCGTCAGCTTTTTTGCCCTTTTTTCTCTTTCAAGTGAGGCCGCGCATCTTTCTTCCGGCGCTTGTCAAGCCTCTGTGGGCTCTTCCTCGGCCACTTCCAAGTTTGAGTTCGGGTAACAGAGATCTGTCTACCATTATGACTTCGAACCACTTGCTGCGCCCGTCTTCCCAGACCCAGTAGGAGTTGAGTACCTCAAGGTTTGGGAATTTTTTTGCGGCGCGCTCTTCTCCAATCAGTCTCATGCTCTTTGCGTGCTTGTACCGCGTTACGCCCGTTCTTTTCTGTCTTCTTCCAGCAGTTGGACGGGTTTTTCTGAAGCCGCTTCTTCTTACGCGGACCCGTACCGTCACGTATCCTATTTTGTCTTTGTAGCCGAGCTTTCTAGCCCTGTCGAGGCGGGTGGGCTTATCAACTCTGGATATGGCGGGTTGGCGTCGCCAAAGAATTGCTCTTTCCTGCATCAGACCCTTGATGTATGAGGATTCGGGGCTTTTCCAAGCCTTCGCCATGTATTTGTAGGCCACTGTGAAATACACCTTCACTTTACCGCTATGCTACTGGAAAGCGAAATTTATACCTATCGATTATTCTGCAAAGATTTCGCTTCTTTCATTTCCGCTTCCTGAATAGTATAAGGCCGTCTCTCTTTTTCATAGAATAATCTGGTATACTCCGTACTCAAAGTCAACTCTGCACGCTGTCTGATGTAAGGACTCTTAACATTGCCTCTCTTCGCTCATTAGGTCTATGGGGTACAAGGCTTTATTAGTTAATTCGCGGTCTGCATCAATTGTGACGAATTTCTCATAGCAAGATGAGGATTCTTCCTTGAGAGGGGCAAATGAGAATGTTTTTCTTTCCTTGCAGAAAACATGTTCTTTACCGTTTATGGTTATCGAGGAAGCCACTTCTCTCTCAGATGTCAAATCTCCCCTCTTTTCGACATATTTCCTGAAATTGTCAACGGTTAGATCTGAAAAAATCAGGAACAATTTCTATTTCAGAATCATCAGTCTCATGGTCATGTTTGGTTCTGGAAGTGGAACGAGTAGATTTTAGCTTTCTTCAAGTAGAAACGTAACTTCACAGGCATTTCTTGTAGCGAGGAAATGTCTGCGTTGCCTTTCCATGTGACGGTGTGTCTTACGTTGTCACCTGAGAATTTGTCGCAGTCGGATACTCTGAAGCCTTTTATCGGTCTTCCGTTTTCTTTGAGAATCTCAACCATGACGGAGCCTTCTTCGGCCTGAGCGTTTATGTTCAATCTGTTCCCTTGAAAAGTCAGAAGTCGTGTGGTGAGTTCACCTTCTTTTTCCTCGGCGTCTATGGAAACGAATCCATCAAGGCGCAGAGTCGCTAGTCCACCCAGCCATGTTACTTTCTTTGGCTCTGTCCAAGGAGATGACAAATGATGTGAACTATTGCTTCCACTATAGTATATCCATATCTCGTCGCCCACAATAATCGGCATGCAAGGCATTATCCATCCGCAGTCCCACTCTCCCTTTTCTCCTCGCGATAGGATCGGCTCCCTGTTACATGCGCGTTCCCAATGGATCAAGTCTCGGCTTGAAACCAGTTGGACTTCATCGACGCCATCCGAAATCAGGCGGCCTATCCTTTCCATATCCATTGACATGTAGAAGACCTCAAGCAGCCCAAGGTAGATGCCTTCATAACTGAAAGGATGCATCCCATAGAAATCAGCCCTATAGTCATCTGGACAATCATACTGTACGATGCTTTTTGCTTCAGCCAACTTTCTCTCGGTTGCCTCATCGTCTTTCCGGTCTGGAGCCAAGACCAAAATCGGCTTTGACCACTCGGTGAAAGGATGTGGGTAGACTTTGTCGCTGCGGCAGAAGGATACGCAACGTCTTGCGAATGCACCTATCTTGACCATAATCTTGGGAAAAGTGATGTATTTTGGAGGAATGCCTCGGATATCCTTAAAATAGAAGCCTTTGGGCGTATATTCCACGGTCTTGCAGAAATTGTTGACGTCACTAACACCAGTAATTACAGGATTATTCTCGTAAGGTTTCCATGTGAAGCCGTCCTTGGAGAAACAGGCTGACTTGCCTCCTTTAATATGGCAGAGCGTCTTATAGCAGCTGTCCGCAGGTTCGATGCCATGCATTTCCGGCGAGTAAATGATTCCCTCCGGACTAAGTGTTCCCCACCCCGTCGTAATATTATTCTCTTTGGAGCCTTCAAATTCTTCCAAGCCTAGATTAGGTCTATTCCATTTTAGTCCGTCTTTCGAGGTTGCATAGCAAGTGTGCCCTGCCGTATTGTACCACATTCGAAAGAGATTCTCTTCGTCATGAAGCACCCCAGCAATAATGATATTATCCCGTTTTTCCCATGGTAGTTCAGGTTTGAGCAGAGGGTTATCCGGATGCTTCTTAACCTTATTCAGTCTCTTAGAAACATGCTTCATGTCTTCGATTATGTAGTCGTCTACGAAAAGTTGTCTCCAGAAACTCGCATCAATAGGTGCCATATCATTTCCCCCATCTTCAGCATATCTGTTTGTTATATTTATAAGTATGTTGCATGATTCTTCTTTTTGTTCTCTTTCTAATAATCTCCTAATCAAACATGAGACTTTCATAAGATAACCGCAGTTCTGTTGCAAATATCATTTTGAAAAAGATTAGGTAATTACTTTAAAACAGATAAGAGAGGAAAAAATCGGTAACAGTTGTTAGTTTTTACATTTGGGAGGGGTTATTCTAAGTCAAAGCAGTTACGAAGATTCCTCTAGGAGCCCCTTTGTATTCGATAACAAAGTCTTTGTAGAATTCCATCACCGCATGGACTGATCGTCTATTTACAATCTTGCCTTCAATTATGCGACAAAATTCAGTTTGGTTTCGTTCTTGTTTCCCAAGCATTTCTGTCCTCTTTTTAAGATTTTTTGGCAATTTTGGATAGAAAAGTGTCGCTGGTCTTCAAGGTAGAGTGGTTACAGAAGGTTAAAGTGTCATTTGGAAGTATGTTTTGTTGGGGCGGTGGTAATCTTTTGTGGGGAGGGGTTGCCATCTTGTCCGAACTAAGAGGTGAGGGAGGTGAGTTGTTTGAAGAAAAAACCTAGGACTATGCTGGGAGCAGCTCTCATTTTTGCCATGCTAACCCTGAGCACAGCGATCCAAGGAACATACGCATACACAGACCATTTCGTTGAGTGGGAAACTTACGATGAGATGGACGGTTGGGGTAGCCAATACGGAGATGGGGCTACTGTTGTAAAGGAGTATGGCGAATCTCCTACTGGAACTTGTTACATGGCAGGAAACTGCAGCGGGAACTCGGGGGCAACGGTATGGGTGAGGGCTCACTTTACAGCAGAGGAGACATTCACTGCAGATGAAGTTGGAGTGGCCTGCATAGATTTTAGATGGTGGTGGAAAGCTGCGGCTTCGATTAGTATCAGTGAAGTATACATCGAGACTCCTGAAGATGACCTTGTTGCTTACACTAAGGATAAACTGCTTACTATGAGTATTTCCGTGGGTGAGACGCCAATTCAGATTGGTGCGTATACTTTTTGGGAGGACCTGACTTGGATAACTCCGGAATTCACCGAGTTCACAGAGGACGAGACATACTATATAAGAGTTTCACTCAGCATTAGCTCTACTGGCAGTGGAGAAGCCAAGATGGACGGTTACAGCACTGGCAGAGGAACTGAACGTGGAATGGCGTTGGATGATATCGTGCTTCGCGACAACTAAACTTGGCGAAAAGAACAGCCTTTCCCACACTTTTTTTCTGGAAGAAGCCTGTTTTCCGCCTTTTTTGTGGCGAAAAAAGACGTATCGGGCATGTGTACTCTCTCGATGTGAGGGTTAAAGATCTGGCTTATGTTGTGGAGATGGTTGAAGGTCAAAGTTTCTTGACGAAAAAACACTTATGCTGCTTCTAACCCTATTTTATTAGGGAGTTTTGAGGGAAAATGGGGGAGTTGGTTGGAGGATCTGGGAGAGATTTCGGAGAAAGATATTGAGACGTATACGTTGGTGTCTGCGGTTCTTAAGCATCCTGTGAGGCGGCGGATTCTGCGTATGCTGTCGGAGAAGCCCATGTTGTTCACGGAGATGCAGAATGAACTGAAGATAAGCAGCGCACATCTCAGTTACCACTTGCACGCTATGCAGGAGCTGCTGAACCAAGCAGGATATGGGAAGTATTCGCTTTCAACATTCGGAGAGGCAACCGTAAGCCTGATGCACGGTGTTGAGGAGACCGAGGAAACCCGGCCGAGAAAGAAGAGCAAGCTGCGTACTCTCTGGTCCTCCCTCCCACTCATCATTCTCTCGTCCATGCTAATTCTGGCTTCGTCATACATTCTTTACTGTCCCATTTCATACAATGTTATTGACGAGAAAAATACGTCGGCGGAAGGAACGTGGAGGCATAGCTTTTATCTGAAAAATGACTCGAAGATAACTTGGTCCTATAAGGTCCACAATAATTCAGCATGGTCCCTTCTGCTTTTTGGCACGCCCGATATGAACCTGACTTTCGAGGAAGCTCAGTGGCGGCCGAAGAACCGCGGAATCATCATGGGTCCCTTCTGGGTTGGTCCCAACCTAATTACTAAAGATACACGCACTCTTTCTCTCTCGTCCGCAGGAGAATACTCTTTACTGATCCTAACTCCTGAGGGAGCAGGACCCGCAAATTTTGACCTGAAAGTGGACATAACTGATCCCTCATACAACGACATGTACCGGGCGTTGTTGCTTGCGAACCTCTGCTTCATCATGCTTTACTCGAAGCATTTCTGGTCAATTAGCGATTGGCTTACAAGAAAGCGGCTATCGCCGAATCAGAGGAAACGGAGGAAATGGCTAGCACTGAATTGGAAATGCCTAACCGGGGACGCCCTCTCCATTACCGTGATCGTGCTTGCTTTTCTGTTCTCGTGGATGGCAGCTCTTGCAGCAGCAATGCTCATACTGTTTTTCAGGTTGCTTGCGCCCTATTCAAGAGGCACTGACCCAGTC
>CAZELO010000024.1:0-33082 GCA_964513245.1 uncultured Candidatus Bathyarchaeia archaeon | reverse complement strand
GTTTGTAGCTTGTTAACTGGTCTCTCTCATCCATGACTTCATAGATAGCCCCGTATATAGAAGTTCCGTCAAGCGGAGTTAAAAGCACAATTAAAAACAATTACAAAGCGGAATCTGAAATGCCTAGATTTATCAGACAAAACGAAAATCTGATTGTCAGACAAGAGACTAGGACTTCTCGCAAGAAGGAGGATTTTCTTAGTTTGGTTTCTGTGCGTATTTTGTCCATTTGAGGATTCGTTTCAGGTAGTGCAGGTAGTTTTGGTGGGGCACGTCGGGCGAGACATGGTGGTCTGTGGACGCTATGTAGCCTCCGCCTGCCAGCAGCGGCGGCAGTTTTCTTCGTAGCTCCTCATCTATGGCTTTTGGGCCTGTCCGCAGTGCCGAGAGGCTTATGTTTCCCATAAGAACCGCCTTGTCTCCGTAGGCTTCTCTGAGCGCTGGCGCGTCCATTCCTGCTTGTGTTTCTAGGGGCAGGAAACCGTTGACGCCGCCTTCGAGCCAGAGTGGGATTAGGGCTTCGATGTTGCCGTCTGAGTCAACTATGAACGTGTCGACGCCCTGCTTCTTGAAGGCATCCGTCACGCGCCTGTAGTAGGGAACCATAAGCTCCCTGAACGTCCGCGGGGAAATCATGGGTCCCGCCCTGTAAGCCATGTCCTCCCAAATGCCCACGTAGTCAACCTGAACTTCCAATGCGGGCTCAGCCAACGCGATGACGTAGTCTGCCCAGAAACTGAAGATGCGGCGGATCAGCCACGGCTCTCTGAGAAACGCCAAAAGTGCCCCTTTCAGCCCTAGTAGCCAGCGTGCCACGGCGAAGAAGCCGATCATGCCCCAGTTTATCGGAGCTGAGTCTTCCTTCAAGGCTTGTTTCGCTATTTTGCCCCAGCCGTCTTTGAATCTTCGCGGGTCATGGGGGTCCAGCCGTTCCTTGATGGCTTCAAAGTCTTCGGGCTTCTTAACCGGGAAGTCGATAAGCTGCGGAACTGACACGCCGGTCACGCTTACCTTTTTCGTGATTCCCCACTCGTCCTTCAACGTCATCCATGCATCGTCCCGTTGAAGGACCTTCTTCTGGAACATGGGGCTGAACTCGGTCGGGTAGAAGTGGCTGTTCGAGTTCCAAGGCGGATGCATATCCATCTCGTAAAGGCGGCACAACTCATCGTAATCCAGGCTTCCAGTCGGCAACAGAGATGTCGGATCATAGTCCCCGCACCGGTAGTCCCGTTTGAGGCGCCCAGAAGCATACCAGCTGCCCATAGTCTCGGACCAAAACTGCTCGGCGTGAGGCGCCCTGTCAACCTCCTCGAAATGAACTGCCCTGATGAAACGTTCCCTCGGCTTCAAACCAATCCGCTCCAATCAAGATTGCTGTCTAGCTCATCTACCAAACTGTTAAACTCAGTTAAAATAGATATGTTGCCAAATCAACGCCCGACAGGCTGATTTCAGATGCGAAGCCTAACACTTCATTGCTCAATGCGCGTAGCGGTCTCTCGGACGAAAACGTGAGACCCTTTTTTTGTCAGTGACTGACAAAACAGAAAAAATTTTGTCAGACAAATCTACAAGGCTTTCCCGTTTGACAGTCACTGTCAAATCAGAATTCAGATTGACAGTCAAATCTACTTAGGTCTCGTCAGCTCAAACTTAAATTCTCAGCCTTCCCATTTAGGCTTATGAAAGCCGTGGTACTGAAGGGAATTAGACAAATCGAGATGGTTGACGCTCCGAAGCCGGAGCCAAAGGAAGACGAAGCCATAATAAAAGTGCGGGCGGTCGGCGTCTGCGGCAGCGACATCAGGTACTTTCTAGGCGAGAATCCCTGGGCGTTGCACACGCTGGGAAAGAACATCAAAGAAACCAAGAGCTTCATACTGGGACACGAAATCTCAGGGGACATAGTCGAAGTTGGAAAACGCGTCAGCAGAGACAGAATCGGCGAAAGAACCGGCATAATCGCCTTCAAAGGCTGCGGAGAATGCTACTACTGCCGGCGAAACCTGCCCAATCTCTGCGCAAAAACCCTGCACATAGGACACGACGGCAGATGGAAAGACACCGAGTACCCGCCCGGCGGATACGCCGAGTACATGCAGGTCTGGTCGGACAAGGCGCACCCCATACCCGAAAACATAAGCTACGAAGAGGCAACGCAGCTTGACGGCTTGGCCGTCGCGGTTCACGCGAACAAAGTAGCAAACGTCTCTCCGGGCGACACCGTACTCGTAATGGGGACCAGCGCAATAGGGCTGATGATTCTTCAGGTCGCAAAAGCCAGAGGAGCCGCCAAAATAATAGCCGTGGACAACTGGGACCTGCCGCTAAGCCTAGCCAAAGAACTGGGAGCAGACCATGTTCTGAATGCCAGCGAAACCGATATTGTTGAAGAGGTGAAACGGATAACAGGTGGAATAGGCGTCAACGTATGCTTTGACACGGTCGGCAAGTCAGAAACCATCAAAAAAGGGCTAAAGTCCCTCGCTGGAACAGGCAGACTTGTCATGCTCGCAGTCACCCAAGCAAGGATCACGCTCAGCCTCACAGACCTCAGCGCAGAAAAATCGATTACCAGCTCAGCAAACAACCAGTACGAGGACTACCCCGTCGCTGTTGACCTGCTTGCCAACGGCAGAGTCAAAGTCAAGCCATTCATCACCCACACAATGAAGTTGACAGAATTCAGAGAAGCCTTCAACATGCTAATGGAAAAAGAAAAACATGACGCCATAAAAATCATCCTGAAACCCTAATGCCTCATTTTCCTAGATTCCTCGACTCGTCCGCCCGCAGAACCAACCATCTTAGCCCTCCTCCATTGCATGCCACGATTGACAGCTAACTGTCGAACTGTCTTTCTAGAGAAGTGTAAATGTTTGGTTTGTGGATTAACTCGTCAGTTCTCGGGTTTTATTCTGCATTCGATTTCTATTGTGAGGATCTTTTTCCATTAGATTCACAAATAGGAGAAGTCGTTCTTTTCTGGTTTCTCTTTCCACAATTTGAGAGTCTCATGAGCCCAGCTGAACGCCCTACCGTCCTCCGCCATCAGATCTGAAAAAATCTTGGCTATCTTGTCCCCTACATCTTTACCGTAGAGCTTGTTGGGCTGCAACAAGGTCTTCCTGATATCCTCTGACTTGTAGACATGGTCTACCATCCCAACGACCCATTCCCTGCTGATCGGCGGGACAAGAAGATTTGTGTTAGCTTTGAAAACCGTCTCAGGTCTGTCGGTGCTGAACCTGCAAGTCAGGCAGGCAACTTTTCCCAGTTCGTTCAGTTCCTCTTGCATAGATCCCGAGTCTGTCAGCTCGGCAAAACATTTTCCCGAGTTCAAAAATTCTATGACATGGGCATACTTCAGCCAGACCCCTGTGAAAAGGAAGTTGTCTTTCTCACCTAATTTCATCAACTTTTCTCTCAGACCGTGTTTCTCCAGTGCGGTCTTGGTTGCGTTCAATTCGATGAAAACAATATTATATCCTTTTTCTACGAGGTCCATGATGCCGCCGATTATGGCATTAAACCTTTTAGGAGTCAGGTTCTCCCTTCTATGAATATCAACTCTTATCCATTTTTCCTTCTCCTCCAGTTTCGGGTAGCAGTCAAACACGCTCGTCTCATCTTTTTCCTTCATCTTCATGTCTATCGCGTCTACTATCGAATTTCCGACTGACCATATCTTTTCCTCCGGGTACCCCTCTCTCAAAAGGTGTTCTTTGTTGAGGTCGGTTGGTGCGAAAAAGAACTCTGTACCCGCCCCGCTAACAAAAGTATCCCACTGCTCCGGAAAAGGTTCGTTCCTCAGTATGTCCCATTTCCCATGCCACTGTTTCTCTATGAAATCTTCTATGTTATCCGGTTTGTCGGTTATCGATTTCATGTTGTCCGGCGTCATAGACCTGAGCCCAGCTTCGTTCTGCGCGACCTTCTCATTTCTGGAAAACATCCAGCCGATCGGGGCGACAGCAGCAACAAGGGTGTCCCCGTGCACCACAGGAACCACTGTCACATCCGGCCAGTTATGCTTCAGGTATTTTCCAAACCATCCTATTTTTGTTATGAGTTCAGAACTTTTCTGCAGCAAATCCCCACGTGAAGCTAGGTCGCACGCAAATCTATCTCTCAGTTTGAATTCATCAAGGCCATGCCCCAATACTTCATCGTAATGCTGTCCTGTGTTGATAACAAAATTTGGTATGTCCAATTTGTCACAGGCCGGGAGCAGGCTCCACTGCTTGTAGAAATCAGGCTTTGTCGCAGCGACAACTGCCACGACCCATTTCTTCTCCCTCCGGGCCTTGTCCATGGTCTCTCTGGTTTTTTCCTCATTCAAGGAGACCGGTAGGATGTCGATCTCTCCGAACGGGTTGGCATCTCTTTTCATACCAACAATTATTGTTTTGTGGAGTAATTAA
This sequence comes from uncultured Candidatus Bathyarchaeia archaeon, assembly GCA_964513245.1. Taxonomy (GTDB): domain Archaea; phylum Thermoproteota; class Bathyarchaeia; order Bathyarchaeales; family DTEX01; genus CAZELO01. The sequence continues at coordinate 28,655 of CAZELO010000024.1, read as the reverse complement.
TTTTTCTGCTTTTTCTCTAGTATTCTAGGGGGTGATGCGATCTTGTGGATTGAAAGAGTGCTGGTGAGAGGCTTATCAAGCGTGGGGCGTTGCCACTCAGTGTGGAATCTGTGGAGGGTCATGTTAGGGAGTCAAGGGCCATGAACCGTGGTAAGGTTGGCTATCCCTATGCGCTGACAGAAAGATATGCCTCTATCATTGAACTCTTTTTCAAAATGAAGGGAAAACAAATCCACATCAAGAACTGACATAAACCAAATATATCAAATTATTCTTTCTGGAAAAGGGGGACTGCAGGTTCCAATTAGTTAAATTGAAACAGGTATATACGCAATAACAGCTAAAAAATCTCGTAGAACTGTATTGGGAGAGAGAGCTTTGATTGAGTCGATAGACCTGTCAACTGTCCGACATTTGGTTCTAAGGAAGCAAAGACTCGTTCCATCAACACAAGGACGGTCTAAGGAAGATGTCGTTAAAGTTATAAAACAAGTCTGCGGAGTACAGTATGATCCGCTTCCAGTTATAGCTCAGGCACATTACGTAACTTTATGGAATCGCGTTAGAGACTTCAAAGAGACTTGGCTTGACTCATTACTCTACGAAGAGAAAAGGCTAATTGAATTCATGCTAATGCGCCTGACAACCAACATAGTTGCGACAGAAGAACTACCGTACTATTTCCAAGGCACACGCAGGGTAGCAAGAGCAGGATGGGTGCAAAAAGTTATTGATAGGAAAGAAAACGAGGCTAGTCAAGAGGTCCTTAAGAAACTAAAGGAAAAAGGGGAAGTTTCGCCCAAGGATTTTCAATATTCCGCATTACGTCCACTCTTCTATTCTGGCAAGATATTCATAGCTCGAAGAGAAAAAGGAATATTTCGAATGCCCTACTATCGTCTTTTCTCAGATAATTTTCCTCATCTCAATTTAGAATCTGTCGATGAGGAGACAGCATGTCAACACTTGGTTCTCAAAGTTCTGTCTGCATACGGCATATCTTCATCAAGACATGTCGCATATTGGATGGGATACAAGGTCAAGGAAACAGAGGAAATTCTGAGAAAACTTGAGAACGAAAAGCTGATCATAAGAGTAAGGATAGAAGGGCTAAAAGGATATCACTGGATGAAGATAGACGACTTCAATAGCCTTCGAAAAGATGATAGCGGGGAAGATTTCGTGTCGCTTCTGACTTTAATGGACAATCTGGTCAGAGATCGAAAATGGCTACAACAACTTTTTAACTACACCTTTGAAGTTGAGTATTTCCAGAAGAAAGGAATGAAGTGGCACGTAAATATCCTATATGGCGACGAGTTTTTGGGCTTCATAGACCCAAAAATGGACAGAACAAAAAGAATCTTCATAATCAAGAACATGACACTCCGACGCGAATTGAAACATAAAGAATGGGATATAGTTCTAGAAAGAATTGAGGAACTAGCCAAGTTTCACAGTGCAGAAACAATGATGGTGACCAGTTCGGTCTCCAATGCCCTTCAAAGATCATTTCAAAAACACGGATATCGTATGGATTCAACAGGTAGATGTTCACTCAAGCTAAACTAGCGCGGTTAAACCCCCTCTTGGAGAGAAATCTGTTCCACCAACAGAAAATCTTGCACATGACGAAAAGATGCCAGAGATATGATGGGCGGCTCTCAATGCAGAAATTGCTGGATCTTTTCGATGTAGTCGCCCGGGTCGTTCTCTTTGACTGTGCCATCATCCACGCCGAGAACATAAACGGCGTGAATACGCGCGTTTCTTATCTCTTCAATGTTGACGGGTGGATTGCTGTAGTAAAGGTCACACAGCACCTTGATCTCCGCTATCTCATCTTCGGTTCGAAAGCGTGGAGGCTTAACCAGCGCCAAAGGAACTGGCATAACGTAATGAGGCGGGGTTGCCAGCCCAAACTTTTCGGCGTAGCTGCTGTAACGGGTGATCTTGCTTGCTATCCTAGACTTGCTGTAGGTTAAGGGGTCAAGGGCATGCTCAGGCGGTATGAAACCTGTTTCCACCTCTATTATGAGGCTGCCGAACCCTTTCACGGCGTAGATGTCACACGAAAGCCCATCCAAAAAATGTTCGACATTCACATCGTAGCCAGCCAAAAGAAGATGCTTGGCGCAGACGAGCTCCATAACAGAATGGCTGATCTTCACTAGGTTCTTCCTGTAAAGGGAAACAAGGTGATCCCTCAACCTCTCCAGCTCTCTGCAAACAAGGTTACTCTCGTGCTCACAGAGCTTCTCAGCAAGAAGGCTCAGGTCTTCTTCAAACTTCTCCGAAACCAACAGATTCAACCGAATACAGAATATTAGACACAATTATTTAAAAATTTGTGCAAGAAAACTTATATCCGCAGAAAGCAGAAGGTTATGATCCAAGCTGGGAAGCACGCTTTAAGCGCAATGCGCCGAGCCAACGAGCCTGCCGGTCAAAACAGCGAAAGACCGACACGCGCCCAAGACGATGGCTTGACGGGCTGAACATGCAAACGTTGCGTTGAGGCCATGAGCAACACGGCCAAAACGGCGAAAGGCTATGTTGCGGCTAAGACGTCGCCTCAATGGGCCGCGGACGATCTTAAGGCTTAGACCCAGCTTGGTTATATAACACGTATTATTCCTAGTTTTCAGCTCTCTCGGTGTGGTCCTCTGGCTTTCTACTCTTGTATTGTTTTCAGCTGGCTTCTATACATCCCAACAATTTCGCTTACGGTTGTCGCGTCTTCAGCCGACTTGTCCATGCGGTAGTTTCCCGTGAACCTGGGGAATCGTACTGCCAGGCCGCTTCCTTTTCTTATGGCATCCATTGCGCATGTGTGAATTGGGCTAAGCGTCATTTCGGCCCCGATGACCTCGAGGACCACTTTAGGCTCGAACCACAGATCCGCCTTCAAGCTGGAGCTAACCCTCGCGTGACAATGGTGGATCCTGTGGGGTTCAAGCATCTTTGGTACCTTCTCAAGGTCTTCGTCGGTGAAACCGGATCCGCATTTGCAGACCGTTTCAAACATGTCGTTGTCCTTATTGTAAGCGGCGAGAAGCACTGCGCCGTATGTGCCAGCTCTTTTTCCTCTTCCATGGAATGCCCCTACAACAACAAGGTCAATTGTGTCCCGCATCTCGCTCTTGTAGTCACGCTTGTATTTTATCCAGAGCCAACCTCGGGACCCAGCTTGGTAGACCGAAGCGTCGCTTAAAGATTTGCACATTAAGCCTTCGCAGCCGTTCTCGATGGCTTCTTCAAAGAATTTTTCTAATTCGTCCGGGTCATCCGTCATGAGGTACTTGGCAATCTGAACGCTGTCACTTTGTCGAACAAGGCCTTCGAGAACTCCGTGACGGATCGGGTAAACCTCCAAAGTTAAATCCTTTCCATCGACAAAGAGCACATCGAACAAAAACAACGAAACAGGATACTCTGTCACCGCCTTCTCAATTCCGTATTTCCGTCTTCTATGCATAAGTTCCTGAAACGGCATCATCTCACCCGTTTCAGTGTTCATCGCCACGCATTCTGCCTCTATGATTGCTTCCTTCGGCTTGACCTCTTTTCTGACTAGTTCAACCGCGTCAGGATACTGAGCGGTTATGTTTTCGAGGTTTCTGGAGAAGAGGGTGACGTGACTGCCGTTTTTGTGGGCTTGAATACGTTCGCCATCGTACTTGTATTCGGCTATGCATCTTCCGCCCAGTTTCTCAAGAATCTCTTGGGGCGAACTCAAACGTTCAGCCTTCATTGGTCTAATAGGCTCTCCAAGCGAAACCCTAAAGTCTTCGAGACCATCTGTGCCACTTTCTACAACCACTCTGGCAACTCTTCCTAAATCGGAGGAGATGTTGTATGCCCTTTCTAGCACGGCTCGTGCGTCTTTTCCGCCGCCGTATGCTATGGCTAAAGCGTCAAGAACCGTCATCTCTGCTATGCCGAGCCTTAGACTGCCAGTAACAGTTCGGATGAGGTATTTCGCTTCCTTCGGCGTTGCGTCTACTAAGAGACTTGCCAGGAGACTTATCTTCTGGTCAATTGAGCCGGAGCCTGTTGCCCTCGCTATTTTCTCAAGAGTCTGGTAGACGCCTTCAACTGTCAGGGACTTCCGAAAGAAGGATACCTGTAGCGGTTTTTCCAAAAACTTTTCTGCAACCTCGCCCAAGTCCCCTGTCCTCTTGAGGGCTTCTTCGATCCCGCCTTCCTTTCGGCCAGACCCTTTTGCGACTGCTTTGACGGCTAGTTTCTCGGCGATGCCTATTTCGATGCCTACAAAGTCGGGGTAAAGTTTTCCTTGGGTTAGATAGACGACCTTGTCAATCACGTCCTTAGGCGTTTTCTTGAGCAGTTCCACTAAGTAATCCGTCATCTCCAGCCTTTTTGTTGTGTCTTCGATCCTTTCGTAGGACTCGGCGACCAATGAGTACCTCAAGATTGAACGTCCCAACCTGCGACTGAGAACTGCATAGACATTAAAGCCGGACTCTCCTAAAAAGATTTAACATCTTCTCGTTTGACAAGGCAGGCCGCAAATCATTGCCACTTCATTCATTCTGCCAAGGCTTCACATTCTCCCCGCATTTGGGACAGAAGACAGCACCAGACGGCAGGCTCTGTCCGCATCGATAGCAGAATTTGGGCTGATAGCCAGCTTGATATGGGGATGGCGGAGACGGAGGAGCCGGAGGCGTCACAACAACCGGGGCAACAGGCTGAGGTTCCGGCTTTTGCCCAACCGGTATCTCCTTGGCGCGCAACGAATAGTAGAGATAGGTCAGTGCGATCGGCTGAATCGGTTGTCCGAGCGTTCCAATGGTCAGCGCAACCAGATAGGAAATCTGGGGATCAAAGAAACTGCCTGCGGTCTCCCCAGATGCCTGCATAATAAAGGTTATGATGAAGACTGAAAGAAGAACGACGAAAGTCTTTCCCCATTGTCCAGCCACGATCTTTCTGCTTCTCTTAAGGCTTTCGAAAACGCCCAGATGCTCCATCATGATGACCTGAACCGTGAGGCTGAATATTATGGCTGCCATGATGCCGGGGATCACAAGGAGAACGAGACCGAGCGCTGTCAAAGCTCCCGTTATGAGGCTTGCCAACAGAAGCGAAGGAATTTTAGGGGAAAACGGGATGGATCTCCTTCCCACGTCCATGTGTCCCCTTTCAAGTTGATTTGAGACATATTTCACGGCTATACCGTTCGGTACGACATTGATTATTGCGCTTGCCACAATGAAAACCGCCAGAACGCTGATCACCATAGCCAAATAGGTAAGTATCCAAGCCAGCATATCCCCCGTCATGCCCTGCGAGGAACTGAAAGAGGATATGGTTTCATCCACGAATCCGCCGACAGCATTGTTCAGAAAGGTCGCCACGAAAAAAGGGATGAATAGCCGTATCAGGCCTACTGGGTGCCCCAAGCCTGCTAGGTAGAATTGAAAAGACACATTAAGGATTTCTGAAGCAGATAATACGCGTGGTGGCTTTTGGAATGTCATGTAGTCGCCTTTTTTGCAATGAACACCTTATCCTCGGCTTCTATTTTAATGTTTGGCGTCCAAGGTTCTGTCATGGTTCCTTGATTGCTGCCAAGGCTATACAAACTTAAATAAAGCCTGTCGCGATACTTTTTTGTAATGCTTTAAGCCGCGACATAAATCAAAAAGGCTTCTATAGAAGTTGCAAACAGAATAGGAAAAGGTGGTGTTGCATGGGGGTAAACCTCGGAAACCTAGTGCCAAAAACGGCTGTTGCCTTAGAGAACCTCGGCGGCAAAGTTATTGCTGTCGATGCCTACAACGCGCTCTACCAGTTTCTCGCCATCATAAGGCAGCCGGACGGAACCCCTCTGAAAGATCATACGGGCAGAATCACAAGCCATCTGAGCGGATTGTTCTACAGGACGTGCAATCTCCTCGAAATGGGGCTCAAAGTCATCTATGTCTTTGACGGTGTTCCGCCTTCGCTGAAGGAGATCGAGATAAAGAGACGCGTAAGGGTCAAAGAAGAAGCCCTAAAGAAGTACGAAGCAGCCTTGGCCGAAGGCAAAGTAGAGCAGGCACGAACGTATGCCCAGCTGACCTCTCGCCTGAAGGACTACATGACCGAAGACTCAAAGCGCCTCCTCGACTTCATGGGCGTACCCTGCATACAGGCACCGTCGGAAGGCGAGGCACAGGCAGCACACCTCACAAAAAAGGGCGATGCAGACTTCTGCGCGAGCCAAGACTACGACAGCCTGCTCTTCGGGGCGCCAATCTTGCTTAGGAACGTGACGATATCTGGCAGAAGAAAGCTTCCACGCAGACAGGCATATGTTGAGGTGACGCCGGAGACAGTTGACCTGAAACGCGTTTTAAAGGACTTGGAGATAACTCACGAGCAGCTTGTTGACCTCGGAATCCTGGTTGGGACAGACTTTAACCCAGACGGCGTGAAAGGCATAGGACCCAAAACAGCGCTCAAACTGATAAAGGAGCACAAAAACCTTGAAGGCGCGGTCTCAGCGCTGAAGGATGTAGCGTTCCCCGTTGAGCCTCAGCGGATAAGGGATATCTTTCTCCGCCCTAATGTGACGGACAACTACAAGATCGTCTGGAAAGAAACAGACATCGAAGGAACAGTCGGCTTTCTCTGCGGCGAAAGAGACTTTTCGGAAGACAGGGTGCGGAAAGCCCTCCAGAAAACAAGCATAGGCATAAAGAAAGCTAAGGCAAAAACCACTTTGGAGTCGTGGTTCTAGCCCTTAACCTCAACAAAAAAAGAACTAACCTTATTTTAGGGTTACAGTGATTTTCAGAATCTCTTAGGCTAGCTAGATGTTGGGTTGAAAGCACCAAACTAGAGTCTGCCCTGTAGCTGTCGCCATTCATCAAACTCTTCTACTGTCTTTATATTATGTTTGCTAACAGCTTCGTAAATGCCAAAAGATGTGATTTTGCCTCTATATTCTGGGCGATGACAGACTTCGTTCTTAATTCTCAAGATGGCTATGCGATCTGCGTTCTGTGGCTGGTTTCTAAGATGATCAAAATCCTTCATGTGACGTTGATATGCCTCACTGCCATATCCCCAAAGGTCAATCTTCCAAGTTCGACTTTCATGAAGCAACCGAATGCCCCAATATAACCCGTGATCAAAAGGTACATCTGTTCTAATGAACTGATTAGAGTACGTCATCTTGGCAATGTTAAATCTTTTGATGATTTCTCCCCCCAAGTTAAAGAAGGTCGAGATGTCCTTTTCGTGAGGTATCTCAAAACTTATGTCGATATCAGGCCAAGTCATCAAGTCGAGGGTGAAGCTCCCTATGACGCACGTCGGACCTACAGAACTAATCAAATCAAGTAGACCCTCATCGTACAGCAATCTATGGGCTCCCATTCTCAGAACATATGCCTGTCTCAAGAGCTCTCGATCAGTAATCCCTGCATCCATATACTCTTCACATCTCAAATTACACGATGATGAAACAATATTTTCGAGTAAGCCAACTCACCATCGACTTTGAATAATCGGAAAATGCCTTATTTAAGATTTCACTAAGAAGCGTGAGGTAATATTCAGGAGTTTATTCTCAAGATTTTCTCTCAATCCTTAACAGGGATTTTTCATTTTTTATTTGTGCCTTTCCACTCTGCTTGTTGTTCTTTCATCACTTTTTTGTTACGCTTTCAATACTCAATTCGTGCATCTCGGATTCAAGGAAGAATAAACATAGCATCCAAGCATCTACAAGATAACCTTATTTAGCGAACATAAAATATTAGTTAAGGCGTTGCATGATCAAGCGGTCTTAGAAATAGACCTATATCAAAGTTGATGTGTGACAAACAATGGTTGAACTACGCGAGAACGAGAAAAAGACCCTGCTTACGCTAAAGGACGCAGGAGGCCGCATGGAAGCCAACCAAATTGCAGAAACAAGCGGCCTGGCGCACGCGGCTGTTATGCGCGCGGCTCTTTCACTTGAAGGAGCCAAACTGGTAAAGACCGTTGAAAAAACGAGAACCAGAGTTTCGCTTAACGAGGAGGGAAAATCATACGCTGAAAGGGGGCTTCCCGAAAGGCGCCTAGCCAACGCACTGATAGAGAGGGGCGGGGAAGCACCTGTGGAATCCGTTCTGGCATCTGTATCAATGGAAAAGTGCCTCTCAACTATTGCTTTGGGATGGCTGAGCCGTAAGGGATGGGCTCGGATAGACAAAGAGACACAGAAGCTGAAGCTGCTCAAAAAACCGCAAGCAGGGGCAGATGAAAGGCTTCTGGCATTGTTAAGCAAAAACGAGGCATTGATCATTGAAGACTTGAACGCAGAGTTGAAAGGCGCCGTGCCTCTTCTCCAGAGAAGAAACATAGCAGAAGTCCATGAAGAGAGCTCAAGGATGCTGGAACTGACAGAAGACGGATGGTCTCTAGTCAAAAAAGGAATAAAAATCGCTGACGAGATCAGCCAAATAACACCCGGACTCATTGTCAGCGGCAAGTGGCGGGAAGCAAATCTCCTACGATACAATATCACTGCACCCGTAGCCCCAGTGTGGCCCGGCAAAAAGCATCCCTACTTAAGGTTCCTTGACGAGTTGAAGGAGAAGCTTATAGCCCTCGGCTTCAAGGAGATGACTGGCCCCATTGTCGAACTCGGCTTCTTCAACTGCGACGGGCTGTACATGCCTCAGGACCATCCAGCCAGAGAAATCCATGATATGTACCTTGTGAAGGAGCCTGAATACGGCAGTCTAGACAGGTACAAGCAGATTCTGGAGAACGTGAAGAAGACGCATGAAGACGGTTGGAAGACGGGCTCAAGAGGCTGGGGCTACTCCTTCTCGTTGCTCATGGCGGCTCGTTTGATGTTGCGGAGTCAGACAACGCCAGTCAGCGCAAGAACACTGATAAGCGACAAACTGGAGGTTCCTAGCAAATATTTCGCTATCGCCAGATGTTATCGCCCCGACGTTGTCGACAGGACGCATCTGACGGAGTTCAACCAAGTAGAAGGCATAGTGATCGGAGAAGACCTGACACTACGGGACCTTCTAGGTGTACTGGAACGGTTCGCCTTGGACATTTCAGCCGCGGACAAGGTGAGATACAGGCCGGACTACTACCCATTCACGGAGCCAAGTGTCGAACTCTCGGCGTACAAGGAAGGCATCGGGTGGCTGGAGTTCGGAGGATCAGGCATCTTCCGTCCAGAGGTAACCTTGCCTTTGGGCATAGAAGTGCCTGTTTTGGCATGGGGTCTAGGCGTTGACCGGCTGTTCATGATGAAGGCAGGCATTGACGACATACGTTACCTGTTCACCCAAGACCTAGATTGGATGAGGCGTAAGGAGATGATCTAGATGCCGACGATTGAAGTTGAACACGGAGACCTTGAATCACTTTTGGGGCTGGAACTGCCCAAAGACCTTGAGGAGCTCAACGAAATACTGGCATACGTGAAAGGCGAAGCCAATCTAGCTGAAGGCAAAGAGCTCCACATAGAATTGAAGGACAGCAACCGCGCGGACCTTTGGAGCGCGGAAGGAATCGCCAGAGCATTACGGGGATACCTGAACCTCGAAAAAGGCTTGGCAGAATACGCGATAGTAGGCGGTTCAGGCGTCAAGGTGCAGGTTGATGCGAGATTGAAGCCTATACGGCCATACATCGCGTGTGCTGTTGTGAAGGCTGTCAGGCTCAGCGACATGGCGATCCGTCAAATCATGCACCTTCAGGACAAGATGGACCAGACCTACGGCAGGAACAGGAGAAGAACCTCCATAGGGCTTTATGACTTCGACTTGGTCACGCCGCCTCTGCGTTACGGCGTTGCAAAGCCTGAGGAAGTCAGTTTCGTGCCGCTTGATTTCACGGAAGAATTGACGCTGAAGGAAATACTGGTCAAGCATCCAAAGGGCATGGAATACGGCCAAATAATCAGTGGGCATCGTGTCTGGCCGATCTTCATGGATTCCAAAGAAAAGGTTCTTTCTTTCCCGCCGGTCATAAATTCTGCCGATTTGGGAAGGGTCACAGCAGAGACTGAGAATGTGCTTGTCGAGGTTACTGGAACAGCCTACAAGACAGTGCTGAACACGCTGGCCAATGTTACTCTTGCGCTGGCTGACCGCGGAGGAAGCATCTATTCGGTTGAGGTCCATTATCCATATGGAGAACTGAGCGACGTAGTGACGCCTGATCTAAAGACTGAAGCCATGGACATAGATGTGGACTATGTTCGAAGGGTCGTGGGCGCGGAGCTCAGCCCCGCCGAGATTCGAAGCCTTCTGGAAAAGTCTCGTTATGCCGTTCTTGAGGCAACAGAGTCAAAGGTAACGGTGGCGGTTCCGTGCTACCGCGTTGACATCATGCATCCGATCGACATCGTGGAAGACATAGCCATCGCATACGACTACAATAAGATGCGTCCCAGATGGCCACAGATGCTGACCATCGGCGGCTTGTCCAGCGAAGCCATGTTCCGCAACCTTGCCCGCGAGATCATGGTCGGCTTGGGCTATCAAGAGATCCTTTCTTTCACTCTGAGTAATCCTGATGTCCTTTTTTCCAAGATGTGTCTTGAACCTGAAAAAGTCGTCGAGATCGCCAACCCTAAGATTATGTCGCTTAGCTGTCTGCGGAGCTGGCTGCTTCCCAGCCTTTTGGAGTGCCTCAGCCGCAATACGCATGTGGAGTATCCCCAGAGAGTCTTCGAAGTCGGCTACTGCGTCATACACGACGGACGGCGAGAGAACAGGACACGTGACCTTGAGAAACTTGCCTGCGTAACGGTGCATTCAGGCGCAAGCTTCACTGAGGCGAAGGCTACTTTGGAAGCCCTTCTCGCCAATCTCGGAGTGCAGTGCGAACTGGAGGAAACGAGTCACGGAAGCTTCATCGAGGGAAGGGTGGGCAAAGTAATCATCGGTGGCAGGGATGCCGGGCTCATCGGCGAGGTTCATCCTCAGGTGTTGCAGAACTGGAATCTTGAGAACCCAGCTGCCGCGTTCGAGATAAACCTTGACGAGCTGCGAGGGCGCCTCGATTCGATCCAAAGGTCGCCGAAATAGTGGAGAGGCTTCTTAGCAAAGACTGAGAAACGTTTATCTAAATACCCGTCTATTCTCATAGTTAGCGATGATATGAGCTCTCGGAATCCCGCCGGAACCCTTGGGAACAAGTGGGCTCGCACAGACGGACCTGACTGAGGTGGACGGATGCGTCTATCTTTGAGGAAGGGTTACCCAGATGCGGGACACGGTGGGCGTGGGCTCAGAAACTCCACGTATGAGAGAGCTTAGCCCAGCCTATAGCCGAAGAGCGGCTTAGCCGTGAAGCTAAGAGTTAGTTGCGTGGAACACAACGGAGCCCACGACAAACCTTTATGGTGTAACCGTCCAAGGCGTTAAGAGGGTTACACTAGTCTTATATTTGGTTCTTCCATATTAGTTGTTTTCAGGGAGAAGGAAAACAGAATCTGCAGCGAGGGGTATATGTGTTTTGTTTTCTGGTTTCCCTGTTGTTGAATTGATGCGATAGGGGCGATGATCCCGAACTTGAAGGGAGGTAAAAAGAAAGAATGCAGTTTGACAAAAATCGTTTCGTTGGAATTTTCTTGATTGTGATCATTGTGTCTTCGGCTTTCCTCTTGCAGACTTTGCCAACTTTAGGTTTCCGTTTGGACATATCAGGCGTGTCTGCGGGTTCTGGCACAAGCGTCTCAGACTCCGCTGAGACGGATGATGTTTCCCCATCTCAGCCCAGTGAGGAGGTGTCAGCTGAGCCTTCTTACAGGCGGGGAAGAGACTACGAACGCTGGGCATACCCAAACAAAACCGTAACACTCGTGCAGTATATGGGTCCACGGTATGTGCGGCATTATGCTACAGGCCAGTTTGTTGACATTGCCTTTAAGGACAATTACGCTTCGGGGGGCTATTATCTCGTTCAGAATGCCTACATCGGCTTGAAAATCTACGACAACCAGACAGTCATGTACGAGCCGGACATGCAATATGTCACAGTGAATAGCGAACAAGTCATTGTTCAGATCTACGACGCGCAGACTTTGTCTTGGAAGGATGTAGATTCTACAGGGTCTTCTCTCAAGGTCGACGCTGTCAACTCTACAGCCTGCTTGATTACGCGTGTCGTCAACAGCACTGCTGGAAGGCTTGAAGTGACTTATGTCGTGAAAGCCGGTCTATTCATGAAGCAGAACATATCTTTCACAAGCCTACAAGATACGCCTAGCCAGTTCCGAGTAGTGCAAAGGCTTGCAGGCATCATCGGCGGCAACGTCACATATGAGAAGCCTGAAGGTTCAGATGAACGGCTGACGGTCAACGCTTCCAAAGAGGTATTCACGCCCTACTTAGCCTTCGAGAAAGAAGGCATACCAATACTAGGCGTTTCTCTACGTGACTTAGGCACCAAGCCGCAGGGGCTTCCTTGGACAAGTTCCACCCTGAAAGCCATAGCCTTAGACAATTCCAGTAGAGGCATCAGTGCAGAAATCGTCATGGGGAACTTCAGCCTACGCTCAAAAGAGTCCTTCGCAATCGACCCGTACTATACCACGTCGCCATACTTCTCCACCAGCAACTCCGACGTTGAAATCTGGTATGAAGCCGAATACTTTTACGGAGATTGGTCCTACTACTATCACAAAAACAATTATGCATCAATGAAGTTCGGATGCGATTACGACATCATTGAAGGAGTGGAGTGGTACATCGATCATACCTACAGATCTTACATGCGTCTCCAAATGCTACTTCCCATCGGCGCCACCATAAACGACGCTGAACTCAAGCTTTGTTCCGCTGCAGCGTATAGCTACAGCTTCACGCCGCAGATAAGGACCCTAGACTCTGAGGATTGTGGCGAATTCACAGAAGGGGCACAGACCATATGGGACTACTGGGACGGCAATACAATGGAAGAGACTACGGATTGGTCGATAACTACCGGTTGGTCGAGTGGCCAGTGGGTTAGCGCAAATGTAACTGCGAATGTTCAAGAATTCATCGATAGATCCGACTATGCCCCAGGAAACTATATGGGGCTATGCATCAGCGAGGGAGACGCGACCTATGCTAACGATCACTTCAGGAGCGTCCGCGCCTACGATTATGATGGCGCTGAACATATGCCGCGGCTGGAGATAACCTTTACTTACGCGTATGATGATACGCTTGTTGAGCCAATAGACAACTGGAGCTTTGAAGACACTTCAGCATGGACAATAAGCAGCGGTTCCAGAAGCGTAAGCGACACTGTCTACATGCATGGTAAGCATAGCTGGTATGTGGAGGGTAGCAGTCAAAGCAACGTGGTCATAGAGCAGACACTTGACAGCAACGACATAGACAACCTGAAGAACCGCAGGGCAGGACAGAACAGAGGCGTATGCTTCAGCTTCCGGTATAAGCCAGATGATGTTCTTCCGAATGGGGATAAAAACCAGGCATATGCCCAAATCATTTATAACGATGGTTCTGAACATACGGTCAGTGGCGGCACAGTCAAGCCTACCAACAACACAGAATGGTGGTACGCCTTAGTCAACGCGAGTCTGCCAACAAACACACAGACAGTCAAGGTACGCATTGTAGGTTGCTACTACGACGGCACAGGCTTCAAAGCAAACATAGACTTAGCTTTACTCAGTGTATACTACTATGATGCGAATGAGGGCAACTGTGGAGACGCTATGCTGACAACCAACATATACTATTCCGACGCCTTACAGCATCCAGAGTTCGACGGCTTCGTCTCACTGGGTTTCGGAATAGCAGCAACAGCAGCAGACGGCTACAGCGTAGCAAAACTTAAAGACCTAACAGTAGAACTGCTACCGAACGATGGAAGCACAACAACACAAGCAGGACGCTTAATTATCTTGTATCTAACACAAGAGAACACCAAGAATTGGACAATACGAGATCTGCCAACAGAAGATATTAATATAGCTTTAGATGCAGGTCAATTGAATGCTTTCATTCTAAATGTTATCTATGGCGAAGCTATAACTATTGGTACTTTTGTCTTATTTCCGCCAGCAGGTTTGGGTGTGGCAGCTGCAAAAATGTTTATAACCGGTGTAGCACAAGCAAAAACTTTCTTTGTAGTTCGTCGAGTCGCCTTAGAAAATCCTTTGGCTGCAGGCGACACAAGTTACAAAGTGTATGAGACATTGGACTATTCAGGTCATCTCGACGGTTCTGAGAGTGACTGCATAAGTTATGCTAGCACACAGTACTACTTTGACTGGAGATTCCGAACGGATTCTGATGATGTCTTTGCGATCAAGATCAGCGGCACTGTTGAGTGGTATCAGTGGAACGAATACTATTTGAGCTGGGACTACGCTGGCGAAGCAGATATGTCAACAGTCATATCGATAGCAGACTACTGGCAATAAAAATAACTCAAATGCTTCTTCATTTCCTCTTCTTTTTTGTCATTTTTCTTCGTAACTAAACAAAACTATCTTGCAGGCTCGACATCTACGAGCTTCCGCTCCTTTGTAAAGACCCCACTCTCTACTCGTGGCGATGGTCTCACCACTAACTAAAGTTGCTAAACTAGGCTTCTCGTCCCACCTAACCCGCCCGGAAGAGGAAATATAACCCGTCTGCATTTTTGCTCCGCATAAAACACAGTTTTCTGGTAACTTGCTCATGATCTTCACCTATATGTAGATATGAAGTTCTCTAGTTAAATATCTTCTCTCATGGATATATGCTCCCTCACTATCGGTAATAATTAGGCTTCCTTTTAGTGAAATGATTTGTTTCTTCAGTTCTGATGGTGTTACTTAGTATAAACTATGTAGTAACACAATCTAAAGACATACCAACTCTCGCGTTATTGACGATGTTAGTATCACCGATATGGTCTCGACCTTAGTTGACGGCACAATCTATACATGGTGCATATATCTGGTATATGGAGGGTCCGTCCAGCCAGAATGTGATTATTGAGCAGACGCTCAGCAAAGATGTGGCAGAATACCTAAGAAACCGTAAAGACATGCCAGCAATGCGGTGTCTGCTTCCGCTTTCGGTATCTGTCTAAAGGTTTTGACAGGTGCCTCGGCTCAGTTATGTTCGGGTTTTTTCTTGTTTGCCGTAGTAGGCTGTCCATTTGAGTTTTCGTGCGTCACGTTTCAGCTTCAGCGAATTCTTTCTGCATTTGCTTGAACAGAACCACATGACCGAACCGTCGTTCGCCACGTACATCAGTCCCGTTCCCCGGGGAAAATCATGTCCACAGAACGTGCACCGCACAGGTTTAGGCATCATCGACCTCTCCGTTCACTTCAAAGCTTGCGATTCAGGCTACGCAAGATCCACCTCTACGTCCGTCACCTCAGCCTTCTAGCTTCCCGCTCAGTTTCCCTAAGCATGAGTATATCATCCGTGCGAATAGGCCCCTTAATGTTACGGGTTATGATCCTGCCCTTGTCTGGGCCTTCCAGTATCCGCACTCGGACCTGTATGATCTCACCCGTCGCCCCGGTTCTGCCAACGATCTGGATCACCTGGGCTGGCGTCAGAGCCTTGGCTTTCTCCTCGCTCATTGAGCGGCGCCTTCCTTGAGTCTCCGAACCCTAGTCACAATTTCTTTCACTAGTTCTGATGATTCGCCGGTTTCGGCTATGCAGACAGCTGCCGAGGGAACATCTATTCCTGAGGCTGAACCCAGCTTGACCTTGCTTGGAACGAATATGTACGGGATCTTCCTTTCATCGCAAAGCATGGGGAGATGGGCAACAACCTCTGGCGGGTCAACATCCTCCGCTATGACTACAAGCTTCGCTTGGCCTCTTTCCACAACCTTGGTTGTCTCATTTGTACCCCTGCGGACGACGCCTGTTTTAGACGCTATTTGGAGCGCTTCGTAGGTGGCGTTGGC
Organism: uncultured Candidatus Bathyarchaeia archaeon; assembly: GCA_964513245.1. Lineage (GTDB taxonomy): Archaea > Thermoproteota > Bathyarchaeia > Bathyarchaeales > DTEX01 > CAZELO01. Next base: position 12,737 of record CAZELO010000024.1, on the reverse strand, counting down.
GACTTCTTCAGGCACTTCAAACTTGACATAGAACGGTCTTGACATCACCATCACCGAAACTTCATCAACACACGTCTCAGTTCGATTTTCGTAGTATCCCTAACTACATGGTATGTGCCTATAAACTTTGCCCTTTTTTTGTTCGCCCAACCCTAGAAAAGACAGATTTCGGAGCCACAAATGAGAATAACCAGCCGGTAAATTACCTGCATCCAGCCACATTTTTTCCATTAGGCTTGAACAGAACGCCTTTGACCTGTGGCGCGTCCTTTTTTTACTTACTCCTTGAGCCTCTTCTGTAGAGCCCTATAATTTGTCCTTCTGCAAGTATGTGTCCCTGCATCGCCTTTTCAACGTCTTTCTTCCTTGAGTTTGGATGAAGGCTGAGATTCGTGTCTAGGGCGTAAACCTTGAAGAAGTATCTGTGCGTGCCAGAAGGCGGACAGGGTCCGCCATACGAATGCCTGCGGAAATCGTTCAGTCCCTCAGTTCCCGGAACACTGTCTTCCTTTATTTTTTCTGTTGGCGGAATGTTCCAGACAATCCAGTGGTCCCATGTTCCCATAGGAGCATCTGGATCGTCAACTATGAGGATGAGGCGTTTGGCTTCGCTGGGTATGCCTTCAATCTTCAAAGGAGGATTCACATTATCGCCATCGCATGTGTATTTCGCAGGAATGAGACCGTTGTTCTCAAATACAGGGCTCGTGATTCTCAATTCTTTCATCAACAACGCCATGCAGATTTACGTTACATAATTATTTCAATCTTGCTGCTCGTCTCTGAAACTTTGTTCTGTCTTTCTCCTGAAGCCCGCAGTCTTGGGGATGACCGACATGCTTATCTGTGAATGCAAGTTCATTAATGAACAACTTGTGGAGGAGAAAAGATTGGGTCCAACAGGCAAAAGAATCCGAAGCCGCCACATTTTCAAGCAAGACGGAAAGACGCTCATCGTCTCCATGGATCACGGACCAACCATGGGTCCCGTAAAGGGACTAGAAGATCTCAAGGCTACGCTCAAGCAAGTCTTAAGCGGTGAATACAAGCCAGATGCCGTTTTGCTGACTCCCGCGATGATAAATCTCTGTTATGGAGAACTCGCTGGAAAGGTCGGCATAGCCGCGCGTATAGACGGCGGAGCCACAATACAGGGTCCAGACATAACAGACTTCAGGCTCTACTCTTCGGTGGAAGAAGCCCTAGCGGTTGGGGCGGACGCCGTCGCAACAATGGCATTCATCGGGGTCGAAAAAGAGTCTGACTGCCTAGAAAAAGTGGGAATGGTCTCACAAGAATGCGGCGCCTGGGGTATGCCGCACATAGTTGAGGCGCTTTCATCAGACATAATAGCCCACCACTTCAAACGAGAAGCCGAATTCCGGTGGCCAAACCCTGAGAACGTGAAATTCGCAGTCAGGGTAGCCGCAGAACTTGGAGCCGACATAGTGAAATCCTATTACACGGGTAACCCGGATTCATTCAGAGAAGTCGTTAGGTGCTGTCCCGTGCCCATAATTGTGCTAAGCGGCCCGGGCGCCAAGAACCCTGAAGGGTTACTTAGAGCAATCCGAGAGATGACAGATGCCGGAGCGAAAGGTGTAATCATGGGCAGAAACATCTGGGGACACAGGAACCCGCCAGCTATGGTGGAAGCTATCGCCAAGATCATTCACGAAGATGAAAGCGTCGAGAAAGCCCTGAAGATAATCAGCAAGTAGCCACAGACAATTGTTGGACGGCACATATAGAAAAAGCCATAAATACCATCCACCTAGGATATCAAGTGCCAGGAGGAAAAGTAAGGTTTGCCGCAGGCTGAACCAGTTTTAAAGGTCAAGATCGGCTTTGTTCCCGTCCACAGAGAAGTCTTTGATCGAAGATGGGCTGCGACAATGCGAAAACGCTGTTTAAAAGCGTTGTCCAAGATCAGAAGCCTTGAGATAATTGTTCCCGACGAAAAGCTGACGAATGATGGATTGGTCGCTAATGAAGATGATGCCGAAAAGGCCATCAATCTCTTCAAGGAAAAAGATGTTGCCGGAATAATAATAGGAACGATGACTTTCGGGGAAGAATTGCCTGTTCTGGATATTGCAGAGGCATTTGCAGACAGCCCGTTCCTACTCTTCGGCACCAAGGAAGGATCGTTCACCTCGGACGGAAACAGACTTTCAGACTCGTTCTGCGGAACCCTTTCAGTCTCTTCAGGGCTCTATCGGAGAGCCATACCGTTCCTGTTCGCTGGGATACTCTTTCCAGAGGAAGAAGCCTTCAAGAATACCGTGACCAACTTTGTCCGTGTCTGCGCGATAGTTAAGGGCTTCACTGGCGCTAGGATAGGTCAAGTTGGTCCTCGACCTGAACCATTCGAGACCTGCACCTTCAACGAATCAGCCATGATACAGCAGTTCAAACAAAAACTCGTACCCGCCTCATTGGCAGACATCTTCGAATCCGCAAACCGCCTCAGCGATAAAGACCCAGAAGTGCAAAAAATTCTGAAAGAAATAAGAACGCAGGCAGATGTGTCAAAGATGGGTGACAAATCACTCATCAAGATCGCTAAGCTAGAATGTGCATTAAAGAGATTCGCGCAGGAGAAGAAGATCGCCGCCATGACTGTACAGTGCTGGACGGCTATGCAGGATGTTTACGGCGTCTGCTCCTGCGCAGCAATGGGTAGGCTGACGGATCAAGGCATCCTGACATCATGCGAGGTCGATGTATACGGTGCCCTGACCATGCTTGTCCAGTATCTGGCAAGTTTGAAAGCCACGCCGCCTCACTTCATAGATTGGACCATTCAACACCAAGAGAAGGAAAACGTCTTCCTTGCATGGCACTGTGGAAATGCGCCTCCGTCACTTGCCTGTAAAGGATGTGCACCTACGTTCAGAACGCACAGCATTCTGGGGAGAACCCTTGACCCGGAGGTGAGTAAAGGGACGGCTGAGTTTCAGCTCAGACTTGGAGTTGTCACCCTGTGCCGGCTGGTCGAGTATGATGGCATGTTTAAGATGTTGATCACGAAGGGTGAAATCATCCAGAGTCAAGAGAATCTCAGAGGTTCGTGGAGCTGGGTTAAGGTCCCGAATCTTGCTGACCTCTACAGAGTTCTGGTTGAAGAAGGGTTCATACACCACGCGAGCATGATCCACGGCGACTACACCGATGCCATAGCAGACGCATGCAAATTCTTGGGCATAGAAACAGTCATCGTGTGAGCTTCTTCAGAGAACCATGGACAAACTTTCCGCAATTTTCATTTTTTTGCATCTGACATAAGGAAACCGGCTCTGAATAGGTCATGGGAACCTTTATAAATTGAAAAGGAAATCTGAATCTTCAAGAGGAAATAAAAAATGGCGCCCAGTAGGAAAGATACTGAAGAACTTACAGGTTATCTCAAAAGGATGCTTCAGATAAGATACTTCGAAGAGAAGGTTATGGACCTTCTAAGCCGCGATGCCGTAAAAGGTGCATCCCACCTGTACGTGGGACAAGAAGCTGTAGCCGTAGGTGCAGTGGCCGCTTCAAGAAAAGACGATTACATCACAAGCACTCATAGAGGCCATGGACACTGCATCGCCAAGGGCGGAGACTTGAAGATGATGCTTGCCGAACTCTGCGGCAAAGACACAGGCTACTGTAAAGGCAGAGGCGGCTCAATGCACATTGCCGATGTCAGCGCCGGAAACCTTGGCGCAACCGGCATAGTTGGGTCCAATATACCTGTTGCCACTGGTGCGGGTTTGTCGATAAAGCTCAGGGGCACTGATCAAGTTGTGCTCTGCTTCTTTGGGGATGGCGCGGCAAACACAGGGGCGTTTCATGAGTCTGTTAACATGGGCGCCGTCTGGAGTCTGCCGGTCGTCTACATCTGTGAGAACAATCTCTACGGCATGTCGGTTTCTGTGAAGAGGGCCTTTCCATTCAAGGACATTGCTGAAAGGGCTAAGGGATACAATATACCGGGCACAATCGCGGATGGCATGGATGTTCTCAACGTAAAAGAGGTTGTAAGCAAGGCTGTAGAGAGGGCCCGTCAGGGAAAAGGACCCACCTTAGTGGAATGCAAGACGTACAGGTATTATGGACATTCGAGAAGCGATCCCCGCGTCTACAGAACAAAAGATGAAGAGAAGGAGTGGAAAGCCCGAGACCCCATCTTGAACTTCGAGAAGAAACTTGTCGAGGAAGGCATCCTCAGCCAAGAGAAGGTTAAGGAACTTGAAGAAGCTGTAGCCCGAGAGATCCAAGAAGCTGAAGAGTTCATGTTCAAAAGTCCATACCCGCCCATCGAATCTCTATACAACGGCGTTTACACAGACATGTACAAGGATCCGCGTTCCTCCCTCAGAAACTTGGACGCGGCTAAGAAAGCGGGCGTCAAGATGCAGAAGATCACTTATGGCCAAGCGTTGAAAGAGGCGATGCGTGAAGAGATGCTTAGGGACGAAAGGGTCCTCCTCATGGGTGAAGACATAGCGCTTTATGGAGGCGCCTACGGCATAACAAGGGGACTACATGAGGAATTTGGGCTTGAACGCATTCGGGACACGCCTATTTCAGAAGCAGCCATAGCGGGCGCAGCTGCTGGAGCCGCCATGATGGGGTCGCGACCAGTTGCAGAGATAATGTACATAGATTTTTCAACCATTGCTACAGACGAGATAGTCAACATCGCAGCGAAGAACCGCTTCATGTTCGGGGGCAAGTCAACCGTGCCCGTGGTCTATCGGACACAAGGAGGAACAGGCGAGCAAAGAGCTGCGCATCACTCCCAGAGTCTTGAAGCGTGGTATGTTCATGTTCCAGGCATCTTTGTCGTGATGCCCTCAACGCCCTTCGACGCCAAAGGCTTGTTAAAAACTGCGATCAGAGACGACAACCCGGTCATGTTCATTGAACACAAGGCGCTTTACCGCACTGCAGGTGAAGTTCCTGAAACCGAATACACGGTTCCGCTGGGAGTTGCAGATTTGAAACGGGAGGGCACCGACGTCACGATTGTTGCATATTCCCGAATGGTCCTGACGGCACTGGATGCTGCTGAGGCACTAGCCAAGGAAGGAATAAGCGCCGAGGTCGTGGACCCCCGCACCTTGAAGCCGCTGGACATCGACACGATAATCAACTCGGTGAAAAAAACAGGCAGAGCAGTCGTTGTGTCCGAGGGCTACAGAACCTGCGGCGTAAGCGCTGAGATAGCAGCCCAGATCACGGAAAAAGCTTTCGACTACTTGGACGCGCCAGTTCTGCGCGTCGCGGGCGAAGACGTGCCGCCGCCGATGAGCCCAGTGCTAGAAGCAGTGTGCATACCAACAAAAGAAAAAATAGCAGAGGCTGTCAAAAGAATACTCTAGAAACCCTCTGCGTTGTCTGAGACCACTATTAGCCGCGCAGGGGCACCAAATTTTTTCAACCGGTACCCTATTCTCTCGGATCTCATGATGCATCAGGTGATGCCGCTCTCAAGAGCGTGCCATTTGTTCAACTAAAAATCTGTGAATCAAAAAAGAGGGGGGATCGCGACATTCTCACATTCAGAGGGTTAGATACACTTCATTTGATCCTTCTTTCAGAACGAAGCCTCATCACCATGTCTAGCGTAGTCGCTTTGACTACCGCGACGGAACGCGGAGGATTCCACAAGCCAACACCAAATTCACAATCATACAACATCACCCCGCTGATTTTAGTTGGGTAGGTCGAAAGCATATAAATGTTCCTAAAGCGCGCGGAACAAAGGTTTACTGCAGGAAACGTCAATTACTTTCTGCCTGTGCCGATCATCAGAAATTTATAGGCTGGTTGTTCCTCATGTTCATTCGAGATTTCACCAAGATAGGCAACGGGGAGAAAGAAGATGGACGGCGCAGAAAAATTTGAGATTGAAAGGTTGGCGGATGTTAGTCTCGATTGTCCAGCATATCTAGAATTTATTAACGCGGCTAATGAAGACAACGAAGACTGGGTTCCTTTTGACTCCACGGACTCATTGAAGATCATATTGTTCTCGAATCCGAGATATTATCCTAAGCTGCACTTCATGGTGAGGGCTGATGAAGCAGTCGTTGCCGATTTGTACGTCAAAATTCATTCAACAGAATCAAGGACAGCTGAAATTGAGCTAAATATCGCTAAGAACTGGCGAGGAAAGGGTCTGGGAGAGAGGCTGGTTTCGAGAGCCCTTGCGAATCTAGATCAAGAAACCGAAGTCGTAAGGATAATTGTCTCTCCGGGCAGTTCTGAAGTAATTCCCTACTGCACAAATTTAGGTTTTAAAGTTCTTAAACAGGTTGATATGGTGCATGATTTAGAGAAGATTGAATCTGCACAGATTCCGCTGAAATGCAGCATAAACAAGATAAAATTTCAAGATTTGGAAGAAGTGACGAGGCTTAGGAATGAGATTTTCAGTCAGTCACATACCGTAGATGAGCTAAAGATGTTGTTTCCCAGTAAAACGCCTGAAAAGGAAACACTCTGGAACAACATATTGAAAGCAGCCGTCAACCGGAAAATCGTTGGCTACTGTATCGCAGGGAAAGACAATCGAGTTTCCTCTGGGGAAGGCTGGATAGCAGAGATCGGTGTAGTGAGAGAACATAGAAGGAAAGGAATTGGAAAAACATTATTGCTGAAAAACTTGCGTTGGCTAAAATCTATCGGATGCACAAAATCTACAGTAAACACTAACCCTGATAATACATCGGCACTGAAATTATATGAATCAGTTGGTTTCAAAGTCTTCAGAACCAAAGAGAAAATCCTTGAGCTTAAACGAAATCGAGATTTGGGCCTTTCCTAAAGGGTGGCACGGGGGAAGAGATGACAATCTTGGTTTTAAGTCGTGATCTCTGCAGAGCAAGGAACTGGGATCATCCCGTTTCCCTCTTGGACCGAAGAACTTGACAGTTTTCTGTTTCTTTCTTATGTGCAGGTGTGCCCATCAACTGTAAGAGAACTTAGTTCGACGCTGTCTCCTCCATGTGTCCATGCGCAACCCAGACTCGCTTTACATTATTCTACAAAGTGTAATAGTCCATCGTTTCGTCTCTTTGATGGATTTCCCTACATAGAGAAAGAGCGCGGTTAGAGAAGAACATGCTATTCTTTCTGTTTTTCTTCATCAAGTTTCTTGGACATTTCAAGGAATTTCTGCGTTCCAGCCCTCTTGCGGTAAGCTAGGAGCCCGGCTCTCGTAAAAGCACTTTTCTGACCGTCTGCAGGGTCAAAATGGTTTACGAACAGGTCACATGGAAAGTCGTCGCATATCCCGCAATGCTCAACCCGACCCGTTGCGCAGGCGTATAGTTTACATTTGCCCCAGAAAAGCTCTCCTTTCTGATTAGCGCATCCCAAGCAACTTGGTTTCTGTTCTCTGTTCAAAAGGGAACATGTTCCGCAGTAGGTGCCGCAAGGCGCCACAAGCTTCTCGTCCATGCATCTAGCCTCTGGTATAAGGAACCCGGTTCAACTCTATTATTGGTTTCGGCTATGTAGGTGAAGTTTTATCCCATGTCTATTATCGCGCCTTGATTCAATCTATCTAGAACCAATTCGTAAGATTGTTTCACACGTCTTAAATATTATGCGGCGAAAGGAAATACTGGCGGTTGGACTCAGCTGGCAACTGTTTCTTCACCTACTCCGGCTCAAATAGGTCCAGCCAACCCAACTCAAAAAACCTAGAAAAGAGAGTGCAGACGGCTCAGAAACACAGAGAGCCACTCTTACTTATCACGGATATGTCTAGATAAACCAACAGAAAGATGAAGCCAAAATCACATTCTCGGTATCAACCGATAATAAGACATTCCTTCTGTTCATCATCCACACCGTTCAAAAAAGCTGACCTACTGAGATGCCTCAAGATCTTCCACGATCCAGAATAATGCTCTCTCTATAACCCTTAACCCTCAAGATCCAAAAGAAAACTAAGTCACTCGGAGAGCTAGTGGCGCCGGGGATGGGATTTCAGCACGAATTTACTGGTAAATAGCCTTCCGGCATAGCGGGCTTTGGACCACACCCTACTTCAGAATCCTCTTGGGACCGAGATGATCGAGTCATGGAGTCCCTGCCTAGAAGTCCGGCACCACATGTGACAGAATAGTTGTAGTGGAGGTATCCATACCCCGTATGGGCGGGCATACTTTTCAATAACTGTGTAGAACTCATAAACACAAACTGTAAGGGGTTACTGGTGTCAAAACCTACTATCCATGATTGGAGCACAACCAATCTTCACATTCGAGATTATGCGTTCGACGTATGAGCCAAATATTTTTTAGCTCATAAACGGTTTTATATCTTTTGCAGTAAATGGAATCGATTGTACGCTTAGTGCGTGTAGATGATAAGTGATGAATGTTCTATCCTACGATAATGGAAGCCTGCTTATCAAAGGAGAAACCGGAACTCCTTACGGTCAATGGGATCCTAGAGTAGGCGCCTTTCGAGCCATGGCTATCTACTATCCTGAGGTCTTAGCGTATTTTGAGAGAAGCCGCATGCCTTATCGAGATGAAGCCTCTAATCCGCTGCTCCTACCTACATTATCTTGTGAGGTTGAACTCAGAGGTTACCAGAAAGCAGCCTTGGAAGCTTGGTTTGATGCAGGCTACAGAGGCGTCATAGTCTTACCTACTGGCGCGGGAAAGACCTTCATAGCCTTGAAAGCCATCGAAAAATTGAATGTTGCCACATTAGTTGTGGTTCCCACCTTGGATCTTCTAGACCAATGGCAACAACACCTCACTAGACAGTTTGATGTAGAGGTAGGAGTATACGGCGGCGGAGAATGCTCCCTTAAGCCCTTAACTGTCTCTACCTACGATTCAGCTTACATAAGAGCTGAAGAGCTGGGAGACAAGTTCAAGTTAATAATATTTGATGAAGTACACCATTTGCCGGCGCCGAGCTACAGCCAGATCGGCGAAATGTACATTGCTCCTTACAGGATGGGGTTGACAGCCACTTACGAGAGGGATGACGGCCTTCACTTGGAACTTCCAAGGTTAGTAGGTGGATGCGTTTATCAGCTTGAAGTTGACGCTCTAGCAGGGAAACACTTGTCACCTTACACGTACGAGAAGGTTCTTGTAGACTTAACCCCTGAAGAACAGGAAGTCTATGAGCGGGAGTACGGGGTCTTCACCGGTTATTTGAGAAGAAAGCGGATACGGCTTAGAAGTGCGAATGATTTCCAGAGGTTCATTATGAGGACTGGAAGAGACCCGGAAGCGAGAGAGGCATTGTTGGCCCGAAACAATGCTTTGAAGACAGTTCTCAACTCGGAAGCCAAGATAAAGGCGTTGGGGGAGTTCCTCAAGGTTTACGATGATGAAAAACTATTAATCTTCACAAGGTATAACCAGCTGGTTTATCGCATAAGCAGCCGCTTCCTCGTCCCGGCTGTGACCCACCACACACCAAGAGAGGAAAGACAAGAAATTCTGGAGAAGTTCAAGGTTGGAGACTACAGGGCAGTGGTAACTAGCCAAGTCTTGGATGAGGGTGTCGATGTACCCGACGCCAGCATAGGCGTGATTTTGAGTGGAACGGGAAGCAGCAGAGAGTACATCCAACGGTTGGGGCGGGTCCTACGGAAGAGACCCTCCAAACAGGCCCGGTTAATCGAGATTGTTGCCAGAGAAACCGTGGAGACCCGGATCAGCCAGAGGAGACACAGATAGTTGCTTCCCAGTAACCTATTGATAACTCGGAAGCGGGGGGACACCATAAGCCCTCTCTATGCGAGACTGGATAAGAGAAATCTCAGTGTTGCAGGGTTGCTTGTTCAAATATACGAGAAGCATGTGGGAAGAAAGAAGGGTGAATTGAACGAGGCCGTGGAAGAGCTAGAAAACGTAGGTTATGACTACCGATATGTCCGGGGTCTTTCAGCTCTATTAGACCGGAGATGCCAACTTGAGCCCGAAGCAGCCGTAAACCCCGTAAACGCCAGAAGAATAGTCTTCAGAATAGCCCACCAGAAAGGACTGCCAAATACGAGGAAGTCAAGACAATTAATACTTTGTCAAGCAGCTGTGGAGCTGGCTGTCACTGTAGAAGAACTGGAGAAGTCATTATATGCAGATTTAGAAGACGAGTTTATATTGAAAAGTTTTCAACCCGTGAGCTCTGAGGCGTTGGTGAAGCAATACAATCTAAGCTTAACGCAGACGCTTCTTTTTCTTTCAACAGAGCTAACCTTCGCCACCGTCGGCAATTGGCAACAGCTCTTTAGGCAGATCAAGTGGCTTGGCCTCATCTACACCATATGGAAGAACACCCGCGGGATCCAAGTTAAGGTGGATGGTCCTGCCTCAATATTTAAGTTGAACCGAAGATATGGAACGAGCCTAGCAAAACTTTTGCCCGCGATTATCCGTAACAGGGAATGGTGGCTTAGAGCCAAAATAATGCGTAAGGGCGAGAACCGATTACTGAACTTGGGGCTGAACAGCCAAGAGCACGGTCAATGCATGGAAGCCTTCACCGAAAACAGAAAAAGAGAGGTGTACGATAGTCAGGTTGAAGCGGATTTCGCTACTCGTTTCGAAGCTTTGGACACAGGTTGGACGCTTACAAGAGAGCCTGAACCTATCCCTGTGGGAAGATACGTGATGATTCCAGATTTCGGTTTCCAGAAAGCTGGTTTGAAGGTTTACTTGGAGGTAGTGGGTTTCTGGACCCCGGAATACCTTGAAGAAAAGGTTAAGAAACTAAGCTTGATAAACGACTTGGATATGATTGTGGCGGCAGACAGGAAGCTTGCTTGCCGGAAGCTTGAAAGATCAGCCAAGAAACATAACCTGATCTACTACCACCGCAGAATCCCTCTGAAGCCGATCTTAGATCACCTTGAAGATAGGGAGGAAAGGTTGGTGAGCGAACAAAGCAACCGTCTGCATGTTAATGACATTGTCATACAGGGTTCAGTTGTTGAAGTGAAGAAACTCGCGGAAGAGCTTGGGGTGCTGGAAGATGTCGCGAGAAAGGTCCTCGCACGGAAGACATTCCCTGGTTACTTGCGTCTTGAAGACATCTACATAAAGGCGGCAAAGCTGGAAGAGATCCGGAAAAGATTGGAAAATCGGCTAAGCCGGGGACCGTTAAGTCTTCATGAAGCTTCAACAATCGTTGAGGAAGCAGGTGGAAGCAGACCGGCTCAAATTTTAACCGCTTTAGGGTATAAGGTAAAGTGGAAGGGAATAGACCCTCAATCAGCCGAAATATACCGCGATGGTACTACGAAACCAGACAATGAGAAAACATGAAAAGACACCTGCTATTTTTAGTCGCACAGGAACACAGATGCCAAAACCGAATCAAATTCCAGTTCATACTATTCATCCGTTCATTGCAGTCATGTCATTCACTTGAAAGTCAACGGTAACACCTTCTCCCTCTAGCGCACTCTTTCTCTCGGAGAAACGCAAATCAGGCTTCAGTCCACCCCATTTGGACATTTGGAGATATACACCTGCCCCCTGCCCAAAAAATGATCTAACACTCTTGTATACACGCGATTTTTCGCTCGCGCATGCGCACGTATATTTAGACTGTCTGGGAAAATTCTTTAAAAACCCCGCCTTTCACTTGCGAAAACAAGTGTTTTCGATAGACCTGTAAACCATGTGCCATTTGGACCCGATTTTTTCAAATTCTTTCAGGCGTCTCAGTACATAGAGGTTTTTTCAGCCCTCAAAAAGACCCAAATGACATTTGGAGTCGCAGTTGTGCCGTTTCATTCTTGGGCGCTAAAGCCTCCGTCATCCGCAACCATACAAGCGACGTTGCTTGATTATCCTCTCCAACATCATTCGGCGAGAAGGTAAGGGAGGTATTATTATCTTGGTGGTCTTAATTTTAAAAGGTGGAATGTCTTGAAATCTGTTACTGAGTATTTGTGGTTCAATACGAAGACTAGACGAGACTATATCAATATCACTGGTCAGGTTGAGGGAATTGTCAGGAAAAGTGGGGTTAAAGAAGGTTTGTGTTTGGTTAATGCTATGCACATAACAGCAAGCGTATACATCAACGACGCGGAGCAAGGGCTCATTAAAGACTTTGATGAATGGTTAGAAGAACTGGTTCCCCATGAACCTGTTTCTAAATATCGTCACAACACATTTGAAGATAACGCTGATGCACATTTGAAAAGACAGATTATGGGAAGAGATGTCGTGGTAGCTGTAACCAATGGAAAACTCGATCTAGGACCTTGGGAACAAATCTACTATGGAGAATTCGACGGACGAAGAAGAAAAAGAGTCCTAGTCAAAATCATAGGCGAATAGATAGATGGAATGTTGAATTCTCTTTCTGGAACGGCATGAAACTAAAAGGAGTTGAAGAGGCATGAGTGACTTTCAATTCCCCTTATCTGGGATTTCTCTCTGCGACACAGACCTCTTAACCATCACAGCGCTCCTACAGAGCTTTCAATTCCCCTTATCTGGGATTTCTCTCTGCGACGTTTTGCAGCCCGTCACGAGTATCGATGAGTTGCTTAACTTTCAATTCCCCTTATCTGGGATTTCTCTCTGCGACGCCGAAAAATCCACTTACGACTCTGAGAATACCTCCCTTTCAATTCCCCTTATCTGGGATTTCTCTCTGCGACACAGATCCGCGCCCTTAACACCCTGAGCCGCCGTCCTCTTTCAATTCCCCTTATCTGGGATTTCTCTCTGCGACAGCGGTCAAATATTGGC
>CAZELO010000023.1:0-35964 GCA_964513245.1 uncultured Candidatus Bathyarchaeia archaeon | reverse complement strand
GTCTGGTTCAGCAGCTCCTGCATGGCGTGCAGGTGGTAACTTAGATGTGCGCTGCCTATCTTCAACTCATTTTGCATTTCGGTGAAGAGCATGGGCTTCTCCGACAGCATACGCAGAATCCGCCGCCTCACAGGATGCTTAAGAACCGCAGAAACCAAGCTGTAGGTCTCGCCATCTTTCTCTGAAATTTCTCCCTGGTCCTCTAACCCGCTCACCCCCATTTTCCCTTTAGATTCCCCGTTAGAAACAGGGTTGGAGGTGGCATAAGTGTTTTTTCGTCAAGAAACTTTGACCTTCAACCATCTCCGCAACGTAAGCCAGATCTTAACCTCACTACCAACAAACAAGTTGCGCACATCCTCCATGTTTCTTCTCGATTCTTTTTGTCTTCAACATTCCTTCCAGTTCTTTCTGGATATTGAAACTTGTCGTCAACTCCCACCTTTTCTGGCATTAATCCTTGTTTGTTATGCATCTTGTTTCTGGTTTCTAGGTCACGTCCGGTCTCCATCGGTTTATGATGTAAGCCAAGGAGAACGGGATGGTCAGCGTCGTAATCGTTGAGACGGCTATGAATGCCGAAAAGAGCTGCTGATCGATGACTCCGGCGGAGTAGAATATCTGGACTGGTATGATGCCCATCGAGAATTTGGCGCTCAAACCCAGCCCTATCACGGCAATCGTCTTAAGGTTCATCTTAGCCATCTTCCCCACCATGAAGGCTCCCACAAACTTCCCAATGAAGTTAGCCGCGAGCAGCAAAAGCATCAGCGAAAAACTTTCAGCCAGGCTCGAAAGATTGAAGCCTAAGCCGATTCCGAAGAAGAAGATGGGACCAAGCAATCCGAAAGTAACGCCCCTTAACGAAGCAACCGATAGCAACAACGGCTTTTTGAAGGCTTCTGACTTGGAATTGGACCGGTTCAGAAACCTTTGAAAAGTGAATCCGCCCACGATGGCGCCCAATAAGATGCCGAGCCTGAAGTAATGGGAGAACGCGGTGAAAGCCAGAACCGTGGAGATGATGAGCAGAAACGCATGCGAGTCACGCGGCTTTTTGTCAAATCGTTTTATGAACGGCAAAACGAGCACATTGAAAAAAAGAGCGAACCCAGCAAACGCACAAAGCCCTCCAACTAACAATAGAGGGTCCACCGCTTCTCCCTCAGTTCCAACCATCATAGACGCCAGCGAAGCGATCATTACTTCTGCCACGTCATCCACTACGCCTGAACCCAGTATGAGGCTAGCCGCCTCGGTCTTTATGACGCCAATTTCGTAGAGTATAGGGGCAACGGTGGTCTCGGCAACTGTAGCCAAGGCCGTCGAGACCAGCAAAGAGACTAATAGAGGATAGCCATAGCTCATCAGGATCAAGAAACCGAGAATAGACGAGAAGGCTAAGTTAGAAACTGACAGGATGGCTATGTACTTGGACAGGCTTCTCAGTTTTTCGATGTCCAGCTGAAACCCCACCAAAAAGAGAAGGAGAATTATGCCCAATTGTGCAAGAAAATAGTAGGCTTCTCCGGAGGCTACGCTAGTGAGCGGTGAAAGTTGCGGGATAGATTGAAAAACTAAGCCAACCAACAACGGCGCTAGGAGATTCGGCATCCGCAGTTTATCGAGGCCATGATGGAGAAGGTAAGAGATAAAGAGCATCAATGCCAGCAGCATAAGCAGATACACAAAGTACTCGTCCAGCATACAGCGTTCCCCCGTTTCACAGTCTTTTTCGAACTTCGGTCACATGTCTTCTGCGAGAATGATGGGCACCAGTGAAAGGATTTGTATCCATGTGTTCCTCACTTCGCGTTCTCAGGGCTTGCAAAGAACTTTTGCCACTTGCCTTCCGTCATTGTTGACTTGAGCGTTTCGCTGTAGATTTTTATGAGCAGGTTTTCTCTGCTAATTTCTGTTTCAACCTGTTCGTATTTCGCCGCGATTTTGACCATCCGTCTCGCGATCTCTTGGGCTAGTTCTTTGAGCTCTTCGGGAGTGATCTCTACGGTGTTTTTCGGTTGTTCTCCCATAATCTGGAAGGCGCTGAGCATGCCTCTTAGACGTTCTATGTGCCCGTGAATGAAGTATCTCTGCAGGGCAGAAGGTATTCTGTCAAAATCTTCTAGGAAAAATGTGACAGTCGGTTCATAATATTTCTCTAATATACCATGGGACCCTACCTTTGTCTTTGCAATCTCTATTAGACCCGCTTTAAGCAGAGTCTGCAAATGATGCCCTGTCGATGGTTTGGATAGCGCCAATTTTTTGGCGAGATGAGTTTCTGTTTGAGGCCGAGCCGCGATCAACCGTAGCATCTCTCTGCGCACGGGGTCAGCCAGTATCTTAATTATCGCGGGGTCACCTATTATCTTGACCGCCTTTCTCACCATTTTTTGCCACCGAACGATTTCTTGTGATATGCGCGAACGCAAAGGTTAAATGATGCTAATCAGTTATATAAATCTTACCGTTTAGACTAACATAAACGTTGGGGTTATAGATTTATGTAGGCTGCCTCCACACAATTATGTAGGGAGACTTTTGCATGAGCCCATTGGATTATATCAATGCTCTAGGCGGATGGATCTTATCTAACATTGAGAACGTTCTGGTTTCAGTTGCCGCGGTCATCGTGGGATACGTTCTCTACAAGATCGCTTCCAGAGAGATCAGAAGGCTGAAGGAACAAAAGAAGCTTGAGGAACACTTGGCTTACACGTTGACCAGGATAAGCAAATGGATCGCCCTTCTCGCGGTTCTGTCGGCAGTTTTGGCGCAGTTTGGAGTAACCATTGGCGTGATATCCGGGCTCTTGACGATTCTAGGCGGCACCATCTTGGGGTTTGCGGCAATAAACACCATTGGAAACGCGATCGCGGGTTTGATAGTGATGACCAGCAGACCTTTCAGAGTTGGAGACAGAATATTCTTCAACGGTCAATTCGCGGATGTGGTTGCCATCGAGCTAATCTACACTAAGATGCAGACCCTTGACAACGTTCTAGTTTCCATTCCTAACCAAGAGCTGCTGAAGGCTGAGATCGACAATTTCGGGAAAAAACGAATAATCAGAAGACGCGTAACGGTTACGCCGGGATTCGAGTGCAACCCCGAAGACGTGGAGAAAGCATTGCTGGAAGCCGCCGGGAATGTTTCTAGGGCTTTGAAGGACCCTAAACCATACGTCTGGATAACGGAGTTTCAGAACTACGCGGTCGGATACACCCTCTTCGTGTTCATAAACGACATAAAGAACCTGCCGGAAATAGACGCAGAACTTCACAGAACGGTCCTTGAAACCTGCAAAAAACATGGAATAGACATAAGCACGCCAATGCTGCTTCGACAAACATAAGACAGAAAAATAACAATGGATATAAATTCAGCCATTCGGCGCATTGAATAGGTAAACCAAAATACTTATAAAGAATTGTCTAGGCGTATTTTTAATAGGCGAACGTGAACAAGGAGCTGCGCGGCGATGGCAAAAGGCAAGAAGAAAAAAGGTAAAGGGAAAGGAAAAAAGAAATAGGTCATCTTTTATTTTAGAGCATTTCCCCTCTTTTTAGCCCATGTAACATGGGCACAATGTCTTTTTATGACGGAAATCCAACGCGTCATCTCACTTTTTCTTGAAAAAAGCACATGTTTGGCAAGATAACGGAAGAACAGGCTACAGATTCTGTTTATGCCTCATTCGAGTTTTTCTAATCGTCGTTACCCTGTTCCAATGATTGTGATGGTAGCTATCAAAGCCAGAGTGGCGCTGATGTCAGATACTGAAGCGACCAGCGGGATTACAAAGTTGTCTGGGTCCAAACCCTTTTTGAAGGTCTGTGTCGCAACGACGATGGAGAAGAGTGAGATAAAAGGGAAACTAACCAAGTTGGCGACGAGGGCAATGAGGACTATAGAAGCAAGGTCCAGTCTCAAATTTATCGTTTGGCCAATGACGAAGGTCACGATGCCGAAGACAACATGCATGGTTGCCGCAGCAATCTCCACGGACACCAGGCTGGCAAGAGTTGTTCTAAGTGTATCCTTGAAGGATTCAATATAACCCAAGGCGAGCTTCGTCGTTTCCATAGAACCAAGAATCGAACCGATGTCCCCAAGCGTATCTATCAGGGCGGGATAAAGCAGAAGAACAGATGGGTGCTTCTCGATCTCCGTTCTCAAGCTCGCTAAACCTACACCGCTGAATGTTCCCAAAATGCTTGCCAAAAGAATGATTGGAGTGCCTTCCACTGATGTCCTCCTAAAGATTCTTTCTTTTCTACTCTTAACAAGTATGACAAGCGTTATGGCGCCTAGGATGAGCGTGATGATTGACATGCCTGCGACTGCCCCGGGAACCAAGGCAATGCCAACAACGACAATGTAACAGACAGTTACCAAGATATCATCAAGAGTAGACATCATAGGATAAAGAATAATATCCGGATCAAGCCCCTTCTTAAAGATCCCCATGCCAATGTAAGACGCAAGAGGCACAGCCACACACATCGCGAGTAAACAAGTGAGGACAGGGACAGTAATGAAGAAGGACAAATGCTCAAAAGCAACATTTCCAAAGGAAAGGTTGACGATGAATGCAAAAATGCCTATGCCGATCGTGTCTAAGAAAGTCAAAGTGAGTATTGCCCTGATGAAAGAATAGAAATCAGGAGTGTTACCCCTAAGTCTCGGCTCCACCTCGCCGCTGTGAAGCATCGTGCCGAGTTTTGACGAGAGGATTCCACCTATGTTTCCTCGGACGGTCAGAATAGGCGGGAAGAGAGCTAAGATCCACGGAGCTGACTCGAAAAGAGGATAAAATATCAGGACAACTCTGCCCGACAGGATTCCACCGAGATCAAAGGCTAAGGCAATCAAAGATTGCATAAGGATGTTTCGGTTGAAAAGCCTGGGCATAGGACGGACCTTGTTATTCGTCAGTGAGCACAGGGTTCGCTAGATTCAGAAGTTTCTCCCTTCCCTCTGCGTAGCCTCGGGCAATGATAAGGTCGTGAGGAGAAAGGACGAAGGAGTCCTGAGGATTATAGAACCAGTTACCATCTTTTTTCACGGCTATTATCCTCATGCCGATGTCATCTTCGAGTCCCAATTCGCCAAGGCTTTTCCCGCCTAGAACCGAATCCGCAGCAATAGTCGTCGCTAGAATTGTCTCTTCAGCTCTCGCTATGGCCATCTTCAACACGGGATGGGCACGTGCTCCTTTTTTGACGATGCTGGCCATCACACTCGCTGCGTCTGCTATCTCCTCGGCGCTCAGAGCTAGACGGATCGAGCCGAGCAAGTTTTTGGTGGGGCGGGGTTCTTTGAGTTCGAGGACCGCGATTTCGAATCCGATGTGGAGTTTGTCAATCATCTCTTCCATTTCTAGGACATGGTCTGCGATCTCTTCGTTCCCGTAAATGAGCGCGGAGTAGGCAAGGTCAACCATCATTTCTGAGAGATCTTTAAGCTGCACGAACATGTTTACCAAGCGTTCTTGACTCATATTTTTTCCTCCTTCACCGCCAATTTTGGACGGGGAACCGCTTTCAGTTCGCCTTTGGCGAGCTTGTCTAGCTCGGATATGCCCACATCGCTTCCGCGGGCAATGAGGACGTCGCCTTCCATGAGCAGTGTTTTCGCGTTTGGGTTTATGAGAAGTTCTTTGCCCCGTCTAACGGTTATCACGTTGACCCCTATGTTGGTTTCAAGCCTCAGCTTACCTAGGGTCTTCTTTGCCAAGATGGATCCGGGAAGAACTTTTACCCTGACGAGTCTTTCTTGGGTTTTGGTGAAGGCCTCTATTATGTAGGGATCAACCCCTAGACCAAGCAGCACGATGCGAGCGACATTCCCAGCGGCGTGTGAAATCATGTCTGCCGCGGTTCCCATTTGCAGAATTCCCACCATGACCTCTGCGTCCTCTGCGTCCTTGATGACAATTGCCGTGTTCATCAAAAGAGTGGTTCTTAGGTCTTGCACCTTCTCCTCTAATTCTATGACTTCATCTGCCAGTTCGCTGTCGTTGAAGAGTACAGCCGAATACGCTAAGTCTATCATCAAAGTTGTAGTAGTCTGCAACTCTGTGAGAAGGTCTCGAACAGAAATAGGCCTATACCGTATTTCTTCCTCCATAGGCTTTCAACTCTCACATTACTGACTGTGAATCTGACGGATTTAAGATTATTGTCTTAGACAAAACATTTTTCGCCCCATATTTTCTTGGGTCAAAATCGCCGTGAGCGGAAAAAATTTAAGGAGGTCGCCTTTTCTGATCCGAAAAATGGCATTCAGGCAATATTTATATGGATTCAATCTGCAGATGTAATGATCGCGTTAGTGTGTTGAGAAGTTGATGGGCAGAGAATCTTTCTGCACGTTACCCACTCCATGAAACGGGCGGGATGGGAAGACTAGAAAGTCACTGTTCAAGGTGGTTATGCCACGAAGCCACGAATTAATGAAGCCAAGGAGAAGATGCTGAGCCTTCGCCGTGAGAGTCTAAAGACTGTCTTTTACATAGTGGTTCTCGCGGTTCTGCTGGTTGTCTTGAATTTCTTTTTCGGGTGGGAATCCTCTGATGCGATACCGCCGTTCCTCCAGCCCTACAGCGACGTCATATTGTTGGTCAATCCCTATCTGGTCTACATTCAGGCAGGACTGGTCTTTGTCTTAGGTTACTTGGTCGTCAATGCTGCCAGCGGAATAGCCTATACCTACGTGAAGAGGGTTTCTGATCATCCTACAGCTGCGACTATCCGGACTATAACAAGGATTTCTGGTCTCGCGGTTCTCCTTTCCATGTCAGCATCTGTGTTCAACGTTAATCCGGCAGCTGCTTTGACTGTTGGTTCCTTCGGCGGACTGGTCGTGGGTTTTGCCACTCAAACAATTCTTTCGCATGTTGTTGCAGGAGTCTTCCTCATGATTTCGCGTCCCTACACGTTCGGCGACACCATCACCGTCGCTGGACAGACGGGCGTAGTGAAAGAGATCAAATTGATGCACCTTGTCCTTGAAGCCCCTGACGGAGCAAAAGAGATACTCATACCAAGCGGGACAGTCGTCACCCAACTGATTCAGAAAATGAAACCCACGATGGCAACTAAACCAATAAAAACATCCTTGACGCTGGAACCGCCTCCAAGCAGTGCCTCAATGAGGTCGACTGTGATATTTGCCGGAAGACTTGTAGAAGTTGACACCGAAAAACCGGTTTCAGGGGTCACTGTTAAAATTCTGGATAGCGATGTTGGCAGGGACGACTTGTTGGCTACGGGAACCACCGACGGCGACGGCAGATTCAGCATCGAATGGAAAGCCCGCAAAACAGATCAGCATGACAACACAGCCGAGCCATATGCAAAGTTTGAAGGAAACGACGATTACCGACCGTCGAAAAGCAAGCAGTTCACTGTGGAGATAAAATAGAAACGAACAAAGGCATTTTTGGGAGGTGAGCAGTTCTTGGCAGGTGAAAAAATTTTGAACAAACCTACTTGTTTTAAATGCGATGCCAGCGTCGCCTCTTTCACCTTCATTGATTACCCAGTAAGCGACAAATTGCTGACAATCGTTTTTTGTGGAAAATGCGGCGCAGTACAAGGAATAGTCACAAAAGAAGGATAGCCATTCCTTACAGATTCATGAAAAGGAAGAAATAGATCTGTTTTCCCTAAATAACACGGGCTCATCTGAACGACTAGAAAAGCCTCAACCGAGACGCCAATTTTTCAGTGTTGCGCTTAATGCTCAGTCGTCTCGGCTTCGATTGATCAAAAAAAGGCTGCCGCGGGTCCCTGCCGATGTGCAAGGGCATGTTGTTAACGAAAAGTTTATAAGATTTCTGATTGTTTCACGAAACCCGCAGAAGGCAACTAAATTGAGAATAGAACTGCCGAAAGTAGTTTGGGCGCCAACACGGTCACCCTTCTTTTGGAGGTAGGGGACAGACAGTGCAGATATTCATTGTGGTGCCCATAGTTCTAATCGCCTCTTTTGTTGCCGGAGAATTGTTTAGGAAAATTGGCTTACCCTCTGTTGTAGGGCAGATCTTGGCAGGAATCCTGCTGGGCATCCCAGTTTTTAGAGCCATCTTCTTTGATGAGCCATCCTCTTTGCTGATCATCGATTTCCTTGCATATCTCGGAATAGTGTTTCTCCTCTTTTTGGCTGGGTTGGAAATTGACATTGAAAAGGTCAAAGAGACTTCGAGAGATTCAATCCTTATATCTTTAAGCTCAGCGCTTCTTCCGTTCTCTCTCGGCTTCCTTCTTATCGCAGTGTTCTTCCCGCAATATGGGCTTTTAACGGCTCTCGTCTTCGGTGGAGCCCTCATGGTCACGTCCGAGGCGACAAAAGTCAAGGTGCTCATGGACCTGAACAGTCTGAACACCCATTTAGGAGCAATAATGCTGTCAGCCGGAGCGATCGATGACATATTCGAAGTTCTATTCTTAGCCATCGTAGCAGTAATGGGAAAAGAAGGAAGCGTAGTAGAACTGGCAAAAATCCCCCTTGAACTTCTGATTTTCGTCGGGATTGCATTCGTGTTCTTCAAAGCGGCTTCCAAACTGTTTCACTATCTGGAGAAAAACAACGGCAGCGAAAATGAACTCTTCACCCTAGTAGTGATTTTCATCATGGTCCTCGCGGCTCTCTCCGAAACCTTGCAGATCGGCTATTTGATCGGCGCCATCATGGGCGGTTTCATCCTGCAGCTCTCAATGAAGGGCATCAGCAGGCGGCACAGGAGGGACATGGTCAAGGTGACCGAGCTCATCACTCTAGGGTTTATTGTTCCATTTTTCTTTGCGAATGTCGGTCTAAACTTCGATTTGAACACGCTCTTTTCCAGCTCTATCCTACTAGTAGTCACGGTCATCATCGCTTTTCTCGGAAAAATCGTAGGCGTACTAATTGTGAAGCCTTTCTCGCGTCTAAACCTTAAGCAACTCTACTACGTTGGCTGGGCTATGAACTCAAGAGGCGCAGCTGAACTAGTAATCGCATTGATCGCAAAGCAATATGGTTTAATCCCGCTTGACGTCTTTTCAGCCCTTGTAGCAATGAGCCTAATCACCACTCTTACCTTTCCGCCGGTTCTAGCTAGGGGAATAAGCAGAAATCCAGGGCTCATGGACAAGGTTCATTCAAAGCATCATTAGCAAAAGAATATCTGGTGCGAAGCAAAAGTAATATGCGAAAGGAGATGATTGATAGGATGAAGATTTTGATCGGAATCGACGGATCAGATCACTCCCAAAAAGCCCTTGTTGAAGCCGTTGATCTCGCCAAAAGGTTCTTGGCGTCTGTAAAGGTTATCACGGTCTATAAGCGAGGCATGGACAAAGAAGCTGAAAACGTTCTAGAAGCAGCTGAACAATTTCTGAAACAAGAAGAAATAGACTATAGCCTCTCGTCAATTCTCGGTTCAAACCCCGCCAGAGCATTGGTAGACACTGCTAAACATGAGAATTTTGATCTTATTGTTGTGGGAAGTAGAGGACTAAGTAGCGCTACATCGATCCTACTGGGAAGTGTCTCTAGACAAGTAGTAACCAAGGCAGACTGCGATGTCCTTGTCGTAAAAAAGTGAATGCCAACTCTGAAACAAAACGGCATTTCAAAAAAGTTGATTTCCGCAGACTAGCTCTTACAGAATTCTCTGTCTCTCAAAAGACAAGCATTCTCACTCAAAAACAACTAAAAAAGTCTTCTTCCCTAAAGTCGATGAAAAACAGAAAGGGAGATTCTGGTTTAATCTGTGTTTTGTGCCAATAGCATTTGCATAAATATAGAATAGAAAAAAAGGCTTAGTAGTGAACATTTTTGAGGTAATCCCATTTCGCCAGCCTTTCCATTACCAATCATACTGCAAGCGTGGCTTGGAAAAGAACATACATCATGACCAGCAGGATTCCTCCCCACTTGGGGATTCCTCCCTTCGTCATGAAACGCCATAAAAGAAGGGTTATTATTAGAAGAAAGGGAAGAATCTCCGCAAGGACAGTTAAGTCAACTGTGAAGGGCGATGCTAGAAGGACAAATCCAAGGACTAAAGTTATATTTGTAAGATTGGAGCCGATCGCGTCTCCTAATGCCAAGCGAATCCGTCCTCGCCTTACGGCTGTTACATCCAACGCAAGCTCGGGAAGAGAGGTGCCTATCGCCACTATTTTGGCGCCTATGAGAATAGGGGGCACACCTAAGGACGCCGCTATGTTTGACGCTGCCCATATCGTAAACCTTGCAGCAAGAACCACAATAGCTATTCCTATCGTAACATTTACAACGACCGCTTTTTTGCTTCTCTTTTTCTCCTCTTCTTCTGGTACAACCGGTGGCACCTTCCGTGCCTTGGACATAGCATAGATGCTGAAAATGAAGACTCCGATTAGGGCGGCGCCTGCAAAGGGACCGACAATTTGAAGCGATGCCGAAAGAGAGGGAACCACCAAAACGATGGGAACTGCGGACGAGAGAAACAGGATGTCTACCATCTCGGTTAGGAAGTCTGACCTAACTTTCTCAAGTGAACCAATTATGGTCATCATGCCTATCACTATGCCGATGTTGAACATATTAGATCCAAGTATGTCTCCCACGCTGATTCCCGGCACACCTTGAAGTACCGAGAAGGCAGCAACAATCATTTCAGGTACAGAAGTCATGATTGAGAGGATGACAAATCCTGCTGAAGCCTCGCTGAGACCGGTGAGTTCAATTAGTTCCTCTATTGCCTTTATTGTCCAATGACTAGCCTTCGCCAAAATGCCCAATGATAATGCTAGCCCAACCGCCGAAAGTGCCAAGGTTATTTCAGATGTCACCAGATACTCTCCATTAACCTAATCACTTATACCATCTAAAGCGTTATAGCCTTTTTTGTTCAGTTTCATGCGACTTGAGACATTCCGCAGTCATGTTTCAACGGGTCGGGTGCCATTTCGTCTCTTGCGATGTGCCTCGCTTCAGTAAACGCGTGGTTACGTTGCTTTTTGAAGATGCCTTTACCGGACGCGAATCTGGAATCTAAATCCGCTGGGCGCGACCGAAAACCCAGAAAACGTGAAGGCTAAGGGATTAAATGATTCGGTAATACTCTTTTTCTGTCTCCGTTACACGTGAAAAGGCGATGAATATAGGTACGATTTCAATTCTTCCTAATATCATGAGTGCGCCAAGCAAAAACTTCGGGAGGAAAGGAAAAGCTGGAGTTAATATTTTCGGAGAATCCCCCGTAGTTGTTATTGCCGATACACTTTCAACCAAACCGTCAACGAAACTGTAGCCATAATTGCACAGGATGAATGCTACAATGAATGAAAGTGATATGAAGAGAAAGATAATCAACAGATGAAGGATGAAATCCGGCATCTCAAGATAGTCTTCCTCCAGCTTTATCTTTGAGGCTTCGCCTCTCAAAAAGATCTTAGGTACTGCCAATAAAGCCTTTATCAGGACGAAAACTCTTAGAACTCTTATGCCTCCACCTATGGAAAAGGACATTGGACCAATAAGCATCACGATGACCAATACAATCTTACTTGTTTCGCCCAGCGCCTCGAAATTCACTACGCCTAAGCCGCATGATGATGAGAAATCAACAACATGGAAGAACGCCTGAAGAGGGAATATGCCTGATTCATAACAAAATACAAGTGTGAAAAGGAGAAGAAGGACAAGGTAAAATTTTAACTCCGTGGTCAAAAGTTTCCCACAATCCGGTTTCGAAAAAGAAGAAACAAACATCCTCAATTTTCCTTTGAGAAGATTTTTCCACTCCACCTGGGAAAGAGCGGAAAGAAACTTGAAGTGAAACGTGAAACTGAAAGCCGAAAATAGCATCATAACAGTTACTGCGACTATGGCAAGAACGGGAAGCTTTAACACGTTAACTGTTGTCAACCCCGTTGTAGATAAGACGGTTAAAGTAGTGTGAAACGCGGTGAAGACATCTAAACCCGTCATTATTAAAATCGCTGAGAAAACAATGGTATAGACGCCATAGATAACCAGAACCAGCAGGAACGAACCCCTATAGCTTTTTCCAAACTTCTCCATCCCCAACACCTTTGCATAGTGAAAAAGTGACTCGCTGGGATAGAAAGAAGTAAGCAAAATGAAGATTATCCCAATGCCCCCAACCCATTCACTAATTCCCCTTGCAAGAGTCACGGATCTTGGCACGGTTACCTCACCTAGAAGCGTAAGACCGGTTGTGGAAATAGCTGATGTAGTTTCAAACCAGCTGTTAAGCAACTGGTCAAAGATACTTCCATCAAAGATTTGCAGATACAAATACGGTACAGAATTTATCAACGGGATAGATATGTAAAACAGAATCAGAAGAGCGCATGATTGCTTTAAGTTCATTTTTTTTCTTTCACACAACGCATTAAGTGGAAAGCCAAGAGCAAGGAAAATCAACGCAACAATTAGAAGCGCAGTAGCTGCGTCAAACTCGTTGAGATAAAATGCATAGGCGATTGAAGGTAAAACAAACAATCCTGAAATCTGAAAAAGAAAACCTAGATTCGCGCATACGGTTCTCAAGAAACCCGGTTCCTTCAAAAAAGATCTGGCATCAGTCATCTTGATTCTGCAGCGCTCCTACAAATTGAATCTTCATCACAGTCAATGCCGTAAATAACGGCATCACGAGCCATGCTTTCCCATACGGAAAAACGGCTGTTACTTGACTGGATGTAATTCCGATCGCGATTATGGACAACATGTCTGGAACCCCTGTTTTCCCTAAAGGCGCATTGGACAAGAATCCAATAGCCATATTGGTTCCTGTAACTGAAAACCGGGGTAGCATTAGCCATGACCTCTCCCAGTTCTCTACGTAACGGTAGGTTATAACATTTTAGTCTTCAATCTCGAGACTGAACAGAGAGCGTTCTGCCTCCCAAGTGAATGGATGGAAAGGAATTTAAGGAATGTGCTCATCGAGGGTTCAGAGAAGAATTAAAAGAGAATCTCGGTAGCATTGGGTCCAGAGCAACTTTTATGGATTAGTATAATGATCTAACAGGAAGGCAACAATGAGGTCCTGCTGATGAAGGAGTCTAATACGCGGGAACGTTTTTTGAGGACCCTACGTTTTCAATCGGTAGATCGTCCACCCAACTTCGAGCTGGGTTTCTGGGGACACACATTGGAACGTTTTGTTAGCGAAGGTATGCCCAGAGAGGCGGCAGATTACTCCTCTGATGGCAAAGGATCGTGCACGGACGCTTTTTACGGTCATCCCTTTTTCGGCATCGAACATCAGGAATGTCTTCCAATCGATTTTGGTCCCATGCCATCTTATGAGTACAAAGTGATAGAGGAGAATGAACGCTATATCGTATACCGAGACACGCAGGGTATCACGGCCAGATCCCTGAAAACAAACACTGTACGGGGCACCCGTTGGTCGATGGACCAATATCTAGACTTCCCCGTAAAAAACCGGGAAGACTTTGAAGAAATGAAACAACGCTACGATCCTCATGATCCAAAGCGTTATCCCTCAAATTGGTCCGATCTCGTTGAACGCTACCGTGAAAGAGACTGTCCACTGGCCCTCAATCACATTGGCACTCTGGGATTCTATGGTCTAGGGAGGTTTTGGATGGGAACCCACGGGCTCTCCAAAGCGTTTTTCCAAAACCCAAGATTGGTTCACGACATGTTCGATTTCATAGCTGACTTCATAATTGGAGTAAGCCGAAGGGCTTTAGCTGACACACAATTGGACTGCGTCCAATTTTTCGAGGATTTCGCAGGCAACAGTGGACCTCTGTTCTCTCCTCGAATTTTTAAAGAGTTCATGCTGCCTCGGTACAAACGTGTAACTGATTTTCTCCGCAAGCATGGTGTAGACATAATCTTCCTTGACAGTGACGGAAATGTTGAGGTACTCTTACCCTTGCTTATTGAGGCGGGAATAACCGTTCTCTGGCCTCTTGAAGTTGCAGCGGGAATGAATCCACTAAAAATAAGACGCGAATACGGCCATGATCTGGCGTTAATGGGCGGAATCGACAAACGTGAGATCGCTAAGGACAAGAAAGCCGTCAAACATGAAGTAATGGGTAAGCTTCCCCAACTCGTCGCGGACGGCGGCTATATCCCAATGATAGACCACATCGTTCCACCAGACGTCTCCTATAGGAATTTCCTCTTTTATCTCAAGGCTAAACTGCAAGCGATGCAACAACAATAGCGATCATCGTTCATCATCGAGGTTTTGGTCGCCAACGTAAAACATTTTGCAAAACCCTGAAACCGAAAAATCGCTCAACGGTTATGTTCGCTATCTGATCAAAAATACTTGCAAGACCATGGGTGTTCGGCTACATCTGTTAGCGATCAGGTTTTTGATTGGATGCTGGCGGAGAAGGTTTTTTGCTTTGAAGAGCCTCGGCTCTTGTGCGTATGTCGTCAGCGAAAAATGATATAGTTCAACAACAACATGAGAATGTACTGAACGCTTAGATCCCTTCTCGTTAGCATCGCGGTTCTCACGGCATTCCCGCTAGTCTGAGAATGTGGCAATGTAGCCAAAACTCTTTTCTGTCGCATTGGGAATACTAAGCGAGGCGTCTCGTGTGGAAAAGGCACTCTTCATTAGCCGTTCTGTCCTAGACAGTGTTCTTTGCTATGCTAAGGCATGCTATCCGCAGGAAGGCATCCTGTTGTTGAGGGGAAAAACCGACAAGAAGAAGATCGCGGTCACCGAGGTTGAGCTGCCGCCTCTGTCCGTTCGCGGTCGCAGATTCTCCGGTTTTCCAATCTACATGCTGCCCATAGACTTCTCGGTCGTCGGCACAGCCCATTCCCATCCCTCCGGCGGTTTGCACCCATCCGCGGGCGACCTGAACAGCTTCTATGGTAAGATTATGCTCATCGCGGCTTTTCCTTTCGAGACAGATCGGGATATAATCGTATTCGACAGGGAAGGGCGCCTCATCAAGTATGAGATCACAGAAGAAACCTGAGGATGGCTTCCCCAAGCTTTTCTGCTGCAAAAGCCTTTTTAGCAGACTCGGCACAAATCAATACTGTCACGGTGAAACAAAAAATGCGGAATACTGCTGACCTTGTTGCGAGTGCTTTGGTGCGTTCAGGTGCCCTGAAGTTCGGTTCATTCAAACTGAAATCAGGCGTGACCAGCCCATATTACATCGATATGACTTGGCTTCTCTCCTCTCCTGACGACTTCGAATGCATTGTCGAGGCTGTGGCAGAGAAGGTTAAGGAGATCTCCGCCTCAAGACAAATAGACAAGTTGGCGTCGATAGAGCTGAAGGGCGCTCTTCTGTTGCCAAGCATCGCCAACAGGCTGAAGATGCCGTGCGTGGTTGTCAGAAAGGAATCAAAAGTCTACGGCTTGACTGGCAGGATAGCCGGCGGGGAAGTGAACAAAGGCGAGCGCCTAATTTTCTTCGACGACTTGGTCACGGATGGAGGGTCCAAACTCGAAGGCATCAGTCCACTTGAAGAGGCAGGCGGCAAAGTTGAAGGGGTCCTCGTGGTCGTAGACCGCGAACAAGGTGGAAGGAAAAATCTGGCTGCTCTAGGCTATCGTCTTTGGTCTGTCACGACAATCTCCGCGATCGTGAAAAGTCTCTCGGCATCAAAAGAGATCACCCCAGAGTCCGCAGAAAAGATCTTGGACTATCTGGAAAAGCACAGTACGTAATTTTCACAAGGTTTATTACTCTAGTGCCGAGAATTAACTATGTAAGCGTCATGTATGAATTAGGGATGAGCGTGATTGGCTGAACCCGCAGAATATTATTCTGTCAAGTTGGGCGGGCCAACGGGTCTGTCAGGCTACAAGGCTAAGGTTGAGAACCGCCTCAGCAACCTCCAAGATTTCGTTTCAGACAAAGCTGCCGCTAAAGAGATGCTTTCGAAAGGAAAGGACTTTCTGATCTACGAGGTTTACGAGGTTCCTCAGGAACCCTGCGAAGGGACCTTTAGCATAGGTTGCACTGTTCTTTATCCGGGTAAGATAGGCAACGAGTACCATTTCACGAAGGGACACTTTCACCTGAAGGAGCCCACGAGCGAAATCTACATTGGAATGGAGGGCGAAGGCGTCATATTGATGCAGGACCGCGAAGGAAACACCACGTACGTCGAGATGAAACCGAACGTTCTTGTCTACATCCCGCCGAGGACCGCACATCGCTCGATAAACACGGGAAAGGGACGGCTGGTCTTTCTGGCCATTTATCCATCCAACGCGGGTCACGACTACGAAGCCATAAAGGCAAAAGGCTTCAAGAAACTCTTCGTAGAAAAAGACGGAAAACCCGCGGTAGTCGACAACCCCGCGTACAAATAGACACGTGAAACAGTAGAGGCGTCTCTTTCACGGTTTGATAGCTATCTTGATGCATTCGCCCCGTTCCATCTTCTTGAGGGCAGACTCAAGGTCAGACAGTGCCATTCTGTCCGTTATGAAGGCTTTCCCGTCAAACTTCCCGCTTGATATGAGATTGTATGCCTTCCGAACCGACTGCGGCGTGTGATGGAAAATCCCCTTGAGCGTCAAATCGTCATAATGAATCCGCTCCGTGTCCAACGCTATCTTTGAGCCTGACGGGCAGCCACCGAAGAAGAGCGTTGTCCCAGCTTTTCGTGTGAGTCTTACTGCCAGTTCCCATGTCTGCGTCAGTCCGACGGCTTCGATCACGACATCTGCACCCAAGCCTTTCGTCAGCTCCATGACGCGGCCTATCTGGTCTTCCTTCGAAGCGTCAATCACCACATCGGCGCCCAGCTTAGCCGCGATCTTCAAGCGTTCTTCCTTCAGATCCGTAACGATCGTCCTTGACGCCCCCCTAAGCCGCGCGAGCTGAAGATGCGCGAGACCTATCGGTCCACTGCCAATTATGAGCACTGTGTCGCCGAGGCTGATGCCAGCGGCGTCATTTCCGTTTACGGCGCATGCTAAAGGCTCAAGCAGAGCCGCCTCTTCAAACGGGATGGATTCAGGCGTGACGTACGTGTTTTGCCTGACGATGGGCGCTGGGACACGGATGTATTCGGCGAAGGCGCCGTCGACACTGAAGCCTATAAGCGTGTCCAACAGGTGCTCGCAGAGGTTCGGCTTCCCAATCTTGCAGAAGAAACATGTGTTGCAGGGCGCGGAGTTTGCCGCAACGACGCGCTGACCTTTTTTGAATTGTGTGGGGGCTTTTTTGCCTACTTCGGCAATGGTTCCAGCGAACTCGTGTCCAAGGATCATGGGCGGCTTGACTTTTGGATGTCCCCTCTTGTACATCTTGACATCCGTGCCGCACGTCAGCGCGGCTTCAACCTTGACCAGTATCTCTTCAGGTTCAATCGTGGGAATGCTTACTTCCTCAAGCCATATCTTTCCGGGCTCATAGAACCTTACTGCACGCATCTTACCATTCAAAGAAGGCACCGTCCTTGCGTGGATACCGAAACATGCGCTCACGCTCTTAATAAATGTTGGAACCTACGTATCGGTTCTTTTTTCATGTCACAAAGCAGCTATTGATAATCATAATCAATTAGAATTTTCCATTTGATAATCAGATCAGCAGTAGTTCTGCATGCATTGTCGGATCTGGATACGAGGCCTCTTGAGCTACCGCCATAAATTCCATTCATTTCTGGAGTACTTCTCGCGACACAGTCTCTCAGCATTCTTCCTCTCATCAGGCGAAAGCACGCCTGAAACCAGCTTCACGGCAAAGACTTCTTCAAATCCACATCTCAACGCACCCTTGACTTCGGCGATGCCCACTTTGCGGCCTAAAGCCTCTTCAAGGTTCACCACGGGCCTCTTCCTGCTAGGCACACCCTTGCCTTCTGCCTCTGCATTTTGCTTTGGCGCTTCCAACACCTTGACCAGCAAGTCCAAATCAGAGTGGACTAGAACTGTTCCGTGATGAAAGATGACGCCTTTCCTTCTTGACTGGGCGTTTCCAGAAACCTTCTTGTTGCCCAACAAAAGGTCGCTTGGAGGATCAAATACGGCGTTCAAGCCTAGCTGCTCTAAGCCTCGGGCAACGCCTGAAGAGAACACCTCAAATGTCTCCGCTATGCTTAGGCCTTTAAGCATCGGATGATCCGCTTTTATGGCTATGCTGTAGTTCAGGTTTCCAAGGTCATGGTAGACTGCGCCGCCTCCGCTGAACCTCCGAACGACCTGTATGCCCCTTTCTCGGCACAGGTCTAGGTTTACTTCTGCCGCCACATTTTGATAGCGGCCTATGACCACGGCTCCATTGTTCCTCCACAATCGAAGTGTCGGCGGAACAGCTCTCTTAGCCATCACGACGAATATTGCCTCATCTACCGCGAGGTTCATAGCTGCGGAATCAGGCGCATCAACCTCTAATAGCCGCCATTCTTGCATGCCGTTCACTTGGAGCGTTTTCTCAGAAGTATCTGAGCCTTCCTCTCCTTAAAACTATTTAACGCTAGATTGCCTATCATGACTATGCATGAGGCGTCAATGGGTGGTTTAGGCTATGAAAGCTGTTGTGAAGACTAGGCGTGGACCCGGAAACGTCGAGCTAAAAGACGTGGATGTTCCCAAGATCAAGCCGGACGAGGTGCTGGTCGAAGTCAAATACGCGGGAATCTGCGGAACCGACATCCACATCTACCACGAGCTGGCATTTTACACGCCGCCAGTCACCCTTGGCCACGAATACTCAGGCATCATCACAGAGAAGGGCGCTCAGGCAGAAGGCTTCGAGGTTGGAGACCGCGTCACTTCCGCTGCAACAATTCCCTGCGGCTCATGCATCATGTGCAGAACCAACCATGCAAACCGATGCATAGGAGAACAGAAACGCATACTAGGCACGCATTTGGCGGACGGAGCCTTCGCAAAGTACATGGCGGTTCCAAGCCGAATTCTGCACAAGATACCGTCCTCACTGCCGTTGGAGGAGGCAGCCGTTGCCGAGCCCGTGGCATGCGTCGTTCACGCCGTCTTCGAGTTGGTCGGAATAGAATCAGGAGCCGTTGTTGCTGTGCTGGGTCCCGGACCAATGGGTCTAGTCAGCATCCAAGCAGCGAAGATAGCGGGCGCACAGCAGGTGATATGCACCGGCATAGGCGCTGACAAGGAGAGACTTGAGATCGCACGCAGACTTGGCGCGGATGTCACGGTCAATGCGGAGGAAGAAGACCCGGTTAAGACCGTGAAGGCTCTCACAGATGGGCTGGGCGCCGACGTGGTTCTGGAGGCAAGCGGTTCATCTGCAGCTCGGAGGCAAGCCTTCGACATAGTCAGGCGTTGCGGAAAAGTTGGCTTACTTGGGCTTGCGGGAAGACCGACAGACCTGAACCTCGACAAGATCGTGGAAGGCGAGCTTGACGTGAAAGGATCTTGGGGAACCATCTGGACGAGCTGGCGCAAAGCTTTGGACCTACTCAGCAGCGGCAAGATGCAAGTCGCACCTCTGATAACCGCGAAACTCCCGCTTGAAAAATGGCAAGAAGGCTTCAAAATGATGGAAGAACGGAAAGCCTTAAAGGTACTTCTCGTTCCCTGAGCGAAAAAAGGCTAAATCTGCGGCTTCATCTAGGTTTTTGCCAAAGCGCCGCAAAGCGATCTGAAGAAGTGCAGGCATTTGCAACGGAAGGGTGAAACGACAGTAGGCAATGACGCGGATTGACTGTCAAGACGAACAGTGTTGACACAAGATTTAGACATCTTGACAGCACCTGCCACCGCAGGATTTTGGTCTCATAGAAATCTTAAATTCTCGGAGGGCTATACGTTGCCACCTATGTGACAGGAAAGTATTGGACCCACGAGTGTTGGAGGAGCAGGTATGGAGTATTTCTCAACAGAGAAGGCTGGGAGAACCTTTGTGTTAAGGCTGGATCAAGGCGACTACGTGGTGGAAAGCATCGAAGCCCTCGCGCAGGAAGCGGACATAAAGGACGCCGTGGTGACATCCGGCATAGGCACACTGGACCAGTGCACACTTCACATGGTTACGACAACGGGCTATCCATCGGTGCTGCACTTCGAAAAATGGAAGGATACGCCGTTGGAATTAGCATCAGTTGACGGCGTGATCGCCGACGGGAAGCCGCATCTTCACGCGGTGGTTGCGGATTCGAAGAAGGCGTATGCGGGGCACCTTGAAAGGGGCTGCCGGGTGCTGTACCTAGCCGAGATAGTCATCGTGGAAATGAAGTCGATGGATTTGACGCGTATTCGCAACGAGAAGAACATCCTGAAAATCGCAAAGAAATCTTCGACCAACCCCGAAGCAGAGAACACGTAAGATACCGAGATTGTTCGATGAAGGATCACAGATGCATTGCAAAGACATTCGTGGGCTCATAGGCGAGAAAAAAGACAGAACGGTAGCAGAGGACCTTGGTGAGGTCTTGCTGAAATGCCTTAGCAAGGGGGAACCTTAATTGATAAGTATGGGTTTATCTCTTCACAATGCAGAGGGGTGAACGCGAAATGGCAAAGCCTTCTTCCTACGATGTTGCCGTGATTGGTTCTGGAATAGGCGGCTATGTATCCGCGATTCGGGCTTCTCAGCTTGGAAAGAGAGTCGTCCTGATTGAGAAAGACAAGATCGGAGGCACGTGTGCGAACTGGGGATGCATACCCACAAAGTCTCTTTTGGCAACAACCAATCTTCTGCGCAAGATCAGACGAGCCGAAGATTTCGGGATACACGCCGAAAACATAACTATAGATCTCAAAAAGGCTATAGAACGGAAGGACGCCGTGGTCAGCCGCCTCGTCGGAGGGATAGACTTCCTAATCAGAAAGAACAACATTACGCTGGTCAAAGGGCAAGCCACATTTTTGTCAAGGAACAAACTCCGTGTGGAGAGGGTAGACGGCACCGAAGAGACCTTGGATGCCGAGAACATAGTCATAGCGGCGGGCGCAGAAGAGCCGAAGCCCCCGTACGCGACGATTGACGAGGAGAAGATCCTCAGCTCCAAAGGGGCGTTGAGACTCGAACAAGTGCCGAAAAGCTTGACGATAATCGGGGGAGGCGTAATCGGAATCGAGTTTGCCCAGATGTTCAAAGCTCTAGGCTCAGAAGTAAGAATTCTTGAGGCTTCAGAGAGTATCCTTCCAACTCTCGATACGGATTTGAGTAGATTCTACCAGAGGCAATTGAAGAAGGAAGGAATCGAAGTAAACCTGAATACAGAAGTCAAATCAGTTCGGGTTAAGCCAAACGGAAGAATAGACATTGAAGCCATCTCAAAAGGGAACCCGCTGAACATAGAGACCGAGAAAGTGCTAATAGTTGCTGGAAGGGTGCCCTCAACAAGAAACTTGGGATTGGAGAAGATCGGTGTCCAACTGAAAGACGGCTTCATCGCCGTCAACGAACAGATGAGAACCAGCATCCCAAACATATACGCCATTGGAGACGTAACCGGTCAGAAAATGTTTGCCCACGCCGCTGTAGCAGGAGGCATAATCGCGGCTGAGAACATCGCTGGGCTGAAGTCAACCATGAACTATAGGACGGTTCCAACATGCATGTATTGCTCCCCTGAAGTCGCCAGTGTCGGGTTATCCGAGGACGAAGCGAAGAGCCAAGGCTACAATGTTGCGGTGGGCAAGTTCCCCCTAACGGCCAGCGGAAGAGCGCTGACTTTAGGAGAAGAACGAGAGGGCTTCGCAAAAGTCGTCTGCGACGCAGAGACGGGTGAAGTCTTAGGCGTTCACTTGATGGGTGCCAATGTGACCGAAATAATCGGCGAGGCTGCACTTGCCATCCAGCTAGAATGCACAAGCGAGGAACTCGGATCGCTCGTCCACGCGCACCCAACCATAAGCGAGGCTCTAATGGAAGCCGCGAGAGACGTCACCAAAAAAGCCATACAAATATGAAACCGAATCTCTGAAAGCAAATAGTTCGCGTCATCTCTTGTCCGTTCAATATTAAAGAGGGACGTTTTGGAGATTCGGCGTTCTATTCTAGGAAGACAAGGGAAGCCAGAATGGCTACTCCAACGACGAAGGACACCAGCTGCAAAATCGATTTTACCAGTGCGGGCTCGTCCTTGCGGAGTTCAGGGAGCAGGTCCGAACCTGCTATGTAGATGAAGTTGCCTGCGGCGAACGGTATCAGCGGCGGAATGAAGCTTTCAGCGAAGATGCCTAGGCTAAGGGCTACAATTGTTCCGACGACTGCAGTAAGTGCCGTCAGAAAATTGAAAAGAAGCGCTCTAGACTTGTGGAATCCGCCGTAGATAAGGACTCCGAAGTCGCCGATTTCCTGCGGTATCTCGTGGAAAACCACTGCTAGAGTTGTGGCGATTCCTATCTGGATGCCTGCCAAGTAGCTGGCGCCTATTATTATGCCATCTATGAAGTTGTGGATAGCGTCACCAAATAGATTCATGTAAGCGAAGGTGTGAGGGTGATCCCCCGAGGTAGGTATGTGGCAATGCCTCCACTGAAGAAATCTCTCCACGCTGAAAGAGATGATGATGCCCAAAATGGCAAAAAAGGGCATTTGCAGCTCAGAGCCGCCTTGTTCCATTGCTTCTGGGATAAGGTGAATAAAAGTGTCGCCGAAAAGCGCCCCGGAAGAGAAACCCACAAGGTATGTGAGCGCCTTTTTCAGTTTCTCTACTTTCAGCGAGAAGGTCAGAATGCCTACAAGAGAGATCAGACTGACAACGAAAACACTTACCAAGCTGTATGACCAGACAAACATCCCGCAAGTCTCTCACTAAGCAATGACTCTAAAAAGCACTAAACCCTTTTAACCTTTTTCTATTTACCTAACTCGTTTGCATGTTCGTTTGACAATTTCGCAACGTGTGTTGTCCCTGTATCTGAAACGACAAACCGAAATCGCCGGCTATCTCCAATATGAAAGACGTGAGCGAATGAACTTTTTCGCATTGGGTGCCAGAATACTAGCAGTTTTATTCTTAGCGGAAGGCAAATAAGCATCTGAACACCTTTTCAATATTGATTAGCCAGTTGGAGAAGATAATTGGTTATTGCGGAATAGTCTGCTCTGACTGCCCTGTCTTCTTAGCCACAAAAATAAATGACGATACTGAGAGAAAAAGAGTGGCCGATCTATTTACGAAGCAGTACAAACGCGAATACACATCTGAAGAAATCAACTGCGACGGATGCACAAGCGATAGCCTGCACCTTTTCCACTACTGCGGCAATTGCGTAAGAAGGAAATGCGCGAGAGACAGGAACCTCAAGAATTGTGCCTACTGCCCAGAATATCCATGCGCAAAACTTGCCGGGCTTTTCAGCGCATATCCAAGAGCCAAAGAAACTCTGGACAAGATAAGGCTTGAACTCGCGGAAAACAAGCATCCAAATTAGGCGAGGAACAGAGTTCTATCTAGCTAAGCAATACAGCTCCGCTGGGTTCAAATTTCGCCTTGACCACGTACCCCGTGAGCTGCGCAATCTTGGTTGCGAATTCTTCCACCTCCTTCATGTACGGCATGGATTTCTTGGGCAATCGCTTCTGGCTCTGTCCGACCCATTCGTATGCCTTGAGCTCCACAAAATCGGGGTCTGCTTTGCCAATCAGTTGGGCGTAGCCCTCAGGGTTTGTCATGTTCCGGTCCTTGATCATCGTGAGCCTCAGCACTTTTTTCGTCTCAAGGCTCGGGAGCAGCTCAAGCGTCCTATTGAGCCTTTCCCACGCATCCTTAATGAGCGGCCTCACAACATGGATGTAGATGTCTTCGTCAGGCGCTGAAACGCTCACGTAAAGCTGGTGAGGCAGTGGATTCATGTCTCTCAGCGCCTCTGGCACCGTCCCGTTCGTCACCAAAAAGGTTATCATGCCTCGCCTCTTTGCTTCCGCAACAAGTTCTGGAACCTTCGGGTACAGCGTGGGTTCGCCCGTCAAGCTCATGGTCATCATGGTGGGCTGCAATGCTTCTTCAAATTTTTTTCGGTCAACGTCTGGGTTTCCCTTCCATCCCATCAGCAGCCGCTTTCTCTCTTCAATGGCACCCCGCAATATCTCCTCAGGCTCATCGAACCTTTCTACGCCTAAGGGAAATTCCTTCCACGACAGTTCTGGTCTATCACCCGAGTGGAGCCTCCAACAGTATACGCAGTGGCAGTCGCAGCCCAGATACGGCGTCATCTGCATGCATCGGTGGCTCTGAACAGGCGGATACCACAGTTCTTTGTAGCAGACTCTGCCCGTTCTCAGGCTCTCCTTTGTCCACTGGCAGATCTTGACCGCGCTGTGCTGATGTGTGCCTACTAGCCTGTATCCTTGCTTCTGATAGATCTTCCAAATCTTCGATGCAGACATATGTGCTGAGATTTCTTCCAAAGTACGCACGTGGCTCCTGAAAGGCTGTGAACCGTAGAGGACTAAACACATTGCATTGCGTAAAAACTTTACTTAAACATAAATATGGCATGTCGCAGAGGAGGCCTCCCGCGCCCCCTTAAGCGAGTCAACACAGCGGGCGGCAGTCTTCTTCATCTTGGCTTATCTTCTTTATTCGTCTCCTTGGCTAGTTCCTTTAGGAGTTCTTTTTGGCGTCTGGTCAGATTGATCGGTGTTTTAACGTTGACTCTCACGAACTGGCTTCCACGGCCCCATCCGTGAAGACGCGGCATGCCCTTGTTCTTCAATCTAAAGACAGTGCCCGACTGGGTTCCTCCAGGTATCTTCAGCTTTGCTTTGCCATCCAAAGTGGGAACATAAATCTCTGTGCCAAGCGCAGCCTCTGGCAAATCTACGTAAGCATCGCAGGCCACGTCAGCTCCATCTCTCTTAAAGAAGCTGTGCAGTCTAACATGGACCACAACATACAGGTCGCCTTTAGGACCACCTTTGCTTCCAGGCTCACCTTCATTATTTAATCTCAAGGCATACCCCGAATCGACTCCGGCGGGTATCTTAAGCCTGATCTTCTTCTCGCGCCGAGTGTATCCGCCTCCCCCGCAGGTCTTACACAGGCTTTCGCGTGGTATTCCTCTTCCGTTGCATGCGGGGCAAGGTCTAGTTTCCGTGAAGACCATGAACCCCGCCTTTCTTGTCTTCCTCATCTGGCCGGTTCCATTGCATTTTTGGCATGTTTTGTTCGGGGAGGAGGGGTTGACGCCGCTGCCTTGGCACGTTTTGCAGGTCTCAGCGCTGGGTATCTTTATCTCTTTTTCTGTACCAAATGCGGCTTCCTCTAAACTTACTTCTAGGTCGTATTTCAGGTCCGATCCTCTCTGCGGACCGTACGCTCTCCGCGCGCGACCTCCGAAGAACATGTCAAATATGTTCTCGACGCCACCGAAGCCGAAGCCCATGTCCCTGAAAATGCTTTCAAAGTCTGCGCCCCGGAATATGTCGTCCCGCGTGTATCGTTCGTCAATTCCTGCGTGACCATACTGATCATATTGTGTACGTTTCTGGTCGTCTGAAAGAACGGCGTATGCCTCAGATATTTCTTTGAATCTTTCCTCGGCTTCTGGAGACTTGTTCCTGTCTGGATGATATTTTAGGGCTAATTTGCGGTAGGCTCTCTTGAGTTCCTCTTTGGAAGAGTTCCGAGGAACGCCTAGAATCTCATAGTAGTCTTTCTTGTTGCTCATTCACGCTCAGCTGTCAAGGCTCATCTGTCTTCTTTTCCTTTACCTCTTCGTAGTCAGCGTCGACAACCTTCTCTTCCGGGCCTTTCTGCTCACCCTTCTGGGCTTCGGTTGCCTGACTTTGAGCAGCCTGCTGATATACTGCTGTGCCGATCTCTTGCAGAACTTTTGTCAGTTCATCACTTTTTGCCTTTATCTTGTCTGCTTCTTTGCCGCCCACGGCGCTTCTCAGTTCAGCAGCGGCCTTGTCAATGCGTTCTATTTGTTCTTTTCCGATCTTGCCGCTTAGGTCGCTTTTTGTCCTTTCAGCCGTGTAGAGCAAGGAGTCAGCAGCATTCCTGAGCTCGGCTTCCTCTCTGCGTTTTCTATCCTGTTCTGCGAACTGTTCAGATTCGCGTACCATGCGTTCTTTCTCGTCTTTCGAGAGCTTCGTGGAAGCAGTGATCGTTATCTTCTGCTCTTTTCCTGTGGCTAGATCCTTGGCTGAGACGTTCAGGAGCCCGTCAGCGTTGATGTCAAACGTAACTTCGATCTGGGGAACACCCCTCGGCGCTGGCGGTATGCCGGTCAGATTGAACATGCCCAAGGAGATGTTGTCAGCCGCCATAGGTCGTTCGCCTTGAAGCACATGAATGGTCACGGCGGTCTGGAAATCGGCAGCGGTTGAGAACACTTGGCTCCTCTTGGTCGGAATGGTCGTGTTCTTCTCTATTATCTTTGTGAAGATGGCGCCCAAAGTCTCAACGCCTAAAGAGAGAGGGGTCACGTCCAAAAGCAGCAGGTCCTTGACTTCCCCAGCTAAAACGCCGCCTTGAATAGATGCACCCACAGCAACACATTCCATGGGATCAACGCCGCGCTCAGCAGGTTTGCCCATGAGGTCCTCCACGAATTTTCTGACAAGGGGCATTCTTGTCTGACCGCCGATGAGGATAATCCGCCCTATCTCCTGCGGTGTAAGTTTTGCGTCTGTGAGGGTTCTCATTATGGGTTCCCTAATCTTCTCGACAATCGGCCGTGTCAACTGCTCAAGCTTCACTCTGGTCAGTGTAAGATGCAGATGTTTCGGGCCGCTTTGGTCTGAAGCTATGAAGGGCAGATCAACATCCGTGGTCATCAAGGTGGAGAGTTCAATCTTCGCTCTTTCAGCGGCCTCCTTCAATCGGCGCATGGCCATCTTGTCGCCGCTGATGTCAATCCCTGTTTGGCCGCGAAATTCTTGGAGAATGTGCTGGACAACTGCGTTGTCGAGGTCGGTGCCTCCGGTCTTTGTGTCGCCGCTTGTAGCCAGCACCTCGAAGACTCCGCCACCGAACTCCATTATGGTGGTGTCGTTGGTTCCTCCCCCGAAGCTGAAGACCATTATCTTCATTTCCTTGTCAGCTTTGTCGAGGCCATATGCAAGGCAGGCGGCGGTCGGTTCGTTTATGATCCTTGAAATCTCGAAGCCCGCGATCTCGCCAGCGTCTTTTGTGGCCTGTCTCTGGTTATCGTTGAAGTGTGCTGGGACCGTGATCACACATTTGGTCAGCCTTTCGCCGAGAAACATTTCCGCGTCTCTCTTTATCTTTTGCAGAATAAAGGCTGAGATCTGTTGGGGCGTGTAATTCTTGCCGTAGATGTTTACCTCGTAGTCTGTGCCCATCTTCCGCTTTATCTCAAACACGGTTCCTTCAGGGTTCATGGCTGCCTGTCTTGCCGCGGTTTCTCCCACGAGCAGCTGTCCATCCTTCGTGAAGGCAACGACAGATGGGAACATCTTGCCTGCTATCGTGGGACCTTCAGCGCTGGGAACTATTATGGGTCTTCCGGCTTCCATGATGGCTGCCGCGGAGTTCGTTGTTCCCAAGTCTATTCCTAGGATTCTTTCTCTCTTTCCAGTTTCACTCATCTTCCTTCTCCTTCCTCAAAGCAATTTTCACAACACTCGGTCTGATTACCTTGCCTTTGAACATGAAACCTTTCCGTACCTCCTCGACGACTGTTCCTTCTTCGCAGTCTTTTGCAGGCACCTTGGCAAGGATTTCATGCGTATTTGGGTCGAATGGCTTTCCAAGTGAGTCGATCCGCCTTAACCCCTCGTGTTCCAACATTGCACATAGGTTTTTATATATCATTTCGACCCCCTGCAGTAGAGCGCCCACGTTTTCTGTCCTTTTCCCGGTCTCAAGGGCCCGTTCAAGATCATCCATCATTGTGAGGAGGTTTGCGATTAACTTTTCGTTGCTCCGTTGGACAGTTTCTTGAGTTTCTTTTTCTAAACGTTTCCTGTAGTTCTCAAAGTCTGCTTGCAGATACTTCAATCGGTCCAGATACTCTTTGGCTCTTGCCTGCTCGGTCTTCAATGCCTTCTCGAGCCTCTTTATCTCTTCAGTCTTATCAGATTGCTCGAGGGATTTTTCCATCGGATCGGTGCCTCTGGAATATTGCAGAACTTCAGTCTTATTTAAGTTTTTCAGCAGCCTTGACGCCGGTCGTTTGAATACTTTTCCCGCTGAAAACTATGTGTGTAGAAAAGTCTTGCTGCGATACATTTTTATATACCGATACACGCCCATGTACCACATGGAACGAATGAAGGATTTCCTTGTCATCAGAGATCCGGAAGTCGCGAAAATATTCGCGGACCCATGCCGCAGAAGCATACTGCACAACCTCAGGCATTATGAGATGACGCCGTATCAGCTGTCAAAGGCTTTGGGGAAGAATGTCTCGTCGATTACGCATCACCTTAGCGTCTTAGAGAAAAATGGGCTAATTGAGCAGACCAGAAGCCAAGTGAAGGGCAATCTCATCGAAAGGTTTTACAGGGCTACCGCGAAGAAATTCCTCATCTCCTACACGCTGAGCGAGGGGCTTGTCCCAGGTTCAGAAGATATTGCTAGGAGATCTAAGGAGATATACAAGAGTGCCGTCACGAACATGGGCGCGTTTGGCTATGACATTCCAAAAGAGAAAGTGAACAAACTGCTGAAGCTGGTAGAGAAATATTCATCTCTAAACGAAGTTGCCTACGAAGAGGTAATCTCCAAACAGACAGCTCCAGTCCATGCAGATCACGTGGCTTTGAGCCGTCTGGTCTCGCTGCTTAGGGATGTTCGCCTGTACAAAAATCCTGATTTCCTTAAGACCTTGGACAAATTAGCTACCAAACTTGGCTGTTTTGAAAAGAAAAATACGCCGGAGGGTTGACTTTTTCCGAGTCTGCTTAGGCATCTCTCGAAGTACATTCTGAAAAAATGGCCAGCGTTGGCGCTCACAATCGTGTGCGTACTGATATCGACCTACATTCAGGTTTACATACCGCAGCTATCTGGAGACATGATACAGGACATACTGGAAGTTGGTGATCAGGACCTGCTTATATCGTTGGTGCTCCAGACAATAGCTCTGACTGCTATTCTGGGCGTTATTTCTTTTGTCCTGCGGTATGCGAATGGCTATTTCTCTCAGAGCATCGTTTACGATGTTAGGAATGACGCTTTCAGGTCCATTCAAAGACAGTCTTTTGGCTTCTTCGACAAGGTAGACACAGGTCAGCTCATGTCAAGGGCAACAACTGACGCAAACAGGATAGGGTCATTCCTTGGCGTCCAGCTAAGGATGGTTGTGGATTCCGCGTTTCTGCTCATAGGCGTCGTGGCATCAATGGTCATAATTGATTTTGACCTCACGGTATTGGCTTTCTCTTTGGTCTTATTGCTCCTCATTGACTTTACCATATTCGGAAAGAAGGTGCGACCGGTCATCCATGTTGCACGGGAGCGCTTCGGCAGCCTCACAGCTGTCCTCTGGGAGAACATAACTGGCATCAGAGTTGTGCGGTCATTCGTGAGAGAGGACTATGAAAGACGGAAATTTCAGAAGCCAAACGAGGACTACTACAATCTCATGATGAAATCTGTGATGCTCAGATCCACATTTATGCCTTTGTCCGGGCTCATAGGAGGCCTAGTCACGGCAGTCATCTACTGGTATGGCGGCGCCCAAGTCATAGACAACCGCCTTAGCATGAGAGACCTCGTCGTTTTCAGCAGCTACGTGCTCTTGCTGATGCGACCTATGCGGATGCTCGGCATGGTTTGGTCCAGATATCAACATATGGCTGCTGCTGGCGAAAGGGTTTTCGAAATCATTGACGCCGTACCCGAGGTGGAACAAAAGCCTGATGCAGTAGTTCTGCCGCCTATTAGAGGGCATGTTGTCTTTGACGATGTCTCTTTTGGCTATAACAAAGACAGATTGATTTTGAAGAGCGTAAGTCTAGAGGCTTTGTCAGGCGAGACTGTGGCACTTCTTGGGCCTACCGGATCGGGTAAAAGCACCATAATCCGTCTATTGCCAAGATTCTACGATGTGACTTCCGGAAGAGTACTTATCGATGGGTACGATGTCAGAGATGTGAAGCTCAAGTCCCTTAGAAAGAACATAGGCATAGTCTCGCAAGAGATATTCCTGTTCAACATGACTGTTAAGCAGAATATTGCCTATGGAAACCCGAAGGCATCCATGGACGATATTATTAGGGTTGCCAAGATCGCTAAGGCTCACGATTTCATCGAGAAACTCCCACAAGGATACGACACTATAATCGGTGAAAGAGGAACAACGCTGTCTGGTGGGCAACGACAGAGAATCGCCATAGCTCGAGCGTTACTGATGAACCCTAAGGTGCTCATACTGGATGATTCAACTTCAAGCGTAGATGTGGACACAGAATACGAGATTCAGCAAGCCTTGAACGCTTTGCTAAGGGATAGAACGACCCTAATGATAACACAACGCGTATCCACCATAAGGCACGCGAACAAAATCATAGTGCTAAAGAATGGAAGCATATCTGAAGAAGGAACACACGAATCCCTGATAGCCAAAAAAGGTGCGTACTACGAGATTTACCAGACGTTGTATGAAGCGCAGAAAGAGATCCTTCAAGAAGATACTGGTGGAAGCACGCTATCGGGGGACCACTCGGAAACGCAACCGAAAGGAGGAACCCTCAAATGAGCGGCAGAGGCGGACCCCCCTTCAGAGGCTTTCACGCATCTGAGATAGACAAGGCGGACAGGAAGACATCCAGCAAAGCCCTGCTCTTGAGACTTGTTCAATATATTGCGCCTTACAAGAAGGCGCTGCTCCTCGTTATTCTTGCGACCGTTACTACATCAATCACGGGTATCGTCAGCCCATACATCCTCGGCCGGCAGATAGTTTCGGATTATATCTTGGGTGGAGACTTCGCTGGTCTACAACAGATTGCCCTTATCTATATTGGTGTTCTCCTTGTCAACTGGGTTGCTGACACAGTACGCACGTACTTCATAGGTAGAGTTGGCGAAAACATGCTTTTCAAGATGCGTTCAGATCTCTTCTCGCATCTTCAAGAACTTTCCTTCAGCTTTTTTGACCGCTCGAACAGCGGCGATGTCATCTCACGAGTTACCAACGACACTGACGCCATAGGCGACACCTTCACCTCTGGTGTTATCAGCGTTATGGGTGATATGCTGAGCATAATCCTAATTGTTGTCGTCATGTTGAGTATAAACGTCCAACTGACTTTAGCGACTTTACTTGTTGTACCGCTGATAATCGGTTCTGCCCTGCTCTTCAATTCCAGATTCAAATCTGCGTACAGAATGCAGAGAGACAAGATCTCGGGCGTCACATCTCAGCTGGAACAAAGTATCTCGGGCATAAGAGAGATCAAGTCCTTCACGAGAGAACGCGACACTATAGAAGACTTCAGACGTGTGAATCTTGAGAACCTCCAAGCGAATCTTCAGACAGCCAAGGTTATGGGCATGTTCTTTCCGATGGTACAGCTTATCCAGGTCACAGGCAGCGGCATAGTCATGGCATACGGCGGCATGTTAGCCTTCAGCGGGGCATTAGGACCTATGAACGTGGCAATCGGAACACTGATAACGTTTTTAGCCTATGTGACGATGTTTTTCGGGCCGATATCCGAGATGACGAACTTCTACAACATAGTGCAGTCAGCCTTAGCCGCATCTGAAAGGATTTTTGAGCTAATCGACACTCAACCAGATATAAGGGACAGTGAAGATGCCGCCGAATTGCCGCCGATCAAAGGCGAGATCACGTTCGAGAACGTAACTTTTGGATATGACCCCAACTTTCCCGTGTTGCGCAATGTAAGCTTTCACGTGAAGCCGCACGAGACGATTGCATTAGTTGGACCCACAGGTGCCGGCAAGAGCACAATCATCAAAATATTCAGCAGATTCTACGATGTCCGAGCGGGGTCAGTGAAGATAGATGGATACGACATAAGGCATATCATGCAACGGTCCCTGCGTGACCAGATGGGGATCGTTCTTCAGGATACGTTCCTCTTTGCAGGGACAGTGATGGAGAACATAAGATACGGAAAACTAGACGCTACAGACGAGGAGGTCATGAATGCCGCCAAGATTATTGGTGCACATGATTTCATAGCACAGTTGCCTGATGGTTACAACACGAAGATAGGCGAAAGAGGCGCAGGGCTCTCAGTGGGTCAGAAACAGCTAA
Source organism: uncultured Candidatus Bathyarchaeia archaeon (assembly GCA_964513245.1). Lineage (GTDB taxonomy): Archaea > Thermoproteota > Bathyarchaeia > Bathyarchaeales > DTEX01 > CAZELO01. Next base: position 3,839 of record CAZELO010000023.1, on the reverse strand, counting down.
TCTCTTTCACCCGTGCGTTACTCAGGAACCCCGCTATACTAATTCTGGACGAAGCAACGTCAAGCATAGACCCCTACACGGATCTGCTGATCAGAAAAGCCATGAGCGTCCTGCTTAAGGACAGAACATCGATAATAATAGCGCATCGGCTTTCAACGGTTAGAAACGCACATAGAATCTTGGTCATAGACGACGGAAGAGTGGTGGAAGAAGGAAACCACAGCGAACTCATGAAGAAAGGCGGACTCTACAGCCACCTCTACGAAATGCAGTTCAAAGAGCCAGAGACAGCATCGTCGAGTGCTAATTCTTCTATCCCCACGATCAAAGGGAAACCATCCTAAGATATTTCTTCTTTGAAGCATCATGCGAAGACTCGGATCGAATGTGGCAAGTCATTATGCCTTCGTCAGGTGGTTTCTTATCAGCCTGAAAACTGGTTTTGAGTGATCTGGGTGTACGATCACCTTGCGCCTTTTTTCGCAGTAGAGCGGATTGAGAAATCCTGAAATTGGAGGTGGGTGAGAGCCTCGCTGATTCTTCCCTCGCTCCTAACGAATAGCACTAGATGCACGGTGGGCACAAACGTGTTGTGTCCCAGCTTAGATATCATCCTGCAATCATAGCGCAGTATTTCGTACAGTTGGACTACCTCTTTCGGGGTAGGATTATCATGGGTGTTGGTGCAGGCGAAGCTGTAAACGAGTCCAATAGTGGGATACGTACTTATACCTCCTACTAGCAGTCCTTTGACTACATGTGGGATTATCTATACTAGATTGTGGCTGGGAATTGGCTTCTAAATTGTTTTACCGTTTTTCCCTTAACATCTCTTAATAGTGTTGAAGTGTATAGTCTGTGCAGGTAGTAGGAGATATCTGTTTGAAGGATTCAAGCAAAGTCTTGACTGTGGCTATTGTGGCTTTCGCGGTAGCTCTCTCAATATCTACTGCTTTCTGGAGCTACTCAGGATCCGCAATTCCTAGGATAGTGGTAGAGATTGGAGAATACACTCTTTTTGGAGCAGCAGCATTTGTCGCGATTCATCTTGTAGTCGTTTGGTGGAAAGCCCACAAGGACTTGGTCAAAGCTAAATTTGAGTCAATACTCAGCTGTATATAGACTGTTGTCCCTTTATAGCCCTCTGACGATCTCACTCTCTCATTAACCACAGGGACAAAGAGACATACGAATACCAAAGAAAGATTTAATGAGTCTTCAAGAAGAGGCACCCTTGAAGAATTCGCAGTCTGTTTAATGAGTTTATAGTCTATGTAATCATAATATACTTTCTCATTATTTTAAATAGACATTTGATTTTGATAGTAATAGGTTAAAGAGGAAACAAAAATGAGGCTCTTTGATAGGAATAGGTTCAAGGCAGATCTAACAAAATACGAGGAAGCTAAAAAAGAGTTCAAGAAAATAATTGGAAAACCTTCAATATCCATTCACATAGAGCTCCCTTTAGAATTTCTTAATTTAGAGGAAGAATTTTTAGATCTGAACAAAGACGAAAGATTTCTCAGAAAAATGGAGGCAACCTGCCTAGAATACCTCTTACACAAGGTTCCTTTGAGCTATTCTCATGGCATGATTATTTCAACTTAGCTACAAGGAAGCATCTTTCAGAATTATGAATTCGTTTGCTATGTCATAATTTTCGGTAACGTCAGAAATACTGACCATACGGCTCTCCCTGTCTTTCTCTGAGTCTGAGTCAGTCTGAGTAACAGAGGACATAGAGGAGGAGGGAAAAGAGGATGAGATTTAGAGTTAGCGTTAGAGGAGGAGGGGGAGGATTAATGTGTGTTTGATTAAATTTTAACGCACACGCAAAAAATTAATGAACAAAAAAGTTGATTCTGATATTTTGAATAATAATTTGAAATTGCTTTTCTGAATGAGATTTGAAAGTGGTTTTTTCTGGAACAACTGTGAATTCATTTCAATTCGTAGGCATCTGATAGAAATGATTTTCTAAACCGTTCTATTAATTCCGCGTTAACATCATTAATAAAGCAGTACAAATGACTTGAATTGAAGCTCTAATGCCAAGCAAAACTGAAAGATCGCTAAAGAAGAACTCAAAAGGTGTAAGCCCTGTTATCTCCACTATCATAATTGTATCTGTCGCCATAGTAATGTCCATTGCAGTCGCGTACTGGATGCTTGGAATTGGGGCTTCGTTCACTAGATTTGAGAAACTAGAGTTTACCAGTCCCTATACTGAAATGGATCCTGATGGAAAATATTTCACCGTCTTCATCACAGTCAAGAACACAGGATCTGCAAGTTTTTCAGTGGAACAAGTGTTGTTGAATGGCAAGCCTCCTGAAGCATACGATGTAACAATCGGCAAGGAGACAGTGTCTACTGTAACAACAAACTTTACAGGAGTAATGCTTGAACCTGGGCAAAAAACTACTGGAACGATCTCGCTGAGAAAGGGCAAGGTTTGGGGATATGACTGGATGTCAGGCATGACTATAGAAATTACAATTCTTACATCTTCTGGCAGAGAGTACCCAAAAATGATAACACTTCCATAAACGACGACCCCGACAAACCCAGAGATACCAGGCCCTATGTTTGTGACTCCTGAAAATCCGCTTGGAACAGTGGGAACATTATCAGCTATGGCGGCTGCGATCTTCATTTATATTGCCATGAAGAAACGCGCCTAAAAATATGTCAAGTCTTAATCTCTTAGAAAGAGGGGGGGTAATAAGAGCTCTAGACCTCAAACTATTCCGAACACTCTCATGTTGACACATGCACGCTGGTAAAGTCCTCTCCTTGCTATTGAGCAGTATGATAGTGTTTCTCGTTATTCGATTTGGGATCACCTTACAAAGCGATCTATTTAGAGTAAGATTTCATTTACTAAGCTCTGTTGTCTAAAGCGTTTTGGACTTGAGGAAGTCTATGAATGACTGTAAGTTATCAGCTTTTTTCAAATAACTTGGAAATAGGGCTCTACGCTATATATGGAACCATTTCAAGACATGGCTGATAGAATTTCAGGAAGAATTCCTAAAGGTAAAACAGGATAAGATCAAATCATAATTCAACAGCTGTAATTAATAAATATTGGAGCCATTAGGATTGAATAGTTTTAGAGCAACAAACAAAGCAGAAGCAGGAAAAAAGTTGGCACTTGTCGAGAAGGAAATCTCAGCTCAATTCATAAAACTCAATTCAAGAAAGCTCATCCCATTGCTATTATGTTTAGAAGATGCTGTAAATAGCTTAGAAATAGAGATTGCTAGGAGCTATCTAGTGGAGAACAAATTCCAAGAAGCCCCAGAACTACTCCTTTGTATTAACCGTTTATTGGGGAATGGCACGACATGCTTAACCGCATGATTATAGCAATATCAGAGAGAGGTTTCTATGTTCCCTCTACAAAAATCGAAATTCCAGAAATCGGTTTTTGGGTATATATCAACAAAAATCCTAGAGAGCATATTCTGGATTGGTTAAATCTTAATCCCCAAACACAAACGCGAAGAGGGAAAGGTGTATGCAAGCACACAAGCAAACAACCAGAATTGGGTCGGTTGGACCTGTCTAAGCAGGATAAGGAAGCAACCGGCCAAGACATAGATCCAACCGAGGACGCCCCTCTCTACCACATTGGGTTGGTTTGGTACTTAAATCCTGCGAAACAGTCCTAGGGGAACATCTTACAGATTCCAAAACTAGAGATTGGTCATCTAACAACAATGTTCTTTGGAGTCAGTAGTATTAATTTGGTTTTTTGCGAAGTGTGTGGGAAGGGTGGTGGTTGGGGTAATTACGAAGATTCTGAATTTTCAGTTCTTAACTTTTCTTTT
>CAZELO010000022.1:1077-41832 GCA_964513245.1 uncultured Candidatus Bathyarchaeia archaeon | reverse complement strand
TCAGAGATCTTCGCAGTACTGGAAAACATAAACAAGGAGACCTCCAGTTAGAGGCAGCAACTGCAAATCCGGTAGACCGAGAACAGACCACAGCCCAACTTTTTATCCTCTTGCATCAGGTTTTAAAATGTTCCCAGCCTCTTCTCTCTATAAGCCTCGTTTCACCATCAGTCTTTAGCTTAATCACAGGTTCATCTATGACTTCGCCTATGCCCGTCAACGATGCCCCCGATGCCTCGACGGCTTCTGCTGCTTTCGTGAAGAGCTCAGGCTTTATGGTCACGACCAGCTCGTACTCTTCGCCGCCGTAGAGACATAGCCGATGCGGGTCAAATCCATATTCACGTGCGAACCTCAGCACCTCTGGCACTGTCGGAACGTCATCGATTACGAATCCAACCTTGCCCGCATCGGAGAGCTCGTAAAGGCTCCATGCGAGACCGTCGCTGGAATCAATCGAAGCCGTCAGGGCACCTGTTCTAGCCAGCGCCAAGCCTTCTTTGAGCCGCGCTTTAGGCATCAGGACAGCCTCGACTAGGGGTTTCTTCACCATTTCAGGCACAGATAAGCCTTCAAGAAGAATCTTGAGCCCAACCGCAGTCTTTCCGAAGGGTCCTGTGACCGCCACGATGTCGCCGGGTCTTGCGCCGCTTCGCTTCACGAGACCGCCTTTCTCGCAGGTTCCAAATAGCGAGCAGCTTATGATGAGGTCTGACGCCTCGTTCGTGTCGCCGCCGACCACGTATGCGCCGTATTCACGGGCTCCTTCGTTCAGCCCTAGACCGATCTGCTTCACGTCGTTCTCCGTAAAGGTTCGCGGCAGACCTACAGAGGCAAGGGCTATGATGGGCGTGGCTCCTTTGGCTGCGAAGTCGCTGATATTCATGATGACAGCTTTTCGTGCCGCTTGCCGGGCGCTCATGCCCGGCGGGACATCGGTTTTTCCCACGAGCATATCGGTTTTCACAACTGCCATTTTGTCGTCCAGCTGAACAGCCGAAACGTCATCGCCAAAGGGCACGGGCATGTCGGGCATCTGGCTTAGGCAGTCTCGGATTATGGCGATCACCTTCTTCTCGCCGAGTTCTTCAACGGTTCTCACAAAGAAGCCTCCCTTAAGGCAACCTGACTAATGATGTGGTTTAACTCTTTTAAGAACATTTGCAGCTTCAGCAAAGCACACAAAAAAGAACAGATTTATCTAACTAGTCCCACCATAAAATATCACCCACCTGCCCCGGTAGCTAAGCCGGCATAGCAGCGGCTTCGTAAGAGGCAATCTCCAAAACAGCCGCAGGCCGCGGGTTCAAATCCCGCCCGGGGCTCCAAAGTTCAGGTTCGGTTCCCACATCTATTTTTCTTATGGGTGCAACTGCAATGTCAACGAATCAATATCAAGTATGCTATGCCGTTTCAGACTGCTTAATTTAAGAGGAAGTTAAATCTAGTTTCTATGGTGTTAGGCATGTCTCCACCGAAGAAGTACGCTCTCGATTGGATTGATGCGCATAAGGATCACCTTATCGCGATAAGCGACAGAATATGGGAGTACGCAGAGCTCGGATTGGTCGAATTCAAATCTTCAAGTCTCTTAGCAGATGACCTAGAGGAACACGGCTTCAAGATTGAGCGGGGAGTTGCGGATATGCCTACCGCCTTCGTTGCCACGTGGGGCGAAGGGAAACCGACCATCGGTATCATGGGCGAATACGATGCTTTACCCGGACTTTCGCAGAAGAAGTCACCCTTAAAGGAACCGTTAGGGCAGGGAGAGCCAGGTCACGGTTGTGGACATAATGTTCATGGGACAAGTGGTTTGGCAGCAGCGATAGCTCTGAAGGAGACCATGACAGACCATGGCTTACAAGGCACCATAAAATTTTTTGGTTGCCCCGCTGAGGAGAACTTTACCGGTAAGGTCTTCATGGTTCGGGCTGGCTGCTTCAGGGGTGTCGATGCGGCTTTGAGCCACCATCCGAACACGATGAACGGTGCGTCTCTCAGGAGCAGCTTGGCTTTTAACTCGGTTAGGTTTCATTTCTACGGCAAGTCTTCTCACTCTAGCGTTTCGCCTGAGATGGGGAGGAGCGCTTTGGACGCGGTTGAGCTGATGAATGTGGGTGCCAACTACCTCCGTGAACACATGATTCAAGACGCTCGGATCCATTACGTAATAGAGAAAGGCGGAAACCAGCCTAACGTTGTTCCCGACTATGCCTGCAGCTGGTATTATGTGAGGGCGCCGGAACGGGACCAAGTAGGATACATCTACGATTGGGTCCTTAACATAGCCAAAGGCGCAGCCTTGATGAGCCGAACGGATCTGAAGATCGAGCCCGTCGCAGCCTGCTACAACATAGTTCCGAACAGAACAATATCGGAGTTAGTAGTCAATAATATGCGGAAGATCGGTCTCCCAAAGTACACAGATGAAGAGCTTAGATTCGCTGAAGAGATCGCCAGATCGATCGATCACCAGATGAAAGTTGATCGGCTACGAAACTCAAAGCGCCCGGGATGGGAGAGACTTGTCGACAAACTCTTAGACGATGAAGCCCCAGATCCTTGGGGCGAGGGGGAGCTGAGCCACGGAAGCACCGACGTCTCTGATGTGAGCTGGCAGACACCGACCGTTGAATTCACCACTGCAACTTGGGTCTTGGGAACACCTGGGCACTCTTGGCAGAACACAGCTCAAGGCGGGGTCGGGTTAGGTCACAAGTCAATGCTGTTCGCTGCGAAGGTTATGGTCTCCACGGCTCTGGACCTCTTGATCGGCAAAGAAGAATTGACTAAGGCTAAGAGGGAACACGGGCAGAGAATAGGGAACAGAGCCTATAAGACTCCTATACCGCCTGAGATCAAACCGCCATTGGACTTCTGGGAGAGACGGACCAATTAGATCCGCCGAGTTGAATTTTGTAAAACTCGCATAATTCTCTCATAACTAACGTAACATCTTCAATTCTCTGAGAAAGAAGGCAGAAAAGGGAAGAACATCAACGTATGCCTGTCATGAAGACACAAGAAGACTCCAAACTTCTAATTTAACGGCGGGTTTGAACACTATCTTACCAGTAAATAATGCGAAAAGAAAGATCATTATATAAATTCGTAAACGATAAAAAATATCCTATGCGATTATGTTAGTAATGACGGGGTTGATCGTAAAATTGTCACTTTCAAAATACGACCTTAAAGGCAAAGTTGCGATTGTGACAGGCGCGGCACGGGGAATGGGTGAAGCCGTGGCAAAGGCTTTGGCTGCCAACGGAGCAATCGTATTGGTCAACGACATAAATCTGGAAAAGGCTAAAAATGTAGCCCGAGAAATCGTAGATAAAAACCAAAGCGCTGTCGCCGTTCAAGCAGATGTTTCAGATCATAAACAAGTCGAAGAGATGGTAGAGACAGCCCTACGAAACTATGGGAAAATAGACATTCTCGTAAACAACGCAGGGATACTTCGCCGCCGCAGATCGATTGAGGAGGTCGACAGCGAAGAATGGGACCTCGTGATGAAAATCAACGTAAAAGGCGTCTTCAACTGTTCGAAGGCAGTAATCAAGACCATGAAGAAACAGCGGAGCGGAAAAATCGTTAATTTCTCCTCGTCCGCTGGCAGAAGCACAAGTGAACTCGGCGGACCACATTACACGGCATCTAAGGCAGCCGTTCTCGGATTGACGAGGCACTTGGCGCGAGAAGCAGCACCATTTAACATCAACGTTAACGCCGTATGCCCCGGTTTAGTCAACACTCCGATGGTGAGAAGTTCCACCACCCCAGAGGAGATAGAAGCGCAAATAAGAGGAATTCCGATGGGAAGATTAGGAACCCCTGAAGAAGTAGCCGATCTCGTCCTCTTCTTGGTTTCGGAGGCATCCTCATACATAAACGGGGCGACAATCGATATCGGCGGGGCAAGCCTGCTAATTTAACAACACGCATGAAGCGCTGAGAAAGCGGTTTAGGGCACTAGTCCTCAGCGTCCACCGCATTGGCCTCAGGTCTGTTTTCATGAAGCCGCCTGAGCTGTCTATCTTGAAGGATAATGTTGAAAAAACATTTTTCCAGTTTTCATTTTCCGCTTGAAGCTCAATGATTGGGAGGAGGCGCCGAAAAAGAGAAGGAGAAAAGTAGCTAAACCAGATGCAGTTCTTTCCCAATCTTTCTGAATGTGTTGACGGCAAAGTCCAAGTCTTCCCTTGTCAACAGTGCGTTCATCATGGTTCTTATTCGAGCCTTATCCCGCGCAACCACCGGGTAAACGATTGGCAGGGCAAACACGTCTTCCTCGAAGAGTCGAGTGCTCAGTTTTTTCGCGATGCTGCTTTCACCAACTATGACCGGCGTGATCGGAGTCTGGCTGTTGCCCACATCGAAGCCTAGTTCTTTCATGACTCTCTTGAAGTATCTTGTGTTTTCCCATAGCCTATGCATGTGTTGCGGTTCGCTTTCCAGCACGTCAATGGCAGCTATGCAAGCAGCGGCGACAGCTGGAGGGTGAGATCCGCTGAGGAGCCAAGTTCGCGACTTGTTGAAGGCAAAGTTGATTAGGTCTCTGGAACCTGAAATATGTCCGCCTACAACGCCGAAAGCCTTTGAGAAGGTGCCCATTTCCACGTGAACCTCGTTGCGGTTAAGCCTGAAGTGTGAAACGATGCCTCTCCCGCCTTCGCCTAGGACTCCTTCGCCGTGGGCATCATCGACATAGACCATGGCGCCATGTTCCATGCCAAGTTTGGCTATTTCGTCTAGGGGCGCTATGTCGCCGTCCATAGAAAAGACGCCATCTGTTATTATCAGAATTCGCCTCAATGGCGGTGAGTGCTTCTCTGCTTCCTCCAAAATGCGTTGCAGGTCTCGCATGTCCGTATGTTTGTAAACCGCTCTTTCGGCGTGCGACAGTCTCACGCCGTCGATTATGCTGCCGTGGTTGAGTTCGTCGCTTACGATTATGTCGCCCTTGCCAGCCAGCTGGGGAATCAAGCCAGCATTAGCAGCGAAGCCTGTCTGATAAACCAGTGAAGCCTCTGCACGTTTGAATTTTGCTAGTCTTTCTTCAAGTTCGATGTGCAGGTCCATGTTTCCGGCGATTGGACGAACTGAGCCTGAGCCGGCTCCGTGGGTTTGAATTGCCTTTATTGCTGCCTCTTTAACCTTGGGGTGGGTGCTGAGGCCTAGATAGTTGTTGGAGCAGAGCATCAGAACTTTTTTTCCATCTACATTGCACCATGTGGTGCTTGGACCTCGCAGAAAGCGAAGTTTCCAGTCAAGATCGTTTCTTACCAATTCTTCATACTCTTCGCGTAAAAAGGCTGTGGGATTCCGCATCTTATCACTCTCTTTCCTAGTCTGCTCGTTACTTAGCCGGGTTTTTCCAAAATAGATTTCAGCTGCAAAACTTTTAACATTTGCCCTAGTCGACAAGCAGAGGCTTTACATGGGTACCATGCTTGGCTGATGCGTTTCTAAAGGTTGCCTTCGGCGAAGCGTTTTTTCAGTTTCTCTATCATGTCGCTTGTTATCGCGGCCAGATCGAATGTTGGCTTCCAATCCCATTCTCTGCGGGCTAAAGTGTCATCCATCGCCATGGGCCATGAATCCGCAATCTCTTGCCTAGCGTCAGGACGGTATTCGCATTTGAATTCAGGTATATGCCTCTGGATTTCGGCTGCTAGTTCTCCCGCAGAGAAACTTACCCCGGTCAAATTGTAGCTCCGATGGCATCTGATTCTGGAGGGGCTGGCTTCCATTATGGCTATGGCGGCTTTGATGCAGTCAGGCATGTACAGCATTGGCAACACAGTGTCCTCCCTGACAAAGCATGTGTAGCGTTTCCTCTTAATGGCTTCATAAAACATCTCCACAGCGTAGTCTGTTGTGCCTCCGCCCGGCGGCGTAGAGTTACTTATGATGCCTGGGTAACGTACGCTTCGGACGTCCAAGCCATACCGAGTAAAATAGTAGCTGCACAAAAGTTCGCCAGCGACCTTCGTGACGCCATACATAGTTCTGGGAGCCAGAACCGTATCTTGAGGAGCATTGGCATGAGGGGTTCCCGCTCCGAAGACCGCGATGGAGCTGGGCCAAAAGATCCTAGCCATCTCGTGCTCTCTTGCTGTTTCGAGTATGTTGTAAAGGCTGTTGATGTTTACGTTCCAAGTTAGCTGCGGAGCCTTTTCTCCTGCAACTGACAGAATAGCGGCTAGGTGATAGATCGTGTCGATGTCATATTTTCTTACGACCTCCTCGACGCGGTCTCTGTCCGTGACATCAACGTACTCGAAGGGACCTGACCGTAGCAGTTCCTCACTAGGAGCCGTTCTGTGTCCCGAGGCTATGACTTTGTTGCCGCCATATTTCTTCCGTAGCGCAATTGTTAATTCGGACCCGATCTGACCCACGGCGCCAGTAACGAGAATGTTCTTCATTGACTTTCTTGACATCCAGCAGCCTCATCCACTGTGAATAAGCGATTTTAGGACTTGAGATATAAAGATTTTTTGGGCGAACAAGTTTGGATACTCCTTTCGGGCTTCCAGTCTAGTTAATGGCTAGCGAGAGCCGTGGAGCCTATGTAAAACATGCCAAACGACTTGTTTTTTCTCACGTCAACGAATAAATAATCTATCGCCAGAGGTATAGATACGTGAAAAATGGTGATATGTTGCAAGTAAAAAAGGTCATGACGGGGAGCTTGCTGAGGGCTTGTAGGAGATTTTTGGCACGGGATCCGGAATCTAATATTTTGCCGTTGGGTGATCTTTATTCGCCTCTCATCGGGGTAAGCGATGTGTATAGTGCTGTCCAACGCAATCAAGTTGCAGGTGTATGCGCTGTCTACCGTGCATACTCGACGCCAAGCATAGTTTTCGGAACTGCCCCACCAGAGGTTAAACAGGCTCTTATAAAAACCGCGTTAACCTCAATCTCGAACGAATTCATTTCGCTTTGCCGACCCGATGACGTCAGCCTGTTCGAAAAATGTGGCGCGACCATTTTGCATTCTCATCCAGAACAACAAATGATCGCGGACCCTCCGGAAAAGATTGAATCCGATGATATCAATGTTGAGAAAGTCGGCAAGAAAGAACTTGAGCTGTTAGACGATTTTTATGTTGAACATGATGCTGAGGCATGGGCTTCGATACAGTTCAAAGCTGGACCATACTATTGCGTGAAGCACGATGGCAGGATAGTTAGTGCCGCAGGGGTTCATTTGGTCACGCCTCAAATTGCTCAACTTGGCAACATAGTTACAGATGAAACCTATCGGAATCAGGGTTTCGCGACAGCATGTACAAGCGCCTTAGCCGCAGGCTTGGCTTCTAAGGGACGGATCATCAGTTTATTCGTCAGAACTGAAAATGCACCTGCCATTCACATGTATGAGAAGCTGGGGTTTCGTAAAACACGAGAGATTACATTTCTAGCCATGCGAATATCGTAATGGGCGTTCCCAAATGTCAACGGCGAAGATGCCTAAGAGGCTATTAGACCTGAAAAACAGCGTCAGAAAATAATCTATAGAATTAGCAAGCGCCAAGATATGGTAAGATAGCTGGGTCTAATGGTCTTCAGTATCAAAGCGCATGATTCAGCAATGCCGCAGACAGACAATTGGATATCTGTCTCTGCGTAGTCCGGGCTCATTAGAGTTAAATGGGATGGATAACGGAATAATATGTGGTGGGCAATTGAAAATTGAGCATCGAGCTTCCTGAAGCAAAGATCCTTGCAGAACAGATGGGTAAGGAGCTCCGTGGCAAGCGCATCGCGTCCTGTCTTCTGCAAGGCTATGAAAGACTGCAGAGAATAGGTATGTTGAACAAGGACATAAAAGACTTTGACCAGCTTGTCAACGGAGAAATCGAACTCGTCATATCCCGCGGCAACGTCATACGGGTGAAGCTCGACAATGGGATGAACCTGATTCTAGGCCCAGAGTACGGCGGCCGAATCTTCTATCATGTGGATGGGAAGACGGTTTCAGAAAAGTTTCACCTGAAGGTTGACTTCACCGATGGCACGGCACTGATCGTAACGCTTACCAGCATGGGTCTCATCGAGGCAATGCGAGACAATGAACTAGAGCGCTCCTACATCTACAGGCGCGACTTCAATCCCGACAAACTCTCACCTCTAGACGAAGAGTTCACCTTAGAGCGCTTCTCAAAGCTCTTGGCAGACAACAACAAGATGCTTAAGGCAGTGCTCGTGGGAAAAGACGCCTTTGTTGTAGGACTGAGCAACAGCGCATTCCAAGACATCCTGTACAGGGCGAGGCTTCACCCGAAGAGAAAGGCATCAGAACTGAAAAAAGAGGAGCAGCGAGCTCTCTATGACGCTGTTAGGCTTGTGCTTCAAGAGAGAATCAGACTCAAGGGAAAAGACCAGTTCTATGACCTCTATGGGAAACAGGGCAACTACACGCCAGCCATGGGACCAAACATGAAACAGCACACATGCCCCACATGCGGAACCCCCATAGCCAAGCTGAGCCTAGGCGGAGGCCAAGTATACCTCTGCCCCACCTGCCAGACATGAAGACCAAAGCAAACGAAGAAGAGAAGATGTGGAAACCAACAACCATCACACCATATTTTTAGATAACTAAACGAGAAAATGCACCTCTCATGGGCTACCAAATAAGAATCAAGATCTGCCGCTAGGGTTTTTCATCTCTCTTTTCATAGAGAGTAAAACGATATTTTGTCTAATTCGACGCAAATATTTTTATCTGCTTACAAAGAACTTCGATCGGGATGTGTATGAGTTCACCAGAAAATGTGACTATTAGGCAAATTCAAGACAGGGTTGAGAAATTCCTCAATGCGCAAGGTAAAGGTTGGACCCAAATAGACAACAGATTCTATGTGTTTACACATATGAGCGAAGAAATGGGTGAGCTAGCAAGGCACATGATTGCCGCCGAGTTCAATTTGAATGTTGACAGAACTGCAAGAGAACCAATGCCGAAAGAGAAGATTGTGTCCTTGATCAAAGATGACTTAGGAGACATCCTCTATCATCTTCTCAAATTTGCGGTTGCCTATGGTATCGATTTAGCCGAAGCATTCGAAGAGGCAATGTCGAATATTGAGCGGAGATATGGCGGAAAAACTGCATAAAAAATCAATCCAATGATTCGCAACGTTATGTCTCATCTCAAAACTTCGTCTAACGTTTCTCCTTGAGTTTCCATGGGTATGCCCAAGATTTCTGCAATTGTTGGTGCAACATCTGTGATGGTAACGGAGCCTTTCACGTTTTCTTCTTCCCTGAAGTCAGGTCCATACATGATCAATGTGTTATGTATCTCTTTGTCTCTCAGCCCGCCGTGATCTCCACAGAGTTTTCTCCAGTATAAAGGTCCTCGATAATCAAAAGACCAGTTTTCTTTTGCTTCCAACATCAAGTCTGCTGGATAAACCCAAATATCATTAACCTTGTACGGCGTGAAGAAAGCTTTGCGATTCTTGGCTTCATTCTGATCCAGAACTCGGTGAACTCCGCGTAAATTGCCTATCACGTCCTTCACTCTTTCTTCTCTTACACCCTTGTTGAACTTTATGTACGCGATGCCTCCATCTGAATTGAGTGCATCAATTTTTAGTTCTTTGAACGCAATCTCAAGGTTAACCATGTTTTCAGTGTTGGTTTGACCGTGATCTGACACAATTATCAGGTTGGTATCTTTCTTCATCTTCTTTAACAGTACGTTCATACAACCGTCAAGGCTTTTGCACGCTTCTATTGCTTGCGGCGTATGACATCCGTATTTATGTTGCACACCGTCCAACAAGAAATCAGTGCACATCATTAGATCAAAGTCATAATTCTCCAAAGAGTACAATGCAGCATTGAAAACCCATGAATTTGTTTCTCCATCTCTAAACTCTCTGTAGCCCAAGTCTATAATTTCGTCGCCTTTAACAAGAAAAGATGGGCGTGATTCATTCAATCCCGGAAAAGAGATTGATATACACTTCATTCCTTCTCTTGTTGCAACTCCTAGAACGCTAGTTTTCCAAATGTGTTCCTCGAAGGGCTTGAGCTGACCGATTGAATATTTCTTCGTTAAGGGATCTTCATAGAAACCAAACGAGTAGCCATTTCTTTCCGGGTAACAACCCGTTAACAGAGACATATGAGCAGGGCAGGTATCTGAAGGAAAAACAGTGTGGCTATCTTCAAACCAGACTCCTCTCTGAACAAGCTTCGATAAGGCAGGCATGTAACTCAAATAATCTGGTCTCAAAGAATCCAGACAAACCATAACAACAGGATGAAGCGTCAACCTGTTTTCCTCCAAGACCTTTTCATATTTCTTTGCCCGATCGTCACTACCACATTTTACATAGACACTGCGATTCTTAAGGCATGCCTTTTTTCTCTTCCTTAGTTTCTCTGGCAAAATGGACCAGCTTCATCTATTTGGCTCCAAATAGAGACTCGCAGAATTACACACAAAATCTTTGAACTACAAACACATAAAACCCAGCAATCAATAAATATTTGGCAAAGCCACGTAGATAAGGTTCCGACGGGGCTGAGGCATGAAGCTCGACGCGTTCTTCAAACCGGATTCCATCGCCGTCATAGGTGCAAGCAGGGAACCCGAAAAGGTGGGCAACAGAGTCTTCAGAAACCTCATAGACTCAGGGTTCAAGGGCGGCTTATACCCTATAAACCCAAAGGCAGACGAAATACTCGGGTTCAAATGCTATAAAAGCATCGCGGAAGCCCCAGACCGCATCGATCTCGCAGTAATCGCTGTGCCCGCAAAGCTAGTCCCAATGGTGGCTGAAGAATGCGGCGCCAAAGGCGTAAAGGGCATCATAATCATATCAGCTGGCTTCAGCGAAACAGGCAGAGAGGGAACCGCGCTTGAAAGGGAACTTCTGGCAATATGCCGCAGATACAACATGCGCATGCAGGGACCCAACTGCCTCGGCATCGTAAACACGCAGAGCAGCATGAACGCCTCCTTCGCATCAGCCAGTCCATCACCCGGAAACATCGCCTTCGTTTCTCAGAGCGGAGCGCTGGGAAGCGTAATCCTGAACTGTGCGCTGCAGAACGAGATGGGCTTCACAAGTTTCATCAGTTTGGGCAACGAGGCTGATCTCAACGCAGCCGACTTCATCGAAGCGCTGGGCGAGGATGAACAGACTAGGGTTGTTGGGCTGTACATTGAGGGCGTCAAAGACGGGGAACGCTTCATACAGACAGCCGAGAAGGTGACAAAAAAGAAGCCCATTGTAGCCCTGAAAGCAGGCACCACGGATGTAGGCATAAGAGCCGTTTCGTCCCACACGGGGTCGCTGGCGGGTTCAGACACAGCCTTCACGTCAGCCTTCAAGAAGGCAGGCATCATCAGAGCCAACAGCTTCGAGGAACTCTTCACTTTAGTTCAAGCCTTCGAGGCGCAGCCGGTTCCCCGAGGAAAAAACGTTCTGATAGTCACAAACGGCGGCGGACCGGGAATACTGGTCGCAGACGCCTGTGAAAAGATGGGTCTCGACCTGCCTCTGCTGGAACACGAAATTCGGGAGAACCTCAGACAGGTCTTGCCACCCCACGCCAGCCTAAACAACCCCGTCGACGTGCTCGGTGATGCAGACGAGAACCGCTACAGGCTGGCTTTGGAAGCCGGGCTGAAAAGCCAAGGAATCGAAGGAATCATAGTCATCGTTACGCCTCAAGCCATGACCCCAGCCGAGAAGATTGCGGATGTTGTTGTTGAAATACAAAAATCCTCGGAGAAGCCCATCTTAGGAGCGTTTATGGGTTTTGACGACGATTCTGCGACGGCGAAACTGTTGCGTAGCGGCAAGGTGCCCAACTTTCCGTTTCCTGAATCCTCGGCATACGCGCTTAGAATCATGTACGATTATGCCTCGTTGCTTAAAGTGCCCTCGGAGGAAACGCAGGTTTTCAGCAAAGCCGATGACGACAAAGTCAGAACGGTGATCTCCAAAGTTCACCGAGAGGAAAGATTGAGCCTAACGATCGAAGAATCAATCGCCTTAACAGAAGCCTACGGAATCTCGATGCCAAACGCCGCCGTGGCCGGAAGCCGAGAAGCAGCAGGAGAAATAGCCAACAAAGTCGGCTATCCAGTGGTTATGAAGGTGGTTTCGCCTGAAGTTCTGCACAAGACCGATGTCGGCGGAGTCGTGCTCAATGTGCGCACCCGCGAGGAAGTCGAAAGAAATTACGACCGAATCATGAGCAAGCTGCATTCGTCCCTGCCTGACGCCAAGATCCTAGGCATGCTGATACAGAAGATGGCGCCGCAAGGCAAAGAAGTGATCGTGGGAGCTGTCAGAGACATCCAGTTTGGCCCCCTGCTCATGTTCGGCTTGGGAGGAATCTACGTCAACTTTTTGAGAGACGTCTCCTATCGCCTTGCGCCAATAACAAGGTCCGAGGCGAGAAAGATGGTTGAGGAAACCAAGGCATATACGCTTCTAAGGGGCGTCAGAGGCGAACCGCCATCCGACATCGAATCAGTCATAGACGTGATCGTCAAAATCTCGCAGCTCATGTGCAAATTCAAAGACATAATCGAGATGGAAATCAACCCCCTGTTCGTCTACGAAGAAGGAAAAGGATGCCTCGCAGTAGACGTGAGAACAACGATCAGATGATTGGGACGCGGACTTCGAGCCGTTGCGTCTCGCCATAACGCGTGAAAGATAAGCCCCCTTCTGAAAAAGCGGTCAGTTCTCAGGCGCTCGCTTTTGTAAAAGGAAATCGACAAGTTCGCTGTGTCTTGTGAAGTCAGGTATTATGATGTCTGCGCCCGCGTCAATCAGCCTTTTCCGCTTGTGGACGTTAAGTCCTGACCTCTTCACTTCGTCTGTCGCCACGCCGAGGGCAACCGCATCTCTCGCTTTGGCGTTCCTGATCTCAACAGGTCCATCTCCGACGACTAGCAGAGCGTCCCCAGAAAGTTTGTTTTCAGTCAATATTCTCTGGATGATCCTTTCTTTGTCATTAGCCTCTGAATGATCTACGGCACCATAGATTCCGCCGCGAAAGTACTCGGTCACATTCAGGGCTTGAGCCTCCCTCACGACATACTCGTGGTCCGTACCGCTTGCCAAATACATAGTCACACCGCGATCATACAGGTCTTGAAGGAAGCCCCTGGCGCCGGCGACCATCAGGTCATCCGGGTTCACCTTGCCGCTCATCAGCCTCTCAAGTCTTTCGTTGATTCTGACGAGCAGCCGTTGGTTGTATATGCGCTTGTACTCGTATGGGTTCTTGGGGGATTTGCTGATGCCATGCCGTTGGACCGCCTCAGACAGCCAAGTCATCTGCTTTATGGTCAGGATGCCCGTTGAGTAGTCCACGTACTCGCGGACTTCTTTCTCTATTTCAGGTGTCGGCGGCTTGCCGTCGCAGATCATCTCGATCATCAAGGGAATCATGACGCCTTCCCAGCCCTCCCGGATGACGGAGATGGTCCCATCGAAGTCTATCAGTGCATGCTTGATGTGGCCAAGTCTGGATGGCACATCTGGGTTCACAATTTCGATCCGTGAGCTCATGGCTGATCTTCTGCTCTTGATGTTTCTTCATATTTGTCCAAAATTTCCGTGGGCGAAGCGGTCCCTGTGGTATTCAGCTTCTTCAGTATGATGCCCGCTGCAAGGTTCGCCAGAATGCCTGCTTCCATAGGGCTTGCTCCGCCTGCTAGGCTTGTGCACAGGGCGGAAATGAAGGTGTCCCCTGCGCCTGTCGGGTCTATGGGCGGCTTGATTGGCGGGGCTGGAATGTGTTTCGTTGCCGTTTCCGTAATCAGGAGCGCTCCCTTTTCGCTTAGGGTTATGTATATCGGTCTGTTGGCGCTTTTCTGTAGCTCTTCGCCTATTCTTTCGAGTTCTTCCATCCTTACCTCTTGCGGGTTCTTGGATGGATACAGCGCCTTTACAGCTTCTACGCGGTTGGGCTTCAAGACGATGTTTCTGAACATGCCTATCCGCGCACGTGAGTCGGCAACAAAGACCTTCTCTGGGTTCTCTTCTGCCAGTTGAATGAGACTTTCTCGGACGCTGTCTGTTACAACCGAGTTTTCAACCATCTGGTCCTCGATTATTACGGCGTCGACATTGGGAACTGCCTTGCGGACATTTGTGACGAGCTGGTCTTCCGCAGCCTTTGGCAGGGGATTATAGTTTATGAAGTCAAGCCTCGCGTCTTCCTGCTGGGAATCGAGCCCGCAGAGAATGGGCTTGATATATGTTGGCGTAACCCTCTTTGGCGATGAAACCATATAATCAAGACAAATTCCTTTCTTCGTCAATTCTTCCTGCAGAATCTTGCCCCGCCAATCCTCACCTATCACGGTAACGCCGAAGACCTGCCTAACGCCTATGTCCTTAACATTGCAGCAAATGTTTCCAGAAGCTCCCGGCGAGTAGGTCTCCCGGGTAACCGGATGCGTATAGTGAGGCGTCTCACGGGATAGCTCGGAATGAAGCATATCCACGTACCAATACGTGTCTAGGGCAAAGTCTCCAACAACCATAACCCGCAGGGATCTCGCAGAGCCAAGAATTTCCCGAAGCCTGCTGCGACTTAGCCCCTCCATTCTAACATGCCTCCTCACACAGCGAAAACTCAAGCATCTCACATAACGTATGATATATCGCCTCATGCATCTCTTGCACGCGGTCTGTGCTGCTAGCCGGAGCCCTTATCGCGATGTCGGCATTTCCAGCAATCTCCCCGCCCCCTTCGCCCGTCAAGGCAATCACGGTCAAGCCGAGCGCCTTAGCCGTAATGGCGGCGTTGAGGACGTTTTGGGCGTTGCCGCTGGTGCTGAGGCCTAGGAGCACATCGCCCTGTCTTGCCAAGGCAAATAGCTCTTGAGCGAATGCCATGTTTCTGGCTGGATTGTCATTCTCCACGGCGCTTGAGAGAGAATGGTTCGCCCCCAGCACTATGGCGCGCAGTCCCACTTCTAGGTTATCGGCTATGTCCTTGCCTTTTTGGAAGCCCTCAAACCACCTGCTTTTGTGCTTTGGCATCGGCCTCTTCCGCTTGTACGATTTTAGCAGTTCAGTCGACATGTGAAAGGCGTCCGCGAAGCTGCCGCCGTTGCCGCATAGGAACAGCGTTCCACCTGTTTCGAGGCATTGGTTTATGGCTCTGTAGGCGTGAACGAGATCTTTTGCCACTGAGTCTAGGTGAGGGTTCCTTTTTCTGAAATCATCAAATGCCTCTTTGGCAGAGGGATGCAACTGAGAAATCTCTTCCTGCATAAATGGGGTGGCAGGCGTTTTCTTCGGTCTTTCCAACGTAACGGATGCTTTCTCAAGTTTTTCAGTCACCAATCGGTAGAGGTTCGGGATAGTTACAACATGGTCTCCAGTTATGTGGAAGCCTTTTCCCCCTAGAGAAGGCGGTCTGTTAACGATGTTCTTGAGCGGTCGATAATAATAGTCTGGGTCGTCCTTGCTCCTCGAACGCCTGTAATCTGCCACGGGCTTCAAGTCAAAATTGGCGGTTGTGAACTTTTCAACTTTATACCCTAGGTTTCGCGATATCGACAATGCCTTGAGGAAGACCTCTGGTCCCATTACGGCGGAGCCGAAGTTCAGAAAGATGCCGCCTTCAAGCTGGCTTACAGCTGCCGTGTAGGTTTTGAAGTCTCTTCCGCTGGCTTCGCCTAGGACGGCGAAATTGCATTTCGGGTGTTGATGGATTATGTCTGTGCCCAGCGCCACATGCACCGTGAAGGGTATACCGAGGTTGTAGGCATGATAGAGGACGCTGTACTCTCTGGATTTGAAACGTTCATCTTCAGATATCATTCGTCCAAGCGATGCCCCATAGCCTAGACCATCAAGTACGCCTTGCTGAACAGCCAAATTCATGAGCAGCCCTGTCTCTTCAGCCATCCCGAAAGTTCCATCCTCAATGCTTGTGGCCACATCTTCGCTTGTCTCGCCTATGAGGGCTATCTCAAAGTCATGGATGGTTGCTGCACCGTTTGACGCCACATGTGTTACTATGCCCTGTTTCATCATCGCAATTATGACGGGGGCTAAGCCTGACTTGATAACGTGGGCGCCCATCATCCACAGCACAGGTCGCCCATTCTGTCTAGCCGTCACTATTCTATCGGCAACTTCTTCCAAGTCGGGACTCTGGAAGCGTGGCACAGGCATGCCTGTGTCAATCAGGTCCCTGAGCGTAACCAAATTCTTTCTCTCGGCAATCGGATAAGTTTTGATCTTGGAGAAGTCCAACATCCAAGTCCACCTTTCCAGTAAAACCATAACCCTGGGCGGGCTTATATAAACAACGGCTTCCAAGGATCTCGACGGTACATCGCAGAGATAAGCGGACTCTCACTGCCAGCGATGCTCAATGCCCCACGCCAGAATGCCATGCTCTTCTTTTACGGTGGACACATCGCCGCTTTCCGCTTTGCCTGCTAAAGTCTTGGATGTAGGTAGGCGTCATTTGTGAGTTTATTCTTCGATTATGATTTTCTTTCCTTTGGCTTGAGGCACGATTCTCGTCTTGGCCTTCTCGAAGGTTTTGTGTAGCTCCTCGCCCTTCTGCAGTTCGTGTAGAAAGACGCTTAGGGCACTTATCTCTGAATGTGGCTGCGCGGTCACTGAAACGTTCCAGTCTGCCATCTGGTAGACCGTTCCCGGCACTTTGGCTCCGCCAACCACGACGAGTTTGTCCTTCGGCGACCCTCTGATCTGGTCAATGGTGTCCTGCATGGGCAAGCCGTACATCGTCAGGTGGATGATCTCTCCGCCCTGTTGTTGCCACTGTTTTATTGTCGTCTTCCAGTCTTGCTTGTACCTCAGTTCGAAGGGTCCACCCCAAGCCTCGTTTGCCTTCCTGATGCTTGCCTCAATTTTTTCGTCCCTCTGTCCGCTGTAGAAGGCTCCTGTGGCTCCGAAGGCTCTGGCTGCTAGGAACAGGTGGGTTGTAACCCTTTTGTCGCGGGCGGTTCTGTGATTCAGCCTTAACACAAAAATTCTTCGTTCACTCATACCTGAAATCACCTGTCAGCTCTTCCACGCGTTCTCTGATCTTTTCCAGCACGGGCGGCGGTGCCCCAAGGGAGACTGTTAGTTTGTCTTTGTCGTAAGCAACCTTATGCACATCAGCGTGGTCAAAGAGCCAAGAAAGGAGAGACATCGAATCCGTGTTCGCTGGCACCGTGAACGATGACTGTTCATTCCTTTTGACGAACCCTGCCATCGTTTCCCTAAGCGCATCAAGATTCGTCTTGTACAAGGCAGAGAGCGGCACCACATTCGAAGCGTCTTTCAGGTTCTCCATCGCTTGTGCGAGTCCTTCTTTTGAAAGCAAATCGATCTTGTTGAGCACGGTGATTACCGGGATTCCTGTGGCTCCGATCTCCCGAATAGTCTCAAGACAGCATGAAATCTTACTTTCTACGTCTTCTTTGGGTTCGCTTATGTCAACGACCAGAAGAATCAGATCCGAGAATATGGTTTCTTCCAAGGTTGAACGGAAGGCGCTTATGAGCGCCAGCGGCAGTTTGTCGATGAACCCAACCGTATCCGTCAGGAGCGCCTTTTCTCCCGAAAGGTCGATCATCCGGGTGGTCGTCGAAAGCGTCGTGAACAGCCCTGAATCTGCGGGAACCGTTTCCTCAGTGAGGCTGTTGAACAGTGTGCTTTTTCCAGATTTTGTGTAGCCCGCCAAGGAAATTGATGGGAACCCTAGCTCGCGTCTGCGGTGTCGATGAAGCTCCCTTGTCTTCTTTATAGTCTTCAGCTTATGCCTGATGCTGTGAACCCGCCTCCTGACGGATTCGTAGTACACATCGACCTCGTATTTGCCCAAGCCTTGGAACCCGGGCTGCTCGTCCATCTTTGCGAGTCTAACCTTCTCCTTTGCGTTGGCAAGTTCGTACTGCACCCGCGCAAGGTCTATCTGTAGCTTTGCCTCCTTCGTTGAAGCTCTTTTCAGAAATATCTCGAGGATGAGCTGCAGGCGGTCTATGACTTCTATGCCTGTCAACTTTGCGAGGTTGTAGATTTGAACGATCTTCAATTCGTTGCCGAAGATTATCTTCTCAGCCTGCAGTTCACGAGCCATTTTGGCAAGTTCCTCGGCTTTGCCGCTGCCTATGTGGTACCGCGGATGAGTAGGCTTGCTTTGCTCAACTGAGCCCACAACTTGGTATCCTGCGGCTTCGGCTAGGCTCTTAAGTTCGTCCATGTTTGACCGTTCGGATGGGTTCCTTCGTTGGACTATGATCGCCCTCGTCCTTTTTGTGCCTCCTCTTTTTTGCCTTTAAGATGAACGTTTTCGCCCAGGGTAACCCCTTTACTGGGCGGAGAAGCCAGCGGGACAATCTTAGGCTCCGAAAAGGGAACGAACAGTTTAATTCTCAGCATATGCTCCAGTTTGGCTGCCAGCGCTTGGTCTGGCACGATTTTTCCACTTTCGACCTTCCTGATAACCGAGGTTTTTTCGCTGATTTTCCTTCCCAGCGCCTCGTGGTCCAGACCCATTTTTTCCCTTGCTTTCCTCACGCGAGACCCATAGTCTTTTGCGATCTCAACATCTTCGGGAATGTTAAGCGATATGCTTCTCACAGATGTGCCGGGCACAGATATTCTAGCCTTGGCTTTTGCCGATTGCCGCGGTCTCTGAGCCTCAGGTTCCCAGTGGGCTGAACCCAGATCGGCACATTTCTCGCAGGTTGTCATTTTGGCTCCTTCGATAATGACTCTGTGTGGCGGTCCAGCAATCCGACGGCCGCAGACTTCACACTGCATGGAGACATCACCAAATTCTTTTTTGTGTCTGGCTGAACTTAAATATGACGCAAGAAACCCTTCGTTACAATAGGCGCTGATACACTGTATGAACGTTGCATGGTGTGCTGACTTGCAACGCGCTGGAAATCTCGGTCTCTGTTTGGCGGTTATTCCCGACAACATTTAAGTTTAGATCTGAATAGTGCTAAGGAATGAAGCAAACGAAGAGGGTTCCCACCCAAGATGTCTGACAAAACCTCTGAGGCTCTGCAGAAGATTAGGCGAATTGCGGACTACCAATTCGGCAAAGGTGCTCGGCGGCTTTTCCCAGACAACGTTAGCATCGTCTTCTCAAAGAAGACGGGAAAGATCAGGCACATCTACATCGACCATAAGCTGTTGGCCACGTTGCGACCTACGAACGGGCTTTTCTCTCTGACTGTCGAGGGTGCAAAACGGCTTATGGATTTGGCTGAACCCAAGCGGTTGTGGGTTCAGGTTCGGGAGGAGACTGCATCGTTTGCCGAGAGCGGGCACGATGTCTTCGCGAAGCACGTTGCAGATGCAGATGTGAGCATACTGCCGGGCGAAGAAGTCGCTGTTCTCAACGCGGAGGACAGAGTTATAGCTGTCGGGAAAGCAGTGCTCTCGGGAAGGGAAATGAAGGCGTTCCAAAGAGGCGTGGCGGTCAGGGTTCGTGGTGGAGCCGCAGAGAAGGTTAAAAAAGGGAAGAACGATAATAGAGGGTTGGAGAGTGCGAAGCCATGCGGAGGATAAACCCCCGAGAAGCGCGCAGAATGATGCAGCGAATGGGCATGAACATGAGCCCCATGGACGTCCAAGAGGTCGTCCTGAAGACTAGGGACAAGGAAATATCGATCGCAAACCCCGAGGTTGCGGTTATAGAGGTTCAGGGTCAGAAGATGTTCCAGATCTCGGGCGGAGAGATCAAGGAGAAGATGCTGGAGAAGAAGCCGTCATTTCCCGAAGAGGATGTGCAGCTGGTCGCGCAGCAGGCGAAGGTGGGTCTTGAGCAGGCGCGGGCGGCGCTTGAGGAGACAAACGGTGACTTGGCACAGGCAATCTTGCTTCTAAGCCAAAAATAGATGTGCCCCCCTTCTAAACCATTTCAATATGGCATTTGTCCATGCCTAATCCGAAGAAAAGCTGATAACTGAACAGCAGCCTATTGTGAGTTATTCAAGGATGGGGCTGGTCGGCAAGTTGAACGGTGTTCAAGCAAAGGTTTGCGTCGAGATCTTTGCCATCGGAAACGAGCTTTGCTATGGAAGGATCTACGATACCAACTCGTTCTGGATCGCTGAGCGGGCGACCCAGCTGGGCGCTGGGGTTCAAAGGATCACTTGCGTCCCCGATGACATCGGCACGATCTCCAGTTCGATCAGGGAGGCGATGACCCGAGGAGCACACTTCATCATAACGACTGGTGGTTTAGGTCCGACAGCCGACGATTTAACGATAGAGGCGCTGTCAAAGGTCTTCGACCTTGAGGTCATCACATGCAGGCACATACTTGAGTCGATGGCTGAAAGGAGAAAGACACCGATAGACGAGTTGACGCCGAACCTTGTCCGCATGGCTCATTCCCTGAAAGGCGCCGGGTGCTTCCCGAATCCTTTGGGCTGGGCACCCGTGACAATTGTCAAAAATGGTGGCGCAACGGTCGTCGCGCTTCCCGGACCGCCTCAAGAGGTCAGAGCCTGTTTTGAGGCGTATTTGGCTGAGAGGATACACGAGAAGACGGGGTGCGTGAGCGAGTCGCGGCGGGTCATTGTGAAGATGTTTGAGTCACAGGTTTCGCCCTTAACCGAGGCACTCATGAAGAGCATACCACGCGTTTACCTGAAGTCACTGGTCAGCGAATTCATCAAGGACAAAGGCCTGCCGGTGGACATCATCGTCTTCGCCGAAGCCAAAGCAGACTGCCAAAAAAAGATGGATGAAACCATAAAAAAGCTCAGCGAACTCGTCGCACAGAAAGGCGGTAGTCTGATTGTATAGAGTAAAAGAATGACAGGGTTGATTGACATATCTGAAAAAGATGCCTGTATTGTCATTGCGATATTGAATAGACTTCAATGGTTAGTCACTTATGGGTTGAGTCTTTAGACAAAGATTTTCCGTCTTGTCTAACGCGCAGAAGGATGCATATCTTTTTATCTCGTTAAAGGGCATGTTGTTA
This sequence comes from uncultured Candidatus Bathyarchaeia archaeon, assembly GCA_964513245.1. Classification (GTDB taxonomy): domain Archaea; phylum Thermoproteota; class Bathyarchaeia; order Bathyarchaeales; family DTEX01; genus CAZELO01. The sequence continues at coordinate 20,841 of CAZELO010000022.1, read as the reverse complement.
GTGATTGAATGGGCGTGTGTTGGTTTATGGTTGTTGATCTTGAGAAGCTGAGGTGGAACAGGATAGGCCGGGCGCGGAAGATGTTAAAATCTGCGGGTCTGGATGCCGTTTTGGTCACGGCTTGGGATAACATCCGTTATGTCACGGGTGCTAAGCCGTACATCCTCGTTGACTGGTACACCGATGCGGGTGCAGCTCTCCTTCCAGCAGAAGGGTCACCAGCGATAGTTGGAGGCTTGTTGGGCTATGTACCGGAAGACGTGAAGGTGTATGGGGCGTGGAAGATCTATCCCGACATTCCCAGTCCGCTTGTTCCGAATGTGTGGGTTAAAGCCATAAAGGAAGCGCTGGAAGAAACGGGCATCCGTAAAGGAAAGATAGGCGTGGACTATCTGCCCATTGCCACACTCAGGCAGCTGGAGAAAGAACTGCCGAAGACCCAGCTGGTTCCCGCTCTTGATGAGATTTTGGAATCAAGGATCAAGAAGGACCCCGATGAGCTGGAGCTTCTCCAAAGGGCAGCTGCTGTTGTGGATGAGGGGATGCAGGCAGGGCTGAGAACCCTGAAACCCGGAGTCACTGAACGTCAAGTCTGCGCTAAAATGGTGGCTGCAATGACCGAGGCGGGGTCGGAGATGCTTCCTTGGACGCCCTGTTGTTCCTCTGGGGACTACAATCACTTGTTGGCTACCGATTACAGGCTCAAGGAGGGCGATGCCATTCGCTGGGATATCGGATGCATGGTAGAGGGTTACGTTGGGGATGCTTCCCGAACTGGCTTAATAGGAAACCCGAGATCCGAGGTGAGGAGGCTCTATTCCGCGGTTTTGGAGGCTCAGATGAACGGGATTAAGGCTGTTCAGCCGGGGGCGAAGGCTTCCGATGTTGACCGCGCGATCAGAGAGACTATTCGTGCCAAAGGTTATCCTGACTATGCGACTTCCATGGGTCACGGTCTCGGTCTCAGGGTTTTCGATCTGCCTTGGATCGCGCCGAAGGAGGCGCAGGGCGAGATAGACAGGACTTTGGAGCCGGGCATGGTCCTAAGCATCGAGCCAGAATCGTATTCGGGAAAGTTCTTCGTCCGGCTGGAAGACATGGTCGCCGTAACCGAAACCGGGAGCAAGGTTTTGACCAAGACCGAATACTTGAATGTCTAAAAGACTACGGCTAGTAAGGCACATTATGAAAATGAATTCAATGCCACCTTTGAAAAGGCGTCTTTTAGATCCAGACTTATCGTGGACGGTTCAGGCTGGTTTCTTCCCTTTCTCTATGATGAGCCTCTCGCCTTCGATGCTGACTGTTACGTCTTCGCCTAATTTGAAGGGGAACCCAGTATCGGTGGCTACGTCCTTGGGGATGTAGACGAAGACCTTAGAGTATCTGAAACCCCGATCCACAACCTTCCCTTTGCCTGATCTCGCCACAACTACACCCTCTCGGTCACTACTCATAAGGGATGCCCACGTCCCTCTCTTTCAACTTCTTCTCGTAGACGCTTCAACGCGTAGTTGATGGCGTGGCTGTAGCTTCCGAACCTCATCTCCTTAATCTCTCCAGTCAACCAAGCGTAGAGATCATCATCCAACGTTATCTGTAGGCGCCTCATGGACGTTCCCTACATGTTTGTGTATGGATAACGCTTTTATAGTCAGTTATACACATTCTCTACTCATGAATGAAAGTGTGTGTGATTGTGTATGAAGAGAGTTCAGTTAACCTTGGACGAGAAGACCCTAGCCTACTTGAAAAGCCTCGTTGAGCGCGGTGAGTGTGCGAGCCTCAGCCATGCGGTGCGAAAGATCATAGGAAAGCATATGAAAGAAGGGGAAAAGTCTTGATTGAGGACTTGGACTCGGTTGCCGTCCTATGCGAGTTGGCTGGGCAGGTTATGCGTCGGCTTGGGGACCGTTTTCAAGTAACCGTCAAATGCGACTACCGCGATTTTCCGTTGACCCTGACAGTCACAGTAGACGAATACGAGGAAGAAGACGAGGCTGATGCTCTGCTCAAGGGTCAAGACTTGTGAAAAATCCAAGGTGATACCGGCTCATTGAATAAGCAACCGCTGAGCCTGCAAGACCCTTGTAGATTTGATTAACAAATAGAATTCCATATTGATAATGATTATCAATGGGCGGTTTGCTTTGAGAAACTTGCAGCCGGTGAAGGGTATCATTTCCGACTCGGAACCAGATCTTGGTGCAAGGTCCTGTCAAAATAGATAAAAGCAATTGTATGCACCTCTACCTATCGGTGACATCGACGGGTGCGTGGTCTTGAATGGCTGAAAAACTGGAGTATTGCATTCGCAGGATTGCCGAAAAGGTTGATTTCGATGTAGTCAAAGAGGCTCAGGAAAGATTAGCCGCTGCGTGGAATTTCAGAACAGTTGATCGACCGCCGCTGATCATTAGTTGTCCGCCTCCTGAACCTTGGCCGAGCTTCAAATACGCGGAGACCTTCCATGACCGAGACAAAATGCTGGTTTCTCAACTGTCAGGCGTCTACTCTCATTGCTTGTTGAAGGATGATGCCATGCCCTGCGTAAGAGCCAACTACGGCGTGGGCATAATTCCCAGCGGGTTCGGAAGCGAGATAGTCGTTCAGCAAGAAATCAACAATATGCCTTGGGTCAAAGAGCCAATCCTCACGCGTGACCCGCCAAGCATCGGTGATTTGAAGGAGCCAGACCCGTGGCGTGACGGGTTGCTGAAGACGGCTCTTGAAACCGAGGAATATTTTGTAAAGAGGCTTGATGGCACTGGGGTGCACGTCTACCTGTGCGACACTCAGAGTTCTCTGGACATTGCGTATCTTCTCAGAGGCACCCGCCTTTTGACAGATTTTTACAAGCATCCAGACTTCGTCAAGGACCTCATGCAAAGAGTCACAGATGTCTATATCGATTTTTCCAAGATCCAGAAGGACGTTGTCCATGAGCCTTATGGGCAAGGGTTTCACGGTAACCCCAATCTGTGGATGGAAAAAGGAGGTGTCCGGATCTGCGAGGACGTAGCGGTGTTGCTTTCGCCGAAGGTGTACCGCACGTTTTGTACTCCCTTCAACGAGATGTGTTTGAAGCCCTTCGCAGGAGGCTTGGGTCACTTTTGTTGCAGCGGGACAACAGCTGGTAGGCATGTGCTTGACGAGGTTCTGTCTAATCCCTACGTGCGGGCTTTCGTCTTCGGAGACCCAGCGAAGTTCTACGATTTCGGAGAAATTTTGAGGCATTTTCAAGAGCGGCGCGTATGTCTAGTCTGGAGCGATGGTCCTGCAGGAGATAGACCCGTTGAAGAATGGGTGGACAATATAGCGGCAAATCTGAACGAAAAAACAGGGGTCATATTCTCCATCTCTGTGAGGGATTTCAAGAGAGCTAAAAAACTGTTCGAGTGCTTCGCCAAGAAATTCAAAAAATGAGAGGTACTTCAACAACACTTCCAGACATCTATACCTTCCAGCACATCTTGTCGGCAGTCGTAAGAGCACGAAAGGTTCCCGGTCTAGAATTCGCTTCGGTTATCATAATCGTCAAGTATGGCTGATTGGTTCCTTTAGCTCTTTTGGGTTTGAATCCTTATCTTTGATAGATGGCAACTTTAAGGATTCAGAGTGTGATGGCGAATTTATGGTTCGATGCCTGATTTTCAAAGATTCTCGGCGTCTTTGGCAGTGTCGTAATCTAAAGATGTGGATGAAAAATCAGGTGAGCTTAAACGTCCTGATGAAGAAACCGCGAGGTATCATCATGTTCAGCCCGATCATCTGCGGGGTCAACATGAAACAAATTAAGGGGAACCCATACAATCTTAGAGCGAGGATGTGAGTCCGTGAGAATCATCACAATGTGTCTGCGAAGTCTCCTCAAAAGGAAGAGCAGAACCTCTCTCTCCATTCTTGGCGTCGCATTGAGCGTGATACTCGTTACCGGAGTGGGCCTAACAACTGTCAATTACATGTCCGCCATCAAAGGGATGAACACCTTCTATCAAGGAACAGTTGTGGTCATATCAAGAGGCTCAGTCTTCATACAGGTCATCCCGATTGGCAGCGTCTTTCTAGAGAACACAGCGGACGCAATAGAAGAGCAGATTGAAGGGGTCAAATCTGCAATCCCGATGCTTGCAACCCTCGACGCGGCTGGAACTGTGACGTTTCCACCTTTAAACATAACTCTGGGAATACCAGAAGGGAACTGGTCGGTGCTAGTCGGTTCGACACCTTTAAAATCCGGTGGTAGATGGCCCGAATCCACCGATCCAGATGTCACGGAAGTTGTTATCGGGAGTTATCTGGCTGAAAGCAACAGCCTCGAAGTGGGTTCTGAGATAAAGATAAAAAACCGTGGACTAACAGTGGTCGGAATTCTTGATTCGCCTTCAGCGCTTTTGTCCCGTGCCATAATCATGCCTTTGAAGGTAGCTCAAGAGGTCTATAGATATCCTAAGATGATCAATTTGGTGATTGTTGAACCAGATGAAGGAACAACATGCAATGAAATTGACAGCAGAATAGAGTCCGAATTTCCATCCCTGAACGCCTTGATGGAAGATGAACGGGAAAACTTTGTAGACTCATTATTCCAAGATATTGTAAAATGGAACATGGGACTCAGCGCCGTTCTCCTCTCGATAAGTTCGCTTCTCGTATCATCTATATCCTTCATGGATATATCAGAGCGCAAGAAAGAGATCGCAACCCTGTACGCCGTAGGCGCCCCAAAAGGTTTTGTCGTTCGCATCCTAACACTGGAGACAACCCTGATAGGCGTTATTGGCAGTCTTATCGGAGTAGTCTTGGGCGTAGTCGTGGCCATTTTGATGTTCTGTTTTTACGGCAGCATCCCAGTTTTGTTCATGCTTCAAAACATACACGAAATAGCTGCCCCAATTATGATCCTTGAAATTCTAGGTGGCGCCGTCGCATTATGTTTCATCGGCGGCTTGATTCCGGCTTTGGTAACCACAAGGAAAAACATAGCGGAAAACTTGAGGACTGGGTATTGATCTTAAAAACCGAGGACCTGACGAGACTCTACAAGGTTGGCTCTTCCACGATAGTCGGCATCAAAGATGTAAACCTGTCTATCGAGGAACCCACGTTCTTGGCAGTCATGGGACCTTCAGGCTCTGGAAAAACGACGCTCTTGAACCTTTTAGGCTTGACCGACCGACCTACAGGCGGGAAAATATTGTTTCAAGACAGAGATGTAACGATTCTGGACAACGAGAAATTGAGGAAAATAAGACTTGAAGAAATAGGTTACATATTCCAATCCTTCAACTTGTTACCTACGTTGACAGCTCTGGAAAATGTGGAATTACCTCTTGCTCTCTCAGGAGCCTCGCAGACTAAACAGAGGGAAGAAGCAGAAAAGATTCTGGAAGCCGTCGGGCTCTCTCATAGGCTACAGCACCTCCCTCAAGAACTAAGCCTAGGAGAAATGCAGAGGGTCGCTATTGCCAGGGCATTGGTGAATAAGCCTTCTCTGATCCTTGCAGATGAACCTACGGGCGAACTTGACTCAGACACAGGTCTAGAAATAATACGGCTGCTGGAAGATGCACGTAGAAAAGCGGGTGCCACTGTAGTCGCGGCTACGCATGATAAGCGAGTCTCAAACGTGGCGGACAAAGTTTACACGATCCACAACGGCAGAGTCTCTGAGCGGTAAGGCTTGGACCCCGCAGGCATATCTATTTCTTCTGTGGCGATTGTGGCAAATCGGAGCTAGCGAAAGCACAGGAAGTGCCGGGACGGGCTGAAAACTGCTGTGTTTTTTAAGTGCAAGAGAACCTTGACACGAGTGTATATATGAACGTGATAGGAAGCGTTATCTTTAGTGTTCTATCATTTTACATTGAACGGTGAAAAAGATGAATCAGAAAAAGATCTTTCCGACAATTCTGATTTCTCTACTGCTGATTTCAGTTCTATCAGCTACCCAATTTGAAGTAAAAGCTTCAATGGACCCAGAAGACCCAGTGACCGAAAGGAAAACAACACTCGTCTTTACGGTGGACCCCGACGGGCAGATCACCGCCAAAGGAAGCTACGAACAAGTACCCGGACCCTCTGCAGGCGGCACGAATGTGGAGGTCTCCGTGAGCATAACCGAAACCGGAGAAATATCCGACATCGTTATCACGCTTCCGCCAGAAACAGTATCCGAGTTTCCATACAACACAACCACGCTTTCTATGCTGTTAGACTATGTTGATGAAATTGTCACAGCGGAACTGAACGCTACAATGGAACTCCCGATAAAGATCAAATCGCAGTCTCCATTAAACAGCACAGATTTGACAATGAGCATGGAATATTCAAACGGGGACTTGGATTTCCTGATTGATGGTGCAATGAGTTTGAACCTGACGGAAATCTTCGATTCAATGTTCGGCATTTTCGTGGGGTTCAACCAGTCTTTCGAGGTACCGATGGTTCTGGAACTAGACTACTCAAAAGGCGAATACGAGGGATTGATTGTACTCCATCTGTTGCCTGGGCTTCCAATCGGAGACTTGGAACTGTACGTCTCGGGGAACTTGACTGATATATGCTTCAACGGCACATCCACGGTGATCTACGGCAATTATCCCTACATAACGATAGACCTAACTACAATGGACATGATCGAGTACATGGCAGAAAACGTGTTCAACGCCTCCATAGATGTCGAGGGATCTCTGCTCAACATGACTGAAGGCAAGCTCAGCTGCAATTACATAGATGTCCAACGCGAGAACATCACAGGCGGAGAAAGTGTCTCGTTTGAAGTGCGAATCCACGGAGACTTTATCGACGCATTGGCTTTGCTGCTATCTGATTCTCCTCTTGGGGGCTATTATCCTGGAGGTATCGATGGGGAGATATTTCCGCCAGAAATGGGCGGACAATACAATCTTACCTATCACTTACTGAATGAAACGTTGTACAAGATACAGAATATGACTATAGATGCCTCATACACGCCAGAAGGCAATGTGTTCTGCTTCATGTTGAACGGGACGGTTCACCTAGAAGACCTTGTAGAACAGGTCACCGATGCAGCCGAAACAGGAGAATGGCTCGAACCTATACCAGAAGAGGGAATAGAAGCCCTGCTAATGCTCAACAAAACCATCCATTCGATACAAAACGCAACCTTTGACTTAAACTACGGACACGAAGGAACAGCAGACCTACAAACATCCATCGCCATAGACACAAAGGAAATTGCCAACATCACTGAGAACGGCGTAGGCAACTCAATCTTTTCGCTATTGGAATATCTCATTCTCAGCGGGATGATTCCAGATTGGATACCCGGCATGCCCGAGAACATGACGGAGCTAATCGATGCTTCATTGGAGGACAGTCTCGTTGAGGCAGTTTCATCTCATCTCCAGCTAACTTACGCCGACGGCGAGATAAGCATCAACGAACAGGAAGTCTTTGAAGGAGACATCAACGCCGAAGTAAACCGCATAAAATCTGTACTGCTGGAATACTTCACTCTCAATACGGTAGAGCCAGATGGACTACCTTGGCAGGTACAATTCATCAATGACACTTCGATAGGCGTAACCGGGCTCGATGTTTGGCTCAAATTAGACAATACATCCGCATTGTTTGAACTCAAGAGACTAACCATTACGCCGCTGTTGGATGAGGCCAACGCAACAGATTTCAAAATGGAGCGGTTCTTCAATCTCACAAGCGAAAGCGAGTTCCCGGGAAACAATGAAACCATGAGCGTAACAGTTGTTGGAGGAAGCAACTCAACCCACAAGATCGTTCTATACAGGCCAACTAGTGTGCCACTGCCAGACTCGTCGCTTAAGGATGCTTTGAACAGAACTGTATTGATGACTTGGAACAACGTAACGCTGAGCAGCTTGAAAGAACTTGAGTTCATAACGGTGTCTGGCACTCAGACGGGAGAAGTCATATCTGAACCTGAGAAGGTGACTTCTTCGAACCCAATTGTCATTAACGCCACAAATACGCTTGGGACAATGATAAACATAACAGGCATTTCGCAAGAAGCATCTATAGTGGTCTCAAATGTCACGGAACCTGCGGATGTAACGCCTCCTCCTGGAACATACAAAGTCTTAGGCAACTATGTTCAGATCTCTGTTTCAAATGAAACCGTTGCCGTCAATGCCACAATCCGCATGTACTACACTGACGAGGAGCTGGCCGCAGCTGGGGTTGCAGAGAGCACGTTAACCATTAACCGCTGGAACGGAACTGACTGGGAGCCAATTGAGCCATCATACGTGAACACTGAGGAGAACTATGTCTGGGCATACCTCGACCACTTCAGCGTGTTCGCACTGATGGGGGATGTCCCGCCGATAAAAGTCGCATTGTCCACCAGCGACATCGCAGAAACCAGTCTAAAGCTAACGTGGACAGCCAACGCTGACCCTGACTTCGCCAGATACGAGATATTCCGGTCAACATCCAGTGCTGTCTTAGGCGTGTCAATTGCAAACGTAACCAACCAAGCGACCCTAAGCCTATCTGTGACAGGATTGTCTTCAGGGACGAAGTACTATTTCACGGTCAGAGTTTGGGACACAGTTGGGCTGTACACAGACTCCGACCAGATCAACGTGACAACAGCCTTACCAATGTTTCAGCAACCATGGTTCATAGGAACAGTTGTAGCCGTCATCGCAATCGCAGCTATAGCAACTATAATCTTGAGAAGAAAAGGAACCACCTGACACAAAAACGGCCTTCACTATTTCCTTCTCTTTTTTTGTTGAAAACAAAAAGTTCTCGTGTGAGTGATAAAGGCTATACAGCTGGTGCCTTTTACTCCATGCCTTCTTTCTCGTATTCGCTAACTGAAGGCTTCTGTCGGAACATAGCAAGCCAAAAGTAAGCACAGTTTTTTGCGCTATTAGGCCTTTTCTACTCTTATCTTGTCGCCGCCTCGCACCTTCTTGAAGACCTTCGGATCACCTTTAACCTTGCCAAACACGTTCACCGGGTCAGCTGGCCTGATCTCGTTTCCACGGCTTATAGGTGTCAGTCCGAAGAATATGCAGAAGCCTGCGCCTGGCGGCCAATATCCCAGATCGCCCGCTTCAACTGTCTCCTGCGCATTTTCTTCACCGATCCTTACGGGTATGGAGAAGTATATCTCGTCACCCCAAGTATTCGCCCGCGCATCAAAGGGCAACTTCTCCCAAATTGCCTTAACCGTCTCAGGGCTCTTATCCTCCAAAAGTTCAGCCTCAACTGTGCCAATTTTGTCGCTTGCGATTCTTATTCTCTTGACCATACAGCCTCACTTCCAACTCTACTTTTTTGTCGTTAACCAAATAAATGTTTCACTCTCACTCAGTCCGATCGCGTTTTATCCCTAATCCAGACAAGACAAGAAGGGGAAAACGAAGAATACATTACAGAATTAAAAAGAGAGACCGGAACTGTGGCACCTGAAAAACTCGAATCTACACAATAGAAGAAGATCTGATGGTTTTTAGGGTGAGAAACCCCGTCAACGTATATAGAAAACCTTATATATCAATAATAAATTATATATCGTCTGGAGAGCACGTTGAGTTTTCCAGAGAACATGGAGGGGTTGCTTAAGATTTTGAAGGCTTTGGCAAATCCGGTTCGACTGAAAATGATTGCTTTGTTACAGGAACAACCGATGCACATTTACGCTCTTGCAAAGGAACTCGGTCTTTCCTATCCTTTGGCTCACCTATATCTGTCTACGCTTGAAAAACACGGGCTCATTGTAGGTGAAATCAAGATTGGCAATGGCGATGAACGAGAACGCAAAGAATATCGAGTAAGAACCTTCAATGTCGTGCTCTCCCCAGAAGAAATAGCCAAACTAGCAAAAGGTGAGAAAAAAGTTGGGTAGAACTCTAGCAATCTTCGTCATAACACTTCCAACAATAGCTATGGGCTTTGGGGTACCAGTGACATGTTTATACTATCTCGGTCGAGGTCTAGATGCTTGGTCGGCAGCTGTTATCTCAGGGATCGCAATATTCTTTGCTTTCATACTTGGGGTAGTTACAATCGAGGAGGGTATACGCCACGGTCCTATCGCGCATACTGTGGATACTGACACGGGAAAGCTAAATCTTTTGAGAGCGAGTCAGCGAGCTACTCTCGAAGAGCTTGACGACATCACAGTTCTGCTAAAAGACATCCGAGATGCATTAACAGCGGCTGAAAAGACCTAGAAGGCGAACTGTATGAACGAAGATCTAAAATACGTCAAGTTGACTGACGAAGAAGCTTCCAGAGAAATGACCAGGAAACTGAAGGAAATAAAGGAACTCTTGAGGGATATTCTAGATGCTCTCCGTTCCGTTGGAGGAATGACCTAATGTCCAGAGGCGAAGAGAAGATGAGAAAATACGAAGAGCAGTTAGGTAGAATAGGTCATACAGCTAGCGTACATGGCTCAGGTGTTCTGCAACTGCCAGAAGGACAAATCCGCATCTCGGGTTCTGGATACGTCTCAGAGGAAATAATTCGTGTTTCAGGTAGCGCCCACCTCCAGGAGGCAGAACAGCAAAGACGGTGCACGCTTCAGGAAGTCTCACAGTTGCTGGAGCCCTGAGTGTAGAACAGGAACTCCGTTGTTCAGGATCAGCTAACATACAAGGCTCAGTCAAAGCAGGGTTCATCCGTTGTTCAGGCAGCATGAAAATCTTAGGTGAAGCCAAAGCGCAATCCGTCCGCGCCTCTGGATCACTTAAAGTGATTGGCCCGATCTATGTTGCAGATTCTCTAAGCATATCTGGTTCGGTGAGAACCAAAGAGGTAGTATCCGAAAACATTGTAGACGTTCACGGCTCATTGAATACTGAGGGCGAAGTCAAATCTCGCATATTTAAAATGAACATAGGCCGATCAACTTCTGAAGTTCGCGGAGGCATACAGGCTGACGAAATTGATATTGTAGGGGAGAAGAAAGAGATCGAAGGGATAGTCCTCTTTGGGTTTGTCCTATTTGGACGAAAAAGACAACTGGGTAGACTTTACACATCAGACATAGTCGCCAAAGGAAAGGTTCACTTAGAGAACACTATATGTGAAAATGTGACTGGAGATATCGTTGAGATAGGCCCAAGATGCGAGGTCAAGAACAAGATCAGATACTTGTCAACCATAACCATTGATGAAAACGCCAAAGTGGCATATCCTCCAGAAAAAACGAGGTGACGTGAACCGAAATGTTTATATGTGAAATTCTATTCGATCGTTATCGAATAGAAACTGATATTTACGAAATTAAGGAGTATTGGAATCGAATTGTCTGAAGATTTGAAAAAAGAGATGGAAAAACTCAAAGAAGAGCTTGCAGACTTGAGGGGGCATCTCAAGGATTTGCGAGAGGTCGAACGAAGAACAAGGCGCGGCATATATATCGATGTCGGTAAACCTGTACACAATTACATAGAGGATATTATGGATGAAGTCGCTGAAGGCATACATGGTGAGCTCGAAAAATCTATTTTCATAGGTCCAAGGGGTCTCAGAATCGTCAAAGAAGAATCCCCTAGAGAAGAGGCTGAAATGGAAGTTAGCTTTCTGACAACAGCCGAAGTCATGAGTGCCTTAGGCCAAGAACACCGGTTGAGGATACTAAATGAGCTCATGAGTGGCGGAAAATACATCAACGAGCTGCAAGAGAAACTCGCTGAGATCACTACAAGCACGCTTTCTAGCCACCTAGGGGTACTTGAAAAAGCAGGACTGGTGGTCCAAGAAAAAGTCAGGGGGCGCTATCTCATCACCCTACCCGGTAGAACCGCCTATAAAATGGCAAAAAGAATCACATCGCTCATTGAAAGGGGGATCCATGAATGAAATGGCAAGACTTTCAACTAGACGACACTATTTCGAAAACAAAGGAGGCTTTAACGTTGTGGCAAACGGAGAGAGGATCAATAGAAATCGGCCAAGATTCGTTAGTCTACCCGATAAGACTTGATGACCAACAAAAAGGTTACGTGTTTCATGGGCATTGTAAATTTCTTTTAGATACAATAGTTGAAACAAACGAAGGCGCAATAGGCAAATCCGTAGAAAGAGAAGTAAATACGCCATTTCTAATGCTAGGCAATACGGAAAAAATACATCAACACTTAAGTATAGCAAGCGAAGAAGACCTCGCAAAAATGGCGTATGCAAACAAGCAAGAATTTGTAGTCAAAGCTACAAACTTGTTGAATCGGTTTTTCAAAAAGGGAGGGAAGAGCCAATGTTATTCCGGGAAGGGTCACGGCTTAACCTTTGCCTTCCAAGACGAGGACAATGGATTCGAACTACTATTACCCTCAGATGGCAACGTTACCTACGTGACGAAGAGTAAGATCTACATTTTGAGCGGAAACAGGCAACTGTTAATGGGGTCAGACGAAATGGTGATCTCGAAACGCGGCAATCTCGTAATTATCAAGGATGGACAGATTCTGATTGATAAGTGAAGAGCATAGGGAAATTGATCAGGGAAACATTAGTGGTTAAAGGAGGCAGTCCATTCTTAATGGATTATCCTGTTGAGTTGGATGGTCTCACCAAACGTTTCACCGTTAAGAAGGCGTTGACTGAGCAGGAACTAGGTTTCACGAGACTCCTGAAACGCCTGATGCGAAGATCTGAGACTAAAGAGACTATTCTCGCCGTGAACGATGTGAGCTTCCACATAGAAGGGGGCGAGCTCTTCGGGTTGCTGGGACCGAACGGCGCAGGCAAGACAACGCTAGTGAAGACGCTTTGCACGTTGCTTTGGCCGAATGCTGGCACTGCTCGCATCAACGGTTGCGACATTAGGAATGAGCCGAGCAAAGTTAGGGCTTTAATCGGAACCGTTCTAGATGTGCGTATGGGCTGGTATCCTAGACTCTCTTGCAGACAGAATCTGCTTTTCTATGCGCAGCTCTATGGGATACCGTCCTCGCGAATACAGAAAAGGATCTGGGAGACCCTTGAACTCGTTGGGCTCACAGAAAAAGCTGACGAGTGGCAGCAGAAGCTTTCGAGCGGCATGCAGAGAAAACTGGACGTTGCGAGAGCGTTGCTACCAGATCCGCCGGTACTTTTGCTTGATGAACCGACGATTCAGCTGGACCCCAAATCTGCCAGAGAATTCCGAAACACTGTCAAGGAGGAGCTGTGCAACAAGCAGGGAAAGGCGGTCCTTTGGACAACCCACAACATGAATGAAGCCGAACAGATATGCGATAGAGTGGCTATAATGCACAAGGGCAAGATAGTTGCCATCGGCAGCCCAAGCGAAGTTAAAAGCCTCATCAAATCACGGGAAAACGTAGTGGCAGACATTGAAAACGCCACACCCCGGCTCCTCGCCGCCATACAGAACTTGAAAGGCGTAATCTCTGTCACCACAACCCAGACGTCCGCTAATCTATCTCAGCTCAAGATTGAGGTCAACGACCCAGATATTTCATCCCTAATCGCCGAAAGCATTGTTAAGAATGGCGGACTGCTTCACTCGATGAGGGTTGAGGAGCCGACCCTTGAAGACGCTTTGATCAAGTTGACGGGAGAGAAGAAGAATTGACTCCTACGTTTGACTCTCTGTACAAGGTATATGCCTTCTTCAGGCGCGACGCAAAGAACGTTTCGAGCTACAAGCTCAACTTTATCTTCAGCATAGTCTCAATGTTTATCTGGGCCTTCACATTCGGAGCCCTCGGCGAGATAACTCAGTCAGCCCAAGCCCAGTACATGGGGGCCTACGGCAACATGAGCGCTGCCACATTCCTCATAATAGGCTTCATGCTTGAACAGTTTCTGGGACAGAGCCAGTTCGCGCCGCAGTTCATTGCCAGCCCGGGAAACATTGAGAGGATACTCCTTACGCCGTGCAGGATACCGGTCTTCATAATGGGCTCAATGTCTTGGCGCTACTTCTGGAGCGGACTGAACCTTGTCGTCTTCATTTTCATGGGTACAGTTCTCTTCGGCATGAGCATCTCTGCCATTAACTGGCTCGCATTCATCGTTGTGCTACTCATAGGTATGATGGCAATGTGGGGTTTAGGCATAATCAGCTCTGCCATTCAGCTCGTCACGAAACAGTGGAACCCCATCAACTGGTTCCTCTCAAACTTCTCATTCCTCGTCTCAGGCGTACTCTTCTCGCCCGCGGCTCTGTTGACCGTCGATTCCACAGGCATACTGTACGGCTTGGCATGGTGCCTGCCCCAGACATATGTCTACCACATGGTGCGCCTAACCTTCATAGGTCAAGGACTCCTAGACATGCTGGCTCCCCTCTTGACGCTAGGAATAATGGCCATCGTGCTCTTCGGCCTGGGCTACGCAACCTTCAGGCTCTGCCTCAAAAGGTGCCAACTTGAGGGCAGTCTCGGCTGGGTCTAGTCCTTGAGATGGCAAATCTCTTGGCTATGCTTATCTCTTCTTGAAGGCTCACCGCAAGTAAACTATTAAGCCACCGTTGCTGCATTAATGCTTTCATGAACAAGGCAACCGTTATCGGCGTTGGAAGCTTAGGCTCAACCATAGCCTATGAGATAGCGAACAGAGGTCTGGTTGACGAGCTTGTGCTGATCGATGTCTTCAGGAACTTAGCCGAAGGAAACGCCGCAGACATAGAGCAAGCCATGGCATTCCGAAGCAATGTAAACGTGAGGGCAGGCGACTACGCGGATGCTGAAGGCTCACAGGTCCTCATTGTAACCGCGGGCAAACCCAGAACACCTGATATGAAGTCCCGCATGGAACTCCTGACAATCAACAAGAAGATCATCGGCGATGTCGCCCAGAACCTCAGGAAACTCAAAGCCAAACCAGTCATCATCACCCTGACGAACCCAGTGGACATAATGAACTATTTGATGTACAAGGACACAGCGCTGGACCGCAGAAAGATCCTAGGCAGCGCAGGCATGCTTGACTCGGCACGCTTCAGGACAGTGCTCAGCAGGAGACACCGGACGCCGATCCTCGAAGTAGAGGCATATGTCATCGGCGAGCATGGAGACAACCAAGTCCCGGTCTTCAGCCAAGCGAAGATTGGAGGCAAGAAGAAAGTTTTCAGCAACGAGGAAAAAGCGGGAATAGCAGATGACCTGAAGAAGTCTGCGTTGAGTGTGATTGGCAAGAAGGGCGCAACAATCTTCGCCCCAGCGAATAACACGACGAACATGGTCCAAGCCATACTCAGAGACGAAAAAAGGCTTGCCGCCTGCAGCGCGGTCTTAGATGGCGAATATGGCTTAAGAGATCTCAGCATCGGGGTTCCAGTTATGCTTGGCAGAAACGGCGTCGAGAAAATCTTAGAGTGGCAACTGGACGAAGCGGAAAAGAAGGCTTTCTACGCAGGAGCTGAGAGCCTAAAGAAAATGATCATTGAATCTTTTTGATAGGCGCAAAAATCCATGTGTTCCAGCAGTTTACACCTTAAGATATGCTGGACAAACATTTTGAGCGGTTAAAGCCTTATGCCCCAGAAGTTAATAGGCGAATTCGCTAAAAACAGAGGGTATATCGAAAACGTAATACTACAAGTATGCAACTGGTACGAACATATTCAAGTGCTTGTATCCTCTGTTTCTTCGGGTAATTCAAGCAGTGTTTCATGCTCTAAGTGGAGAGTGTTGTCTACCCTTGTAATGGTTCGCCGTATATCTAACAGCGCCTTGTTCAACATTCCGATTGGTCTGTCAAATCTATTTGAGAAGAATCGGTCATCTAGTTTAGATATCTCTTGGTGAATAGTCATAAGTCTATCTTTTAACTCTGCCACATCTTCTTTTATGGAATAAAAGCCATGAATCCTAATGAAATAGACAATCAGTTGGGGGACAGCAGAATATCCTGTTATCATTACGTTTCTCTTTACTGCCTCAGGAACAATCTCGGTTGTGAGGTTTACCACGGAGTCTGGTATTGCCATGACTGCACAGGGAAGCGTTTTTTGGGGATCGATATACTTACAAACTTCGGTGACTTTGTTCGCGAGTGAATTTTTAATTTTCTTTCTCATGATCTCTCTGTCCTGCTCGGATGTCTTCTCGTCAAGCAGATTTTCAATGTCATGGGTAGCTACAACCTTCGAGTCTATTGCCAGAAGTTTTCCATCGCTGAAAATAACGCCATATTCCACCACATTGTTTCCTATGGGTACATTCTCTCTCACGAGACCAATCTTCATGAGCTCATTCATCATATTTCGAAGGTAGTTTTCTCCTGTTTTTCCTTTCTCGTAAGAGCCTATCATTATGTTGTACATGTTACGTGTGAGCTTTTCTGTCTCTTCATACTTCTGTCCTAGGACCTCTATCTTAGTCGCTTGTTGTCCTATGTCGCCGATAGATCTGTTTATGTCAGATATTGATGAACTTAAGGTCATGGCATTTTGCTGCAATGCTGTTGCAACCTGAGTGAGAGTATCGGCAGGAGCTGTGACCGTGTCAAACTTTGTTTTCATATAATCTAATGATTTCTTTAAATCGGACACCTTTGACAAAGCCCAAATGACCAAAAAAGACAAAACCATAGTGATTACAACAATAATTTCTTCAAACACGAATGATCCCCCATTGTTAATCTAGTCGCACCGACTATTTTAGATTAACTATCCTGACCAAAGCAGATTCTGTCTGTGACCGTTATTACTATTTAGCCATTTATAGTGGTTAATCAATTGATGAAAAAATGAGTCTGGTTCACATATTACTTTGAACAGCCTCAGCAGTGCTCCAGAGGTATTCGAAGTAGTCTTTGGCGAATTTCACTAGTCCGATGTGGTCGGACCAAATAGTCAGAGATGGCTTCTTCTCACCTAGAATAAGGAGCACCTCGCGGCCATCAGCGATTATGCCGCCGCCGAACATGTTGTCTCTAACCCTGACCTCGCCGACTTTGGGCAGCCCTGCCAAGCTTGAAGATTGACCCTTGGAGACCATGACGAGTAGATTGACCCCTTTGTCAGCCAATCTCTTAAGCAAGGGAGACACAGCGTCCACCAGCGGCTTGGGCAGAATGGGCACAGCGATCATCAGCTCGCTTTCAGCCTTATCGATCATATCCCTGATTCTAGTCAAGGCATCGAGTTCTCCGCGGATGAGCCAGACATCGGATCGCTCTCTGGTTCCCCGCTTCTCGTAGAGAGGTTGAAGCTCTTCAAGAACAGGCTTGCGCCAAGATTCCATCCTATTAGCGAAGCGCCGTCTTGACTCTTCGAAAGCTTCAGTCGGCGCATTTGGACAGTAACGTTTAGGTCTGCCTGCCTCAGTCCTTATCCAGCCTTTCTCTTCAAGCCCGTTCAGGACCTCGTATATCTTCGAGTACGGGATGCTTGTGTTCTCGCTTATGCTGTTCGCCGTGGCTGCGCCGTTCCGCAGAAGGAAGAGGTAGGCGCGGGTCTCGTATTCTGTCAAGCCGATTTCCCTGAGTGCCGCTTCAGCTTTTCCGCTTACAGACATGCCGAATCCGACCTTTCACCCTATGAAAAGTTTGGAAATCCTCTTATACCTAATTGTTTGTTCTTAATTATAAAGGCTTCAGATAAATGCCTGCAGAAAAAGTGATTGATGTATGAAGGAAATCAAGCAGACAAAAAGTCTCTGTCCCGAATGTCTTCAGGTTCTTGATGCCACGATATTCGAAGAGGACAACAAAGTCTACATCAAGAAGACATGCCCGCAACATGGCTTCTATCAGGAAATATACTGGTCAGACTATGGACAGTATGAGCGGGCTAAGGATTTCGAGTATGTGGGCGGGGGGCTTGAAAACCCAAGAACCGAGACGAAGCTCGGTTGCCCATACGACTGCGGCATATGCCCTGAACACAAGTCACACACTGTGCTGGCGATAATCGATGTCACAAACCGCTGCAACCTAAGGTGCCCAGTCTGCTTCGCAACTGCCGGGACCACGGGCTACGTTTACGAGCCGACAAAAGAAGACATAGACAAGATGCTCGTCAACCTCAAAAGCAATAAGCCGGTACCGACCGATGCGCTGCAGTTTTCAGGCGGCGAACCAACAATCAGAGAGGACCTGCCTGAACTTGTGAAGATGGCGAAGGAGAGGGGCATCAAACATGTCGAAGTCAACACCAACGGACTGAGGCTCGCATCCAGCGTTGACTACTGCCGCACGCTGAAGGAGTCCGGCGTCAGCACGATATACTTGCAGTTTGACGGAGTAACCCCTGATGTCTACAAGTTCACGAGAGGCGCAGACCTATTAGACTTGAAGAAGAAAGCCATCAACAACTGCCGAGAAGCAGGAATGGACAGCATCGTATTTGTCTGCACACTGGTCAAAGGCGTGAATGACCACCAAACAGGAGACATCATAAGGTTTGCACTACAAAACTTCGATGTTGTCCGATGCGTGAACTTTCAACCGGTCTCTCTCTGTGGCAGGATACCTGAACAGGAACGGAAGAAGATGCGCATAACCATACCAGACTTGATGAATGCCATCGAGGAACAGACAGGCGGAGAGCTCAAGGCATCGGATTTCTACCCGGTTCCAACGGTTGTTCCAATAGCGCTTGCGGTTGGTGCGCTGAAGGGTAAGCGTTACTCGGAGTTTACGGCGCATCCGCACTGTGGCATGGCGACTTACGTCTTCAGTGAGGACGGCAAGATTGTTCCAATCACCAGATATGGGAATGTTGACGGATTCGTCAAAAGCATGGAAAAAGTATACGAAGAAGTGCGGGCGGGACACGACACAAAGGCCAAGATGCGTCTTGCAGGTTCACTGCGTCACATAAAGGTTGGAATGCTGAGAAAGTACATGCTTCCTCTGCTGAAGACTGGGAGTTACAGTTCGCTGGGTGACCTGCATAGGAAGATGCTGATGATATCGTCCATGCATTTCATGGACCCGTACAACTTCGACCTTGAACGTGTCCAGCGGTGCTGTATTCACTACGCAATTCCTGATGGTCGAATAGTGCCTTTCTGCACTATGAACTCGATACACAGGGCGAAGATAGAGAAGAAACTCGGCATCCCAGTGGACCAGTGGCGAACAGAGCACAAAGCAGAGATCAATGCCGTCGCCTAGGCGCCCCCTCAGACAGAAATCTATAAATCTGGGCTTAAGCCCTTGATTGGTGAGGCAAAGGAATTGGGTGGAAAAAAGAGGCTCACGCTGAAACAGATGGAGAGATCGCAGGTTAAGCAGGATGCCAAAGGCAAGAGCAAGAAGGGCGAAGCCACTGCTACCACACGTGTAGAAAAGAAGGGTCTGGAAATAATTGCGCCGGACACGGCGGACAAAGGTGTCATAAAGGAACTTCAAAAGATGAAGGTTCTAACGCCTTACACTGTAGCTTCGCGGTTCAGCTTACGTTTGAGCACAGCGAAACATTTCTTGGAAGAACTGCGTCGACAAGGCGTGGTAACTCACGTATCAAGCGGCAGAAGCATGAAGGTCTATAAGGTCTCTTGAGCGCGGCAAAGTGCATGACCCGTATGCTTCAATTCTAGTCTTTCAACTTCTCAGATCGTTCTTCCAAGCGACCTTATCATCCCTCAGGACGAGGAAATAGTACCGTTCAAACCGGCGGATAAAGGAGCGTTTCATCAATGTTTCCTAGAAGAATCTACACCGACAGGGAGGTGCGTTTGGCTAAGTCACTGATCGACAAGGGTTATCGGCACCGTTTGCGCGTGTTCGGAGATCAGGATTTCAAGGAGAAAACAAGAGACGCCCTTAAGCTCATAAGAATCGCCGGCTACTACGATTTCTTGAGGACCTACATAAGGG
>CAZELO010000022.1:0-1067 GCA_964513245.1 uncultured Candidatus Bathyarchaeia archaeon | reverse complement strand
GGCAATCCGCGAAGTCGGGGGTCTAAGCCAGCTGCGGGAGGGAGAAGCCTCCATATGGGCGAATGCCTATGCTGTTGCGGACGCTGTTGATGCCGCCGGTTTCTTCGTGCAGAAGGGCTGGCAGATGAAGAACTACATAGAAGGCAAGGCCTATTATGGGCACCAAGCCGAGACAGAGACCGTTAAGGTGCGGCTGAATTTTCTTGAGGATTTAAGAAGGCAGACGGATGACCCTGCGGTTAGGGCAAGATGTGAAGAAAGACTGCAGACATGGAAAGAGAGCAAGTTTCTCTAGAATTCCTGTTTCTCGGATATTGAGCGATTCGCCTTAGTATTTGTGGTCGAGTATTACACTTTTTGCTTCTTCCAGAAAAAGGGAGGGAAAGGCTGTTCTTTTCGCCGTGAAAGTTTAGTATTTGCGGAGCAGGATATCACCCAGCGCTATTCCCTGCTCGGTTCCTCTGTCAGTGCTATAACTTTCCATCAAGATGCTTCCACCCTTACTAGAGCTCACAGACAATTCTACTATTACATAGTACGTTACGCCTTCTGTGAACTCGTAGTGTTGAGGGTAATTCCAAGCCAAGTCACGCCAAGAAGTCCCCGGAGGAGACTTAGCGCTACCAGCGGCACTGGAACCAGAGATTAAATAGATGGAACGATCGCCGCGAGCAACGAGGTTACCATCAACGGTCTCGATGGACACTTCAATATCAACACTAAACGACGGCGTTCTGAAATATTCAAATCCCTTGATGGCCACTCCAATCTTGTCTGCGGAGAATGTTTCTTCTGGCGTAAAAGGAGCTCTCATCCATACGTACGCGTCCGCGCCCAAGCCGTCATCAATGCAGGTTGCCCACATATAGCAGGTTCCAGCGGGAAATTCATCACACTCCTTTGCATCAGCATCCCAGGTTCCGGAGCCGCTGCACCAGTATTCGGGCTCTTCTTGAGTTACCGAGCTAAGATTTAACGCAACAAGAATGAGAACTGCCACCGGTATGGCGAGAATGAGAATTGCTCCTAGCATATTTTTAACCTTTTTCTTCAAACAACCCCCCCCC
>CAZELO010000021.1:0-43118 GCA_964513245.1 uncultured Candidatus Bathyarchaeia archaeon | reverse complement strand
CTATTGACGCACTTGGCTTTTCCAGGCGTTGTTGCACTAGTAATACTGCTGGTTGTGGAGTGCACATTTGGGTATCTGGACATCTCATCTATGGATCTGGTGACTGAAGCCCTCATACCCTTGGCGGGAGTGATGATCAGCGTATATCTGGGCGGCTACACGATAAACTGGCCATCTGAAACGAAATTGGAAGAACAGATGAATCTGGTGTTCGAAAAGAAGCCTAAGAGAAAACATTCCAGAAAGGCGGACGCTGAAGAATAGTTCGTACCCTTGGCTTCGTGTTGCCCTAGAGCACCAGCAAGATTGATAAATCGTTGACGTTTGTCCCAGTTGGTCCAGTGAAGATAAGGTCACCTATCTGCCGAAAGAATGTGTATGAATCATTATTCTTCAGATATTCCCTGACATCTATATTCTTCTCTTCAGAACGCAATATCGTATGGCCATCAGATATGGCGCCAGCAGCGTCTGTCGGGCCATCCACCCCATCTGTGCTCACAGCGACAACTGTCACATTGTCCATGTGGTCTATCTTCAATGCAGCACCCAAAGCGATTTCCTGGTTTCTTCCTCCCCTTCCCTTCCCAGTCACAGTCACTGTAGTCTCCCCGCCTATGACTATGCCAGCTGGCGGCGAGATCGGGTTTCCTGATGTCACGATTTCTTTTGCTAAGGCAGCGAGTGCAAAACCCAAGTTTCTAGCCTCTCCCTCCATGAAGGAGGTCAAAAACAGCGTGTTCAGTCCCATCTTTTTCAGTTCTTCAACCGCGGCAGAGCATGCCAAGCGATTGTTGCCTATGACGACATTGCGAACCTTTGAGAATGCCAAGTCACTTTCTTTTAGAGTCTCCGGAATAAGTCCTTTGACCCCATCAGACAGGACTTTGCGTATGGGGCTGGGGACTTTTTCCCAAAGGTTATATTTTTTAAGGACGTAGATCGCGTCCGCGTAGGTTGTAGAATCGGGAACGGTTGGTCCAGAAGCTATTGTATCAAGGGGGTCGCCTATCACATCAGAAAGCAAGAGGGCGATCACCGTTGCAGGGTAGGCTTTCTTTGCCAGTTGACCGCCCTTGAAGGCAGAAATGTGTTTCCGGACCATGTTCATCTCATTGATTGTGGCACCGGATCTCAACAGTAATCCCGTAACCTCTTGCTTGTCGCCCAACGCAATTCCTTCACGGGGAAGCGCCATTAAGCTTGAACCACCTCCAGAAATGAGACAGATGACTAGATCTTCCTCCTTTGCAGCACCTACAAGGTCCAGCAGCTTCTTGGCACCTTCGACACTGCTGGAATCGGGGAATGGGTGGCTGCCCTCATGGATCTTTACTCGTTTGGTCAAATACTTGCCAGCGGTCCCACGTGGAACAACTATTAGGCCATCTGTTATTTTCTCTCCGAGGATATCCTCTATGGCTTCAGCCATGGCTCCGCTTGCCTTTCCGCCTCCAACCACGAGAATCCGTTTAAAGGCTGACAACTCGAACGAATTTCCGCAGACAGAAAGCACATTGCGAGTCAATGTTACCTTCGACTCGACGGCTCTTTTTGGGTCAACGGTCTTCAGCACTTTTTCGATTACATGTATGGCAATCTCTCTGGTCCTGCGATTCGTGGGTGAAAAGGCGTTTTTCAACAGATCTTCCTTATTCTTAACCTCTGTCATATGATCACCGAGTATTCAGCGCAGAAAAACCCTTTCTACCGCTCGCAATTTATGTCTTGCCCTCAAAAACTGGGTGCCATGTGGAACGTCCGCTTCTTACCTTGCAAGCATGGATACAAAAAATATTCATACTGGCGATTCTGAAAAAGAAGACTGAAAAAAGTCTTTTTTGGGGTCAAATTGTTGACCACTTGCGAAAAACAGATATTTTGGATGGGGTGGCCTGAACAGACAGATGTGGGTGACTGAAACGGTGACATGTGCGAAGCGAAAATTGGTTCTAGGGGCTGACAAGAACATTGTTGAATAAATCAAAAACTCTCTATCACTGCATTGGGTCATTCTTTAGGACCATTTAGAGATAGCGTTAGTCTAACTCCAAATGTCCAAGTTATGGTCTATTTTTCTGGCTTATTTGTCTTGCTTTCTCTCATCCTGTTCCTTCTGCATGTTCTACACTGCACCGAGATTCCAGATAGAGCCTCAAAATCCGCTGAAAGCAAGGACCCGGCCACGCCGAAGAAGAAGACGCCCCATCCTATTCGACAATAACCATTCTTTCTTCTTTATAGTCAGTTATCACTTTGATGTGCCCTTCGAGCTTCCGGTCCAGTTCGGTGTCACCTGTGTCGACCTTTAGGCATCTAAGCCCAGCGATCTTATGCTTGGTTGCGGCAACAAGTATATTCGCTACACCAACTTCTCTAATTACCCTTGGGCTGATCTGTTGATTTCCCCTTCCAAAAATGAAGCCTTGTCCCCCAATTGGCGTAACGATAATCTGGGCTTTTTTCTCGTGAATAGCTACAAGGATTTCTCTCTCACCTGCGTCATGCGCTATGATTTTGTTATTCCAGAGAAGGTCCACTCCCAGCAAAGTCTTCTTTTCGTTCAGAAGATCAGCAATCGTCCGCGTAGTGGTACCAGGACCAAGTATGTAGACAACATCCGGTTTCAAGATTTCTTCGATGATATAGATAGCTATGGCCGCCTGATTGCGCAATTCATCTTCTGTAATCGGGCTTGCAACCTTAACGCCCTGTATCAACATCGGTTCATAAGGCACAAGCATATAGCCATAAAGCCTTGCTGAGAGGCGACCCTGCCTGAATTCTTCTTCATCAACATCCATGACTTCTGCTTCTTTCAGGGGTAAGTTGCCTTGAAGAAAGCCAATGGTTATGAGGGCTGCGGATTCGGGATCAACTGCAAACACCGCACTGTGCATCTTTACTCCCGTCGGTACGCCTAGAACCGGAACCTTGCTGTTGACAACGTCCATTACGTCTTTGGCTGTTCCGTCCCCACCGCAAAAGATCAGCAGATCAACACCTGATTCCACCATACTCCTAGCAACATTCTTCGTATCATCTGCCTTCGTTTCCTCTTTCCTTTCGCCCACTGGTCTACAGTTCAAACCTAGATTTCGCGCTTCAATTTCCCCCATCAACCCTGCCCCTGAGAGTATCTGGAGCCCGTTGCTGAATGGTCCCAAACTGGAAAGAAATAGCTCTGCCCTTGCGGGAGCAATTGGTTCGGCTCCGAGAGACACGGCCTTTCTTAAAGTGGTTTCGCCGTCTGTTCCCTTCAATCCCACCGCGCCTCCCATGCCTGCAACGGGATTGACGATGAACCCGATTGTTATTGACGCGTTCAAAGATGAGTCCTCAGGAGAGAATGATGGAAAACCTAGACAAATATCTATTGGCAAACTTCTGCTGTTCGTCAAAAAATGGAGAAAAATAATTAGCACTTCACAATCATCTGGAAGTGCTTTGGAATCTCGACGACAAACGGTGCTACGACATATAGGCATATATCACGCAGATTGCCAATGAAAGCAGCGTGCCCACGAGCCCCCACTTTATCCAGCTCATCTCTGCTATGAGCGGAAAGGCCTCGACTAGGATCGGGAATGCCTCAGTGAAGACTACGTTCGCGGCGATGCCTAACAGGAAACCGATGCACGCGATGAAGGCGAAAGCAGCAAACCTTTTCGTTTTTTCCATCTTCTGAATCACCTCATTATAAGGGATCATGTAGTCCGTCGTGTGTTACTGTGTTCCGTAGCCGGGTTGTTGGACACCTTCTGCCGAGGCTTTCAGGGTAGGTAGCTCTGGGAATCTTTCTTTCATCTTTTGTTCAGCGACTGTTGCTGCCTCTGCGAGGATGTTCTGTGCGTCTTCGCTTACGACTTCGAAGTCGAAGCCCATTCCCGTTGTCTGGCCTGCCTCGATCATGATCTCGTCAAGTAGTCCTGCGATACCGCCCAATTCTGACTCGGCGCCTGGCATGATGCCCGATATTCCTGTGCGTATGTTTTGAAGCACTTTTACTGCTGGCGCTATTGTCGAAGCTGCGTTGCCTAGCTGCGTTATTGTGCCCAGTCTCAGTGTGACCCTTTCGAGTGCGAGTTTTGCGCCCATCATGTAGCTTTCCATCTTGCGTACTTCGGCTAATTCGTTGGCGTAGGCATTGGCTCTTCTTGTGTCGTGCTTTGCATAGGCGTTCACGACTTTTGCAAAAATTGAACGATCTCTTTCGGTGAGGCGATTTATTGTGCCATCAATGGCTTGGCCTTGTGCCTCGATCTTTCTGATAGCGAACTCCAGTTTTGATTTGAGTGGCTGTTGTTGTGTCCCTAATATCTCTTTAAGTCGGTTACGCTCCGTTCCTTCCCATTCTTTCGAGAACTTTGACATTCAACTTTCACCGAACTATGAGGTGCACCTTTACCATATTTCAAATTTCATAATATGCGGGGAAGTATGTAGTTAACAATATGCAACAAAAAGCCTCTTTTTACGGAACTCTTTCATATCAAAGTAGCGGAGAAACATAAAGCAAAAATACCAAAAAAATGTCTAAAAACAGGGGTTTTTCTGTAAGAATCTGAGGGGTCTCTTAAAAACCGTCCAACTTGCTCAAAAACACAGTTTAAGCATTCATCGTTCCTGATTGCCAGAGTTCTAGGAATCTTTTTTTTCCTGACTAGACATGAAACTCATATATGGTTATGTGTTCTTCTATTGTTTATTAGGCGGCGAGAATAATCATGGCATCTGTTGAGAGGTTGGCTTCATGAGCAAGCGTCATATTTCCCGAGAAGAAGTTGAGCATGTGGCGTGGCTCGCGCATATAGAGCTCACGGAAGAAGAGAAGACACTCTTCACGGAACAGTTCAACCGGATTCTCGATTATTTTAAGAGCATTGACGAGGCAGACACGAAAGATGTGGCACCGACCTATCACGTCCTTGACCTAGTCAACATCTGCCGTGAGGACAAACCAAAAGAACCGCTCCCAAAGGACGCGGTAATGGGGAACGCTCCCAAAAAAGAAGAGGGGTTCTTCAAATCGCCCAGAATCGTTTGAAACAGAAGGAGAGAAAGATTGCTGTGCCCAAGCCGTATGAGTTGACCGCCGCCGAGGCCACAGAAAAAATCAAGCGCCAAGACCTGACGGCTGAAGAATACGTCTCCGCTCTAATCGCGAGAATCAACGATGTAGACACCAAGATCAACGCTTTCATCACACCTGCGAAGGAAGAAGCCCTCCGCAGGGCACGGGAGATCGATAGCAAAATCCGCAAAGGCGAAAGCCCAGGGCGCCTAGCAGGTATTGCCATAGCCATCAAAGATACCATATGCACTCTGGGGTTGACAACTACATGTTCTTCACGCATGCTTGAACATTTTGTTCCCCCCTACGACGCGACGGTCATCAAGAAACTCAAGGCGGAAGACGCCATAATCATCGGAAAAACCAACATGGACGAGTTCGCCATGGGTTCAACCAC
The DNA here is from genome assembly GCA_964513245.1 of uncultured Candidatus Bathyarchaeia archaeon. Classification (GTDB taxonomy): domain Archaea; phylum Thermoproteota; class Bathyarchaeia; order Bathyarchaeales; family DTEX01; genus CAZELO01. Next base: position 37,647 of record CAZELO010000021.1, on the reverse strand, counting down.
CGAAACCAGCCGCTTCGGCGCAACAAGAAATCCGTGGAACCTCGCCAAAGTGCCAGGCGGCTCTTCAGGAGGAAGCGCAGCAGCCGTCGTATCTGATGAGGCAACGCTTGCATTGGGTTCTGACACAGGAGGCTCCGTAAGGTGCCCAGCCAGCTACTGCTCTGTCGTTGGGCTTAAACCCACCTATGGCTTGGTTAGCCGCTATGGGCTGATTGCCTACGCCAACAGCCTCGAACAGATAGGACCCATAGCGAAGACTGTCAGCGACTGCGCGTTACTTTTCTCTGTCATAAGTGGCCATGATAAAAAGGACAACACTTCTGTTGACCTGCCAAAGAAAAATCATCTGACGAGTCTCAAAGACGATGCTGAGGGACTCAAGATAGGTTTGCCTCTGGAATTCTTCGGTGAAGGCGTAGATGACGGCGTCAAGAAAGTAGTTTTGGCAGCAATTCAGAGGCTAGAGAGCTTGGGGGCTGTCTGCGAAGAGGTTTCGCTCCCCAGCCTAGGCTATGCGCTAGCCGCCTATTATATCATTGCGATGTCTGAGGCGAGCTCAAATCTTGCTCGGTACGATGGGCTGAGGTATGGCTACCGCATCGAACAGGACAACGCTGACTGGACAAAAGTCTACGCGCAGGACAGGCGGGCTGGGTTCGGCACAGAGGTCAGGCGGCGTATAGTCTTGGGAACCTACGCTTTGTCCGCTGGCTACTACGAACAATACTATCTGAGGGCGCTTAAGGTGAGAACCCTTATTCGGAGAGACTTCGAGAAAGCCCTAGAAAAATTTGATGTTCTTGCGGGTCCAACTATGCCTATTCCACCCTTCAACATAGGCGAAAAAATCGAGGACCCTCTGACGCTGTACATGTGTGACATCCTCACCGTCCCAGCGAACTTAACAGGTTATCCAGCAATATCTATACCATGTGGCTTCCAAGAAGGGTTGCCAATCGGGCTGCAGATAATCGGAAAACCCTTTGATGAAGAAACGGTACTACGGACTGCCTTCACCTTTGAACAAAACACGGATTTCCACAAGCAGAAGCCGAGAATCTCGTGACCGTTTCCTTTCAAAGAGATTTGCAATCTCATCTGCAGATTTGACTGGCTTTGTCGGTGCTTTTGTATCGGTAAGTATGGACTACGCCCTTAGTATTAACACTCTGTCTTATCATAGTCCTCTTTCAGAGACTGTCAAAGAACCGTGTTCCCTGCCGTATAGTTTTTGAGGTCTTTCTCTGCAAGTTGCCTTACCTAAAGCCTAAAGTTCTGGTTAGGTAGTTTTATTCCTGTGGTGGGATTGACTTTGGATAATGCTGCTGTCTGGAAGGACTTCGTCTCAAAACTAAGATGTGGTGGATTAACTGCTGACAATATTCGGACATTTGATGAGTCCCTTAAGAAACCGATCTTGAAATTCTTGGAAGTAATGAAGGATAAAATTGAATTGGAAGAACTTGAATTTATGCCAGAGATTTATCAAGTAGGCAATCAGGTGAATTATTTAATTCCTTTAACTTTTGAGGGCAAGAGAACGCCCTACTGTTTTAAGTTTATTGTTGAAGAAAAAAAATGGTATCTTCGGCATATGGAATCAATAATGATCCGTCTTGATAAGATATCTTCATTTCCTGCTTCAACATTTCCAGATTTGTCTGAGGATCAGAAGGCTTGGATACGTGAAGAAATTCATGTAACTGAACAGGTATATTTATTCAATTTCCTTTTAAGAGAGAAAGGGAAAGATTTCGCTTTCTCTTGGTTCAAAGATGGTGCTGGCTATTTCTTGATGGCTAAAACATGGGTTCCATTTGTCCCAGAACCTAAAGCTTTCATACTCTTTACTTGTTGGGAGCAAGCAAATCTGAGAGGAAATTATGTAACACTTGAAAAGTTAGAAGCCAAAGAAGCTATCATACGAATGAAATCAAATTACTTCCAACTCTTCAAGCGCACAGGACATTTGAAACAGCAAATTTCATTCGAAGATTACAAAAACATTTTTGAAATCATGTGGCAAGACAGAGCGAACAATGCTGGATGGGACCTTCAGATAATATACAAACCTGAAGATGCATCTTTCATTTCACCGAAAAGAAGTAGCATTCACTTTTTCTGATAACTCTGTCATACTTCTTCCGTATCAAGGGCTTTTCCCATTTAATGTGTTGAGGACGACTGATAAGAGGGATTGAAAAGTGGAATAGAAAGGACTTTAGTGGTGTAATGTTGATGGTTTTGTATCCACTTTAGCGCGGGTTCCAGTGGTTATTTTCGGATGTGCATCCGTCCAAGAACAAAGTATTTGGTTGTTGTCAAGTGTTGGACGCTCATCGGCCCTCGTGCGTGCATTTTTTGTGTGCTTATGCCGATTTCGGCGCCAAGCCCATATTGATTCCCGTCCGTGAAGCGAGTTGAGGCGTTCCAGTAGACAGCCGCGGAGTCAACATCCTTAATGAAACGTAAAGCCTTTTCAAAGTTCGAAGTGAGTATGGCTTCAGAGTGCTTGGTGCCATACTTGTTTATGTGCGCCACTGCCTCTTCTAGACCACCGACAACCTTCACGCCGATTATGAGGTCAAGATACTCCGTGTACCAGTCCTTTTCGGTTGTGGGCTTAACATTTGGGACGATTCTGCAGGTTTCTTCGCATCCCCTGATCTCAACCCCATGATTACGGAGTGCGCTTATAATTGTTGGAAGGAAGCCTTTTGCTATGTCACGGTGCACCAAGAGCTTCTCGGTTGCGTTGCAGGTTCCAGGCCTCTGGCACTTGGCATTTATGACTATGTCTACAGCCCGGTTCAGGTCGGCGTCATTCTCCACGTAGATGTGGCAGTTGCCAGTCCCAGTCTCGATGACGGGGACCTTTGCGTTTTCTACAACAGCCTTGATGAGGTTCGCCCCGCCCCTTGGAATCAGCACATCCACATAGTCACGCATTTTCATGAGCTCTAAAGCAACGCTTCTCTCAGTCATAGGCACAACTTGTATGGCACCATCCGGCACGCCTGCTGCCTCTGCCGCCTCACTCAGGATTCTGCCAACTGTCACGTTGGAGTTTATGGCATCAGAGCCGCCTCTGAGGATGACGGCGTTTCCTGATTTGAGGCATATGCCTGAAGCGTCAGAGGTCACGTCGGGGCGAGACTCGTAGATTATGGCTACCACACCCATTGGGACTCGCAGTTGGCCAATTATCAGCCCGTTTGGCCTAGTCCATGTCTTAACTATTTCGCCAACTGGGTCAGGCAGCTCAGCGACTTCTCTTAGGCATTGTGCCATCTTGGCAATCCTTGACTCGTCGAGTACCAGTCTGTCTATGAGAGAAGCCTTTACACCTCTCTTTTTTGAGGCATCCACGTCCTTTTGGTTCGCAACGAGTATTGCCGCGGCATTCTTCTCTAGGGCTTCAGCCATTTTGAACAGGGCTTGGTTCTTTATTTCGGTGGATAATTTCGCCAACTCGTATGAGGCTGCTTTGGCTTTTTTGCCCATCTCCAGAATCGGTTCACTCATTATGCGTCATTCCTTCCCGTCAAGTGCATGTGCTTCCGGATAACTATCTCTTTCTGTCTAATATATCCTAGACTTTTCTTGATCTGGGCTGTCTTCATGCCCTTGATCATCTTGATCTCTTCATTCGAATAGTTAACTATGCCTCTGGCGAATTCTTTGCCGTCAGGACCGACTAATTCGACAACATCACCGACTTGGAATCGGCCTGAGACATCTATTATCCCTGCGGCTAACAAGCTTGCACCTTCGAGTATGGCGTTTTTTGCGCCTTCGTTAACGTGGATCTGTCCCTTTGCGCCAGCACCGTAGGCTATCCATGTTTTCATGCTTGGCATCTTCTTCTCGGATGGCTTGAAGGATGTTCCGACGGATTTTTTGTCTAAGATGTGGATTAGCACGTTTTCTTTGCCGCTGTTGGCGATTACTACGGGGATGCCGCTCTGCGTCGCGATCTCAGCTGCTTCCAGCTTGGTCTTCATCCCGCCTCTTCCGAGACGGCTCTTTCCTTCTACAACTGCCTTCAGTTCAGGCGTAATCTTCTCCACGTATGGAATCAGCTGTGCGCCAGCCTTCTCCGGGCTTGCGGTATACAGTCCGTCAACGGTTGTCAGCATAACCACGAGGTCAGCCTGTGTTGCGTTGGCTATCAGCACGGAAAGGATGTCGTTATCGCTAAAGTTAACCTTGTGTCCGCTCATTACGGGGATTATCTCGTCAGTGGACGTGACGTCGTTCTCGTTGATTATTGGGACAACACCGAGCTGAAGCAACTTGTCAAGGACATTACATGTATGAATGTAGGAGATTCTGTTCGAGAGGTCCTCTTTTGTCAGGAGAACCTGCGCCACCTTCAAACCGTGATGACCAAAGAGCTCCCTGTAATGCGCCATAAGGATGCCCTGTCCCGCAGCCGCACAAGCCTGTCTGAACACGATGTCTTTCGGGTTGGGCTTCACCGCCAGCTCTGCCATTCCCGAGGCTATGGCGCCTGAGGTGACGAGAATGATGCGGTAGCCCTGTCTCACAGCCTCGGCTACTTGATTGACAAGGTTCTTCATCGCCTCCAAGTCTAGGGTGTCATCCTTCTTGGTTAGGCTGCTTGTGCCGACTTTGACTATGACAAGTTTGTTCATCATTTCCACTTCCCGCTATATATCTGAAAAGAGATTTATCCTTATTCCCTCTTTGTGTTCAAAAGCCTATTCTCAAGCAATTGAAGAGTAGATATTAAGGCTTGATTATGACCTTCCCTACATTTTCGAGCTTATTGTTCACTATATCAAAGGCCTTCTTGATTTCAACAAGCGGGAAAACATGGCTAATCAAGGGTTTCAACACCAGCTTCCCAGTAGACGCAATCTGAACGGCTCGTTGAAATGTGAACGGGCTTCTGAAGGACGTCGTTATCGTCAGTTCCTTAGCGTAAAGCTCGAACGGCTTAACCTTCCAAACAGCGTTCTCCGGCGAGACCCCGAAGATGTTGAGTCGTCCTCCATTCCTCGTAGCATTCATTGCCTGTGTTATAGCGTCTGGGCTGCCGACTGCCTCGATAGCGACATCTACACCGTAGCCGTTCGTCAAGCTTTTTATGGCTTTGACTGGGTCTTCACGACTTATGTTCACGGTGTGATCGGCGCCTAGACTCTCAGCCATACGGAGTCTTTCCTGTTTCATGTCGGTCTGGATGACCTTTGAGGCTCCGCTCATCTTGGCGAGCTGAAGCAACAGAAGCCCAATTGGACCAGCGCCTACTATGGCAACGGTGTCGCCTGTTTTGATCCCAGCGTTGTCTATGCCCCTTATGCCGCAGGCAAGCGGCTCAATCAGCGCCGCTTCCTCGAATGATAGGCCTTCAGCAAATTTGTAGATATTCTCTTTTCGCGTCTTCACGTATTCAGCGAAGGCACCGTTAACGGTTACGCCGACGCCTTCCAGTTTCTCGCAAAAGAAGTTCTTTTCGGACATGAGGCAGAAGTGGCAGGATCCACAAACGAGGTTGGGTTCGGCGACGACGCGGTCACCCACTTCAAAACCTTCTACGTGTCCGCCGAGTTCAGCGATGCTTCCAGAGAACTCGTGTCCCAGGATGACTGGAGCCTTGACTGCCCACTCGCCTCTGTAGAAGTGTATGTCTGTTCCGCAGATGCCTGCAGCTCCAACCTTGATCAATACTTCGTTGTCTGAAATCTTGGGCTCTGGCACCTCTTCAACTCGGATGTCTCCAATTCCGTGAAAGACTGCTGCCTTCATCTTCCGCACTACCTCTTGTAGGGGATATCTTGTAGGAAGTTAATAAAACATCTTCCCGCTGCATTAGCGGAGCAATCAGATCAGGATTCTTCAATTGGATTAGTGGCACTGGTATCTTCGGCGCTTTTGGCTTCTGCTTCCAAGAACAGGTCCACAAGTTTCTTTTCGTCGACTTCGGCCCGTGTTCGCCAGCCCAGATATAGCAAACCGTTTTCGTCCTCGATTAGGTAGCCAGACCTTACAAAGCGCCCAAGGTTCATGTCGACCCTCCATCCCGGCAGCTTGCTCCTCAGCAAATCTTCTAGGTCTTTCCGCGGCGCCTTTCCGGCTTTCGAAATTATGTATCCCAGCGAAATTGCCAGCGCCGCGAAGTCGTCGATGCGCCAACCGACAAGTTTTGCCTCTTTGGGAGTGAGGCTTCCCCTCAGAGTCACGTAGAACCTCGCTCTGTCAAGCTGCTCCAACGTTGGCTTTTCGGGCGGCTTCGTTTCATTTTCGAAGACCGTCTTGACTGTAAGGTCCAGTTTCTCCAAGTAGTTGTCAACGAGGCTTATCACTTTGGGGTAGTCAGGGCCAAGTCCGCGTCTGAGTTCCCAGCCTTTTACGCCGGGTGTCTTGTGCCTTTTGTAGAAGAGGAGGTGAACCGCCCTCTTTATCTTCATCGCGTACTGGGTTTTCCGACCTATGCCTCTCGGCTTTGATGCCATGTAGCCCACTCCTCAAAGCTTATTGATATGGGAAAAGAAACTGGCTGTTCGTCCTTCTTCGAGATAGGTGTTTCATAGGGACGGATGAAGAGTTCCTCCTCCAGCGGACGGATCTCCAATGCCGCATACCCATATGTGACAAGGAAACTCACAAGATATGCCCGCTTAACTGTCTCCTCATAAGTGTCAGCTCTCACGAAACTCCAATAGTCGATCTTGCCGTCCTGAGCAGCACGTTTAAGCTCGGACCACAACCTTTCAAGTTCATCGGAGAAGGTCTCGTCTGAAAGGATTCCCTGTTTGACAAGTTCTTCATGCGTCGTCGTGCCGAGCTGCGTCTGGGCATAGTCAATTCTTTGCCACCTTTCGTCTATGGGCAAGAGATCCTTCCAGTATTTCGTTGCTTCGCGTATGCTGTGAATTGATATCTGTTCTAGTTCAATTATTGGCTGCCAGACCTCTAGAAAGATGGATGCCGTCTGTTCTGATGGCAGGCTTCGAATCTTCTCTTCGATCAGAAAAGGGTCCTTGTAGAGCGAAGTAGCTCTGTGCTTTATCCATTCACTCTGCATTCTAATGACTGACGCGATCTCGTTCAAAGCCTCAGCATCCAAACAGAACTCTTCAGGGTTATCCCATTGAGGAAAATATTTTTTGATAACAGCTATGAGGGGTTCCACCTCAACCAAGAAAGGGTTCAGCCCTTTTGTCTCCACGGATTGGCAGAACTCGATGATGCGCCTCAGTTCCTCCTCCGCAAGTGGCTTTGGCTTCTTCTGAGTCTCCATTAGCTGACCTCCCTGACAACTGATGCGCCTTCGATGTTTTGAACCGTGATTATGTTGGCGTCCTTTCCTTCGAAGAACATTCGGTTCGGGGTAATTGCCAGATACTGGGCGTCGTCCGCCTCAACGGTTGACATCAAAAGGCTGACTATCACTTCGCGGTTCTTAGGGTCCATGTGAACGTCGAACTCGTCAACCGCCCTGAAAGGCGACCGTATGTGCTGCTGCAACGCAAAAAGAAAAGCCATCGTTGCTGTGCTTCTTTCACCGCCGCTCTGCGAGTAGATATTCAGAGGAACAGGCTGCGAACCCTTGAACCCAACGAGTATCTCGATGCCTGCTGCCTCGATGTCCTGCCTGTTAACCAATCGAACCGCGCCGGCTGCTACTGCCTGCGAAAGAATCCTTTGATATTCGATGTTGACACGTTCCAAGAGGCTGCTGATCACCGTCCGCCAAGATTCCATCCGCGTCTTGATCTCTTCTAAGGCTTTTTCGCGGTTTTCCGCGGTTATGCGTGCTTTCTCTTTAAGCTCAAAATAGAGTTTCGAGTATGACTCGTACATCTGCTCAATGTCTTCTGAGACATCTGCCAATGCCATTATTCGGCTGTCCGTAACACGGATCTCATCAAGGACTTCGTCGATGCTTCTTATGGCGGCAATGCGTGGCCCCGTCTCTTCAGCCCTTTTAATAGCGGCTTCCATGTCCATGCGCAGAACCTTGATCTTTTCCTCCAGCTCGTCGATCTCTGTAGACAATCCTTTCTTCTGATAGTCAAGTATGGCACAGTTGATTCTCCTGTCAAGAACTTCGCCGCTCAGTCTTTCTCTCTCAAGATCCAATTCTTGTGCTTTGGTCTGTATGCTCGTTATCTGGGCGTCGATGTCAGTGACCTTCTTGGCTGAAACGGCCACAGATTCCTTGAGGTTTTCAATCTTGACGCTGAGAGCTCCTGTCCATTTGCTCATTTCCTCAGAAGCACGTCTTATGCCTGACAGGGCACCTTCAGAACTGGTTGGATTCGATAATTCGGCGTTCCTCTCGAGGGCGGAAACCGCTGCCAGAATTTCAGTTGTCCCCTTTTCGCCGAGGTCAAGCCAGTTGCCAATCTCTCTGATGGTTTCGTCGCTGGTAGAAACGTTAAACTCCTGCTTCGCTTTTTCTCTCTCAAGTGCCAACCTTTCTTCTAAGAGACCATGCCAAGCATTCTTCAGGGCTTGAGATTGGCTTTTGAGTTTGCCTGTTTCCGCAGTGGAGATTTCCATTCGGGTTTCGATCTCTTTCAGCGCACTTCTTTTCTCTTGGACCTTTTTTTCGAGGTTTGAGACCGCCTCTTCCTTCTTCGAGATCTCTGCCCACGATAGCTCGCGTTCTAGAAAGCGCCTCTTCAGTATGAGCTGTTTCTTCTGTTGGTAGCGGTCATACTGTTCACGCCAGTAGTTCAGGGTTTGTTCAGCCGATTCAAGCATCTTGCTGAGGGATTCTTCTTGACTCATGATGCGGCTCATCTTCTTCTGGGCTTCCATCACGTTTCGCCGGTATGGCTCTAGCCCGACCGCTGCCTCCACAAGCTTTAGCTTTTCTTCAGGCGAGAGGACTATGAACTGTTCAGCCATGTCCTGATGCATTATGATAAGCATGTTGTCTGGGTCCACGCCGAACCGGGAGAGCAACCTCAAAACGTCAGCTCTGCTTGCCGCAGCGTTGTCAACCTCAAACCAGTATTTTCCATCCCTTCTAAGGACCCTTGTGAGGAAGATCTGGTCCCTGTTAATCTTCGTAATCGGTCTGCGTCCCTTCCTCCGCGTGTTGTCCAGCACCAACGTGACCCGTGCAAGGTCCTTTCCTCGGCGGATAAGGTCGCTCAGCCTCTTTGACCGTTCCGTGTATGATTGACCCAACGCGACTGATATGCCAACGAGGATAGATGACTTGCCCGCGCCATTAGGTCCGAAGATCAAGTTTACGCCCTGCTTGAGAGGCATCCTAGCGTACTCGTAGGACATGAAGTTCTCCAAGATTATTTCGCTGATCAGCATCGGATCAAAGTCCTCTTGAACGTGATACTAACTCTTTTCTCCTATTAAGGGATTTCTTCAGCAGACAAATGCCAATGCAGTCAACGCCAGCCCAGATGCAAGAGGAATTGTTAAGTTGTCATTAAGCGGAAGCGGAAGAGCCTCGAAAAGCATGCCAGCAGCCGACGCGACTAAGGCTTCGAACGGAGTAACAAACAGAAGGGAACCTGCAAAGGCGAAAAGAAAGCCGAAGATTGTTCCTTCCAGATACTTGCCTTTGTTGAATGGAATATTCGTGTTGCCGAATTTTCGGCCAAAGATAGAAGCGAATCCATCTCCAAATGTTAACACTGCCACCGACGCATAGCCTATCTGTGGAGCAAAGATTATGAGTGGGAAAACTATGCCCAGCGCGTAGAAGGCTGGCGCTGCCACAAGTTCTGGGTATTCTGATTTTCGTGCTGCCCGTTTGGTGACGGCTGAAAAGACCGGGGTTTTCATCCCGAACATCCTCCTTATCTCCGAAACCGTGTACAAAATCATTACTCCAAATACTAGCAAGACAACTATCTGATAGCTTAAGAGATATTTGCACACCACGGGTACAAGGAAACCGCCTATATGTATGGTCTCACGAAAGATGGTGCTTCTAGCCAGAGTGTGGTCGTGGCTCTCGAGTTGTTCACCTCTGATTATGGGCAAGATCGCCGAAAGCTCTCCCCTAACAACATAGTCTGACTTGTATGCCAAAACAAAGTCTGGATTGTAACCGATTTTAAGGTTGCAAAGCCTGAACATCGGAAGGTTATTCCGGTCGTCAGCAACCCCCACACAGTAGCAGGGCGACAAAGAACCATTTTTTAGGATCTTTCCGAGGGCAAGGACCTTGCCTTCGCGTTCAATGACGTCTCCCCAGATTTCGCCGGTTAGACGGCCTTCGTACAAGCCGATCTCTAGCCCAGATACAAAATCGGCTCTTATCTTCTTGGACATCTGCTCAAGGGCGATTCTGGGAATGCTGGAGCTTATCAATGCAACCTTGAAGTTATCTGCTCTAAGCCCCTCCACGGCACTTTCAGCATCCGGCATGAACGGAACTTCCTGAAAGAGAGACAGGAACCGTTCAAGGGGCAATCCTTTGAAGAGTCTGTAGAGGTATTTTAGGGCGTCCTTAAGTGAAATCAGCCCGACTTCGTAGAGTATACCGAAGATAGCTGCAGTTAGGAATGTACGAGGGCCCATTCTGCCCGCAACTTCGAAAAACATAAAACGTATTTTGGGTATGAGTACTCCCTCAACGTCAAATACAACCAGCCGATTCTGGCTCGCATCACTCAAGTTCTGCTCACTTTGGCTTCAGTTGGCTCAGCACAGTTTTCAGCTGGTCCCCATCTATGGCATCCATCTCGCGGAGCTTTCTCGCCGCCTTGCTCATTTCCAACAGAGAATGGAGTCTGACCCCGATATCTGCAAGCCTTTCCTTTCCACCCTCTTCCCTGTCAAGAATGACAAAGGCGTCTGAAACAATGCCTCCCTCGGCTCTGGTTACTGACACCGCCTTTTTTAGGCTTAACCCGGTTGTCACCAGATCATCTATCAAGAGAACGCGGTCGCCAGGCATCAGCACACCTTCGACCCTCCGCTCTCTGCCTTTGGGCTGTCGTTGTTGACGAATATAAAGAAACGGCTTGTCCAGCTGATAGGCAAGAATCGAACCGAAAGGCACCCCGGCGGTCGGTATGCCTCCGACTCTGTCGAAGTTCTCTGTTCCCAGTCTGTCCCGCACAGCCTTCACAAGGATGTCTGAAATGCCGCGGAAGCCATCTGGAAAACTTGGGATTACACGCAAGTCAACGTAGTATGGCGTAACTCGTCCGCTGGGAAGTCTGAATGTCCCGAATGTGACGGCGTTTGCCCCCCTTAATATTTTACAGACTTCTTCTTGAAGCAACTCGCTTGTCTTGCCGGAAGGTTGGTTGCCTATCATTGGCATCACACCTAGAACTGTATGAACTACAACTTTAAAAGGATGGTGCCCTGCGCTTAGTATCGGTATGGTTGTTACGACTTCAAAATGCCTCGAACAGCTGCCCTCACGGCTTGGGCACTGTTCAGTTCAGCCTTCCATCCCAGAGATTTTAGCCTGCTTGCATCCAAAAGCATGTATTTGACGTCTCCCACCCATCCTCTTCCACCATCAATGCCGCCTGTGAACTTGAAGGCCACTTCCCCGAGTCCCATCTCTTCGACTACTATCTTCGCTATTGTCTTTACAACGGTCCAGTCGTCAGATCCAAGATTGAAAACCTCGACTCGGCCGCCTGACCTTTCAAGCCCAATGAGCATGGCTTTGATGCAATCGTCGATGTACAGATACGACTTTTTCGGTGTTCCGTCGCCCAGAATCTCCAGTTCACGAGGATTTGACCTCAGTTTTGTTATGAAGTCATAAATAACGCAGTGCTGGTTGCGCGGACCGATCACATTAGCCAGGCGGTAGATCACCGCCCTAAAACCGTAAGAATGTGCATACGCACTCACCATAGCTTCTGAAGCCAGTTTAGAAGCCCCGTAAACCGAGATAGGCCTCAACAGGGCATCTTCAGGCGTAGGGATCTTTGTTGCATCTCCATACACAGTTGATGAGGACGCGAAGACAAGCGTCTCTATGCCACCAGATCTTCTCAGGGCTTCAAGAAGGTTGAATGTAGCCTCCACGTTCTGTCTGAAATGAATCTCCGGTGCAGCTGAGCCAAGCCTCACCTCAGGGTTAGCTGCCAAATGAAAAACGATTGAGCAATCTTCCGCGGCCATTTCAATGTCCGTGCGGTTCAGAAGGTCCCCTTGAACAAATTTGAAAGATGGGTCGTTGAGCCAATTCTCAATGCCCTGCATCGTGCCGCTACTGAGGCTATCGAGAACACGTACCTTCGCCTTTCTGCGCATAAGGGCGTCAACGATGTGGCTGCCTATGAAGCCGGCGCCGCCTGTGACCAAGAACGTGCGTTCCTCGGGCTGCTCATCGCTTGCCTTCATTATCTTTCTCTCTGATTGGCATGGTGTATCTAGAAAAAGAAATAAAACACTTTCGTACTATTTTGAGGGATAAGATCATGTGTCTGTGATGTGGTGAGATTCTTTGGAGGATCTGGTTGGTCTCGCGATTCAAAAAGCACAGAAACTGGATGTAGAGTACGCCGAGGCAAGGTTCCAATCCGACCTGCGTGAGTCGCTTATTTTGAAGAACGGTGTTCCAGAAGCGTCAATCCAAGAGGAAGAGCAAGGGATATGCGTGAGGGTTATTGTTAATGGTTCTCTCGGCTTCGTTTCCACGAACACTCTTTCAGGGAAATCGGTTGACTCGGCAGTCAGACAGGCCTTCAAGATGGCTCGAGCTGGGTCAAGGCTTCTGAAGAAGGGTGTCTCGATGGGTAAAGGCAACCTTGGAAAAGACAAGGTGGAGGTGAAGCCTCGCATCCGGTTCAGCAATGTGGATGTGGATTCACGGGTCGAACTTCTGAAGGAGGCTGATGGGCAAGCGGAGTCTTCTGCTGCCAGAGTTAAGGTTAAGATTCCCGCCCGAGAACTTGTATTAGACACTTGGACCACAGAAAAGGTTCTCATCAGCAGTGACGGCGCGTATATTCACAGCGTTGTGCCCAGCGTCGCTCTTTACGTGATGTTGACGGCGTATGATCCGCAGAAAGGCTCTGTTCAAAGGTCTTTTAGTCTTGGGGAGACTGGCGGATGGGAAGTTGCCGAGAAGTGGAACCTATCTAAGGTCCTTGGTGACGAGGCTTACGCTCTTTCGAAGATTCTGGTTGAAGCTGAGAAGTCGCCTGCGGGTCAGATGGACGTAGTTTTGGGACCCGAGGTCGTCGGAATAGTCTGTCACGAGTCGTGTGGGCATCCCGGTGAAGCGGATCGGATACTTGGAAGAGAAGCTGCACAGGCAGGTGAAACCTATTTGAAGGCTGATTCTCTGGGGCTGCGTGTGGGGTCTCCATGCGTCAATGTTGTTGACGACCCAACATTCAAGGGTTCCTTTGGGTTCTACAGATACGATGAAGAAGGCGTGAAAGCCAGAAAACGTGTTCTCATAAAGGAGGGCGTCATCAACGAGTTTCTGCAAAACCGTGAGACCGCCTGCGAATTCGGCGTCGAAAGCAACGGCTCAGCCAGATCTGTAGCATACAACCGCGAACCCATCGTCAGAATGGCAAACACGTTTCTCGAACCTGGCGACCACACGGTGGAGGAACTTATCGAGGGCGTCAAAGACGGTGTCTACATCAAGAATTTCATGGAGTGGAACATCGACGACAGGCGTTTCAACCAGCGCTACGTCGGGCTTGAATCCTACAGGATAGAGAACGGAGAACTAGGGGGCAGAATCAAAAACCCCGCGCTTGAACTGACAACGGTCGGGCTTTGGTCTGCCGTCGATGCCGTTGGAGAGGATTTGGAGTTTCAGGCTGCATACTGCGGCAAAGGCGATCCTATGCAGGGAATACCTGTCTGGACAGGTGGACCGCATATTCGGTTGAGGAAGATTAGGCTTGGAGGTGCATGAAATGAAGCCTGAGGAAATTCCGTCTTTTGCTGTAGATTTGGGGAAGAAAAACGGCGCAACTGATATCGTTGTGAAGATTGCGCAACAGCAGAGGGTAATGATCCGTTTCTCAAACAGCGAGATAACCGTGTCCAAGGTCTTCAACGATAAGCTGCTCACAATCTTCTTGATGATCGAGAAACAGCGCGCCGCAACTGTTCTGACGCCGTCGTCAAATAGGAAAATAGAAAGAGCCGTTGAGAACCTCGTCAGGACAGCGAAGATGACGCCGCCCGCTGATGCTTATGCTCCCCTTCCGCAAGGACCATTTCAATACGATCAGAGCCTGTTGAGCGCCCCAAAGATCTCGTTCAGCCCAAGCAATCTCACGGGCTACGTTGAAGACGCGATAGAAGGAGCCATAAAGACCGGCGCCAAAAAAGTTGCGGGGACCCTTAACGCTACGAAGGCGAAAGTAACGCTGGCAACCTCAGGTAACGTGTACGCGGCGTCAGAAAGAAGCGGTCTAGAGGTTTCTGTCAGGGCGTTCACTTCCGACATTGCTTCTGGGCATTCAGTCTCAATCGCTGGTAGCGAGAAGGCTTTCAAGCCTGCGGAGGCGGGTAGGCAGGCTGGAGAAATAGCGAAGTCCGCGATGAATCCTGAAGAAGGCAAATCAGGAAAATTCACGGCTCTTTTGGGGCCGATGGTCTTCGCCGATTTCATCAATCAAGTAGGCATATTGGCTTCAGCCTTTATGGTGGAGACCGGTCAGTCCTTCCTCGTTGACAAAATCGGTGCCCAAGTTGGCTCTGAGAAGGTGACGATGGCGGACGATCCGACACTTAGCGATGCCTATGGGAGGTTGCCCTTTGACGATGAGGGGGTGCCAACGAGGAGAACGGGCATAATAGAAAAGGGCGTTCTGAAGACTTATCTGCACAACAGCACCACAGCCAAGAAATTCGGCGTTGAGACAACGGGTAACGCTGGGCTCATCATGCCTCTTCCACGTAACCTTACAGTGGAGCCAGGTGATAAGTCGTTTGAGGAACTTCTAGCAGAGGTAGACAAGGGCATATATGTAACGAATGATTGGTACCTCAGGTATCAGAACTATCGGTCGGGCGACTTTTCAACAATTCCCAGAGATGGCATGCTCCTGATCAGAAACGGCGAGATAGCTGCGCCAATAAGGGAGCTGAGAATAAGTGACAACATGCTGCGTATCCTTCAGGACACGGTGGAGCTGAGCCGTTCACGCTCATGGATCAAGTGGTGGGAAGTGGAAATACCGACGCTTGCGCCCTACGCGCTGGTCAAAGACCTTAATTTCACGAAGTCTCAAATGTAGCGCCTCACAAATAGATTCGCAGAACTCTGCAGACCCAAAAAACAGAATGCCACGGTGTAAGCATGTATAAGCATGCTACTCTGCAAGCCTAGACTTTTCCAAATATTTTTTGGCAAGAAATGCCATTAGACCAGCTGTCAATATGCATGCTATTACGGAGTAGAATGCGGACGAGAAGAATGATTCAACGCCGACTAGGTAGTAGGCGCCGGCGTTGTTTTCTGTGGCTTGGTTTCCTGCTACGTCGAATGCCGCGACATAGAGCCTGAGATTCTCATAGGACTCAATAGGCAGATTCGCCACATACTTGTCATCAACCTTGTTCATTGCGACGTTTCTCCATTCTTGGCTCCCGGCTTGATATGAAACCGAGACTCTGTCTACGCCGCTCATCAGGTCATCGACCTTGCATTCAACAGAGACTTTGCCATCTAAAAGCACCGAATATTTGATGGGACTGATTTCTGGAGAGTAGTAGTCCACAAGCAAATTGAGCCTCGTAGACGGCGGCTCAATAATCGTGTCCCCCAAGGTTTCGATCCCCAGCAATGTGGACGATATGACCTTGAAACTTGTGTCGGACGGCGTCTCGGCGACTTGAGCTAAGAATGGAAGCGAAGGCACAAAGGGATACGCGACTAGGGCTTCATTCTCCCTCACCATCAAATCACCTGTAAAGATGCTCAAGGGCCCTGTGTACTCAAGCGGTGTGACGAAAGCCGAACCATTG
This sequence comes from uncultured Candidatus Bathyarchaeia archaeon, assembly GCA_964513245.1. Lineage (GTDB taxonomy): Archaea > Thermoproteota > Bathyarchaeia > Bathyarchaeales > DTEX01 > CAZELO01. Next base: position 21,723 of record CAZELO010000021.1, on the reverse strand, counting down.
AAGAGACCTGCCACCCTTGAATCCACCTGTTTCAACTCGTCCGTTGTGAGATTGAACTGTGACGTCCTGCCAAGTCCCCATGTGAAGTTGGCTGGTGCATATGCCTTTGACTGATTCCCTTCGACATATACGAGGGATGTAGTCCAAGGCTGATTTGTTACACGGTAGTAAGTCAGAGTGTTGATCGAGTTGCGTGTCAGCAGAAAAAGTTTGATCTTAGTGTTGCCAGAAAAGGTTGTCGAAATCTTAAGGGGATAGTATAAGAAATCGGATTTGAAATGATAAAGTATGGGCTCAACGCTTTTTGTCTCAGGCGAAACCTCAACCAAATCCAATGCAAAGTATGAGAAGCCCCTTGTCATATAATCCTCGAAAAGTGATTCGTAGTTTCCGAATGAAGCCTCTTCTGTGACACCGCTCTCACTCAGGAAATTGTTGACCCACAGCGCAAGAACTGAGGCATTCTCGGCCTTTACGATGGTTATGTTGTGAGCGCCTATCTGCTCATGGAAAGTAACTTCTACGGCTTTTTCAATGCTATTGTCGCTAAGGCTCACGTTATATGCGCTATTGGAACGCGTGAGAGTCCAGCTGCGGCTCCAAATGATTTCCTGAAGTCGGGTAAACGAGGTGGCATTCGCCTTTTCAACTGTCTCTGGGTTAGACGGAAGTGGCAGTAATTCTAGCAATGTTGTGTTTTGATTCGCGTTGACATCAGTTGCCAGCATGAGTATCTCTTCGTGTCCGTTCCAGGCAATTATAGCCTTCTGCCCCGGTTCAAAGACAGCGTATGATTGTAGGGAAAACCCGCCTCTGTCGGCAAAAACCGGCAGAGAGGCGCCTAGCAGAATTAGGGCTATAGTGACTGATGCGATGGCGGTTTCTGAAAGTTTTTTCGAAACCTTCAAGTTGTGCACTCTGTAAATGTGATTGGCTACGTCTAACTTATTTCTACACTTTAGAATGAGTACACTAGGTCCTAGAATGGTCTTCCACGCCATATCCTCATCGCCTCGTACCAGAAGATGATTGCTGACACTAAGCAGACGGCTGCGGCGAACCAGCTGTAGACGCTGTATGGGTTCATAAAGAATAAAGCAAAGAGTGCCAAAAGGGCTGTGAAGAACACCGCGTAGAAGACGTACCGGGGCACCATGTACCCATAGAGCCTGACGAATGAACGGAGAACCCCGACTCTGACCTCTTCTAGAAGCTGGTACTCGCCCCGGATTTTGGTTGCTAGACCGAGCTCCACCAGCTTGTCAAGGTGGTATGCGACGTGCCCTGCACTGGAGAACCTTAATTCCTTTCGCGCCTCGTTAATCGTGATTGGGTGAGCTACCTTCACCATGTACCAGTAGAGACGGAGGGTGTTGCCCTTTAACTTACTCTCCACTTCGCCTAGATCTAGCCTTTCGCCAACGGACAAGAACTGCCCCCTTTACAGGTATTTTCGATATTACCCTCAAGCTAAACAAGCAATTAAAGCTAATCATCAGATCGTGGGCAGAAAGCATTTATTTCTACGCTTTTTTATCGCATATACAGGTGGAATCTCCAAAAACTTCGCCATCACTACCATCAGGCACCTCTAGGCTACACGATATCTCGGAAGGATAGACGCAAGAAAGACTTGAACCGTTCTCTCTTTTTGTTGTTGTTGTTGCGGTGTTTTTGCGTAATCTAATCTTTGTAGCAAACATGAAGCAGGACGGTGCCTAAGACAGAAACTTTCTCAGCGGAACCGGGCTGCACATCCAGATTCAGCTCGATTTCGTTTTCCCCTTGCTTTATGTACGAAGGATCAATGTCGCAGTTCAACCATTTTCCCAGCGGCATCTGATAAGTTGTAGCCAAGTTAAGCTGGTTCAAAGCTTTACCGTTTAACCTGACCGTGGACACTTTATTGTTTGCCCCTTCGCCCTCCAGATACAGACGAAGTTTTACTTCTGGAAGAGGCTTTGAGGATACATCCTCACCGACGGCAAATCTCAATCTCATGTTTGCGCCCTTCCAACTGACAAGCGGTCCGCCTGGAAAGCCTTCCGCTTTAGGAATATTGCATTCCCATGCTGAGGCATCCTTGTCTCCCTTTTTCGGAGAGCACTTGCATTCAAAGCCTTCCACACCATAGATCTTGCTCATCTTGCTAAGCGCATCTGGGTCTCCTATCTCCTTAAACACTTCATAGTGCGTTGTGAAGAGAGGCGGGAAGTAATTGAAGAGGTAAACTCCATCGGCACCAGAATTCCAAATGTTCATTGCTACTCCGCGTATTGCTTTGACCTTTCCATCCCACGAATTGACAGTCACAGTTGCTCCTTTGATTTTTCCCGTGGTTCTTGCTTCAACCCATGATTCGTGTCCGCGCCACGGTATGTCCAATTTCTTGTCTAGCCAAGCCCAGAACGCCCAGAATCCGTGACCGATGCAGGGATATACTGGCACGTCATATTTGTGACCTGTTTCCACCATTTGCTTGAAGGGTGTCACAAGTGGTTTGTTGCCTTCGGCAACTATCAGCATGTCTATTAGGTCTTCTTTCAGCCATCTTTTTAGATCTATTCCAATATGTTCTGAGTGATCAAAACTATGAGGAATGCGTGCGGCGATGAGCAAGGGTTTCTTTCGACTTTGACCGATCTCTTCAGTCATGTCTTTAATTCGACGGATCAGTTCAGTCATAGCGTCAAGATGCTCTTGCTCAACTGGAAGATCATCCAAACCAGGCGTAAAATATGGCGGTCCCCTGAAAAAATCCAGTTCTACACCGTCCACATCATATTGCTCGCAGACCTCTTTGATCAACGAAAATATGTGTTCCCTGACAGCTGCGTAACCATAATCTAGTCCTGTCCAAATTCTTCTCGGACCCCACCCGTATTTTTCCCAGTCGCCGGGTTTTCCCATAAGATACTCCGGATGTTCACGTTTGAACGGTGCGATGTGCCATCCGCCGGTAGTCCATCTTCTTGACCCGACTGGATAGGCATCGTGCCCGTCATTCATTCGTAGAGACCAGAATATTTCGAGGCCGTTCTTGCGGCAGAAGTCTATCTGAATCTGAAGATCGTCTTTACCGTACAATTCGATGAGTTCTTTGGGAGCTTCTGTGTTTATGAAATGGCCTACTTTGGTATTGTGGGTGAAAGCCAGCCCCGCCGCACAAGTGCAGTAAAAGACGCTGTCCACGTGGGAACCTAGAAGCGGGGTTGACCGGGCATCCAAAAAATCATCAATCAGTTCTTTTTTGCGTCGGGGTATTTCGAAGACGTCATCTCCATCGTTGTTATAGATTACTCTTCGTTTTTTCCAACGTGCGGTTTTTCTTGGCTTGTTCATCTGAGTGATCCCTCAATGCATGTCCAGCATTATTTGCTCTGTGGATCAGGATTTTCACTCATATAAAGGTGACTGAACGCGAGTCTATTCCCACTCGATTGTTGCTGGGGGTTTATGGGTGACGTCGTAGACGACCCTTGACACTTGGGGCAATTCGTTTGTTATTCTCGTCGAAATCTGTTCCAGCAGGCTGTAGGGGAGCTCCACGAAGCTGGCAGTCATCGCTTCTCGGCTTTTAACCGCTCTGATAGCCACAACGTAGCCGTATGCCCTCGAATCGCCTTTAACGCCAGTGCTCCTCGTGTCTGTCAAGATGGCGAAGTATTGCCACAGGTCCTTGGCGATGCCGCTTCGTTCTATCTCGTCCGTAACTATGCGGTCCGCCTTTCTGACGATCTCAACCTTCTCGGGAGTCACTTCGCCCGTTACGCGCACGGCAAGGCCCGGCCCCGGAAAGGGTTGTCTCCCAACGATCTCGCCTGGAAGCCCAAGCGTCTTTGCGAGGGCTCTGACCTCGTCTTTGTAGAGGTCTCTTAGCGGTTCGATTATGGCTTTGAACTCTATGTCTGTTGGCAGTCCCGCAACATTGTGGTGGCTCTTGATCTTGTCCGAGTGCTTTCTGAAGCCCGACTCGATCCTGTCAGGGTAGATTGTGCCTTGAATGAGATATTCGGCGCCTATTTCCCGCGCGGTTTCCTCGAAAACCCTGATGAATTCCCTGCCGATTATTCGTCGCTTTGCCTCTGGGTCAGTTACGCCTTTCAGGCTCTTGAAGAAGCGTTCACGCGCCTCAACAACGACAATGTTCGTGCCCAGCCGCTCAAATGTCGCTTTAACGAATTGGGGTTCGCCTTCTCGCATGAAGCCGTGGTCCACAAAGACTGCTGTCAAATTCCGTTCAAGCGCCTTTGTTGCCACGATTGCCGCTGTGCTTGAGTCGATTCCGCCGCTCAAAGCGATTATGGCTTTGCCTGCGCCTACGGTTGCCTTGATCTTGGCTATCTTTTCATCGATCATCGAGGATGCCTTCCATGTCGGCGAACATTTGCATACCTCGAAGAGAAAGTTGCTCAGCATCTCTCTTCCATGTTCCGTGTGGACAACCTCTGGGTGCCATTGCAGCCCATACAATGCCTTTTCTTCGTGGCGATATGCGGCTATGGGGCAGTTCTCAGTGTAGGCTAGAACCTCGAAGCCCGCGGGCAATTTTTGAACAGTGTCCCCGTGGCTCATCCACACCTTTTCTACGTGGTTCAAGCCCTTCAAGACGCCGACAGGGTTGGCAATGGTCACGAATGATATTCCGTACTCCTGCTTCGTTCCGCGCTTCACTTTTCCGCCTAGAAGATGCGCCATGAGCTGATGACCATAACATAGTCCAAGGATCGGCATACCCAAATCTAGGACGCGAGTGTCTACTTTTGGCGCGTTCTCCGCATAGACGCTGGACGGCCCGCCTGAAAGGATCAAGCCCTTTACGTTGAACCTTGCGCCAATCTCTTTCATCTCGTCTGGCGTCACGTCTGACGGGACTATCTCGGAATACACTTCGAGGTCTCTGACTCTCCTTGCGATCAGATGGCAGTACTGACCGCCGAAGTCCAGCACCAGAACCGCATCAGCTTTATCCGTCCTAGGCTTGCTCATGTTTTCATTTCCTCCCTACTTTTGAAGGCTGGCTTACGCTTGAGGCAGCTGTAGTCGCCAGTGGCGCAAGAGAGGCAGAGATGATCCTTCGGTATGCCTATGCCTCTGCTCAGACACTCCACGTCATTGTAGCCCAGTGAGGCGACGCCGATGTGTTCCGCGACCTTGTTGTTGAGCTCTTCCAGAGACTTCTTTGTCCCGCACACCCTGTATGCGAGTAGCTCTTCTTGGGTTGGGAAGTCTATCCCAGCGTAGCATGGATAAATGATAGGCGGAAAGGTGAGAAGCAGAGAAACTGCCTTCGCGGTTTTAAGCTTTTTCTCAACGATTATTCTTGAGCTTGTACCTCTCACGATGCTGTCGTCTATGAGTATGACTTTCTTTCCCGCAATCGCTTCCCTTATGGCGGTTATGTTTGAGACAACTTCCTCTCTCTTCTCTGGCTCGATGAAACTACGCCAGCTCCCCTTTCTCTTGTAACGGTCCTTCATAAGACCTTCCTCGAAGGGAATCCCCGACGCCTCAGAATAGCCCAGAGCTGCGGGTCTCGCCGAGTCTGGAACGGGCACAACGATGTCGCCTTCAAAGCCATATTTCTCGGCAAGCATCTTTCCGATGTTCTTTCTTGCCGTATAGACGTTTATGCCTTCAATGCGGGAGCTGGGGTTGGCAAAATACGTGTACTCGAAGGGACAATGTGCGTGTCTCTCTGGAAGAGTAAAGTGTTCCTCCTTCAGCCCTTCTTTATTCATCGTTATCAATTCGCCGGGCTGAATGTCTCTTATCAGACGCGCGCCTAGGGCGTCAAGGGCGCAGCTTTCAGAAGCCAGCACGTATGATTCTGTCGCTTCGTGCCATCCTAGGCATAGGGGTCTGAATCCTCTCTCGTCTCGGGCGCCGATGAGGTCTCCCTCGGCTGTAAGAATGACCGTTGAGAAGGCGCCATTCAGATAGGGATTTAAAGTTTCGAAGGATTCAACCCAGCTCTTTCCCCTTTCCAAATTCGCGTAGAGTCCCCTTCCCATCAGCATCGTATCGGTTACTCCATGCGCGGTAGATATCTCTTCTTTCAGGGCTTTGATGAGGAGTTCTCTCTCAAGGGTGCCGTTGTGGGCTATGCAGAAGCTGTTTTTGATCGAGGGATTACCTATCTGCAGAGGATGGGCATTATCGAGCGTCGAAGCAGATGTCGTTGAGTATCTGACGTGCCCAATGCCGACATGCGCGTCCAGCTTCGCGATGTCCTTGTATTCCGCTTCGACAGATTGAGAGACCAGCCCAACGCTTCTGTATGGCGACCTGCCGGGGACTGCTACGCCCCAGGCTTCTTGTCCCCGGTGTTGTAGTGATTCTAGACCGACGAGGAGCATGGGAACGACGTTGGTTTCTTTGTTTGAGAATATGCCTACGACTCCGCAGTGTTCCTTCATTTCTTTGTCTCGCCTTGATTCCATAAAAATTGTTCTTGCATAAAAATCATTTTAACAGGTTTGTGTGAAAGTACCGTGAGCGCCTGACAGAAAGCTTTTTTATTAACTGTTGAACAATTGATTAATTGTGGCATCTCGGCAAACAAAAGCCAGTGAAATGGGAATGAGCAACGATCTCTACGTGGTGCTGAAGCGAATCGAAGAGAAACTGGATTCCATCATAAGGGCCTTAGACGATCGCAGCAGTCACACAGAAAAGGTGCACTTGCCTCAGGTGAAGGCTGACCCATCGCCGAACGATGCGATAACCGTGTACCTTCTCAAGTTGCCCGATAGTCTCCGGCAGACGATGCTTGCAATGGGGAAGCTGAAAGACGCAACGACGGAAGAAATTTCGCAGGAGACTGGAAGGTCAAGAAGCCTTGAAAGCATCCATCTGAACCAGCTGGAAAGAATGGGCTATATACAGAAATACAGAAGGGGAAAGAAGATATTCTTCATTGTGCCGAGTCCTCCGAAGTGAGACTAGAGGAGGGACACATCTGAGCAAAAAGGAAGGCTCAAAGGATAAAACGGCTCAATATGCCTACTTGGACTTGCTAGCGACCGCCCTCACAGGCCACGAGAAGAACTTGAGCAACCTCATCAGCAGGCTTGAAGACGTTTCAAAAAAGATGTCCGAGTCAGGCAAGGACGAAAAGCCTGAGAAGGCATCTAAGCGAGAGGGACATGATGAGACTCTTATTTTCATCAAGCTTAAGATAAGTCGTCCTCCAGAAGATCTGAAGATGATCTTGGACTCTCTCAAAGGATAAGGAGAAAAATTCAGCTTACAATCTAGGCGCTCTATTTGTAGTGGGCATATATTTCGGTTGGGATAGCCTTTTTGCGGGCTGTTAGTTCGCCTTCGATCTTTCTGTAGTATGCCAGAACGTCTTTGCCCTTCTGGGTTATGGAAAAGGTTGTTGCCTGATCAACTAGGTTCTCTTTCAGGAAGCCCTGTTTGACGAGAAAGTCTAGGTATCGGTTCAGCCGTATCCATGAAAGGTTGGCGCGGTACATGACGTGTGTGGGCTTCTCTCTTCCGTCAGCTACTGCTTTGATTATGTCCATGTATATTTCCATTTGTGATCTTCGCGTCATCCTTAATTCGCCGACTTATCATTGAAAAGATCCCCTTATAAACTTTGTGAACCATCTGTCCGAAACCGAGTTTCAATTCAGCTAACAACAGTCAATTAGAGCCCCGCACATTCATTTCTAAGCCACAAATTCAGCCCAACCGCAAGCCAGATATGCTGAATCAGCCAGTTCTGAGCATTCATCCAGCCTGTGGAGCGCTAATTTTTTATGTGGGTGCCAAAGCAGAGATAGAAGAGCACATTGCATAGATGGTGATCGCTTGGTTCAGCACAAGGCCTTATCAAGGGGATTCTACGAGAGGGATACGAAGTTGGTGGCTGAGGCGCTTTTGGGCAAAGTCTTGGTTCGGCGTCTTGGAGGCGAGGATCTCAGAGGCATCATAGTTGAGACGGAAGCCTACTACGGCGAGGATGATCCCGCTTCACGTGCCTATCATGGGCTGAAGGGCTTCAATGCGCCGATGTGGGCGGATTCTGGTTCGGTCTTCATTTATAATGTTCACAACAATTGGATGCTTAACATAGTCGCTCACATGCCTGGTGGAGTGGGTGCTGTGCTCGTTAGGGCTATAGAGCCGATTGGTGGCATCGAGACAATGAAGGAGAACCGGGGCGTTGCTGAGATCAGAAAGGTTGCCAGCGGTCCCGGAAGGCTGTCGAAGGCTTTGAAGGTTGACAAGAGCTTCAACGGAGCGTCTGTGATCTCTGCGCATAGCGGTCTGTTTGTGGTTGAGCACGACGGCAGATTCGAGACCGCGAGATCGCATAGAATAGGTGTTAAGGCGGATCTGGCGGAGGAGCTGAGGTTCTATATCAGGGGAAACAGGTTCGTTTCAAGATAGTTTTCGCTGTGGCGGGTTAAAAGGGTTGATTGTTCTAGTGTGCGCCAGTTGGGTTGTTTTTCTTGATTTTGGGTGCTATCTTCCATTTGTAGAACCACGAGATTTCCCATTTCAGTTGATATATGATTAGTTTTAGCAAGCTCAAAGAGCCGTCCCTCGCCGTTAACATTGGTCTCTAATTTGAAGCGCATTTATCGTTTAGGAATCTAATCTCTGAAAAAGACCTCTAGAAGTCACGGCTGATATTATGCCTTAGCGAATAGCTGGGGTTGACTGTGGAAGCTGGGCGCTGAGATGGGAAGCTCCTTGTAGATTTGTCTGACAAATTTTTTTCTGTTTTGTCAGTCACTGACAAATAGTGAAGCCTGCAAGAAAGCCTCTGTAGATTTAACTGTCAAATTTTCGTGCGTTTTGACAGTGACTGTCAAATGAGCGATCTTGCTGAGGGACCCTTTGTATCTCTATCCGCCAGATAAAGGATGAAACTTGACTCATTTGATAATCAAAAATTTTCCCACATTGATAATGATAATCAAAAAGAACATTATCAATGGCTAATGAGGAATGCCGAAGGAAATCTCAATACTGGTCACTGCTGTCTAAATACCTTTTTTGGGTTTGGATGCAGATGGTTATTGGGGTGCAGGACGGCGATTGATGGCGGCGGCTTTTTCTCTGGGTTCGTGTATGAGGAATATTGTTATGATGATTTCTGGAATGGCTAGACTAAGGGCTGCTTGGAACGGCATTTGGGGGACTACGTTGAGGTAGAGATAGTTGCCGAGCAGCATGCCGAAGCCCATCGCGATATAGCCTGCGAAGTTTGTGAATCCGATCACTTTTCCCCTGTTTTCTTGCTGGACTAAGTCAGCGAAGAGGGCGCTTGATCCAGCCATGAACGCTATTTGGGAGATGCCGAAGAGTGCCATGGATATCATGATTTTTGCCAAGTCTCCGTTCATGAATAGCCATGAGCCTAGGGCAGACGTTATTACTCCCATTATCAACGGGATCTTTCTGCCGATTCTGTCGATCATCATGCCGATCGGTATGGAAGCCACTATCATCATCAACAGTAGCGGGATGAATGTTAGCCACCACTGTTCTTCAGGGATTAGAAGCACATCCCTAGCATAAACCGCGTTGATCACTTGTACGAGGGACATTCCGAACATCACGGTTGTCTGTCCCGCGAACAGCCATAGAGTTGAACGCGGCACTATCCTCCATACATTCAGGCTCTCTCTGATAGCTTTTGGATACGAAGATACGAAATATTTCAGCCGGATTGGTTCCCCATCGCTCATGGTCTCGGTTAGCCGCAGCCGCCAGAAAGCCGCTATGAGGAAGAGAACAGTCATAAGCAGATAGATGATTCTCATGCTCATCACGAGTCCGAACCTCAGCAACAAGAACCCTGCGATGATCGGACCCGGCGTATTGAAGGTGCCGTGGATCAATTGGGTGATGGATGAACCTATGCCTCGGCGTTCCGTTGGAACAGAATCCTGAACCATGGCGAACAAGGCGGGCTGGTAGATGAGGCATAAGCTGTTCATTATTGTCCCGATCAAGATGAAATGCCACGAAGTAGCGAAAGCAAAAAGCAAAAGCGACGCAGCCATGCCGAATGTCATGGTAGTTATGAGCCGCCGCCTCCCATACTTGTCTGCCAGATACCCGCCTGGAAAAGCCACAAATGCCAGAGACAGAAAATTAGCCAGCCCAATGATCCCCAGCTCGATCCCGGTTCCGCCTAAAGCTTGAATATAGTACTGAAAATTCGGCGAAGGCATCTCCATAGCCAAATCCATTATGATCCAGCTGATCAGGAGAACGCGGTAGTTGCCCGTGATGAACGAGAATTCACGCCTGATATCAAGTTTCACTTTTTCCACTATCCTTTTCCTGATCACCACAGGTATAAATAAATTTGGAAGAGAAGATCAGAGGCTCCCCTCATAGCAGAAGTGGGAGGAGAATGAAGGGGGGTTAAATTCTGATCCAACCAACCAATTTTTAAGGTGGGTATGGAAATTGTGTTGCGCTGGTTGGAATATCAACAGTGTACCAAAGCAAAAACGTATTGTGCTGCTTTTCTGAATGCAGTCCAAGCATGGTACAAAAGGCAGGTATGATTAATCACCCTTCTTTTCCTCAGTGTTTGTGCTTCCTTGAGTTCTTCAATAATGTTTAAAAGTTTTTTAGCCATTCTCTCTTTGGATGTTAGGCATGGAATACCGGATTTTAGGTAAAACTGGGTTGAAGGTTTCTATTGTTGGATTCGGTGGAATCCCAATCAGGAATATTGGACAAAAAGAAGCCGTCGAAGTTGTTAATAGGGCTCTCGACTTGGGAATAAACTTGATCCACACCGCCCCGACATATGGTGACAGTGCATCGAAGATTGGTGAGGTTATGAAGGAACGGAGGGACGAGTGCATTCTAAACGTGAAGATCTTCGGATCTACGAAGGAGCAAGCTCAAACTCAGCTTGAACAAAGTTTGAAGATGCTTAACACTGACAGGATCGACATCGCCCAGTTCAGAATAACGGAAGGACTGTTTGAACAGGGCATGGGTGAGAGCGGCGGTTTCCAAGTCTTGAGGAAGGCTCAAATGGAAGGCACCATTGGCCACATCGGGGTTACGGATCACGACCCGAAGTTTCTTGTGAAAGCCATTTCTAAAGGCTTCTTCTCGAACCTTGTTGTTCCCTTCAACTTTGTATATGACGGAGCGAGGGAGGATCTTATCCCTCTAGCAAAGAAAATGAATGTAGGCATCACAGTCATGAAGCCTCTGGGTAGAGGTGTCCTGCTTAATGTTTCTGAAGCCTTTAACTACGTTTGGGGTCATGGTGTTCCGACAACTATTGTAGGGATGAAAAACGTGAAAGAAGTTGAGGAGAACGCCCGTATAGGCGAAAAAGCGAAGCCCCTCTCGAATGAGCAAAGAGAAAGACTCGAATCGCTTGCTAAAGAATTGAGACAGAAATACAAAGTTGCAAACGGAGCGTTGTTACCTTTAAAACGGTGACCGTTTTTCATACCGTGCTTTTCTCGGTTCTAACGCCACGTGTAGAACAAAAATATGCGTTTTCAGGAAGCCTTCTGTGGCATTTAGAACAGAAAAACATACCATCAGCCTCGGCCACATAAGAGTTCACATAGCATTTTACTATCACTCAGGTTTAACGTTCTTCCATGTATATTCCAAGAACTATTACGTCTGTTGGCACATCTCCAAGTAACATTAAGGCTATTTTAGTTTCCAAGTCTTCTTGTATTGAGTTGGCGTCATCTCGCCGTTTAGCAGAGCCGAAGTATCATTCATAAACTTCAGTGCCTCCTCAACGGTGAAATTGCTTATTCTCTCATGTCCCATCATGGTTTCCAGAATGTGGAATATGTCTAGAACATAGAAAACCTTAGTATCCTCCTTTACCATCCTCGCACCTCCTGCTCTTAAATCCCAATATAGCCAGAACTTGTCTTCTCCATCGTCTTCAGTGTCTCCCGTTTCTTATTCTTCTTGCGGTCGTGGCTCAGTGGTCTTTGATCGTAACCACGCTAATCTGCGGTTTATTCCTGTAATCCCTTATTCTCTCTCGACCTCATCTTCTTCGTTCATTCTCTCTATACACCTTGTGGCACAAACAACAGTCTAGTATCCGAATGTGACTAGTTTGCACATCTGAAACCTTTCAATTTCATCGAGAAAGGTCCTAGGCTTTCTCTAATCTTTACTTCCCTTCCTTTCTTTTCTTCTAATCCACTTTCTCGTTTCCAAAAAAGGTCAATCGGATCTATATCATTCTTCAATACTGTCAAAGTTCCTTCTTCCATTTCTTCTCCACATTCAGGACACTTCATAACAAACATCACTCTTTCTCTATGATTTTCTCTTTCTCTGCTAGCCTCTTAATTGCTTCTTCTCGGCTTAACCCTTGCTTCATGAACTTTTTTATCTTATCCTCTAAAACACGCTTGCCATTGCTACCTCCCAAAATCTTGTCGTATAATTGAAGTAATCCCCCGTAAAGTCTGTCTGAGTCTGACATCTCTCTATTCAAATCTTTTTTTCTCATGGCTCTTTGCTGTTCCTTCTTGATTTCGGATAATGCATCTTCAACAGTCGGCTTAATGTGAAGCCCAGGTCTTATCTCAACCCCTTTCTCAGTTAACACCTCAATTATGGCGTCTTTCCGGCTAAGACCACGCTGCATACGTTTTTCAACATCGGCATCCACATCCTTCTGTGATCTCCACTGTGTAGTTTTTTGCAATTCCCACTGTCTAATATCCGCCAATACCCATTGTTTAGCGTTAAACCATAGTGAAAACACATCTCTGTAAACGCTTTCAGCCTCTTCCAATGTCATTGCAACCTTAATTTTCGCAACCCTCCCATTCAACTCAGACATCTTTTCCTTAACCATGTGGACCGTGGGAAGATCGCCTCTGAGACCTTTTTCTCTGAGGCATCTGCGGCAGAAATATGAGTATCCCGGTCCAAGCAGTCTTCCCCCTCCCGACTTCGTATTCTCCTGAGCAAAAGTTTTGATGAAGAAGAGGCAGTCTCCGCAATAGTTTCCGGCACAGCCGTTGCAGACACCGACGGCAAGAGTCTCAGGATGGTTCAAGCATCTTTGAACAGCTCCACCTAAGCGAGGTGGAACTAAAACAGTGGCTCCGCAGTAGCGACATTTCACCTGAACGGTGCCTGCGGGGATGAGTTCTCTGTAAGGAGCACTGCAGAACGGACAAAGGAAAGCCTCTTCCTTCTTCACAAATTACACCCTTGTTCTATTTGCTTTTCTTCTCCATAACCGAACAAGACTACCTTGCAGTTCGGACATCTCTGTGCTTCACTCAAACAATTTTTTTCTAACGAACTAAAGTCAGCATCATAATGTAAGAGTTTTGAGTAATCTTTAGGATGAGACCATAGAATCTTGTGTTTTATTGTTGGTTTCTCTTTTGACCAATTTAGGGAATTTTTCTGCCTGACAGATAGTCCTGTCAAGAACACATATCCTTTCTCCATCTTCTCCCCGCAGATTGGACATATTTCAGGCAGCTTGGACAAGGCGCATCTCCTAACACAACCAAACGGCGTAAGACCAGAAAAGGTTTTCCATCAAACAATTCATAGAACTGCCATTCTGGGATTCCATGTTTCTCGTTCATCTCTTATTGTCGGGAATTCCTTTTCAAAGATTTGCTCTCTAAACCGTTAGCCTTAAGTTTGACTAGAGTAGAAATTACTTTGCCCCGGCAAACAGAAGGGCTTATAGCCCAGTCGTAAGGGGTCGTGGTCTAATGGGCACGGGCTTCCTCCATGGGCCGTGGTCCCTCCTCCAGAGCTGCCTTTTCCGCGTGAGTAGCTGAATTTCCTTACGACTGTGGCGGTTGTTGGGCTTCTGAGCTGCGGCGTGCTTAAGGCAGTTAAGCAGCGGCAGGATCGGCGTCTCGAGGCGGCGAGGATTGCCACGCGTTGGGAGCATGAACGGAGAAAGAACAGTGGCCTAGGCCGGGATTTTGAGAAAAAACGGAGGAAGGAGCGGGTTAGGTGATGGATTGGAAGCGGAGTATCGTGCAGATCCTGCTTAACAGCGCCATGTTAGCCATGATGTTCGTTTACGGCGACTCCATTGGCAGCATAGGCTACTTGAAAGCGTTGCTACTCTTCATCAGCATGAACCTCTTCACATTGTTCTTTGCGAAGACCTTGACCGGCGGCACTTGGAAACATTTAGTTGCCGCAGCCATAAGAATCTTGCCCGTCATATTCCTGGTTGCTGGGATAATCCCAATCTGACTTTCTTTTTGTAGAGTTCCCATTCTTCTCGTTGGATGCTAGATTTTTTAGTGTGTGGGCTTGCTTTTGGGACTAAATTTTATAATGTTTGGATTTAAATTATCCCTTGCTTCGCTGTTAGAACATTTCTTGAGAATCGTCACCTTATACGGCCAAAGGCAAAGAGCCCCTCAGACCCTATTACATGTGGGTTTCCAAAGAATCCAAATTGCTTCTTTAGTAAATTATTCATTTGCACAGAGTTCGTTGACGGGCTTGGGACAGCAAACATGCCATGTGATGAGTTGAATACTTCATATCTTATTTCTCTTTTTTTCTTGAAGCTGGAGAATGCTGCATTCCAATTTTTATCGCCTTCTATGTCCTTCCCATCTATCCTTTCTATCACGAATTTTTCTCTCTTTGATATGAGTGGTAGCGGTTTCTATTTTTCCGTCTCTAATAGTATAGGCTCTGGAGCTTTGTTCAAGCACATGTGGGTCGTGGGTCACTATGATGAAGGTTTTGTTCTTCTGCTTGTTGAGTTCCTTCACCATCTTCATAAACATCACTGTTGACCTAGAGTCAAGATCACCTGTAGGCTCGTCAGCTAATATTATTGAAGGATTATTCGCCAGAGCTCTTGCTATGGCGACCCTCTGTTGTTCTCCCCCGCTCAGCTCATCTGGCCTGTGGTCAGCTCTGGATTCTAGCCTCACTAACTTGAGGAGTCCTAATGCGCGTTCTTTCTTATCCTCTTTAGGAACCTTTGCCAAGGACAACGGAACCTCAACGTTTTCTAGGGCTGTCAATGTGGGTACGAGGTTGTAGAATTGGAAGATGAAACCTATCTTCTGCAGTCTATAGTCTGCCATTTCTCTGCCTTTAAGCGTTGCGAGGTCAACACCATCGACGAATACCTTGCCATGTGTCGGCTTATCCAAGCCACCTATAAGGTTAAGCAGAGTGGTCTTGCCTGACCCTGACGGTCCCATGATACACACGATTTCTCCTGCGGAGATCTGGAGGTCTATGTAGTTCAGGGCGGAAACGTCAACTTTGCCGCGCCTGTATGTCTTTGCCACCCCAACGGTTCTAACGATGACTTTAACCACGTCTAAACGCCTCCACGGGCTTCATACGTGCTGCGCGCCAAGCTGGATAAAGTCCCGCCAAGACACCTACTAATGCTCCCAGCGAGAAGCACAGAACAATGTTAAGGGGTTCAATGGATGGTGTTATGGTGACACTTGACATACGGTTAAAATCAACACGTCCACCTCCGAAAGGGCCTCCCCCCTCAAAAGGCGTACCTTGAGTAACGCCTTGAGTGACTCCGAGAAGTCCACGCGTAAACAAGGGAAAGGCATAAGAAAGCACTGTGCCCACAACAACGCCAGCTCCCCCGCCTATCAAGCCGATCAATATGGCTTCTGCCATAAAGATCTTCAATATTACGGAATCTCTTGCTCCTATCGCCTTCAAGGTTCCGATCTCTCGGGTTCTCTCAGTTACAGACATGACCATGGTGTTGACGACACCAAAGCTTCCCGCGAAAAGAGCCACTAAACCTATGATCGCAAAGAACAGCGATAAGGTGTTCAGCATCGAAGATGCCTGCGAAACCATGCCCGTCGAAACCGTGGTCCTCACACCTGATATCGAATTCGATATGGTATCTGAAATGTCGCTCACCTCGTTTGAGTCCACACACTTCACGAGAATCTGTGTCACCAAGCCCTGTTGACCAGTTATACTCTGGGCGTCACTCAATGTGACGTACCCTGCATATTCTTGGAATTGGTTCCCAGTCTCGAAAATTCCAGTGACCGTGAACACCTGCCCATCCGTTTGGGTTGTTCCAACAGTAATTGTTTCACCTACCGTGACGCTTAGAGAATCCGCCAGGGCATTCCCTAGCACAATCTCATACTCGCCGTTTTCCGAAATGAATTCGCCGCTCACGAGATTCAGTTCACCGGCAACCGCAGAGTAGGTAGCTGGATCGACTCCGCTTACTGTGATGCGGGTCGTACTGATGTATCCGCTGAACGAAAGTTGAGGCGAAACCGCATAGACTCGGGGAATCTGACTAATTGCCTGAACTAGGTACTCGTCCAATGTGCTAGCAGCGCCAAAAAACATTCCACCCTCCGGGGGAAAAGTTCCACGCTCTGGGACTGTGGCATTGGAGACCGTGATATCTGCTCCGCCTAGTGCCCGAACCATCTGCCTGGTCTGGTCATCCATGCCTGTGGTCAGAGATAACAGGATAAACATCAAGGCGACTCCAACAATTATACCTGAAGCCGTCAGCCCAGTCCTTAGCCTTCGCCGCCTTAAACTTCTAAACGCCATGTTCCACGCAGACATTTACGATAACCTCTCTCGCCTAGAAAGTCTTCTCCATTCCAGCGACAATTGTTACATTATCTTAAGAGAACTCAAGTATTCCTTTGCGTTAGAACATTCAGAGCAGCTCGAATCTTCAATGGAATCAAATTCGTCAAGGCAGATTATTGCTCCACACTTTCCACACTGGACGACTATTTCTTTTACATCTCCATCAGCCTTCGTCTTAACATCCAGAATGCAGTAAGTCAGCCCCGAACGGTCATCGGGAGAGATCGTTGTCCCACACGAAGGACAATTGAATTCACCATCGCCTTCGGTCTCTCTGAAGGCAATCCTGAACTTTCGTTCCATTTCCTAAATTCTCCTTTTCTACAAAAACTCCATTTATCTATCAATTTCCGGATCTTCGCAGTTTTCCTCCACATTTGAAACAGTATTCGGCTTCTGCTGGCAGCTTTTGTCCACAATGGGGGCATGTACTCGCTTTCTCCGTAGGTCGGAGTCTCTTTATGTCTTCTTCTAGGAGTTTTCCATCGCTGAGGGAAAGCATCCTTGTCGCATGCGATGCCATTTCGTTGTCATGGGTTACCATGATAATTGTGGTTCCTTGTTTTGCATTCAATTTTCCCAGTAGTCTGATTATTTCGAACTTGGTTTTTCCATCTAGGTTTCCTGTGGGTTCATCAGCTAAGACTATGGCGGGGTTGTTCGCTAATGCCCGTGCAATGGCAACTCTCTGCTGTTCTCCGGCACTTAGACGGTGTGGTCTGTGTTCCTCTCTTTCCAACAATCCAACTATTTTCAACAGTTCGAGAGCGTCCTTCTTTCTTTCATCTTTCGTTCTTTTTGTTCCTTCCATGGGAAGTTCTACGTTTTCGATTGCACTTAAGTAAGACATCAGATTGAATGTCTGGAAGACGAACCCAATTTTGTCTCTTCTGACCTTGTAGAGTTCTTTCTCCGGCACTTTTGTGAGGTCTACGTCATCCAGTATGACTTTTCCGTGAGTCGGTCTATCAAGGCAACCTAACATATTCAGCAATGTGGTTTTGCCGGAACCAGACGGCCCCATGATCGAAATGAAGTCTCCTCTTTTTATCTGTAGATTTACGTCAGAGAGGGCACGAACCTCGCGCCCACCAAGTCTGAAGACCTTGTCAAGTTTTTCTGTTTCTAGAACTATCTCACTCATTCTTCAAAGCCTCCATAGGACTTGTTCTAGCCGCCCTCCAAGCAGGATACAAACTACCTAGCGCTCCCAGCGACACAGCCAAGCCAAACATGAGCAACATTGTTTGCAGATCAGGCGCGGCTGCAACAGACTGTGACAAAACCATCCCTGGGTTTATGGTTTGCCCGGGTCGCCCCTGCTGTGTGGGAAACAGGCTAACACTGGGAAGTAGGAACGATGACAAGAGCGGTGCTCCGATTATGCCTATCGCAACGCCGATTGCCGCCGCCACTAAACTCAGTAATATTC
Organism: uncultured Candidatus Bathyarchaeia archaeon; assembly: GCA_964513245.1. Lineage (GTDB taxonomy): Archaea > Thermoproteota > Bathyarchaeia > Bathyarchaeales > DTEX01 > CAZELO01. The sequence goes on along the minus strand of CAZELO010000021.1, from coordinate 3,683 downwards.
CTTCAATCATGAATTGACTCATGATGTTCCAGTTGCTGAAGCCTATGGCTTTGAGTATGCCGATTTCTTTTGTCCTCTCGCGTACGGAATATAGCATCATGAATAAGACAATAGAGCTAGTGGCAACGATTGCTATGACGACCTCTTGGAAGGCAACAGATTGCATCTGACCGAGATTTGATTCACTACTCTCTAAAAGGGTTTGATATGTTTGTGTTGTACTCTGAAGCTGGCTAAGTCGTTCCTCATACGTTGTAAGATATAACTCCGGGTAAAGCGTTTTTATCGTATCAGCTATCTCATCAACATAAGACTGGTCTTCAGCGTACACATCTATCCTGCTCACCTGTCCCCCAAGATCAGATATTGCTTGGGCTTCAGAAATCTCCATGTACAACTTGTTTAGCGCAAGAGGGTCTGAAGTTTGATAAATTCCCACCACAGTAAAATCGTATCCCAAAATGTTTACCGTGTCACCGTCTCCCGCTCCGAAGTACTCGGCATTGTCTTCGCTGAGAAGAACAACTCCGCTGTCTCCCTCCTGTAGGTTGCGTCCCGCTGTAACATTACTCGGCAGAATAACATACCTGTCTAACAGCGTGGAATTCAGAGGAACTCCTACGATTGTGTAGTCTGCCACGAGCATTTCGAAAGTGCCTCTGGGAGTTTCTATGGTTTGATTGGTTCCTACAGTTTTTTCTAAGAATGGCACAATGTCCTTGATGCCTTGAGTGGAGCCGATATCCTCAATGAAAGCACTTTTATTCAGGAACTGTTCTTGCTGTTGCATAAAACCACCCCAGCCCCCGCCGCCGGGCACGCTGGGTCTGTCAGTAGAGGTGAAACTGGGCGTAAAGCTGCACTGTATCAGCGTTAATGTTTTGTTGATCTCTTCTTCCATACTGTCAATGATACTTCTGTAGTTTGTGCTTAGACTCTCTGCCGCTGCTTGATTTGCTATGATGCTTGAGGGGATAGAGATCATTATCGCCATGGAAAAACCTAGAGCAACAATGACCAGCAATGCTCTGGTCTTTCTTCGAGAAAGATTTTTTAACGCTCTCGTAAACACGCCCATACGGTTTCGTCCTCTTTGCCGCTAGTCAGGTTCTGTCTTTTTAACAGTTTTTCAGAATTATGCCCTGATCTATACCTAATTGCAGTGGAAGAACGAATCAAATAGCCATGTGCCCGTCACAGCTGTTCTGGCATTTAGAGATTTTATTATGAAAACGGACTCTCAGTCCAAAGGAGGCATGTTAACTATTTGAGACTGAGGTATAGCAATACAGAGAGCGCTACGCATGCGAAAAGGTCCGGTAACATGGCGAAGGGTCCAAGGCCGAAAGCACGATACCCAAAAGCCCACTGCATAATTGGGTTAGAAGCAAGGGTATAAAGAAGCAGAATCATCGAAAACATTATCAGTCCAACTGTGAAGTCTGATTTCGTTTTTTGGTATATGTCAATGTACATGAGCAATAGGATCATTACAAGTGCCACATTGACCGTAGAGACAACCGTCTTGGCTGTGTAGAATAGCTCTATGTCCCCTGGAGGCGGCGGAACATGGCCCCATTCATTTAACTTTGCCCCCACAGCAGCTTGAATCTCCGGCCAGCTTGCCCCGTTATTTCTCATCTCATCCATTAACTGCATAATTTCCCTTCTCTGAGTGTCAGTAAGATACCAGTGCTCCAATCCCTGGCCTTCTGGTGGAAACCCCAGAGGCCCATTTATGGACCAGAAAGTCGCAAACAAAGCTGCCGCTATCACAGCTGCTAGCATAAGTAGGATTCTCTTGTCTCTATTCATCTTGTGGTTCATCTGTTTTCCTTCCTTTTTTCTTTTTTCCCAAATCTTTCCCAAATCTCTTCGAATAGTTCATAGTTCTCTTCCATCTCCGATGACAAGAAATATGTGAGCCCATACTTTTCCCCAGCAGAAGTGGTTATCCTGTTCTTCTCAAGAACTCTGAGGTGATGCCTTATCGTTCTATAGTCCATTTCAAGCAGATTTGCCAACTGATTTGCATTCTGCGGAGCTTCCCTCAGAGCCCTAATTATCTGTGCGCGGGTGACGCCTCCTCTAGTGCCCGCAATAAGCCATCCAAGCACGTACTTCAAAGGGCGAACGCGATAAGACATCTATGCAGCTCCGAACACTTGAAGTAAGGACTCTTTGCTAAACCTATTCAGGCAACACTATTTATTGTTTGTAGCAGCATGTCTAATTTTTTTAGGAAAACTGTAAAGGCTCATAATACCCTTCTCTTAAAAATAGTTTATGGAATAGTTATAGTCAAAGTCAACTACATATTTATCATGATCAACAAATCTGCAGGAACTTAGACCAAGGACTCTTCGACAAGCGGGGCAGGTTCCTAGTCGTTTTACCTCTTCAATCCACTGCTTCATGTTTAAAGGCTCATGTTGAACTGAAGGCAATCAGATAATTCCCTGTATCTGTTCCTTATGGTAACCTCAGTGACCTTTGCGACTGCAGCAATCTCTCTCTGCGTTCTTCTCTCCCCGACGAGAACAGAAGCGATGTAGATTGCTGCTGCAGCCACGCCTAGAGGACCCCTACCAGACGTAAGTTTAAGCTCTCGGGCGTTTACCAAAATTTTGTTGGCGATTTCTTCAGTTTTCCCTCCCATCTCAAGTTGATTTGAGAACCTTGAGACGTATCGGCTAGCTCTAACGGGTGGAATGAAATAGTTAAGCTTCTTCATTAGGAAACGATAGCTGCGGCCAATTTCCCTTTTGCTCACGTTAGAAGCCTTCGAAATCTCGTCGAGAGTCCGCGCAAGCCCACACTTTCTACATGCGATGTAGACAGAAGCAGCGCTGATACCCTTAATTGACCTGCCACGGATAAGATGCTCCTTCACCGCCTTCCTGTAGATAACAGAAGCCGTTTCAAAGATGCTTTTGGGCAGAGAAAGATTGTTAGAGATCTTCGTTATCTCCGAAAGGGCGAAGGCAAGGTTCCGCTCCATGGCATCGGAGACCCTTATGCGCCTCTGCCACTTCCTAAGCCTGTAAATCTGAGCCTTCTGACCAGACGAGAACTTTTTGCCGAAAACATCACGGTCATGCCAATCAATCATCGTAGAAAGACCCTTGTCATGAATCGTAAACGTAACCGGTGCACCTGTCCGCGCCCGTTTTTCGCGTTGCTCTTTATTAAAAGCTCGCCATTCCGGACCCTGATCCGCAAGTTTCATGTCGATAACGTAGCCGCATTCGATGCATGCGACCTCGGCTGACTCATAATCTCTCATCAGCCTTGTACTCCCACATTCAGGACATCGTTGAATGCCTCTGGTTCTAAGTGGCGAAGGGACTGTGCGGTTCGCATTCATTTTAGACTTCACATCTCAAGATACGGGGGACACAGGATGTTTGACAAGAGCGAGGCTATGCCCAACAGCACAATATTCGACTTGTTGTGGAATCCTGCGTGCCGCTCACAGACGCTATCTTACGAAGGACATCTAATAAAGGTATCTCTGCCCGAGAGAAGGTATGGTTGTGGAACCGAAACAGTAACCTATTACACTATCTTGAGATCTTTCTGAAGCAGACGCAGCCCTTCTGTTCCCTGTTCGTGTAGAAGACTAGTTCACCGAAAAGGTTATCGGCGGACAAGCCATAGTAGTTTGTGATAGACATGGCTGT
>CAZELO010000020.1:0-43344 GCA_964513245.1 uncultured Candidatus Bathyarchaeia archaeon | reverse complement strand
ACAGCCATGTCTATCACAAACTACTATGGCTTGTCCGCCGATAACCTTTTCGGTGTTCCATTCTTCGGGGTGGCAGTGAGGAATTTTTCAAACACCTAAGTGCTTTAATCCAAGACGCCAAAAAGATATTGGAAGAAACAGTAATGATCGCAGAGCACCAAAAAAAGAACAAGTTTCCTGATGTACCTAACAATGAACCCTTCCACTACGGCATCCGAAGCAAAGGTCAATCAATAAAAAGTAGAGCTGCAATAATATTTCGCCCAATTATAGGATTTCTGCTCAATATTTTTGGTTTGGGCGTCCTCGGTTGCCTCTTTTTTCTTCTTCTTTGCGTCTAACACTTTCCAGACGGTATTTCAAATACCCTTCCAGATCTTCCTGCAGTGCTTTGGTCGAGATTGGAAATTGAGCTAGAATCTTGTCGCCCGATGCAAAAAGAAAAACCGCCGATTTCCCCGTCTTTTCCCGGCACGTGACAGTCAGACTCTGAAGCTTTGCCTCGCCTCTATTCCAAGCTTCCACTATAAGATCAGAGAACCTGAGAGCTTCGATCTTGTTCTTGAGGGCCATCAGTGCTAAGTGTTCCAAATTTCCTCTTTCTTTGTTTTTCGGCAAAACACAGTTTCCCCTTCAACCGGACAGGTATATGTGATCAAACAGTCTCATAAAGGTTCCACTTTGCGCTGACGGACTGAAAGAAACAGCGTATGCATGCACTCCGGTATTGTGAATATCAACGTACTGTTTGAATCCTTTGTTCATTAGGCTTTTTAATATTATCAGCTGGCTCTCTTTCGGTAGAGTGGCACGAACTCCAAACGAGGTAATCTGGAAATATGTACGGACGTATTGAGGGTTGTGAATAAGGGCACTGGAAGCCTTACTCTTTGCGAAACAGTCAGAACAACCTAAGAGGTAACAAAACCTAAAGAGAGATAGCTTAAAATCTAATTCCGCCTTCTTTCTTGTTTCTCGTCCCGCCCTTTCTCGCTCCTCTATTCTTTTTTCTTCCCTCTCAGCTTCTCTCCTCGCTTCTTTTCTCACTTCTCTTCTCACATTTTCTCCCAGTTCCACCAATTTCTCTTTGTAGAACTCGGAAGCTACGTTTACTATGTCTTCAGTTCTTTCGCTCATAAATTTCTGATTTTCAATTCTTCTCTCAAGGGAAGCAGCCCAGTCGGTGAGCCTTTCCTTCTCTGCTTTTTCTATTTCTTGCTCCGTCGCGTGTATAGTCTTCGACGCGAGGTATTGAATAACTTTGATGTATCTCCTTCTCTTCCCTGGGTTCTGAGTGGCCTCGAAAATGGCCTTATCCACTGCCTGTCTATAGTTCCCGCTTTTCTCTGCCTCCTTGATGAGAATTTCGAGACTTTCTTTGGATACAGCTGCCAACGGATCTACATACATATACCCCTTGAGAAAATCAAATAATCCTTCATCATCTCTACACAGCTCCTTCAACAAATCTTCCTCTTTCTCTTCTTTCTCCTCCTTTTTCTTTTTCCACATAATCCGGTCTCCCTCCTTTGTTGTTCTTACCTGCCTTTTCATATTGCTGATTAAACTCCTAATTCTTTTGGAAACAGTTCGAGCTTTTGTTAGTGTGAGTTTAGAGAGAATAGATAGGTTTAAAAGAGTGGAGCATTTATATGCGGTTCAGCAGGAAGCAAAGCTTCTAGAAAAAGACTTTATTCTTGCAGATAAAATGCGCAGGAGTGAAAGTAGTATGGAAAGACGTGAAATGCACAAAGCAGTTTGCGCTGATTGTGGACAGGAATGCGAAGTTCCTTTCAAGCCCGACGGCACAAGACCAGTATACTGCAGAGAATGCTATGCTAAGAGAAGACCCCCAAGGTCAAGTTTTGGCAGAAGATACTAGGCAAGTATAGCAGATTAGCTAGTTTCAATTAACTCTTTTTCTTTTTATCCAACTATAGAGAGCCTTACTTTGTACAGATGTCCTGGCAACCCATCTTTAATTTTGGTGACCCATTCCTTGGTAGTTTCAAATCCTGATTCTTTGAGGTAAGGCTTCAGTTCTTGTGGCTTTTCGACGCGGCCTATGTATCTCACGTCTACTGTGGCCAATTTAACAAATTTCTTGAAGTTGCCTCTTCTCGCGACTGTGATCCCTGTGTTAACCCGTTTCTTATGCCGGCAAGTATACACTATACCGTTCTTCAATAATTGATTTCTAGGTTCAGGTATGTTGAAGTACATTGATGCATTCGCAACCTTGCTTCTTTTCATCATGTCATCTCACGATATTCCATTACATGACCAAACTATTGTCTATTAGATAAAAATATATCCTAAAATGCCAAACCATTCAGGAATAGCCGAGGTATGGTCCAATTATTTGTCCTCAACAAACTGCTCCAAATATGCCTGCAACCACACTCACCTTTTGTTTTCAATATCATCATCTCTCCTTAACAAAACTTGTTATTTCTGTGTACTTAACTATGTATAAATGATAGTGAATAATGTTTAATGGTTATCAAAGCATGCCTTCGTTGAAGAAAAAGAACAAAAAATACTAAGAAATTGGGAAATAATAGATTTCCTTTAGGAATCAAAAGTCATGCTATGCAAGATAATCCCCTAGCTATACCAGACGCTTGATGTTGGCTGCGAGGCAGTCTCTATCTAGTCTTTGACCCCTTCTCTTTGCGTTTTTTCCTTTTCTCTTCTCTCTCTTTTTTAGTCAGCGGTTTTTTCTTGGAACTTTTTCCCATACCCAAACCAATCACCATATTAAATAAATCACTCTACATATATAATACAATCCAGCTTGTCGTAAATTGATCGTCCAGTCCTAAAGCTATCTTAGAGTTTATGTTTTCTGTCTAAAGTCTTAGTCCAGAATCTTCTTAAGAAGTCCCGCTGCACTCTCTTTGTTGTGGCGGTAAGGGACAGGCATCTGTCGGTTACGGAAGTATAGTCGGCGGTTAGCTGTCACAGAGTTCGGTTGGCTTAGGCTAACTGTACGGAAACTGTTAATGACATGCTGGCTGAAATAGAGAGTGAGCGTGTCACCCTCTCGGCACCGAGCCGAAAGCTGTCTTGCGGTGTTGAAGCACGCAAAGCCGCATTACCTTACCGCTACTACTCACTGTTTCTAGAAACATATGGGTTTTTGGGCGAAGTATCCGTTACAGTCCATCTATTTCTTCCTAAGCTAGCTAGCATTTCTGTAGTTCTATTGTTAAGCCTTAAGAGCTTGGACAGTGAGCATAAAGCTTGGAGCGAGGTGAGGTTTTGGGAAAAGATAGGCAGATGAGAGGAGGAGAAAAAGGTCAGAGAGAAAAAGTAAAACCAAGTAAAAAGAAAAATCGTGAGAAGAAACGTAAACAGAAGAAGCATGATAGGTTAGAAAGGCAGAGAAGTAGAAGTTAAGGCAAGAATGCGGCTTAACAATCTTCACTGTTAGCTTCTTCAGTTTTCCCTCGATTTTTCTCCCCGCACTTCAAGCAATCCACAGCCTAATTCTAGTATCAAGAGCAATTACTTTCTTTCCTTTGAAACTGGGTAGTCAAACCAAAGTAGTATAGAAAAGAATAACTACTACTTGAGGCTCCGAAAACTAATCCAAAAAACCGTTTAAAGAATTTTACCCTTGCTGATCTGAAGCGGCAACATGTCTACTAGGCCAAGCCAGTTGTCATGCTCACATTGTTGATTCATAACATGCTTTCTTGTGGTTATAAGTAAGCAGACGCATAACTATTGGAGGAAGTGTTCTATTTGTTATCTGGGTTAGATGCTGTTTTAGAATTGAGAATTATTGACAAACTTAGAAAGTCAGGAGCCGTTTCTAGAGACGAAGCTGTAACACCCAAGCAAGCAGATCTGAACCATCAGGAAATTGGTTGGCTAGGGTATCTCGCGGGTGGCACTTGGTCAACCATAAAAAAGACGAAAGAAGGACGATACTACATTTAGACTCGCGCTTCACATGCATGCAGAACCAGAAATGGAAAAGTCAAGTGAAGATCGGTGAGGACTCTCTCCAAAAATTCCGTCAATCGGAATTATCGGGATAAGTAGCCAAAGATAACGTTTCCTCAGCAATTCATAGAAAAGGAAGATGTCTACTGGTGTGAGATGCGTCCTTCAGAGGCAGGACGACACATCGTTGTAAAGCATTCTCCCGATGGCAAAATGGTTGATGTTAATCCTACTCCGTTTAATGTCTATACAAGAGTTCACGAATACGGCGGGGGAGCGTTTTTCTGTATTTCTTTGTTATCCTAGAGATGGAAGGCTGCTACCTTAATACCAACCATCGAGTGAATCGTCCTTTTCATCGGAGTCGGAAACACTTACGAACATTTTGTCGTAGCAGGTCCGGCACAGGTACTTTTTGTTCTTTTGGTGTTTCATAAGGCAGATTGGATCGCCTATTTTGAACAGTCTGTTGCATCGGCTACATTGCTTGATTTTGTCTTCATATTGCTCTGTGTAAATGGAGCAGTGAATATAGTTCTCTATGACGAACTTTCTGACTTCAGAGCTGACATTGTACATGTCACATTTCTTCTCTGCCTCTATCATCTTAGGGTTGTTTAGATTCACCATCGTCTACCCTTCTCGTCTTTTCTGGGATCTCTCTAACTTTTCATATAATAGGCACAATAAAGATGAAACTTACTGCAAACTGTTACTTCAAACAGAAAAATCTAGCCTTCAAACCGTATTTTGCGAACACTGGACAATTACCACATGCGCACCCCATCTGTTCCACTTTTTCCTTAGCTTTTCCTTTTGCACAGAAAATCCCGCCACTCAAGGACGAGTACCTGAAAGTTGGACATGTTCTACAGATACATAGCTCCGTGTTTTCGTCCGTATCAGGAACTCCTCTGCCCTCCATCTTAGCCACATCATCACCTCCGTGTTTGACCAATTCGGGGTTTTTACCATATAGATATTCGTAATTCAAACTTAAAAATAGAAGAGGTTCTCAAATAGCTTGAGCGTATATCTCCGCGTGACAGAAACGTTTATTCCTATTTTATTGTGCACTTACAAAGGTGGTTTATTTGTCCGAAAAGTCTCATTGGTGGCAAAGCCGGAGCAGAAGCCCCTCTCGGGCAAAGAAACTTCTGCCCCGAATCGATCAGGCAACCGGCCGAGTGGAAATACAGATTCGAGAACTTGACGGCCAAATCAGTCAACATACGAAGTCGGAGAGACTGCTTTTCGAGAAGATAGTCCATGCACAAGAAAGACACGACAACTCGCGCGCAACAATCTTCGCTAATGAACTGGTCAAGATGCAGAGACAGAGAGACATCTTAACCAGCGCAAGGCTCGCCCTAGAGAACATTCTCATGAGGCTTCAAACTGTATCCGAATATAGGAGAACGGTCTTGGAGATGCCGCCTGTCGTAAGCGACCTACGGAACATACAGATAAGCATCTCAAGTGCCTTGCCGGATCTTGGCAAGGATCTCGGTCTAGTCGAAATGAATCTCGACAATCTAGAAGCCAAGAGGGATCAAGGTTTCCGACCAGCCTTCGATATCGGCGCGGGCAGCCAAGAAGCCGGCAAGATATTGGAAGAAGCAGCGATGATCGCAGAGCACCAAAAAAAGAACAAGTTTCCCGACGTACCCAACAATGAACCGTTTCAAGGCTGACTTCTTTTTCTCTCGGGCAACCATGTTGAAAACTGGTGTCGAATCATGGACGTTTGAATCTGTCAAATACGAAGGCGGTCACTCAGCTCATCCAGAAAAACACTATGGCGAATTGGAAGTTACCTCGGCCTTATTGGTCTTCCGAGAGATCAAGCCATGCAATTTCAGGTTGGAAATACCGATAAAAAAGATTGAAAACGTGTCTGTCAAAGAGAAGTCGGAGTTGAGAACTATTCTGCATGGGCCTTTGCAAGTGTGGCGCTTCCGAACAAGAACAAGTTTGTTCTCGTCGAATATTTAGACGAGGCGGGTATGAAACAGAGTCCACTGTTCGGCTTCATGTTCGACTCTGCAGACAGGAAGAAGAGCAAACTGATGGGGGTCGTCTATGAACAAATGAAGAACATGAAGACGAACTCAAAGGGCGAAGAGCAACGTGGAGAAGCAGACTCCCTACAGATACTTTAGATTCGATATGCAGAGGGAGAAATCAGCAAAACAGAATGCGAAGCAATGAAAAAGATTGTTGTGTGACCTTTACCGTGGGTCTGGTTTCTTTCCAGTTCCATTTGGCAATCTCGTAGCCAGTTCGGGAAGATACTCTAGAGCTGGGGTACAGGACTACAAATCTTCCCCGGTCAGCTGTATGGGAGATTAAGTTTTTCGGAAAGGCATATGGTGACAGAAGAGAAAAGACTCGCCTAAAGTTCTATACGAATCCCGCCGGGCCCGCTTCTTGCAGAATCAACTGCCCTCTGAGAATATATCTTATAGTCAATTTTGAAACGGACGAATGGATCTGCAAGGCATCTGAGATTCCAGAAGAAGCTGCAGTTCTGGTAGAGGCTGGTCTTAACTATGTTACAGAAATTGATGGGATTAAGATATTCAGGAAAAGAAAGTAGTCCCAGCCTTTCTCAATCTTTTCTATCTAGCGTTTCAATCAAAAAATATAGTCATATAAGTTATATCTTATTCAATCCATAATGAAGATTATGTTCCATAGTTCCAAAGAAAACCTCGCCAAGAAAGCTTGGAATGAGAAGTATAGAGAAGAAACAGATCTACCTCCGGTTCATGTTGATATTCCAAGAATCGTAGAGATATTCAAAAAACGCAACTTTAAAAGGGTACTTGATTTGGGATGCGGTTCTGGAAGGCACACAATTTTTTTAGCACAACAAGGTTTCGAGGTATACGGAATAGACATTTCTGAAGAAGGAATAAGAAAGACTAGTAGTCACCTGAAAAAGCATGGATTAAAGGCGCACCTTAAAGTGGGTGATATTTATCTGAGATTGCCTTATTCGGATAATTTTTTCGATGCTATAGTATGCATTCACACGTTACACCATAATGATATAGAAGGCATAGAACGATTAATAATGGAACTGAAAAGAATCCTTAAACAGAAAGGCTTGCTTTTCACCACTCTTCACAAGAGAAGAGCAAAGAAACACATAACAAAAGAAAGAATATACGGAATTCAATTTATCGCCCCGAGAACATATACTATTCTCGCAGGAAAAGAAAAAGGAATACCGCACTATATTTTCAACCAAAGAATAATCAAAAAAGAATTCAAGGGCTTCAAATCTTTAGGCATTTGGGGAGAATACGAATATTGTTTTCTCGGAGAACGTGCGAACTAGAATAACTTAAGATTGTTGCTTTGAGTGTTTTCTCTTCAGGTGTTTTTCTTGTGTTGTTCTAGGAGTTCTTTTGCCCTGTCGATTCTGATCTTGCGTTCCTTAACCATCTGTTCAGCGATCGTGTCTATCAGGCTGCCCGTTGCGCCAGCCGTGATGGCCATGTTTCTGGCATGAAGCGACATATGCCCCCTCTGAATGCCCTCGTGTGCAAGCGCCCTCAAAGCACCCAGATTCTGAGCCAGGCCGACCGCAGCCAAGACCGCGCCCAGCTCACGGGCAGACTTCACGCCGAGAACCTTAAGGGCAACCTTGGCGACCGGGTGGACAGCCGTGGCACCGCCAATCGTGCCCACAGCCATAGGCAGCTCGATAGAACCAACGAGGTCTCCATCCGCATTCTTCTCCCAAACCGAAAGAGGCACGTAGCGGCCCGTTCTAGCAGCGTAGGCGTGCGCCCCCGCTTCGACGGCCCTGTGGTCGTTGCACGTTGCCATGACGACGCCGATTATGCCGTTCAAAATGCCCTTGTTATGCGTCGCAGCCCTGTACGGGTCTGAAGCGGCAAAGGCATAAGCTTCAACAATGCCGTCCACGACGTCTTCGCCGCCTATTGCTTCCTTATCAACAACTGCCCAAGCTCTGGACAGCCGGTCAGTCGCAAGGTTCGAGATGATGCGGAGAAGCGCCCTGCCGCCAGTTATCCGTTCAATCATCGGCGCAACAGCCTCCGCCATCGTATTCACGGCATTCGCACCCATCACGTCTCTGCAGTCGACAAGAAGCTCCGTGATGACCATGGGACCGGTCACCGCGTCGATCACCTTGACTTTAAGGTCCTTCGCCCCGCCGCCCACCGAAACCAGCATCGGGTCCTGATCATTAGCCTTCTTCAGGATGTCCGCCTTGGCTTCAAGAACCGCCATGCGCGCCCTCTGCGGATCTTCAACCTTAACGATCTGGATCTGCCCGATCATTATGGATTCCGTGCTTTCCGCGTGGAAGCCTCCCTTGCCCCGCGCCATCTTCGCCGCGTAGCTTGCCGCCGCAACCACGGACGGCTCCTCGATTGCCATGGGAATCAGGTAGTCCTTGCCGTTTATGAGGAAGTTTACGGCTATTCCCAGCGGAAGCGGAAACGTGCCTACGACATTCTCGATCATGCGGTTGGCTAAATCCAGTTTCAACGAGCCCGTTGCCAGCAAGAGCGCGGATTCTTCGTCGGTTAAGCCCGCGAACTCTTTCACTATGCGCAGCCTCTCTTCTACGCTGAGCTTGTAGAAACCAGATATCTCGGATGTCTTCTCCATCGGCAAATTTCTCCTCTATCCATGCTGAATGCGACTCGTCATACTTAACACTTAACGGCATATGAACTTAACGAAACAAACCGCAAAAACGCCGCCGAAAACCGCACGCATAGAAACAATTTTATCAACGAAACAAAGAATCTAAATGCAAGAAACCAACCCAACAGCCTCACGGTGGAAAGAAAAAAATGTTCTGTCCCAACTGCGGAAAAGATATACCCGAAGGTTCCAGTTTCTGCCCAGCCTGCGGAACCAGAATAGCGCTAGCTGGAAAAGTCTCTGACGAGGACGCCATACGAAACGTTCTGATCAGCCGCATCGACGGCATAAAGAACCGGGACGCCAAAGCAATCGGGGCGCTTGTCCTTGCGGAGAGCTACACGAAGTTCGACGACTGGCCGCCCTTCGATCTTCAGGATTCAGAAGCCCTCAAAAGCGAAGCCGACGCCTTGAAGGTCCTCAAAGAATACAGCTACGAAACCAGAGGCTGGAAGATCCAAACATTCGGGAACGCAACGATAGCCACATTCATAATAAGATACAAGGGCAAAATCAGAGACTTAAACTTCGACGTCCGATCGCGAATAACCGCCTTTTTGCTTAAACAGACAGACGAATGGAAGATCGTCCACGAACACTGGTCAAGATTCCCAAAGATGGCACCTCCCCCGCCGACCCCGCCAAACCGTTAAGGGCCTTACGCGCCTATACGGTCGCGCCCTCTTCCTTCTGGTCCTTCTCTACCGTGGGTACAGCGGGCGGCGTCGTGACCATAGCCCAGCCGATCCACGCTACCACAATGAGGAAGAGGTAGACTATGAGCAAGACAGGGATAATGATCGCCCATTCCCAGATTGCCCTGCCCAGAAACGTGATGTCCAAAGGGGCGAGAAAGATTGCCCAAGAGAACGCTATAGCTGTAAGAACACTAAGCAACAGCATCAGGCTGCCCTGCAATAGATCCCGCATGCCTTCTTTGCCTCTCAGAAGAAGACTAGATGGCGACTAACTTAAAACTTTCGAGAAGAAAGACACAAAGACAGCTAGAATCACACGTGGAATCTGACCTTCCAGCAGTTACAGCGAAACTATAAGTGAGCAAGCCACATAGATAAAACAAATAGACCCAAAAAGTCTCTGAACCAACAGAACGATAAGCCTCAAACAATACTATGTTACATGCCTAGGAGAAGGCTGTCATGGTAAGGCTCCTTTACTACATTCAATATCCGGCTAGCTTTTTCACTGTAGTGGATAACCTTTCACTCTGGAGCCCATATTCCCACAGACAATACTACGCGCATTGGGTCGAGAACTATGGATTGACTGATAGACAAAAATCACTGCTGATCCAATATTCAAAGATTAGAGAGAAGTATCCATGGAATAAGATGGAACCAATGTTCATGTACGCGGACACTATGGAAGACGCTTGGAAAAACGCAAGATCAACCATGAAAAACGAAGAAGTCGAGAAACTCAAAGAAGTCTTCAACGCCTTCAAAGAGACGTTTGACATGGAATGGCAGCATCACGGGTATCTTCTACGCAGAAAGGACGACTTCGATGAGATTTTCCAACGATGCAACATAGAGCAAGCGTTTGACGAAGTGAAGCGTTTCTATGATTGGGAAAAGACCGAGTCTGAGATTGATATTCATCTTCTCTACAATCCCTCCCTGCGCTGGGGTGGAGGTGGTAGTCATGCCGGTGTTCAACTTGAGGTAAGACCCGGTGAACAAAAAGGATTAATTCTTCAAGAGTTCTCTGTTCTGCTTCACGAAGCATTTCATATTATAGAGTCTAGAAATGGAACGCGTCAGAGATTAAGAGAGTCAGGATCAGAATGGCGAAGGGAAGTCCTTGCTCAGAAAGAAGGGGATGTATGTCAGATTGTGACCGAGGCTACTATGGGAACATTAGTACCACACGGAATCATAGCCCAAAAATATCTAGGATTACCCACAGACTCATTGACCAGCGAGAAGAATGGTTGGGAGAAACATCTGTTAAAGACAAACAAAGAAAAAAGGATGGCTTTTGTCAGAATTCTTCTGATAGACTTGACACGTTCACTTTTACCCATAACCAAATCATATCTGCAAGAACGGAAGACAGTGTGGGATAACTATTGGAGCAAAGCATTGGAAATGTATCTTCAGATCAGGGACTCTATTGATGTCCAGCACCATAAGCATCTTAAGAGTATACAATCCTCAGAACTTGATGACGAAAAATAAAAACAAAAATCGGGAATTTAAACCCGACACCCTCATCTAACAGGCCGCATCATCCGAGGGGTTCACCCCCTCTTCTGTGCGAATTTCACATGCTGCGACACAATTCAGCGCACAAAGGAATGTGACTCGTCCCAAATGCGAGAAGATTCGCCCGCTTCTGTCATGTACCTTTTTGTGCACAAAAGCTTTAAATAGTGCATATGTGTCTTGAAGTAAACACTTTGGAGGACCATCGATGAGGGATCGCTTTTGGCTCCCGCCAGCAAAACACCGGAAACGTTGCTTCTACCGTGCCCCAGTTGAGGGTTAAGAAGTTTCCAGCTTTTTGCTCGCCCACAGAGCTTTTCCTCAGAGTCCAAGAACAATACGAGTACGCATATCTTCTAGAATCCATGACCGGGGTGAGAAAGCTAGCCCAATTCTCGTTCATCGGGTTCAAGCCGAAACTAGTCATAACGGCGAAAGACGGCAAAGCAACCCTCCAAGACACGGAATCCAACGAGAAGACCGAAACCAAGACCACCGATCCTCTCAACGTCGTGGAAACGGTTCTCGGAAAGCCGCTGCAAAGCAAAAAGTCGAGGTTCGCAGGTGGAGCCGTGGGATACGTCTCCTACGACGCCGTAAAATACTGGGAGAAACTGCCCAGCACCGCCGTGGACGACCTAGGGTTCCCAGACCTGCACATGGGCGTCTACGATGACGGCGTCATATACGACCACATCCACGGGGAAACCTACTACTTTTTCAGGGACAAGGACCGCTCCAGAGAGGTGGCAGAACTGGCTAAAAAACCGCATGACGCCAAGGGCTTGTCATTCACAGAACCAAAGGTTAACGTCCAGAAGGACCGCTACGAAGAATCGGTTGAGAAAGCCAAGGAATACATAACGTCGGGCGACATCTTCCAAGTCGTCCTTTCCAAGAGATACGACTTCAAAGTCAAGGGAGACCTAGCCGAATTCTATCTGGCTCTGCGAAAGATCAACCCTTCACCCTACATGTATTTCCTGAAGATGCGGAAACGCAGAATCATCGGGTCCTCGCCTGAGATGCTTGTCAGAGTCGACGGCGGCGCCGTGGAAACCTTTCCCATAGCAGGCACGAGACCCATGGTTGAAGACCCAGCAAAAAACAAGGCTCTGGAAAGAGACCTGTTGTCAGACCCGAAGGAAAAAGCCGAACACGTGATGCTTGTTGACCTTGCAAGGAACGATGTAGGCAGAGTCTCAAGCTTCGGAAGCGTCCACGTCCCAGAATTCATGGAGGTCCACCAATACAGCCACGTCCAACACATAGTCTCCAGGGTCGTTGGCAAGATGAAAGAAGACTGCGACTGCTACGACGCGTTGAGGGCGGTCTTTCCAGCCGGAACCGTCTCCGGCGCCCCAAAAGTCAGAGCCATGGAGATAATCGAGGAATCCGAACCCACGAGGAGGGGCCCGTATGCCGGGGCTGTCGGCTACTTCTCCTACAACGGCAATGCAGACTTTGCCATAACCATACGAACGCTCGTGGCAGAAGGGAACAGATGCAGTATCCAAGCTGGAGGCGGAATAGTGGCGGACTCGATACCGGAAAGGGAATGGTTTGAGACCGAACACAAGGCGAGGGCACTGATGAAAGCCTTGGAGCTCTCGGAGGGTTGAAGCGTGAAGGTTCTGGTAATCGACAACTATGATTCCTTTGTCTACAACCTAGTCCAGTACATAGGCGAACTCGGCGCAGAAACAGCCGTCTACAGAAACGACGAAATCACATTGAAACGGGCGGCGGATCTCAGCCCAGACAGGATCGTAATCTCGCCGGGCCCAGGCACACCAGAAGATGCGCGGTACTTCGGTGTCTGCTCCGAGATCCTGCGAAGCCTAAGCCGCGGGGTTCCTACGCTGGGTGTGTGTTTGGGTCACCAGGGAATCATCTTCACTTTCGGCGGGAAGATAATCCGCGCTAAGAAGCTGATGCATGGGAAGACAAGCCTGATTAGGCATGATGGAAGAGGCGTCTTCAAAGGTATAGAGAGTCCGTTGGAGGCTACGCGCTATCACTCTTTGGTTGGAGCCAGAGAAGCCATACCTGACTGTTTGGAGGTAACTGCCGAGTCCATCGATGACGGCGAGATCATGGGCGTCAGACACGTTGAATATCCTATTGAGGGCGTTCAGTTCCACCCTGAATCGATCCTGACGTCCACGGGAAAGAGGATCATGAAGAACTTTCTTGAGGGATGAAAAGAGCCATGATAAGAGAGGGCATACAGAAACTGGTCAAAGGCACGGACCTGACGTACTCCGAGGCAACGGAGATAATGAAGGAAATCATGTCGGGCGAAACAACAGGCGCCCAGATCGGCGCGTTCTTGACAGCTCTGGCAGTGAAGGGAGAAACAATTGAGGAGATTTCAGCCTTCGCCGCCACGATGAGACAGTTCTGCTGCAGAATCCACCCAAAGGTCAACGGTCGCCTCGTGGACACCTGCGGAACCGGCGGGGACAAAGTCAAAACGTTCAACGTCAGCACGGCGTCAGCCTTCGTCGTCGCAGGAGCCGGAATCAGCGTCGCAAAGCACGGCAACCGCTCAGTTACAAGCAAAAGCGGCAGCGCAGATGTGCTGGAAGCTCTTGGGCTAAACCTCAACTTGGAGCCTAAAACAGTCGAAAGAATCATCGAGCAGGTCGGCATAGGCTTCATGTTCGCGCCTAGCTTCCACCCAGCCATGAAACATGCAATTGGGCCGCGGAGAGAGATAGGCATTCGAACCGTCTTCAACATTCTCGGGCCTCTGACTAACCCTGCAGGCGCCACCGCTCAGGTGCTGGGGGTCTACAGCGAAGAATTGATGAAGCCTCTAGCCTATGCCTTAAGAGAACTCGGCTGCGAGGAGGCTATGATCGTTCACGGCATGGACGGGCTGGACGAGATCTCGATCACGGGCAGAACATCCATCGCATGGCTGAAAAACGGCGAAGTATCTAAGGTGGAGATGTCGCCTCAGGACTATAGCCTTGCGGTGGCAAAGCCTGAAGCCATAAGCGGCACCACACCTGAAGAGAGTGCTGTGCTTGCATTCAAACTTTTGAATGACGCCTTGGAGCCTAAAGACCCAAAGAGGGACATTGTGCTGCTTAACGCTGCTGCGGGCATAGTTGTAGGCGGCAAAGCAGACGATTTCGCTCACGGAATAGAACTGGCAGATGAATCCATCAAAAGCGGCGCTGCCTACAAGAAACTGGAAGATCTGATAAAGGCTTCAGGCGGAGAACTAGCAAGACTTGAGGGGTTGACGCGGAAACATGCCTGACTATCTTGATATCCTAGCCGAAGACGCCATGAAAACCATCAAGGAAGGATACTACGAAACCGATGTGAAGGCAGCCGCGTCTTCCGTAGGATTGAGAGAAGCAATCCTGAAGTGCGAGGGCGCTCCGATGATCTCGGAGATTAAGCTGGCTTCCCCGTCCATGGGCGTTTTGAGGGAGAACAGCCATTCTGGAGAGATCGCTCGGGCGATGGAAGAGGGCGGCGTTGTCGGCATATCGATTCTGACAGAGCCGAAGCATTTTGGTGGCAACATCAAATTCATCTCAGAGGCTCGAAGCAGGGTGAAAGTTCCAATACTCATGAAGGACATAATCCTGAGTCCCGTGCAGATCGAAGCGGCATCCAGAACTGGGGCAAACGCGGTTCTTTTGATACAGTCGCTTTTCACGAGGGGCTGCTGCGAAAAGGATGTCCAGAGCATGATCGCATATTCGCATTCGAAAGGGCTTGAAGTGCTCTTGGAGGTACACGCTGAAGACGAGTTCCTTTCCGCCCTGAAAACAGATGCAGACATGATCGGGATAAACAACCGTGACCTGAAGACGCTGAAGGTGGACCTCGATGTGACAAGGCGCATCCTAGCGAAGCACGGGGCTGAAGGGAAAGTGATTATTAGCGAAAGCGGCATCAACAGCCCCGAAGATATCCGTTTCCTCCGCGAATGCGGTGCCCACGCTTTCTTGGTAGGAACCGCTGTCATGAAGGCAGGCAACATCAAAAAGAAAATCGAGGAGCTCGTGAAGGCATAATGAGCAAAGTTCGCGTCAAGATCTGCGGAATCACCTCACTTAAAGACTTAGCTGCAGCTGTAGAAGCCGGAGCGGACGCCGTGGGATTCGTCGTCGATGCACCCAAGTCTCCCCGGAACCTGCCTATAACCGAAGCCAAAAGACTTGTGAAAGCCACTCCGTTATTCGTCGAAACCGTAGCCGTCACTGTTCCCAAAAATCTCAGCCACTTGGAAACGATCTCAAAAAAGGTGGGCTCCGGCGTCATCCAGGTTCATGGTTTAAGCGGTCTCCACAAAGAAATCAGAGAGCGACTAACAAACGTATGCTTGATAGGCGCTGTCCAAGTGAAACCTGATCTCAAGATTGACGCTGTCGCGGAGGTGGCGGATGCATTTGACGCCGTCCTCTTGGATTCCTGTGTTTCGGGCAATTACGGGGGTTCTGGCAAAACCCATAACTGGAACCTCAGCAAACAGGTCAGAGACGCCATATACCCGAAGCCTTTGATCCTTGCGGGCGGGCTGAAACCAGAGAACGTGAAAGAAGCCATAAGTGCGGTTAAACCCTATGCCGTGGATGTTTCGAGCGGTGTGGAGGCAAGCCCCGGGACAAAGGACCCGCGTAAGGTCGCAGAATTCGTGAAAAACGCCAAGGAAGTTGAGATATGATGAAGTTTGAAAACTACCCCGTAAAGGGAAAGTACGGCAAGTACGGCGGACAGTTCGTCCCAGAAGCCCTCATGACAGCCGTCAAAGAACTGGAAGCCGCCTACGAAGAAGCGAAAAGAGACCCCAAATTCCAGAAACAGCTGAACTATTACCTCTCAGAGTACGCTGGGAGACCTACGCCGCTGTATCTTGCGGAGAACTTGAGCCGATCGTTAGGCGGAGCCAAGATCTACCTGAAACGCGAGGACCTAGCCCACGGAGGCGCACACAAAATAAACAACACGTTGGGACAAGCCTTACTCGCCAAAAGGATGGGAAAGAGAAGAATCATAGCTGAAACGGGTGCGGGACAACACGGCGTTGCAACGGCTATAGCCTGCGCCGCATTGGGGCTGAAGGCTGAGGTATTCATGGGCACGGAGGACATGGAGCGGCAGAGGCTCAATGTCTTCAGAATGAAGTTGCTCGGCGCGGAGGTCCACAAGGTTGAGTCTGGGTCGAAAACGTTGAAGGACGCCATCAACGAAGCCTTGAGAGACTGGGTCACAAACGTCCAGAACACTTACTACCTGATAGGCTCCGTCGTCGGACCGCATCCCTACCCCATGATCGTCAGAGACTTCCAAAGCGTCATCGGACGCGAACTCAGGAAGCAGATATTGGAAAAGGAAAACAGGCTCCCAGATGCTCTTGTTGCATGCGTGGGCGGCGGAAGCAACGCAATCGGAACGTTCTATCCGTTCTTGGACGACCCAGACGTCAAGATGTACGGCGTCGAAGCCGCAGGCGAAGGAATAAACACAGGCAAACATGCAGCCTCAATATGCGCAGGTTCAGAAGGCGTCTTCCACGGCATGCTGACCTACGTTCTGCAGGATGCGGACGGGCAAATTCAGACGACCCACAGCGTATCCGCCGGCTTGGACTATCCCGGCGTTGGACCTGAACATTCCTTCTTAAAGAACCTCAAGCGTGCCCAATACGCTGCGGCGACGGATGTGGAAGCCATAGATGCCTTTC
Source organism: uncultured Candidatus Bathyarchaeia archaeon (assembly GCA_964513245.1). Taxonomy (GTDB): domain Archaea; phylum Thermoproteota; class Bathyarchaeia; order Bathyarchaeales; family DTEX01; genus CAZELO01. The sequence continues at coordinate 26,757 of CAZELO010000020.1, read as the reverse complement.
TTGAGCTGTCGAAGAAGGAAGGAATTGTCCCAGCCTTAGAGCCCTCTCATGCCTTGGCATATGCCATGAAGCTGGCGAAGACTCTGGGCAAGGACAAGATGATTGTTGTCACCCTTTCTGGAAGGGGAGACAAGGACGCAGAAGTGGTAGCCAAATATTTAGGTGCACAGATATGAGCCGAATAACAGAGACCCTTTCAACACTGAGGAAACGGAACGAAGGCGGCTTAATAGCCTACGTCACGGCAGGCGACCCTGACACCTCTCTTACGCCTCGGATAGTCGGCGCGCTTGTCCAAGGCGGAGCAGACATAATTGAACTCGGAATACCCTTTTCAGATCCAATCGCGGACGGACCTACCATTCAAGCAGCCAGCGTAAGAGCCTTGAAGGCAGGAACGACCCCGAAGAAAGTTCTCAGAATGATCGAGGAGATCAAAGAGACAAAGACGGTTCCCCTTGCGGTCTTGACCTATTATAACCCGATCTTCAAGATGGGACATAAATGCTTCTTTGAATCCGCGGGGGCTTGCGGCATTGACGGGGTCATCGTGCCCGATCTCCCGATAGAAGAAGCAGGTGACTACAAGAAGGTTGCTGACGCCTGTGGGGTCGACACCGTTTTTCTTGCGGCTCCCTCCACGTCGACTGAACGCCTAAGAAAAATCGTAGAAAACACATCGGGTTTCCTCTATCTCGTCTCAGTCTTCGGCGTAACCGGTGCCAGAGAGCAGATTCAGGATCTTACAATGAGGCTGATTGAAAAGACGTTGCGCACTACATGCGAAAGAATCCCCTTAGCGGTGGGCTTCGGCATCTCGAAACCCGAACACGTAGAGGCAATAATGCAGAGGGGAGCCGACGCCGCCATAGTGGGAAGCGCGTTTGTGAGGCTTGTCGAGAAAGAACGCGGCAACGAAGAAGAGCTGCTCCGGGCGATCGAAGAGTATACACGCCAACTGAAGAACGCCACTTTGAAGAGCTGCGGCACGCGATAGGAAGAGTCCTGAATCTTATTCTCCGCTGAGCGCCTTAGATTCGTAGCGGCTCTAACTGCTTTCATGCAGGCGCACTCTCAGGTTCTTGGTTCAAGAGTATGCCGCATGTCATGCGACGATACAAGTCCGTTCTTGGACCGTAAGAATTAAATCTAGGTTGTTCTCCGAATTGATCGGCATCAAGTTGGAGTGAACGGCGTATGTTTCGTTTGTCAGTGTTTTCGGACGAGGTTTCTCAGGACCTAGATGTCGTCTCGAAGTTTGCGAAGGAGTTCAGCCTAGACGGCGTCGAGATAAGAAACTTGTGGGGCAAGCCGCCGCAGGACCTCTTGGAAGAAGCGGGCAGAATAAAAAGGATTCTATCACAACACGGGCTGAAAGTAAGCGCGATCTCCTCGCCTTTCTTTAAAGCCGACATAGACAGCGACTCAGAATATACGCGGCATCTGGAAATCTTGAAAAGATGCATCCGTCTGGCGAAAAAACTTGACACGGGCATAATTAGGGGTTTCACTTTCTGGCGGAAGGGTCCGCTTTCCAGCCGCATAGACGACATAGTCGAGAAGTATCAGAAGCCGCTGGAAATACTTGAAGCAGAAGGCATAATTCTCGGCATCGAAAATGAACCGTCAACATTTGTCGGCAACGGCAAGGAACTACACCAGTTCCTCGACAGGATACAATCGAAAAATGTCATGGCAATCTGGGACCCGGGAAACGACATAATGGACCCATCCGGTGAGACGCCCTACCCCTGCGGCTACAGCCACGTAAAGGAGAGAATAATCCATGTTCACATTAAGGATGGAATTCGAAAGGGACCCGAGGGGAAACCCCAGTTCACACCTGTCGGCGAAGGCGAGGTCGATTACAGGGGTCAGCTGCAGGCGCTGAGGCAAGACGGCTACGCTGGATATCTTTCTTTGGAGACGCATTGGAGGTTGGCGAAGCAGCTTTCAGAAGAGGCGGTTATGAGGCCTGGCGGCGAGGAATTCTCTTCGTTGGGAGAGGAGTCCTCTAGAATCTGCATGCGGAACCTTCAAGAGCTGTTGCGCAAGATATAACAGATATAAAGCAGAACCGTAAAGTCTATGATGGTGGAATTCGGATGAAACGTGTCGGTGTTGGTGTTGTGGGTTTAGGCATGGGCATGAACCATGCGCAGGCATTCAATGACTACGAAAAGGCGAAACTTGTAGCCCTCTGCGACATTAGAACTGATGCCTTGAAAAAGGCATGCGAAAAATTCAAGGTTAAGGGGTACGCGAGCTATCCGGAGATGCTTGAAGACCCGGAGATAGAGGCGGTCTCCATTGCCTCTCCGAGTTATGAGCATGCGCCCATGGGAGTCTACGCGGCATTGTGCGGAAAGCATGTCTTGGTTGAGAAGCCTATAGCCACGGATCTGACGGCTGGTGACAGGCTGATACAGGTCTGCAAAGAGAAGGGTGTGATTCTTGCAGGTGTCTTTCAGAGCCGGTTGGATCCGAATCGTATCCATATGAAACAGATTTTGGAAGAGGGCAAACTTGGAAAAATCTATCTGATAGAAGGCATCGTTAAGTGGTGGCGGGGCGACAAGGAATACTACCACGTGAACAAGGCTGTAGAGACGTGGAAGGGCACATGGTTCGGCGAGGGCGGCGGCGTGTTGGCTAACCAGGGCATACACACTGTTGATCAGCTTTACTGGCTTATGGGCGAGGTTGACTCGGTTTATGGCAAGTATGCCACTGTGGGACATACCATACAAGCCGAAGACTTCAGCACATCGCTGATAAAGTTCAAGAACGGCGCCGTAGGATATCTCATCAGCACGACATGTGCGCCTAGGGGCATGCAGGAAACGCGCATATCGATCTACGGAACGAACGGTATGGTCTCGATAATCGGCAATCAGCTCACCATAAAGATAGGGGAACAACCTGTTGAGGTAGTCTCCGGCGAGACCTTGAAGAAAGACACTCTGACGACCCCTGCCGGCGGAACCCACGCCATGCAGTGCAGAGACTTCATTGACGCCATATTGGAGAACCGCGATCCCGTTATCACAGGCGAAAGTGCGCTTAAAGCCGTCGAGATCGTGACGGGGGTTTATCAGTCAGCCCTACAGGACAAGCCCGTTAAGCTTCCGTTGCCGCGCTACTAGACGGAACGTGGGCTCAGCCCTTTTTTTGGTGAGACAGTCAATGTTCAGGTTCGCCGTCTGCAACGAGCTCTTTGAGGGTTGGAGCCTAGAGAAAGCCTTTGAGTACATAGCGGCTTTGGGCTACAACGGTGTCGAGATTGCGCCTTTTACGATAGCTGAAACCGTTACAGACATAGGCGGTTCCAAGCGCAGCCACATTAGGGAACTGGCGAAACGTTGCGGCTTAGAGGTAGCAGGCATTCACTGGGTGCTGAAGGGCACGAAGGGGCTCCACCTGACAAGCCCTGACCCAGAGGTTAGACAGCGAACAACGGAATACATAAAGCAGCTGGCAAAGTTCTGCGGCGAAATAGGCGGAAAAGTAATAGTCTTCGGTTCGCCCGACCAGCGTTCCGTGCCCGCAGGCGTCGATTTTGCGAAAGCTTGGAGATGGGCTGCTGAAACCTTCAGCGAAGGCGCCGAGTACGCCTCGGACTATGATGTGACGATCTGCATGGAGCCTCTGCGGCGGGAACTGACGAACTTCGTGACCACAGTTGACGAAGCCTTACGGCTAATCAAAGAAGTGAACCACAAGAATTTCCAGCTCATACTGGACGTGTATTCGCTTTCAGACGAAGGAAAGCCGTTGGACACGCTTATAGTCAAAGGCGGAGGGCACCTGAGGCATTTCCATGCCAACGACGACAACAAGAGGGGACCCGGCTACGGAAACGTGGACTACGCGAAAGTCGTGCAGGGCCTGAGAAGCGCAGGGTTCAAGGGCTATGTCTCCGTAGAAGTCCTAACAAAAGAAGACAACCCCAGCGAAGCCGCCGAAACCAGCATACAAAACCTCAAAAAATTCTTCGCAGAAGGCTGAAGAACCCATATTATTTGTGGGACAGATTTTTTCTTTTTTGTCACACAAAGGGAACAGGCATAGTTCTAGCTATATTTCAATGCTATCTGCTTGTTTTTGGCTTAGCTTTTTGTGTGAATTATTTGTCATCTAAGGATTATTCGTGTGTTGACAAAAGCCTAAAATGTGGATCTTCCCTTTTTAGATAAGTGAATGAGGCATGAAATATGGGTTCAAATGTTTTTGATCAAGGCGCCATGTTGGAGAAGATAAGGAGCTTCATACGCTTGTATCAATCGGATACGAGCTTCGGTCACGGTTTTGATCATGCTGAACGGGTCTGCAAATTAGCCCTGTTCATTGGGGAGAAGGAAGGCGGGGACCCTATAGTCTTGGAGATCGCTGCGTTGCTCCATGATGTAGGCTGTGTTCCACTTGCTGCACTGAAACGAGAGCTAACGATTGGCGATAATGGCGAAGAACATAGGGTCTTTGAGGGCTATCTGGCCGGGACTGCAGACCACGGTGAACTCGGTGCACGTGTAGCTAAGAGCCTTTTGAAAGAAATGGGTTTGTCGGATGAAAAAACCGAACAAATCTGCGCAGTGATTCGGGAACATGACAAACACGGTAAGAGTTCTTTGGAGTCGAAGATTCTGAATGATGCTGATTCCCTTGATAGGTGTGGCGCCACATGGATAGCTAGGTCTTTTCAAAGAATAAGTGCATTTGACAGACGGCTTAGTATAGAAACCGCAATTGACAGATACCTCGTATCAAAAGGCAAACACCCCCGCCACACAAAGACCGCACAAGAAATTATGGACAAACGAACAGCGTTTCAGAATAATTTCGTAAAACAGCTCAAGGATGAACTAGAACTAAGAGCATAAGACCCGACTTCTTTTTCCATTGTGAACTCAAGTGAGCCAGTATCCTAGAATCTTCAAATCTTCTTTGAGACATGCGGTAAACCATAAATATTGTGCCTGCAATTTCTTGTTGAGGAAGGCGTTTGTTTCAGCTTGAAAGAAGGATCATTGTGAAGGCATAGTTGTTGCGCCTTTCCGTCGGGCACACTTTCATTAGCCTATTTTTGCATGTGTCCGATGATGAGATGAAGTCAGGCTGAAAAATGATGAGTAAACCCAGCTTTGAGCACACAAGAGTCTAGGTTACCCCTCAATTCCGTTTTTGTCTGAAACTTAAAGCAGTCTCAACTTCTGGCGGCACTGTTATTTTTAGCTTTTACTTCCAACTGGGGGCAGAATGACAGGTGCAATCACGAAGCCCGGTCCTTCGTATCTTTCTTCTAGCTTTTTGGCTCTCAGTATGAAGGGCATTGGTTTCTTTTTGTCGGCGAATAGATGTGCCTCGCCAAAGTTTTTTTGCAGATAGATAAGGGTCGCTCCCAAATAATATGGTGAAAGATGATAAGTCAAGTCCGGATGACCCAAGGGATAACAATTTTGTTTTTTGCTATTTTTGTCTTCACGCACTTCCACGCAGAGTTTCATGTCAGCCATCTGGATCTCTTCATAGCTGCTGAAGAACTCGTCTTCGCATTGCGCTTCGTCCAAGATGCCGAGGACCTGTTTTTCGTCCATGACCATCTCGACCCTGTTCTTGAGCTTTCTCTTTTCGACAGCTTTGTGCATTCTTATTCCCGTTTCCTTCTCAAACTCCTCCGCATAGCCAATTATGCTCATGTAACCACCTCTCAGTTTCGGTTCAGTCTGGTTCCAGACTCGGTTGACTTCCTTTGCGAATTGGGCGATGGCTCGACCTTTGTCTGTCAGGCGGTAGACAGCGCCTTCTTTGACGATGATCGAGTTTTCCAGAAGGAAATTCAGGTGATAGTTGAAGTTGCCTCTGCTGTCAAGAACCTCTTTGTCTCCCGTTGAGTCAAGCAGGTCAGAGTACGCGGCTTTCTCTGCATCATCGAGACGCATGATTATGTTGCATCTAACAGGTATCTCAACAATCGACAAGACATCCCTCTTTCTCAAGGAAGCCACCCAAACAGATTATACCCTTTGCCGTATTTGGCTTTTTTTGACCATGATTTTGCCCTAAAAATACCTGCCAACAAATGATAATCATAATAGATATGTAGTAGCATCCGAGCAATTCTATGGAAAATCATTAGCCGAAATGATATGGTCTTTATTAAGACAGTACTACAAAGCGTGACTTTCTGCGCTTATATGTGCTTTGAAGCTGGAGTCTTTTCTTTATAGAAGTGTACAGTGACGATGATCGCTATGCCCAACGAAGTTAATAAGCCGTTGGGGATCAATGGGTGCGTCGGCATTAAGTCTAGGCTGTTTCCCCAAAGATCTCCATCCGCATCATAACCGACAGAAGCAAGTTTTATCGTAAAGCGGTCTAGTGGACCCAAATATGTTTGGTTGGTCCATGGTGAGTATGCATAGACCTCGATCTTGTCCTTGTATACGTCGAAGAGGCGTATGTATCCTTTATCCGTCACTGCCTCTGTACTTATAGCCCAGACATCACCTTCACCAATATTGTATGTGCGTACCCAATTCATGTGGATATGTCCTGAAAGAACGATGACAACGTTTTTATGTTTAGATATGTGGTTCCATATCTCAGCATAGTTAGGAGCTCCAAGGATATTTAAGACAGAAAGGCCGAAAAGATGCGGCTGCAAACATATTACTGCTTGTTTTTCTTCGTAGCTTTCAATGATGCCGTCCATCCATTCAAGCCTTTGATTGGTTATGCTGCCGTCTGTGTTGTTCCAGCTTAGAAGTATGAAGAGTAACTTGTCTTCTATGATGAAATATTGATCGATGGAATTGTTGCCAAAGTATTGCATATAGTTTGTTAAGTCAAATATTCCATCTGCTACGTCGTGGTTGCCTGCGAGAACAGCCCAGCTGCTTGTGTTGTCTAATGTGTGCATAAGATTGTAGGCATCTTCCCAGGCAGTTTTTTCTGAATGTTGATCCACTATGTCTCCGGTGTGAACGACAAACGAGATGTTTTCCTGTGCGGCTAGCCAAGCGACAGCCTTCTCGTTTATCGCTTTTGACCTTGGAAGGTGGCTGTCAGTAATTTGGGCAAAGGTGAAAAGGTAGCCTTTTTCATGATTTATGCTTCCGCCAGAGGAAGGCCAAAGAACGAAAGCTACTGCTAGGAAAATAAAGTCGAAGATCAGAATTGAGACTAGCAGGCTTCTTCTCACATCAAGTACCTCATGGTTCCTTTGTATTCTACAATATATATGTTGAAGATGCCATGGAGACATCTAGGAAAAAAAGCAGAAAAAATAAGAAGTGAGCTGCCCCGGACTTTGTGCTAAACCTGCATTAATATTAATATTTAAGTAAACTATATATTTATCATTATCAATGCGGAATTTCGTTTGTTAATCAAATCTACAAAGTCTATTGGTAGGCTTTACCATTTGTCAGTGACTGACAAAACAGAAAAAAATTTGTCAGACAAATCTACAAGGCTTTCCCGTTTGACAGTCACTGTCAAATCAGAAAAATCTTTGACAGTCAAATGAGTACGGTCAGGGACTACGCGGAAGAAACAGTTTTTATTTAGCCCTTCACGTCTTATTCGTGGTTGCTGACAGGTATGAGCAGGAATAAGGCTTCGGCGAAGATAATCGGGCACGGCACATGGTACGACAAAGTCGCCCAAAGACTCATCAAAAAAGAGCGCAAGATAGGCAGAAGCCTCGACGTGCTCAGGGTTGAAAGCGGAGTCGCAGCATCCGGCATACCGCACATAGGCAGCATCGCAGAGGTGGCACGCAACTACGCCGTCTGCCTAGCCCTTAGGGAGCAGGGCTGCAAATCCGAGTTCATCGTCTTCTCGGACAACAAGGACGGCTTAAGAAGGGTCCCGACAGGCTTCCCGGACAGCCTAAAGCCACATCTAGGCCGCCCAGTCACAGAGGTGCCTGACCCCTTCAACTGCCACAGCAGCTACGGCGACCACATGGTTAACCAGCTGCTGGAAGCCATGGAAAGATGCGGCGTAAAATACACGCTGATGAAGGCAACGGACGCCTACAGCCAAGGCCTGCTAAACAGCGAGATACGCCTTATCTTGGAGAACGCGAAGCGGGTCGGCGAGATAATCAAGGAAGAGACGGGTCAAGAAAAATTCTTGAAAGCGCTGCCGTACTTTCCGATCTGCGCTTCGTGCGGCAGAATCTACACGACAACCGCATACGGGTTCGTTCCAGAGGAGAACAAGGTCCTCTACACATGCGAGGGCTTGGAGATCAAGGGCAGCTGGCTTGAAGGTTGCGGCTACAAGGGCGAAGCAGACTACACGAAAGGCGAGGGCAAGCTGGGCTGGAAGGCAGGCGAATTCGCGGCGAGATGGCGGGCCCTGCAGATACGCTTTGAGGCATACGGCAAGGACATATCAGACTCGGTCCGCGTGAACGACAGGATCAGCCGCGAAATACTTGGCTACGAACCGCCCATGCATGTGCAGTATGAGATGTTTCTGGACAAAGGCGGAAAGAAAATTTCAAAATCGATCGGCAACGTGCTCACACCGCAGGTCTGGTTCAGATACGGCTCGCCGCAGTCCATGCTTCTGCTGACACTGAAACGGTTCGTGGGAACCCGCCACATATCCGCAGCCGACATACCTGTCTACATGAACGAGATGGACGAACTGGAAGACATATACTTCCGAAGAAAGAAAGTCACAGACGAAAAAGAAAAGGCGAAGCTCATCGGCCTATACAAATACTGCTGGTTCATGAACCCGCCGCAGAAACCCGGCTTCCACGCGCCATACAACCTGCTGGTCTACTTTGCAAAGGTCGCACCGAAAGAAACAGAAAAAAGATTCATCGTAGACAGGTTAAAAGGCATCAACTACTTTGAAGGGGAAGCCCCAGCGGACCTGGAGAAACGGATCGAATACGCGCTTAACTGGGTCGAAGACTTCGAGGAGGCAACAGAAACCCATGTTGAACTCGGATCGGAAGAAAGAAGCGCGGTTCAGCAACTAATCCATGTGATACAGGCGGAGGATGACGCAGAGAAACTCCAAAGCGCCATATTTGAGATAGCCAGAGCCAACGGGTTGAAGCCAGCCGGCTTTTTCAAGACGCTTTACGGCATACTGCTGGGCGCTCACTCAGGCCCACGTCTAGGACCATATGTCTTCGCCATCGGAAAAGGGAACACAATCCGAGCACTGAAGAAAAGCCTAGGATCCTGACTCTAATGCCTGATTCTTTCAGCAAGGTCCCCTACGCTTAGAGTCTCCTGTTTCCGTTCCTTCATCGTCCGCAAGACAGCTTTTCCCTCTTTGGCTTCTTTCGGTCCAATGATGACAGCATGCGTGATCCCTCTTCTGTCCGCATCAGCAAGCGCCTTAGAAACGGAACGCCCCATTGTCTCAATTTCTGTGGGGATTCCGCTCTTTCTGAGCATGGCGGCAACGTTGAAGGCATTTCGGGTCATCTCGCTGCTGATCGAAACGACCAAGACTCTTTCCCTATGGCTTGCCGGCGGAACAGTTTCCTGTTTCTCCAGCGCCAGCGCCAAACGACCAATGCCCAGAGCCACGCCCACGGCTGGTGTGAATCCGCCGCCGAAGAGTTCTATAAGTCTGTCGTAGCGTCCGCCGCCTCCGAGGGCTACGTTCATATCTGGCATGTAGACCTCGAAGATCAGCCCTGTATAATAATCTAAACCCCTTGCAAAACCCGCTTCAATACTTGTCTTGATGGTACAGTTTACCTCAAACAAACTCAGAATCCCATTCAGGTTGTCAACAGCCTTCATCGCTTCAGGATATCCGTTGACTGTCGCGCCTATTTCTTTGATAACTCTCTCATAGTCTTCGCCCTTTATCTCAAACAGATTTTTCAACGTAGCCAGACACTTCTGGGAGCCTCCGGCACCCTTTACATATTCTAGGGCTTCGCTCCACTGTTTCTTGTCAAGCATCTGCATAATTGTGTCCTGTTGATCCTCAGTCATTCCTTCCTGTCCAAGAATGCCTCTAAGAACACCTACATGTCCAATCTTGAAGGAGCAGCCTCGCAGCCCGATCTTCTCAACAAGGTCATTGGTCAAGCAGAGCATCTCAGCATCAGCTTCACACATGCTTGAACCGAACAGTTCATAATTGACCTGCCAGAACTCTCTGTATCTGCCAAACTGCGGTTCATCATAGCGGTAAAGGGTCCCACTGGAGAAGAGTCTCTGCGGTTTAGGCGCATTCGCCATCTTTGTCGCAACGAGCCTTGCAATGGAGGCTGTGAACTCGGGTCTCAGGGCGACCTTGCGTCCACCCATATCCTCGAAGACGTACATGCGGTTTCGGTTTTCTTCACCGACCTTTGCGGCCAGCAGTTCATAATGTTCCACAATCGGCGTGATAACCTCTCTGTAACCGTAGAGCCGGGCGGTCTCCCTCGCGGATTGCTCGATGAAACGCAGTTTCTCCGCCTCGTCCGGCAGAAGATCCCTCATTCCACGCACAGTTTGACGGAACGGTGAAGACAAAGAACAGCCCTCCGAACACCTATCTCAATGCTCGTTATTAAAAGATGTACTCGATAATAAATCATAGGGATACCCGAAGACAGGCTTATGCCGCTTTGCCCTCAGTCTTCTCGGCATCTGCTTCATCACGTTTTCGGTGATTCTTCTCCTTCGTTTTCAGCGGCGCAGGTTCCTCTGTTTGCTCTACGTACTGCCTCGTAGAGAATGGCTTCTTGAAGGAATACACGTATGGGATGGCCATGTCCACTTTCTTGCTTCGTTGAATCTCCTTGATGATCTTTCTGGTCAGCTCGTAAATTATTCTAGGTCTCTCTGTGGCAAGTGTCATGAACCTCAGCCTTGCGTTGACCCCGTACCAGTCAGACATATCCGCACGTATGTAGGGCTCCTGCCCCGTCTCCTTTATGATGTCCGCTGTCACCTCTTTAGCCGCGGTGAGCAAGATCCTTTCTGCTTCGTCCCAGTCAGAATCGAAGGTGATCCTCAAAACGAACTCGTCAAGCATGTACGCAGACTTTGAAGAGACTTCCTGAGCCTCAAACTTCTTCTGGAACATCTCGATGAGCTTTTCTTGACCCTTCGGGGTATAGTTGATAAACAAAGTGGAAAAGAGCATCGCATTAGGAATCAAGATCGTCCTGTTTGCAGGCTCCTCGCTGCCGACACTTCCACCCACCTGATTAAGCACCGTATACAAAGGCGATATGTTCAAGACGTCGCCAACCAAGCCATAAGACGGAAGCTGCACACGATCACCGACGCTGAAGGGACGAATGATGGAAACCAAGAGCCACCCCGCCAGCCCGCTGACTGGTCCCTGCAGGGACCAGCCGAGAAACATCCCGCCGAATGCTGCAAAGACTGCGCCGAGCGCTCCAAGCGAGAACCATTCGCTAAGGACGCCGAGAAATCCTGCAGCTAGAAAAGCTACCTTCAGGACTCCGTTGATCATCGTTATCTCTCCCTCTTTGGCCCCGGCTTTGAGCATGGCTCCTCTGAAGATCATTGAGGCAATGATATAGAGGAGGAAGAGACCTGTAACCAACAAAACAACTCGTATGAACCCCTCCACGTTTTCGCCGAAGGCTGCCTTAAACGCATCTTGGCTGCCTGGGCTATAGTACAAGATGCCGAGAAGTATGGATAAGGCAATGAACATCCATATGCCCTTTTTCGATGTGCTAGCTTCTTTGAAGATAGTTGAGATGGCGACGTAGAGTATGAAGAGTCCTGCTGCTAACAAGGCAACTTGTATGTATATTTCCACATCTCCGCCGAAGAACTCGTTAAGCGTCTCTTGGTTGCTCAGGCCATAGTACCACCCAACAAAAAGAAGAAGAACGGATAAGGCGATGGATATCCATATACTCTTTTTCAACGTACCCACCTCTTCAGGTTACGCCCAATTTCTAGACCTTGATGTGGCACCAACATATTAGGATACTGTTGCGCTATAAATACGTTGCACGATGTGAATTTGACACTTAGGCGGCAATAGCCGTATGGTTTCAACGCCGAAAGGATGCTTCAGAGATAAGGTGAGCCGTTTCGTTGTCGAGCAAGAAACATCACCAGATATCGATGCATGTTAAGAAGCCATAAAAGTCTCCGCTCAGCGCTTTCACCTTCAGAAGGTGCTAGAGTTGCCCACAGAGCTCACCCTCAAGTACAAGTCGTCCAGATGGACAAACTCGGAAGGAGAAGCCCTCTCGGAATGCTTAGTCTACGACATAGTCCACGTCGAGGTAGAAGTTGAGAATACCATGCGAATGCAGAGTGTTACGGGACTTGTCAAGGTCGCTATCTACAGAGATGTTCCCCATGGACTTGACGTGAGGGTGAAGGAAGAGTCACGCATATTGAAGCTCAAGCCGCTTTCAAGCGGAAAAGTCTTGGTGACTTTCATGCCGACGAACGAGGCGGCATACCACTACAGAATCTTCATCGAGGACAAAGAAGTCTACAAACAACCTAACAGCTTCCCCCTAAGGCTGCATGCCTCAAAAAGCGAAACCATCCTGATTCTGAACGAACTCTCAGGCGACATCCCTGAGCAACCGGTCATCACGTTCGCAGGCAAACTTGTCACAGCCAGTTCAGAAACAGGCATCAACGGAGCCAGAATCTACATCCACGAGTGCGATCTGGGCAGGAACAGGATTATGTCTTCGGGGACCACGAGAGCCGACGGAACCTTCTCCATAAAATTTGTGGCGGAACATGCGGACGCCCTTAGGAATATTGCCAAGACACATGCGAGGTTTGAGGGGGACGACTTCTACAAGGCCGCAACAAGCAATCATTTGATCATAAATGCTGCCCATACACCGCAGAGCCTGATAACAAACATTGCAAGCGTTCTGGTGTCGAGAAGCCTTCAAGCTATAACTTCGAGGCAGACATAAGTTTAACTGAAGAATCTTATGAGCGTAGCTGTTGTCCTTTACCGCAAATGCTGTCCATTCGGCTTGGCGTTTCTGAACCGCAGAAGCCTTTGAAGGAAAGCCTTTTCTATTCGAAGGCTAGGCGCGATAGGGTGTAGTAGACTATCTCGCCCCTTCTGTTTAGAACGGCTAGGACCAGATTCTTCTTCAAGCTCTGTACATATTGGAGAGTGTTGGCTAGGTCCTCGATCGCGACTGGTTGTGCCTCGTATATGCCGAAAACCAAGTAGTCCGCGGTTTCCTCGCCGTATTCTCCTCTTTCGTAGACGCGGAAGTCTATGCCCATGCCGAACCCTTCGCGGACCACGTAGCCTCTGCCCCGGAGATCGCGGTAAATCAAGTATCTGACCCAAGCGTTCTCTTTGACCGAACGGTACTTTTCAAGCAGGTCTTGGAACGTGACGTTGGCTTTGGTCTTCTCGTCGGTGATCTCGAGTATGCCTTTGCTGAGAAGGAACAATGCCTCGTAAAACGTTAACGCGATGCCGCTCTCTGCTGATGTGCCATAACCGCGGGAGGAAAGCCCTTCAATGTCCTCTGAAGGAGGAACGAAGACACTATCATCTCTTAGAACAGCCTTGATGATGACTTTCTTTTCTCTCTCAGATTCTTCTGTACCCACGGCTCAGTCCCTCCCTTGTGCAGCGACACTATCTTCTAAGGAACCATAAGAAATGCGTGGTCGCTCACTTATAATTATTCGCCTAATCCATGCTTTTCATGCTTTGAGCGAAGGTTGCCCAAAATTGGTTTCCAGATGGGTCTCGGCGGTGGGTTTCGGCTGTATGGAAATTGTTCTGTGATGTTGGCTGTCGGTATGGTTTGCCGTCGATGAGGCTCAATGACGAACGATAACTTTATATGGGTCTCGATAACTCTCATTTATTAGAGACAATGAGAATCACCCTCACAATTGAAGCTGACGTGCTTAAGCTCGTGCAGCTACTGTCAAAGTTTTCAGAGACGCATAAGACAAGCTATACCGTCAAGAGGCAGGACAGCGAGTTTCTTGTGGAAATAGAGACGGATGACTTTGGTGAGTTTGTACGACGCCTAAACCACCTGAAGGAATGCACCTTCAAGGTTGAGAAGGTTCAGGGCGGCAAATTGCTGAACAGGCTGAATGTAAGCCCGCTAAAGACGAACGTTGATGCCCTTGTAGGCAAAACGACCGAGGCTAGAACCAGCATAGAGCCCATCGACGGAGGCGTAATCACACTCGTAGGTGAAGACTGGTTCGCGCGCCCCGTTGCTGACAAAACCATAAAAACAGGGACCAAGGTAAAGGTTGTGGGGGTAAAAGGAGTCAGTCTCATAGTAGAAGAGGTGAAGTAAAGAATGTTTGGATTCGAAATGCTGTTGATAACATTCGGCGGCATCATCGCGGCACTAGCTCTGCTGATAATTGCATCTGGAATCAAACTTGTGAGCCAGTACGAGAAGGGCATAGTCGAAAGATGGAACGCATACGAGAAGACGGTTGAGCCGGGGTTAAGATACATAATTCCCTTCAGCCAACGCATACTTCGCGTGAATATGAGAGAACAAGTCATAGATGTCCCGCCCCAAGAGATCATCACAGAAGACAACGTAGTCGTCACGATTGACGCCGTAATCTACTACCAAGTGATCGACCCAGTGAAAGCCCTCTACGAGATAGAAGACTTCGAGCTGGCGATTGTCAAGCTGGCTCAGACAACTCTGAGAAACATCGTTGGTGAGATGTCGCTGGACGTATGCTTGACATCAAGAGAGAAGATAAACGACGAACTGAGAAAGGTGCTTGACCAAGCAACAGACAAGTGGGGAACAAAAGTAAACCGCATCGAACTCCAACGCATTGACCCGCCCGCCGATATACAGCAAGCCATGCACAAACAGAAGACAGCCGAACAAGAAAGAAGACAGACACGCCTGCTGGCAACTGGAAAAAAAGAAGCGGCAGACCAAGAAAGGCAAGGCACGATACTCAAAGCTCAAGGTGAGAAGCAGTCTGCAATCCTGAAGGCAGAGGGAGAGGCCAAAGCCATCAGAATTGTCGCCTCTGCCCAATCTGAGGCGATAAAAATGGTTTCAGAAGCCGCGAACAGCTACTTCAAAGAGAACGCCCAGATAAACAAGAAACTAGATGTCATCAGAGACACATTCGCCCAGCAAACCAAGATCGTTGTGCCATCATCAGCAGACATACTGAATGTGATAGGTCTAGAAGGTGCGCCCCTAGTTCCGATAAAAACCAACAAGAAAAGCGAGACAGAAACAGGCTAGTGTCAAAGCAAGCTGCGATATGAGTCTCCTCCTTCAACACAAAATATCCAAGCACGGGGAGAATACAGAATGTTGAATAGAGAATGCCCAGTCTTTGTAGTAGTAGCGGAATTGATGGTCGCGAGTTCAACGAGGCCCTTAGAAGCTTTGGGCACAGATGTACCATGGTGGGTTCCAAGTTGGCTTGCAGGCTTCATAGCACTTTTGGGACCTGTCTCTTTCGTCCTTCTAGGCACCTTCCTTATACTCATGTTTGGCGGTTTGTTCATGGTTGTGAAACGGCTGCTGGCGGGAAGGCACCGCGTGTATCATGAAGACACTGACTTAAGGTTGACCTATAAGCGGTACATGGAACTTTATCCAAACTCAAAGATAACTTATGAAGAATACAAGAAGCTTCAAGCCGAGCGAGCCTATAAACGTGCTGTAGGTTCTGAGAAACTGAAAAGAATGGTGAGATAGATTGATACTGATTGCAGAGACCGTGATCCTTTCTGAAAACGCCAAAGCAGGGAAACCAAACGTATGTTTCGATTGAACACTAAAAGATTATTCCAACGGGTCCTCCGGTCCCAGATCCAACATGGTACATGAAGAAACGTCTTGAACTACAGGCTGAAACACGGGCGCCTTGAATGGAGCCTGACGGCATCTTCAAGATTAACGGGGAAGATGCCTCAAGTAAATCCATTCATGACGCATCAGACTCAACTGTTACCATAGAATTCGTTCCAGTTGTGAAAAGGGAAGAAAACATCAAACGCGTCTACGTTCACATCTCGTTACGCAACAAGATAAACGCTGTGACGCTTGAGAGACAAGTCGGCGGAACCTACAGAGGAACCTACGAGCTTAAGTTGCATGGCATTTACGAAGCCAAAGGCTACGTCTCATGGACAGGCGGCGACCCCCTCCTGAAGATGCACACAAACATCAGATACAACCCCAGCGAAAAAAAGGGCGGGGGATCACCCACCTGCTTGGGATCAGACGAAAGAAACGCGGAGAGGAACCTATCAACCGAGAACAAAGAAGAAAAAGAATGGTTAGATAAAGAACGCCGGCAGCCTCTCAGCCTTCGTTTTTCGCAAGATTTTTGAACTGCTCTCTGCTGAGGACTCCTTCTTCGCTTATGATAGCGTCCACGTACTTGATCGGCGTGATGTCGAAGGCCGGGTTCATCACCTTGACGCCATCTGGGGCGATTCTGACCGGTCCGATGTTCGTGACTTCGTCTGGGCTCCGTTCCTCTATGACTACCTCTGCCGCAGACCGCGTCAGGTCGAACGTGGACTGGGGCGCCGCAACATAGAACGGGATACCGTGCTCATGGGCTAAGACGGCAACCGTGTAGGTGCCTATCTTGTTTATCACGGCATCCCGCACAATCCTATCCGCACCCACTATTGCCTTGTTGATCATGCCCTTCGCCATGAGGAAACCCGCCATGTTATCCGTAATCAGCGTCACAGGTATCCCATCGCGCATAAGCTCATATGCCGTAAGCCTCGCGCCTTGAAGCTTCGGTCTTGTCTCGTCGGCAAAGACCCTTATGCATTTTCCTTCTTCCCAAGCGGCTCTAACGACAGCCAAAGCCGTGCCATAGTCCACTGTAGCCAAGCTTCCAGCGTTGCAGTGTGTTAAAACCGCGTCGCCGTCAGCGATCAATACGGAGCCGTTCTTGCCGATTCTGCGGTTGGCCTCAACATCTTCATCTGCCATCTTCTGAGCTTCTTTGATGACAGAGCGCCTCAGCGCCTCCGCGTCGCCTTTGGTCTCCTTTGCCCTTTTGATGACCCTTTCGACTGCCCAGAAAAGGTTGACCGCGGTCGGTCTGGTTCGCCTTAAGGTTTCCGCGGACTCTTCAAGCTCCTTCATAAGGTTCTCTCTGCTTTTGACCTTCGAGTGGTAAGCTGTCAGTGCCAGCCCATAGGCTGCTGCAACGCCTATCAGAGGTGCGCCTCTCATCTTCATCTCTTTGATGGCTGATGCAACTTGTTTGCAGTCTTCGAGTTTGAGCCAAACCTCTCTTTCGGGGAGAAGCGTCTGGTCAACCGTCACTACGGCTCCGTTTTTCCATTCGATCGTCCTCACTCAGGTCCACTCCGACAATGTGTTAACACAAAAAGAATAGGTAAGATGCTATTAAAAGGCTGACGGCTTAGATTGTAGGCTTCTAAGTCTGCTGCTTCCGTTCGATTACTACTATTGGGACCAATTCAGCTTCCAGTAGAGTACCGCCTCAACGGCGACGAAGGCTACAAGCAGCAGTGCCAGCCCTATCCTCAGCATGGCTGAGGCTTGACGGGGGCTACGGATGTACTTGGTGCTTTGATAGATGAGAAACAGCCCCGCAACTCCTATGGCGTAGAAAAGCATGATGCCTATGCTTTCATTTAGAAACTGGTCATGCAACTGGTACGGGTAGAAATAGATGAACCGCCCTGAACCCAGAGGATATATCGAAATGGGCTGAATGAGAATGTCGTAAACGCCGCCGCCAAGCATAAAAATAGACAGCGCCACTATGACTCCTGCAACGAGACGAGACGAAGGACGAAGCCTTGCGATCTGTACACTTGCCTTCTGAAAATAGAAGATCAACGATGAGGACGTCCGTTTAGTCTTCTTCTCCATTTTGTGCTTTCCCTTCGGTCGCCCGTTAACGTTAGCTTTGATCGGCTGAGTATATGAGAACAGTAGACGATTTAAATGTTACTCGTTTAGCAAAGTGGAGCCCTTCATCCCTCGGGCTGTTCAGATGAAGAAAGCAGAGATTGAGCTACTTCCTTGGCCCACACGCCTGTATACGGGTTCGTCTGTATCTCTTTCAGGTACTGCAACCAAGAAACACCTGATGCTTTCTTCCATGCATCATATTTCCTTCGGATGTTCTCATAGGCTTCCGCGTGAAGTTCGCAGAATTCGCCTGTAGCCCGTGCTCCGCAGACTTTGCATGTCATCTTTTCTTTCCCTCCTTGGACGGACAACCAACATTGATGCAGAGGGTCCATGGACGTTTGCCCTGCATCTTGAACTGCACTGTTGGCCATCCGCAGACCTTGCAGCTTTTCCGCGTCGGTTTAACAGTGCCCTTTTGAGGCAGAGGCGATGATGCCTTACATAGACCCTTGAAGAAGTTGGTGCATCCGGCGAAGCGTTTCCCGGTTCTCCGCGAATAGATAATCATGAGTTTGCCTGTTCCGCAGACTGGGCACGCGCCGAGTATCCGTTCTTGGATCTGGGCTTTTCGTACGGCTTCGCTGAGATCTTGACCTATCGTTGCCTCTTGCCTTTTCAGTTCTTCCAATACTGGTTTCAGGCGGTCAACGGCGGTAGCAAGCACGTTCTCTTTTTTTTCTTCGTCTCGCTGGATCTTCTCCATCTTTTCTTCGAGTTCCCGCGTGAAACTGACTGAGAGGACTTCGGGGCAGTATTTGCTGAGGACATTTGTGACGTCGAATCCGAGTTCTGAGACTGTCATTCTTTCTTCGCGGATGTACGCTCGGGCATAAAGCGTCTCGATGATGTCGGCTCTGGTTGCTTTTGTGCCGATGCCTTCGTCTTCCATCCTCTTCAGCAAACTACTGGGATTGTATCGCGGAGGAGGCTTGGTGAACGCGTCCTGTCGGGCGATCTCTTTGAAGTCAACCTGTTGCCCCTTTTCTAGAGGGGGCAGGAGAACCTCATCCGGCTGCACATAGGGCTTGTAGAAGAGCATCCACCCCTCCTTGAGAACCTGTCTTCCCCACAGAAAGAAGAGATGACCATTCACGGATATGGAGACCTTCATGCTCTGCTTAACCGCGGGTTCGCCGAAGGTTGCCATGAACCGTTTGACAACAAGGTCCCAAAGTTTGCCTTCAGGTCCACCTAGTGCTCGTTCTGGCAGATTGCCCGTGGGATAGATTGCAGGGTGCGCCGGGTCTTCTTTTTTCCCTTCATTTGGCACAAGGCGCCCCAGTTTGAGGAGCTCGTCGGTTAGCTTTCTATATTTTGGTTCGCGGGTTAGGCCCTTCAATATGCCTTCGTAGTTGATTGATGGCGGCAGTTTCTGGCTTGACGTTCTCGGGTAGGAGATCAAGGCATCAAGATAAAGCCGCTCGGCGATGTCGCCGGTCCGCCGGGGAGGGAATTTGAATATGCCGTATGCCTCGGTCTGCAGCGTGCCTAAGTCGAATGGTACGGGCGGGCTCTGATGGAACTGTTTTATTTCTATGTCTGCTATCGTGCCCTTTTTTCCTCTGCATGCTTCTACGACCTCGTCGGCTTTGCTTTGCGTTTCTATGCTGCCCCGTTCGTACTCGACATCGTAGAGTGAACCGCCAACTTCAACTTTGGCCTTTATCGTCCAGTAGGGCGTGGGAACAAAAGCGTTGATCTGCTTCTCCCTTTCAGCCAGAAAGGTCAAGGTCGGTCCCTGCACTCTGCCTGTGCTGATCGTTGCGTATCTGCCGCTGGAACGCTTTGCCGCAATAGTCATTGCCCGAGAGAGGTTTATGCCGTACATTGCGTCTAGGAAGTGTCGGCAGATGCCTGCCTCAACGGTTGGGAACTCGATGTGGTCCAAGAGTTGGCTGTATGATTTGCATAGTTCTCTGGTTGTGAGCGTCGAGAACTTCATCCTTTTCGTCTCGTTCTCTTTGTCTCCGCAGGCATACTTGAGGATGGTGTAGCCCAGAGTTGCGCCTTCGATGTCATAGTCAGTTGCCAGCACATACTCGTGGGCTTCCTTGGAAAGCCTTGAGATCGTATCGATCCAAGGTTTGGTTCTTTTCGCGTCTTTTTCGGCCTCGTATTTTGGAACCCACATGAAGTCGAAGACCGGATAAACGCTGCGGTTTCTTATCGCCGGGGCGACGGTGTAGAGATGACCTAACGCGGCAACGACTACCAGTTTCTTTCCGTTCCGATACGCCTCGTAGTATGGGACCGTTTCAAGCTGCTTCTTCTGGGGCTTGCCCTTCTCGTCCAGAGCCCTAGATATCCTTGCAGATGCACTCGGCTTCTCACACAATATCAGCGTAGCCTTGCTGTCTACTTCAGCTTCCATCCGATCGCTCCCATCAATGGCAAGTGCCTCACACAACCTTTCTTCTTACAATACCCTTTATGTTTGCATGAAACCCAACGCCTCAAATGAACCATTCACCATATTGCAGAGGCATGAGGAATAAAAAACTTGTCGCCATGTACTGAGAGGCAACTAAATCGGTCAGCTCCTTAGGTATGAAGGGTGGGTGTGGAAAAACTTTGCTGAAGGAGAAAAAGTCAGGGGTAATCGTAGCCATTGAAATAGATGGCGAAATCAGGTATGTTGCATACGCTGCTAGAACTGTAGAGCTCCTCGAGTACAAGGTAATGTTTGATCTGAAATCAGCTAGCATAGAATGATGGCCTAATAGGTGTATATTTTTTTGGCTTCCTCGTTTCCATCCTTCCTCTAGATTGATAAACTCTGATCCAATTATGGATAAAGCTTCGCATTGAAGTATAGCCTCTGTTCCTAGCTATCTTTATTTACAGCCTATCTTACATTACGGTCTTGTTGTGAAGAGGAGAACGAATGATGAATGATAGATCAGTGTTTCTTGCCGGTCTCTTCATATTGATTGGCTTTCTCATATTGCTCGAACAGTTTCTGAACTATGGAAAATGGTTCCAAATTGAAGACATTCATCATGAAACTTTCGCTCTTTCATCTTTCGCATTAGCAATAGGCATTCTAATTGGATCCAAGACGAAAAAATAGTTGGATCAAAAGATCACCAGCCCCTTGCAACCCAATTATCTGCAGGATAACGGAGAACTGGCACAATTCTAAACTGATGCACTGCGGTAAGGTTTAAATGCAGATTCTCGTATGTGGTCAAATGGAAAAGGAGTTGAAACGTAAATGGGCATGAAATTCTGTGTCACGACGTATACAACTCAAAACGTGATACTTCCCGAAGATCTCATACCGAAACTTGCCGAATGGGGCTACGATGGAATAGAGCTCTGGGGAGCAAGAGCCCACCAGCCGGGCCAGCCGAAATGGGGGCTGGAAGGAAGAACAGATGCCGAGATCCAGAGGCTGAAGAAACTCGTGACCCAACACGGCCTGGAGGTTCCTGCATTGTCGTCCTATTTCAAGTTCACCTCGAGCGAGGAAGATTACAAGAACAGCCTCAAGACCGGTAGAAGATACTGCGAGATGGCTAAAATGTTCGGTGCCAAGTTGATCCGTGTCGTAGGTGAAGGCGTGCCCAGCGCAAACATGACGGAAGACAAATGGAAAACTTACATCATGGGCCTTAAAGACTTGGCCGCCCTTGCTGATCAGTATGACACGGGCTTCGGGCTTGAACTCCACCCGAATACGCCGCACGACACGGTTCTCGGTCAGCTCCGTTGCATCTGGCAGGTTGATAGCCCGAGAATACGGGTTCTCTATCAGCCCCCGACGACAGCTATAATTGAACCTGAACTTGACCAGATGTGGGCTCTGGACAAACTGTTCCCATACATTGTGCATGTTCACCTTGACTGCAAGGTCCCATTCGCCGAAGGCACCTTAGTAAGCCAGAAAACCAGCAGCGTCTACTGGGCGCAGATACTTGAAGAGATGAAACGCAGAGGCTACTCTGGCTACATCTCGATAGAAGGCGTATCTAAACCTGTGCCTGAAGGCCTCCAGAAAGAGATCGGCTGGCTAAAGCAATTCGCGTAGGTCACTTATTTCCCAATCAAATCAAGCATAGAGAGCCGCGCATCCCTAAAGGTGATTTTTGGCACAGATTTTGGACCCAACCGAGGTCAAGATCAAACGGAAATGGTGTCTGCAAGAACGACGGACTTCACCTTCATATCCCAGAACAGTCATAGTAGTTTCCAGATGATGTAATCATGGAACACAGAATACTAGGCAAAACAGGACTTAAGGTCTCGATATTGGGGTTTGGCGGCATTCCCATCAAAGACATAGGCGAAAAAGAAGCCATTGCTGTGGTGAACCGCGCGCTGGACTTGGGCATTAACCTGATCCACACATCAGTTACATATGGAGACAGCGCACGCAAAATCGGAGAAGTAATGAAAGAACGCAGGAACGAATGCTTCATCGCAGTGAAGGTGGGAGGCCGAACTGAAAAAGAAGCCGCAGAACGGCTCAAAGAGAGCTTGAAGGCGCTTAACACGGACCATGTCGAGATAGCTGAGCTCCCCGTCAATGCGGAGGTGTTCCCTCAAGTGATGTCCGCCGGCGGTGCCTACGACGCCTTCAAGAAGGCGAAGGAAGAAGGCCTCATCGACTTCATCGGCATAACGAGTCATGATCCAAAATTTCTGGCTGAGGCAGTAAAAACGAAGGCTTTCTCGAACCTTATTACTCCCTTCAATTACGTCGCCAATGCGGCAGCAGAAGGGCTACTCTCGTCCGCGGCGAATCTTGACATGGGCGTGATTGCCATGAAAACCTTGGGCAGAGGCAGTCTTCCTGATACAGGGCAGGCCCTGAGATATGTGTGGAGCCATGATTTGGACACGGCAATTGTTGGGATGAAGAAGATCTCAGAAGTGAAACAGAATGTTGTCGCTGCCGAAGGCTTCCAACCGATGACCGAAGAAGAGAAGAACCAACTCCGAAAGATGGCGGAGGAGATAATCCGGACAGGTCGTCTCTCCAGCTCAGGCGCCGTTAATCCCGCATAACTTAAAAGACTCCGAAATCTAGATTTGTATGACGAGAAATGCCTACGGCTATCATTGGAAAAACCAAAGTCAGCATCATTCAGGGCGACATCACGGATCAAGCAACCGACGCCATAGTCAATGCCGCAAACCAAAGCCTGATGGGCGGCGGAGGCGTTGACGGCGCAATCCACAGAAGAGGCGGACCGAAAATCGACGAGGAATGCAGGCGAATCCGCGAGACCACTTGGCCAAATGGCTTGCCAACTGGAAAAGCCGTGATCACAACAGGCGGAAACCTGAATGCCAAACACGTAATTCACACGGTTGGGCCTGTCTGGCGGGGAGGGACACGCAGAGAGCCCGGGCTTCTGGCAGATGCCTACAGGAACTCGTTGGGGCTTGCTGTTTCTCAGGGATTGAAGACTATTGCCTTCCCGTCAATCAGCACTGGAGCGTATGGATACCCCGTGAAGGCCGCCTCGAAGATCGCGTTGAAGACCGTTAAGGAGTTTCTGGAAGAGGAAGGTAGGTTGGAAGAGGTTGTCTTTGTCCTTTTCACGAAGCCCGACTTGGAAATTTACGAGGAATCAGCCCGAGAGGTCTTCGCGTAGTCCACCTAATCAAGGCATATTTCAAGATTAAATGTCAGATAAATCAATATAATAATGAAAAAGGGAACGTAGAGCTATGCCGACAAACCTGCCAGTGGAAGCAAAAGTCAAATGGGCAGCCGTTGCAGCCTGCAGCTCGCCGCGTGAGAAGATAAGGCTGATGCGCGAATTCATCTCGCTTGTTCCGAAGCATAAGGGCACCAACAAACTTTTGGGGAACGTGCGGCGGCGCATAGCGGAACTTGAGCGCGAAGAGGAAAAGGCCAAGGCGCGTAGGAGAGGCGGAAGAGGAAGAAGCTTCTCCATACCGAAAGAGGGCGCCGGACAGATAATCATACTGGGCTCAACGAAGTCTGGCAAAAGCAGCCTGCTGGCATCCGTCACGAACGCCAAACCCGAGGTAAACCCCCGTCCTTACGCTACGCAGAGACCGGTCCCGGGCATGTTGCCATATCAGGATGTGCAGTTTCAGCTGGTCGAAGCTCCGGCTTTGGTTGCTGGTGCTGCTGAAGGAAGGATGGATGGTCCACAGATTCTTGGGCTCGCGAGGAACGCGGATGGTCTTATCTTGATCGTTGATTTGTCTGCGAACCCTGTGAGGCAGTTTAAGATGTTGCGCGCTGAGCTGGACAAGTCTGGCACGACAGTCGAGAAGCCCAAGGGTCAGGTGCAGGTGAACCGCAGAAGCTTCGGTTCGGGCATACAGATCGTCGGTGGGGGGCTGCTTGTTGACTGCACCGCGGAGGATGTGAGGCGGCTGCTTGCTGGCTACCGCATAAATTCGGCGTTGTTGAGGATACAGGGCAGAGTCAGACTTGACGATGTTGAGGATGCCCTCTTTACAAGCAATATCTACAAGCCAACGATCCTCGTTGCGAACAAGGTGGACACCCATCAGGCGGAGAAGAACCTCGACAAGCTGAGTGAAGCCGTTAAAGAAAGCGGTATTCCGCTTCTTGCCATATCTTGCAAGAACAATCAGGGCTTAGAAGAACTTGGCAGGCATCTCTTCCAGATGCTGGGGATAATCCGCATCTACACGAAGGAGCCTGCTGACAAGGAGCCGTCCAAGAAGCCAATCGTGGTTGAAGAGGGAACCCGCGTCATAGACATCGCCAAAGAACTGCACAGCGAACTTTACAGGCGATTCAAGTACGCGCGCATTTGGGGTCCAAGCGCCAAGTATCCGGGCGCAAAAGTCGGTTCAGGACACGTGCTAAAGGACGGAGACACCGTAGAGATCCACTAGCCGCAAATCAGTTCGCGCTTTGCCTGTGCTGTTTTACCAGTTGCGGCTTCAAATTCTCTGATGGCTGTGTAGATGGTTTTTCTAAAAGTTTATTATCTTGATCTCACTTCTTGCTTGATGCGAGGTTACTTCAATGTACGTGCGGAATCCTGAAGATCTGAAGCTAAAGGGAACGACCACAGTTGCCCTCAAATGTGTTGACGGCGTGGTCATGGCAACTGACACGAGGGCTACGATGATGCCTGGCTTTGTTGCACACAAAAAAGTGAAGAAGGTCTACGAGGTAACACGGAACATAGGCATGACCATAGCCGGCGTGCCCGCTGAAGCCGTGAACCTGCTCGATCTTCTGAGGGCTAATGCAAGCATCTATCAGCTCCAACGCAAAAGAATTGTCCCGGTCAAAGTGATAGCCAGCCTAGCTTCATCCATCCTGTTTTCTCAGAGATACTTTCCCTATGAGGTTCAGATAATCCTCGGCGGACACGACGACGAAGGCTACAGCCTGTACTCGCTGGACCCCTTCGGAAGCTCCATAGCAGACAACATGATCTCAACGGGCTCCGGTTCCCCCGTCGCCTATGGTGTGCTTGAAGGCGGATACAACGAAAAAGTGACGCTTAACGAGGGGCTGGCTTTAGCTGCAAAGGCAATAAACGCGGCGATAAAGCGGAACGTCTACACTGGCGACAGCTTCGACATAGTGACCATCACGAAGGAAAAGGGCTACGTAGAACTGAAAGAAGTAGAAAAGAAGGGTCTGCTGAACAAGAAGTCTGCCTAACCCTCTTTTTTCGGGCTTTTTCGCAATATGCCATCAGAGGTATTTCGAGACTTCTCTCAAGTTCCTTATCTTCCGCATTTTTCCGCGAATGGCGCTCTCTCGATCAATTAGTAGTGCTTTTAAACCTGCCTTTTTCGCTCCTGCATAGTCGTTTGTGGGGTCGTCGCCCACAAAGAGTATCTCTTCCGGGGAAACGCCGATGTGTTCCACGGCGTAAAGGAATATTTCTGGGTGCGGTTTCGGCTTTTTCACAGCGTCAACGCCTACTGTCACGTCAAAGAATCGCCCTAGGCTGGTTCGAACCATGATCTCGTCTATGTCGCTTTGGAAGCCGTTAGTTACAATGCCTATCTTGAGATTCATCTGCCTAAGCGTCTCTAACGTAGGCTTCACGTCTGGGTACAAGGCGACATCAGCGTTCTCCCACCACTTCTGAAACAATGCCTCCGCCAGCTCCTTTTTGACGTCGGCTTGAATTCCCAGGTGCTCAAGGATCTTGGTATTCCAGAGAACCCAGAAATCATGGCCAGCGAGAGTATAATCCTCTAGCGGCATCTGTTCATCGACCGTTTTCTGGGCTAAGGCGATCTCGGCTTGCGGTCTTTGAATTCCATAGGCGGCGAGAATCCTCTTTATGATTTCGGGGATGGGCGCCGTCTTTATCAAGGTGCCTCCCAAGTCGAAGAGTACAGCTCTCAAGCCATTCATGCCTCTGATAAACGCCTAAATCCAATGATGCATTAGATCATTCTGATTAAGGCATAGTTGAATATAACCGTGTGACGTAAAATGTTGGTTCTGATACTGGCTGAATCCGCCTTAGAGACCGTTCCGAAAGAATTGTGGAAGCATCCAGCAGTAGAAAGCCACGCGAAGAGGAGGAACAAGCCGCCTGGCTTCACCGTACTCGACAGGTCTATTCATCACGCGGCAATGAGGAACATCGAGAACAGCGAGAAGCGGGGACGCCCCGACATCGTCCACCTTAGCCTGCTCGAAGCCTTAGGGTCCCCGCTCAACAAGGAGGGACTCCTAAAAACGTACGTGCACACCTACAACGATTGTGTCATATCCGTAGCTCCAGAAACAAGGCTGCCCAAGAACTACAACCAGTTTACAGGGCTTATGGAGCAGCTCTTCGAATTCGGTCGCGTGCCGCCTACGGCGAAACCCTTGCTTGTCCTTGAACACAAGACCATGCGCGAGCTGATTGCCA
>CAZELO010000019.1:0-48346 GCA_964513245.1 uncultured Candidatus Bathyarchaeia archaeon | reverse complement strand
TAAGAAACAGATACAAGGAATTGATAGATTGCATTCAGTTCAACATGAGCCTTTAAACATATTGGGCAAAAGCATGCTCTGAATTATGTGTTAGCTGTGATCACCAATTTCAATTCGTTGGACACAAAGAAAGTCACTCTGAAGGCTAGATGACGAACCATAAGCAGAGCTGTCGATGTTGCTGAAATAGTCCATCGTAGATTCATGAAGGATTTAGATGTTAGTGATATAACGATAGGAACAGAACAGATCCAGCAGAAAGAAGGCGGAACAAAAAACGTTTCAACGATCGATATCAAGTTGGCACACAAATAGAAGCAAGCTCACATAATTCGGGAATCAATTGAGATGCAAAAAAAATTTAGGAATGCCTGTAGCGGGAAACATCTTCGTAGCATTCTTGTTGACAGATAGCTAAAAGGCAAAATGGAGACTTTCAACCCAAAATTCCTTAGAAACTCTCCGTATTCACTTTCTAGCTATCCACTCTGCACCTTTATGAACGTTGGCGAGGTAATCCCAAGACCTATATATCTCGATGACATAAGCATGCCCCTCTCACGGTGCGCTATCGAAAGCTGGAAAAGTAAGATAAACGACTCTGAAGATTGAAAAAGGGGGAGCGCAATCCTACTCATGGTACAAAGATGAACAGTGAATGGTTCAGTTATGCGATTCCTAAGAGGGGGACTGCAGCTAAGTAAGCTCTTTTTAGCTCCTTTGGGTCGATGTGGTCATAAATGTCTACCGCCTCGTTTCTGGCATCGCCCCGTAGCTCTTGAAGCAGCTCTCTTCTAATACCACTTCTCCGCAAGTGCGTTGTGAACCAGTGTCTACAACAATGAGGAGTGAAGTGTTCCTCCATTCTTTTGCTTTTTGGGTTGTGAAGGCCCGCTCGCTCAGCATGCTTCGTTACGGTATGATAAACTCCGTGCCTTTTTAGGCGGCCACCTCGTTCATTTATGAACAACGCATTACAGTCTGATCTAGGTTTATAGTTCTGTCTAGCTTTTACCCATCGCCTCAGAACCACAGCACATTCATCATCAAAGAAGACCACGCAGTTGCTCCTTTTCGGATGGGGTTTTAACCTAATGCTCTGTTCTATCCAGTCTATATCGCCCAAGTTTATCATTATAAGCTCGTTTCTTCGGATGCCAGTCTTTGCAAGGAGAGTTACAATCGCTTTATCCCTTGGGCCAAGTATGGAGCTAATCAGGATTCTCATGTCATCCACAGAAATCAATTTTCTCTGAGGATCTGGATCTCCTTGAGTGCTTTTGTATTGTCTGAGATACCTCTTCCTAAAAGGTAGAACGATGTTGCTGTCAATTAATTCCTCAAAGATCAAGTAATCGCAGAAGGAAGATATGGCTGAAAAGTAGTTTCCAATAGTCTTGTGTGATAGATGACGTTCCTCCGTGAGATATCTAAGCACGGCCTTCAGAGTCTCTTTGTCAAGTTGAGCTAGCGAAAGACCCTTCTCTCGTATAAAACTAGAAACTGTCTCAAGAATAGACCTGTATCTTTTGATTGTTACTGGCACCATCATTCTAAGTCTACAATCTTCTACGAAGCCGTTTATCAACACTTCATCAGAGAGAGTGGTTTCCTCCTTTATCGATATGGTTTGAATCGTCACTTTCTCCACTTCCATCCCTTAGGCGATGATTGAACCAAGCCATAAGCTTCCAAGTTCTCCAATTGTTTCGATATTGCTTTCAAGGCTTCACTTTCTGTCGGCTCAATTCTCAATCTGGACAGAATCTCGTCACTGTTCAAGGCCTGCCCCTCCTTGAGCAAGTCCACAAGTTCCTTCTGATAATGCCTGACACCAACAAAGTTTTCATCAAGAAACGGTTGAGCCCTATACCGCCTTAGCTCCTCTTCAAGGCGGTCCATAGCGACTTCCAAAACATGTTTTTCCCTCTCTACCACTGCAACGCGTTCCTTTAACTTCTTCACTTCGTTCCAAAGTTCTCCCCTTGACTTATAGCTCGGGTCCTCCTCCTGCCTTAAAGAATTCTCAACCTGTTCAATGACAAACTTGGAGATGCTGACCCCTTGCTTGCTGGCATGCTCTTCCCAGCGTTTCTTCCAATCTAGAGAAGGAAGGTAAACATAAATCGCTCTTTCTTTAATAGTCTCAGTCCTACCCAACTCAGACCCTTCACCTACTAAGAAAGCATGGAACTATTTAAGATTTACCAGTAAAATGGCGCCGGGGATGGGATTTGAACCCATGCGGCCCAATTGGGCCACAGGCTGTTTGGCTTGGTTTGTCCGGCTCCAGGCTTGTGCCCTCAGTTTTTGGCGAGGTCTGCTCCCTACCGGATTTCCCGCCTGTTTCTATGGCTCTAGGAGACCCCGGCTTCTCTTTGCTCACGGCGTGTTTTGCATCTCTAGTTGTTGAGGGTTCCTTTTAATGTTTTATATGTATGCTCTTCTCTTCACAGCTGTTGCTTGGAGCGCCAGAGTTTAGGGTATGTGCCTCTGGGCATGAGTACCCTACTGTTCACTGATATTGTGCCGTGGTCCATCTGAAGTATCTCCTCGGCGCTTGCCGTGGCTGTGCCTAGGGCTACGGCTTCGCCTTTCAGCGTTAGGATGGCAACTTTGCTTCTTTTCGTTAT
The DNA here is from genome assembly GCA_964513245.1 of uncultured Candidatus Bathyarchaeia archaeon. Taxonomy (GTDB): domain Archaea; phylum Thermoproteota; class Bathyarchaeia; order Bathyarchaeales; family DTEX01; genus CAZELO01. The sequence goes on along the minus strand of CAZELO010000019.1, from coordinate 45,713 downwards.
GTCGCTGTCTATGGCTGTCACGCCTGGGGCGGTCAGTTGGGCTCCGTGGCACAGGGCGTCGACGGCTGAGTCCCTCACATAGATCTTTGGTATCAGGCCGACGGCCTTCTCCATAGGCTGGACAAAGCTTCTGAGGTATTTTGCGTCTTCAGTTTCTTGCCACCTGCTGAAGAGGTAGAGGACATCGTGCAGTGTGACGCAGTTGGCATCTTCCGTGAAGGGTCCGGATCTGGTTCGCCTGAGCTCTTGCATGTGGGCTCCGCAGCCGAGGACCTCACCCACGTCGTGGACCAATTTGCGGATGTATGTTCCTGCTTCGCAGCCGACTTTGAAGAGAACGTTGCGTCCGCCGATTTCCAGCACATTGAGATAGTAGATCTGCCTGACACGGACCTGTCTCTTGACTGAGGAGCGGAGCGGCGGCCTCTGATAGATCTTTCCCTGAAACTCCTCCAAGACCGCTTTGATGCAGTCCTCTGGCATATCTGCATGTAGCTTCATCACGCAGACGTATTCTTTTCCAGACTTAAGCAACGCTTGGGTTACGCGGTTTGCTTCCTCTAGCGCCAGCGGCAGGATACCGGTCACTTTGGGATGGCCCCAGCCTAAGCCAGCTACAATGCGGCACTTAGGCTTCTAGGGTCCCGCCGTGGCCAGCCTGTTTGACGCCCAGTATGCGTTTTGCCCATGCCGCGACTTCGTGGCTTGAGGGCCCCGAGGGCTTGTCCAAGTTGATTACGCCGAACTTAACGAGATCCGGGTATGGCCGCTCTTCGGGTCTGCAGCCAAACTGGGGGTCTGTTTCTGCCTCAGCTTTTAGCAGGAGCTCCCGCTTTTTTTCCCATGGCGCAATAGCGTGTGGCATTAGGTTTTCCTCTGTTGGGAAAAGAGGGTGTGGGAAGTTAAAAAAGTTGAGCTTTTGGCTATTCTGTTTTGGCCTCTTCGAGTGCTTTGGATACTTCTTCGTCTGCTGCGCCTTTTTTTATTTTTATTTTTTGTTCTGTGGGTTTGATGTGGTTTGCGTTGACGCGGCGGCGTTTTATACCTGTGGCTGTTTTTGGGCCTGTTATGAGTATGAAGTTTTTGTCTATGATGTCGACTACGACGCATTTTTTGCCTGTTTCCCGTCCGGATGTCTTGATGCAAATTCTTCCAACTTCAATTGCAGGCACTGTAAAGCCTCCTTCTTGCTCTGAACAAAATAAGACATCACATACTTATACCTATTGATTCCCAGCCCCTGTGCGCGCAATATTACTACAGCCCTCTATCTGAAACCAAATATGCCACATGTGTTTTGCTGGGTTTGGTATCAGAAAGAAGATGGAGACTAGCGGATTCGGAGCTGCCTATTTCGGCTGTCCGGATCTCTCAGGCTTCGCTGCCAAGGTTCTTTTTGTGCCAAGGGCGCCATCTTTCATGTGCGGTCTTCTGAGAACGGAGTCGCCTGTTTTTTCAAGTTCTCTGGCTTCGTCGGCCAGTCGGGCAGCAGCCCTCATAAGCTCGTGCGCCGCAGCGACCAGAGGCACATAGGCTTCGCGTTCCTGGACCTTGAAGCAGGCTTCTATGGTTATTCCAGCTACCTGTTTCGCCATCTGGTATGCGGCGATTGCTTTTGCCTTTGCGTATGGGTTGGCGAATCTGGCGGCTTCCACTGCCTTCTTTGCGTCGATCACTATTTTGGGTAGCGTGGGCTTCTGACCGCTTTTTATGGCTTCTATTGCCCTGTCTACCTCTTCGACTATGACGTTCAATGCGCCCGTTGCCGCCAAGACCCTCATAACGTCTGAGTTGAAGAGAACCATCTCTGCAGGGTCAAGAAACTCGCGTCTGGCACCGATCATCGAGTCCGCCTCAACGATTATGTAACCCAAGCCCGCCTCCTCCATCTCTTTCGCCAGCTTCTTAGCCGGACTATCAGAGATCACAATCGCAGGCGTGCCTAACGCCCTAAGCGTCTTCCGCGTCTCTGTTGGGCCAGGCGTCGGCTGAGCGGGACCCACAAATACTATGAGGTCCATCTTCAAGCCTTTCATTATCTCCATGGTTTCTCGGCACTGCTTAGGCCCAAGTTTGGCTCCAGAGCCTATAACCCTTATGTCAACATCCGGCCTGTCAGCCCTCTCGTCCAGCAGAACCTCCAACAGAGGCAGGGTTCCGACGCAGCCGGCTTTCAGAATACCGACCTTAACGACGCGTTCGCTCATGACTCTTTCCCTCTTTTGTCGCATTCCTCGGATGGATTCTATTTGGGATACTTTGCTTAAAATGTTTGTTCTCTTTCTGGCAAAAACTGTTTTATATGCGTGTGACGATTTTCTCTATTCACTTAGACAGCGCAGGTGGAAAGTGAAAAGATTGATCATTACTGAGCCGAAGCCAATGGAAGACGTTCTCCGCATGCTGGAACCCTTCAAAAAAGTCTTCATCATAGGCTGCGGCACATGCTCAACCGTCTGCCAAACAGGCGGCGAAGAACAAGTCAAAGCCATGGTTGAAAAGCTGAAGGCAGCGGGCAAAGAGGTAACGGGCGCCGTCGTAGTCGAGTCGCCCTGCGACGCTAGAATCCTGCGGCGGGACACGCGGAAACTGAAGAACGAACTGGAAAAGGCTGAAGCCCTAGTCTGCCTCGCATGCGGCGCCGGCGTGCAAGACATTGTCGAGCACATCGGCAAGATTGCCATCCCAGCGCTGAACACCAAGTTTCTAGGCGCCATCGAACGGATAGGCGAGTTCTACGAGCGCTGCAGAACCTGCGGCGAATGCATACTCTACGAAACGGGCGGAATCTGCCCAATCGTGCGTTGCCCGAAAGGCATGCTGAACGGTCCCTGCGGAGGCATGTTCAAGGGCAAATGCGAGGTCGGCGGCTACCAACGCGACTGCGCTTGGGTCCTAATCTACAACCGCATGAAGGACCTCGGCATGTTGGACGTCTACAGAACCCGCAAGGCGGCCAGAGACTACTCCAAGCTGAATGTGCAGCCTCGCGAGATAATCTGGATGAAGAAGGAGCAGTGAGAACGCAATGGCTTGTAAGGCAATCAGCGAGTTAAGCGCGGCGCTCAAGGCAAAGCAGTTTGTGTTCACGGGTGAGCTGGAGCCAGAGAAGACGACGGACCTGTCGCATGTGTACGAGTCGGCTCGGAAGCTGAAGGGACACGTGGTCGCTTGCAACGTGACGGACAACCCGCAGTCATTCGCCTACATAAGCAGCCTCGCAGCCTCGCACCTGATCCAGAAGGAGACAGGCATGGAGACCATATACCAGCTGACGTGCAGAGACCGCAACCGCATAGCCCTGCTTTCGGAGCTGCTTGGCGCCGGAGCCCTAGGCATCAGAAACGTTCTGGCATTGACCGGCGACTACACGACGCTGGGGGACACGCCTCAGGCAAAGCCCGTCTTCGACTTGGACTCTGCCCAGCTCATAGGCATGATACGTAGAGTGGTGGACGAAGGCGTTGACCTGAACGGTAAGGCTATTGAGGCTCCGCCGAAATTTTTTGTCGGCGCAGGAGCAAACCCGAACGCCGATCCTGTGGAGCTGGAGCTGATAAAGTTTGAGAAGAAGGTTGCCGCGGGCGCAGAGTTCTTCCAGACGCAAGTTGTCTTCGACATAGAGACCGCCAAGGGCTTTCTGAAAGAAGTAGCCGGCTGCAATGTGCCCGTGCTTATCGGCATTTTTCCGCTGAGGTCCTACGGCGTGGCTGACTACTTCAACAAGAACGTGCCCGGCGTCAGCGTGCCAAAAGAACTGCTTGACGCGTTGGCGAAGGCAAGCGAAACCAAAGACAAAGCCCAGAAGAGGGCTAAGTACAACGAGATAAACCTTGAACACTTCGCGGCATTCATCAAAGAACTGAAGAAGACCACCTCTGCGGCTGGATGCCACATAATGTCCGTAGGCTACGAAGAAATCATACCGCCACTAATCCAAGCAGCAGAATAAAGAACAAACGATTCGCCGTAACGGAAAAGATGTGGGAAAAAGGTTCCTACTATTGGGAAATTACTCTGAACATCGTGTAGCCAAGCTTTCTGGTTTCCGGATTCTAACCATTCCTTCTCTTTCCTGAAATTGAAATTTTGGTATAGTTTGATTGCTGGCTTGTTTTCAGGGTCAACCTGAACTCTAAGTATATTGAGACCTAGCTAAGAAGCTTCTTCAAGAATATACCGCATCATTTCCTTGCTCAGGCCCTTTCCTTGGTAAGCATCTTGCACGAAAAGGAAAATCCATCCTGTTCTGGGGTCTTGCGGAGTATCAATTCCGAAATAGCCTATGAACCGTTCCTCTGGAGTCTGAACAAGACAAACAAATCTATGCCGACTTCCGTTTTTCACATTGTTGCTCATCTTCTGGCAGAATTCTTCTTCATGCAAGTGTTCTGGGATTCCGGCAAGTGTACGAGTTTGTTTCGAGAGGCTGCAGAGTAGCCGCCACAGTCCGCTGGTTATCTTCCAAGATCTGCGGACGAATCAAAACCCAAAGATATCCGCCAAAACAACTTTCTTCATCATACAATTCTAAATACAGCAATGAGGTTACATAAACTTTAGAGGTCTCTCTATAATGAAGAGAGGATACATGCCTATGGAAAGATACCGTGACCTTCAAATCTTGGTCGCCAAAAAAGCGTGTGTAAATAAGGGACAACGGGTTCTGGACGCCGGAACAGGACCCGACGCATTGCTGGCGGTTCTCCTTGCGGAGTTTGTTGGCGAGGATGGCTTAGTGATAGCGGTAGACTATGAAAGAAGTTATGTCTCCGCCATCAAGGAAGCCATCACCAGAAGCGGATTTCCGGAAAGAATTTCATTCGTGCTGGCTGATCTCAGACACATTCCGATAAGAGGCTGTTCCATAGATGCTGCTGTATCTCTTGATATGGTACAGAACATGTATGGAAACGGTCTCAATGCCGAGAGGGTCGTAAAAGATTACATTGAAGAATCGATGAGAATAGTGAAGCCGGGAAGAAAAGTAGTTGTGGGCACCAGACATCCCGTCCCGAGAAATAAGGCCCAAGAGGTCTACATGGAACTTCGCCTATTTGAATCAAAACTTGAACATGTTTTATGGGGGGAGCATGCTAGGCACTACTTTGAATATGAACTATTCTCTTGGTTTAAGAAAGCCGGCTCACAAAACGTTGAAACAGAAATCATTGAACACGGCATTCCCTATCCGAGGGATGTGTGCATCCATGCTAATGAAAGAATCAGGAGTCGCCTAAGACAGGTTGAACCCCATGCCAGAAGAACGAAATTGGAGAAGGAATTTCATGAATTATCGGAGAAGCTAGAGAAGTACGGAGAAGAATGGCCGCCAACCCTATTGATAACAGGGGCTAAGGCATGATCAGAATGCTAAATTACGCACAAATATCTCTTGGAGTATTTAATGATTGCATATCGGAGGCTCTTCAATGATTAAAATTAGATCTTTTGTTGGGGGTGATGAAGAAGATTATGTGAGGGTTCACAATCAGGGATATTCTACAGAGCCTTGGTACGGTTCTCTGGAAAAACCTTTGAAGAATGAAGATTTTCCACAATTAGGTTATGATGCGATTTTCCTAGCCGAAGTCGACAGCGTGGTTGTGGGTTTAATCGACATAAAAATCAGAGATAAGATTGGCGACATTGAAGATCTTGTGGTCCTGCCAAAATATCGCGGAAAAGGAATTGGGAAAGCTCTGCTGGAAAGAGCCATCGAATTCTTGAAAGGCAAGGTTGACAAAGCCAGGATTGAGACTCCCATTCAAAGCAAGCATGCAATCAGGTTCTACTTCAAAAATGGGTTCAGGCATATTTCAAACGCTTACCTCATTGAAAGTATAGACAGGCCAAAACTCGAACCATTCTTGGGCAGAAACTTCCATCTCGTTGAGGACAACCGATACTGGATACCCAGTGATGAACAAATGGAGCTATTGAAGAGTCTAAGAGCAGATTTTTCCGTAGTCGGCGAATTCAAAGTCATGATCAGAGATATTTGACTATCGAAGCATAAGTGCTAGATTACACGTTTGAATTTGTAGCCGAAGATTTCCACGTTTTCCGCTGTGTATTTCCGTTCAGGCACTTTTTCAAGGTATTTGGTTACTTCAAACTGGTTTAGGGTTTCAAAGCCATGTTGTATGAAGAATTTTCCGTACAGTTTGTCCCGCGCTCCGAAGCGAACATGGTACTGGTCTTCTTCTCCTTCGCGAACGTCTTGTTCGACCCTTTCTAGGAATGCCTCTCCGATCTTTGTGTTGAGATATTCTTTTCTAACCCAAAGATAGTCTAGGAAAAAGGCTCCGCCGTGCGTGACATAATAGCTCACGAAACCCACAAGTTCCTTTGTCTCCAGGTCTTCCGCTACGTACACATAGGTTCCAGGGACCAGGAGGTCTGTTGCCACAGTGTGCCTAGCATATTCTAGGCTCATCTCTTCACTGTGCAGCAGCTCGACCCAGTAGTAGTGGTACATGTCTTTGACTAACGTGGCTACTTCGTCGAAATCAGCGTCGACATACTTCCTGATCTGAAACTTGTTCTCCATCTTTAGCCCACCTCCGTCTTTTCTTTCCTTCAAGAGGAAAGAGCATTCTCGTTCCACTGTATCCAGAATCTTTGCAAGTTTGTAGCCGAACTGAGAAAGCCCATAGCATTCTCCATCCTTCAGTACTATGCCCCGCTTGATCAGCTCCGAGAGGTGATACATGAACTGTCCCGTATCGAAGTTGGGGTCCAGCCCCGATGCCTTCATCAACTCAGAGAACTTGAGAGCCGCATGCCTCGAAGCAAGAGCCGCCACAACAGGTTTTCTGATTGGATTTCCCAAAGCCTGCAGGACCTCAACGGTATCTGCTGGTTGTAGATTGTCTTCTCTCTTCATACCCTTCCCTCAAACAGAGATAACCCCTGCAAAAGATAATAGCATTTTGCGAAGAAATTAGACAACCTTAAAATGCATGTTAGAGAAATGAACTGGTAACACTGCGATACTATCAAAAAAGAGAGCGTCACGCTTATGAAACTCGTTGACACTCATGCCCATCTGGAGCAGGTTGCGAACCTTGATGATGCCTTAGGCAGGGCAGAAGCAGCCGGCGTTGTGGCTGTTGTCGCGATGAGCATGGACTACGAGTCAGACCTCTGGGTGCTAAACGAAAGCGTCAAGCACCAGCGAAGCGGACTAAAAGTTTATCCGGCTTTGGGGCTGCATCCATGGGGCTTGGAACCTTCTAAAGATGATGCCACCATAAGCCTTATCGAAGAGAATGTGGACCGGATCGTTGCCTTAGGCGAAATTGGGCTTGACTACTGGTATAGAGAAGTACGCAAAAACGCGGAGAAGAAGGAACTGCAGAGGCAGCTGTTCCGAAGGCTTCTCAAAATCGCCGAAGACCACAGCAAACCTGTCTCGATTCACAGCCGCGGCGCATGGACAGACTGCGTCAACTTAACCATCGAATCCGGCGTAGAAAAGGCGGTCTTCCACTGGTTCAGCGGTTCACTAGATGACTTGAAGAGGCTTTTGGACCGGGGCTACTATGTTTCAGCCACACCCGCGGCGGCGTACAGTAAAGAGCACCGCGCCGTGATCGCAAACGTGCCCTTAGAGCGGCTTCTGCTGGAGACCGATTCGCCCGTAGCCTATCGGGGCGAGCCGTCTGAACCAGCCCACATATTCAAGGCGCTTTCTGCGGTTGCGCAGCTTAAGGGCGAGAAGGAAGAGACCGTGGCAGAGAAGACGACGGAAAATGCCAGAGCCGTTTTCAAATTCTGAAGGTTCTTTCTCGACTGCTCCCTTATGTTACGACCTTCACCACGTTTCCGTGTTGCGGCACGCCTAACGACTCGGCAACTGCGCTGCACTTTGCCCTCAGAATATGCACAACCGGTCCAGCATAAAGGTGCATGGCTTCGTTGATGCTCTCGTAGTTTCCCTGTCCCTTCGCAATTATGAGGTCCGCGGTCCGCAGATGATGCTTAAACTCTTCGGAGGCTTCGTCAATCTTCAAGCCTATGTGGTCACTGCCTGTCGTGACAACCTCGGCGGCATCAGCCAGCCCTATCTGCGCAGCGTCTTCCATGGTTGCATCGTTCAGTACAGGTCCGCCCTTCGCCACAGCCCAAACCTTGACAGGATAGTTTTCTGTGATCAGCCGGATGAAGAACTTGTCGAAGACGACTTCGCCAGCATTGTCCAGCAGATACAGGACCTTTCTGGCTTTTGAAAGGGTGTTCCTTAGCTGGGATGTCTCGTCTATGGCGAAGGTTCCCTTCAAACAGCCCAACAACGAGCATTCTAGGTCTTCCAGCGAAAACTTGTAGCCCTCAACCTCGAAGTCTATGGCGTTCCCGCAGATCGTGCCCAGCGCAGCAAGCCTAAAAGCATCCGCAAGGGTCTTCTTCCCCCTGACCTCCCGCTCTAGGACAGGCAAGACCTTCAGGGCGATCTCGTTGGAAGCCACCTTCAAGTGTTTGAAGGGGTCCATGTTGCCCGTAATCCTCTGCATATGCCTGAAAACATGGGTGTGGAGGGACGCGATATTGCTTATCTCCAGCGGGTCAGGTTGCTCAGCTAGCCACTTGATCGTCTCCGCAACCACCTTTCTTCGTAGGGACTCGTCCTCGGTAGCTTTCGAGGCAATGTCGTAGGCTGCGCGAACCGTGCAGGGGAGACAGATCAATTGAGCCTTCAACTGTCTTTCTTCGCCTCTTAACGGATGATATTATCACCAGAAGGACGCCAAGGTTTATAAACAATTATGGCGGGTAATCTCAAGGTTTTTGAATCCCTGCGCCGAAATATGACTGCGGAGATTGTTTCCACTGTCAGCAGCCTAGAAGGTCGTGGTTGGCGAACGCGAGAAGCCCTTAGATGAAACGTCTGTACTAGCTCAAACTTGATGATGCGTGACCGATAATTTTCAGAAAGTAATAAATCGGTTTTCTTGCTATAACAGAAGTCTTGAAAGGGATGGTTTGAAGATGCTGGCAACCTGCGCAGGAATTCTGGTGGTCGACCTAATCGCGGCTCATCTTCCAAAGGTCTCAGACCCCGGCGAACTAGTTTTCGCGCCGAAAGGCATAGAGATGCACATGGGCGGGCACGCTGGCAACGTCTCAGTAGACCTGCGGAAGCTGGGCCTCGAAGAAGGCGAAGCAAGTTCCATAGGCGCGGTTGGTCAAGATGTCTTAGGCGACTTTCTCGAACGCCTCCTGAGGAGTCACGGTGTGATCCCGCATCTGCAGCGGACCTCAGAAGCCGGCACATCTAAGGACCTTGTGCTCGTGGTGAAGGGCGAGGACCGCAGGTTCCATGTTGACCTTGGCGCAAACTGGTTTCTCAGCCCAAAATACATCGTGTCCGTTTTGGAGGAGGAGATGCCGCTGTTGTTCTATGCGGGCGGCGTGGGGTTTACAGGTATGGTTGATGCAAAATTACCAGACCTGCTTCAGAAGGCCAAGGCGCTGGGTTGCTTGACCTTTGTGGACCCGGTGCAGCCCTATGAGCAGGGCTGGGGCTTCATTCCGCCCGCCATGCCTTGGACAGACATATTCCACTGCAACAGCTACGAAGCCGAAAAAATAACGGGGAAAAGCAGCCCAGAAGATGCCGCGAAAGCCCTGACAAAAAGAGGAGCACCACTCGTGATCATAAGCCTCGGCGCAGAAGGGCTGATTGCGGAGACAAAGAACCATCTCTTCAAGATGTCACCCTTCAAGGTACCCGTTGTAGATCCCACCGGCGCGGGCGACGCCCTCTGCGCAGGAACCATCCGAGCACTGCTGAGAACAGTGACCCAAAAAAGATGCAGCTTATCGGACCTGTCGGAAGACGAAATAGCTCAGATCCTGCTAGAAGGCGAAGCAGCCGGAGCAGCATGTGTCACCGCAGTCGGCACAACAACAGCCGTCACAGAAGAAAACGTAAACAAAATACTAAAAGAACAAGGAACAACAATCCTGAAACAACACTTGAAGATAAGCCCCGTCTAAAAAAGGACAGAACCATGCAAGAAAACAAAGTCGAAGCCTACTGCTTGAGAATTCCAAAAACTTATGGTGAAAAAGCCATAAAATCTGCCGCTGATCTTGGACTTCTAAACAGAGATCTGAGAATCCAGCTAGAAAATGAGCATCTGCTTATCCCTCTCGTTCAAAAACCATCGCCAACCCACATAGCAGAATTTGAGAAGGCATTACCTAGATTTGATGTTGTTCTTCACGTTTTTTCTGTGCGTGTCAAGCGTGCGCAGGAGCTTTCTGAGATTGTGGCGGAGTTTTTGTCGCCTGATCTGCTTGCGAGGTTTCCGCGTGCCATAGACTTCGTGGGCGACATAGCCGTCATAGAGTTGCCGACTGAGCTGGAACCGTACAAGAAACGCATAGGCGAAGCCGTGCTTGAAGCCCACAAGCGGGCGCGGACGGTCTTAGCCAAATCAGGCGCGGTCTCAGGCACATACCGCTTAAGAGAGTTCGAGCTGATAGCGGGCATCCCAGACACGGAGACAACGCATGTGGAGCACAGCTGCAAATACCGTCTGGACCTCAGCAGGGCCTATTTTTCGCCGAGGCTTTCCCACGAACACCTTAGGGTTGCGTCCCAAGTCTCGGAGGACGAGACAGTGGTGGACATGTTTGCGGGGGTCGGTCCGTTCGCTGTTCTTATCGCGAAGATGCGCCGAAACGTGGCGGTCTACGCAGTTGACATAAACCCCAACGCCGTGGAATACCTGAAAAAGAACGTAGTACTGAACAAGGTCGAAGACAAGGTCACACCGATCCTAGGCGACGCCAACGTGGTCATCCGTGAAAGGCTGCGAGGCAAGGCGGACCGGGTCATAATGAACCTGCCGGAAAAAGCCCACGAGCACATTGCCGCGGCGTGTGAAGCAATCAAGCCCGAGGGCGGAACCATACACTACTACGAATTTGCTGGAGAACCCGGCTCGCTGGAAGCGGCAAAGAACCGGGTGGCCGAAAGAGTACAACAGGCAGGTCGCGCGGTTGTGGATTTCACGTCAGCCAGACGTGTGCGGGAAGTGGCGCCTTTCAAGTGGCAAATAGCCATAGACGCAAAGATACATTAACAGATAGTCTCGGAACCGCGGGTGCATTTAGCCTAACGCTCGGCTTCATACCGCTCGTCATGTCTCTTTTGTTCAGGCAAAAAGAAGAAACCGATAGAGCAGTATCTAGAGGGATCATCTTGTTTGTCATTCAGCTTGGGGCGCTGGCGGTCAAGGTTATCTTGACGATCTGGTTTGGGTTTCGGAGTTTCCGTATAAGGGTTCTTGAAAGGTCTGCCGCGGCTTTGTCGGCTTTCACTGCTACGGTTCTGCCGCAGACGTAGTCGCTCTTTCTTATGACCACGTCGGTTTGATGCGTGAAGGAAAGATCGGCATGACCCGTGGCGCGAACCGTCTCCTTCTCGCCATCAGCCTCGATCGTTATCGTTAACTCGGCATCGGGTTTTTTAGCGATCATCTTGAATTCGGGGCTGAGGTCCGTTGCGGCTTTGTCTGCGTTCACAGCGATTATGCAGTCGCCTCTTCGGGTCAGGTGTTTTTCCTTCGTAACTTCGAACGTTGTCCTGTGAGCTGAGAGGACGAGCTCATGCCCATAAGCGGAGATTACCTCGGTTTTCTGCATATACATTTCACGACCTGACAGATGAAAAGTGTTTTATGAGGATGCGACATAAATGTCCGATGGTACATGTCGGAATCTTGATGGAGGACAAGCGCATGAAAATCTTCATTGACACGGCTGAGATAGACGAGATCAAGCAGGCCTGTTCTTGGGGAATCGTGGACGGGGCTACGACGAATCCTTCGCTGATGAGAAGGGCCATCGACAGACGGGGCGGAAAGGTCACAATGGACGAGTACATAAAAGAGATCCTCCGGGTCGTTCCCGGACCGGTCAGCCTCGAAGTCATAGCCCTGAAAGCCGAAGAAATGATTGAACAGGCGAGGCTTCTACACAGAAGGTTCAGCCCCTACGGCGAGGTCGTCGTGAAGATACCGGTGAACACCAGTCTGGGAGACGACGGACTAGACTTCGAAGGTCTGAAGGCTATAAAGCAGCTCAGCGCAGAGGGCATTGCCACCAACTGCACGTTGATCATGACGCCTGAGCAGGCGCTTCTCGCCGCGAAAGCCGGAGCCACATATGCAAGCCCCTTCGCAGGCAGAATTGACGATTACATACGTGCAGGTATGGGCATGAAGATAAAGGCGGACTTCAAGAAGGACGACTACTTCGATCATGAGCTCTTGAAGAAAACCAGTGAAAGACTGCTAGAAGACGCCGCGAAGAACCTTTCTGTCTCAGAGGCATATCAGAACAGAGATGTCAGGAACGTGGCTGGGTCTGCGCAAGACAACGGCGTCATGAGCGGCGTAGACCTTGTTGCCAAAATCCTCAGGATCTATAGAGCCTACGGATACAAAACTCAAGTCATCGCTGCAAGCATAAGAAATCCGAGGCAGGCTAGAGAGGTCGCGGAGCTCGGCGCTGACATTGCAACCTTGCCCTTTGTGGTCATAGTGGGGATGGTGAGGCACTTCAAGACCGTTGAGGGAATGAAAGCCTTCATAGCCGATATTGTTCCATCGTACGAGGAAATCTTCAAATCGAAGTGAGAAAAGCCTCCAAGATCGGCCTTATCGTAATTTACGTTTGCGGTGTGTTGAAAAGCTCTAAAAGGTCCTTCAGCTATTACCTTCTAATGTGTGGATTTGGCTATGTCTTCTAACATGATGCGGAAAGACTACATTCTCGACCGATGGGTTGTGATTGCCGCGCAAAGAAAGAGGAGACCGACGGACTTCGCAAAGCCCAAGGAGCAAAGAGCATCTTCGACATGTCCCTTTTGCCCCGGAAACGAGCATGTCACGCCGCCAGCAAGCCTAGTATACCTAGAAAACGAGGGGCGCATCGTTTCCGAAAAGGACAGCAACGGCTTCAGGCATAAAGGCTGGCTAGTTAGGTGTGTCCCAAACCTTTATCCCGCGTTTGCGCCTCCCGGCGAGGGGGAAGCGAAGATTGAAAACAGCGGATGGTTCAAGGCTGCGGAAGCCCTTGGGCACCACGAGGTTATCATAGAATCGCCCCGGCATGATGAGCACCCCGGTGCCGCGCGGGTCTCGCAGCTGGTCCACGTCATCCATGCTTATCAGGACCGGTTGAGAGCATTTGAATCAAAGAAATATGTGCGGCACATCCTGATATTCAGAAACCACGGAGCGGACGCAGGTGCCTCTCTTTCTCATGCGCACACCCAAATCGTTGCCATGCCGACTATCCCGCGCACAGTTGGCGAGGAACTGGAAAGAAGCAGAGAATACTTTGACAAGAACGGCGGCTGCATTTTCTGCGGCATTATCGAAAAGGAGGCAAAGAGTCCACGTTTTATCTGGGAGAACGAAGGATTCATCGTCTTTGCGCCGTGGGCAAGCGTCCACCCCTTTGAATTCTGGGTCTTTCCGAAGAGGCATCAATCAACGATTCTGGACATGACGGAAAGTGAGGTCACGGGACTCGCACGTACGCTGAGGGGTTGCTTCGGCGGTTTAAAGAGCCTGATCGCCGATCCCTCATACAATTTCGGCTTCCACATGGTGCCCGACAGCCGCTACCACTGGCACATTGAGGTCTATCCTAGGCTGGCAATCTGGGCAGGCTTAGAAAAGAGTTCAGGGATGTTCATAAACATCGAGTCTCCAGAAGAGGCTGCCCTAAGCTTGAGGGAAGCAATCAAAAAAGAGGAAGCGACGATGGAGTCGGAATGAATGCTTAGCTATACATGCTTAGTACTTTTCTGATTCCGTCTATGGTCAGGTTGTATCTCTCGATCCCGCTGCTTAGGTTCACTTGAACATAATTTGTCTCGACCAGTCTACGCAGGTTCAGCCTTGCCTTTTCAGGTTCCAGCGTTGTCCACCTAAGGATCTCTTCCAATGTCAAGGATTTGTCCGTTGTCGTTGCACCTATGTTGTGCAGCATGCATAGGAAGTATATCTCGTCAGGCATCGACCAACCCCTGAAACTCGTGTCCATCACCATCCGCATGCTTTTTCGTACACTTTTATTGTTTCCTTTGCCACGTTTTCCCAGCAATACGTGTCCAACACCTTCCTTTTAGCATTTTGGGTCAACCATTGGGAATAACCGTGATCGCCAAGGATCTTGTTGACGCCCCAAGATATAGAATCAGGGTTTCGGGCATAGGCTAGAATTCCTGTTCGGTCATGCTCAATTATCTCAGCCAAGCCGCCGACGTTCGCAGCGACAACTGGGACGCCAGCCGCCATACCCTCAAGAGCCACGATCCCGAAGGGTTCGTAGACCGAAGGAACCACCAATGCATCTGCGCTCAGGGTCAAGCCCGCCGCATCAACGTCGGAGACAAAGCCCAAGAACCTTATTCTGTCGCCGAAGCCTGTTGAGGCAGCAAGGCTTTCCAGATAGCTTTTGGACCATCCGTCGCCTACTATGACGAATTTGGTTTCCGGATGGTTCTTGACAATCAATGGAACTGCTCTTATCAGGTATTCGACTCCTTTTTGTGGTACGAGGCGTCCGATGAAGAGGACCATCTTTTCGTGTGGGGAGACGCCGAAGCGCCGTCTGACAGAGTCTCGTTCAGAGTTTTTCTGGTACTTCGTCGTTTCGATCGCGTTTGGTATGACGCTGATCTTTTCCAGCGGCAAGTGAAAGTGGCTGTGGATCTCCCGTTTCATTGAATCGGAACACACGATAACGGCTTTGGACTCAAAGGTCATCCACCACTCTATGCCATCGATCATATAGGAGTCTGGATTATGAAGCACCTGTGCCCGACCTATCTCGGTGCTGTGAACAGTGGACACCAAGGGCTTGCCGAGAAAATGTTTGGAGGATATGCCGACCTCAGCGGTTAGCCAGTCATGAATGTGGATGACGTCGAAATCAACAGTGTGGCTTAACATAGCCACCTGTTTCTCAATGAAATGGTTGAAAAGAAAAGTCCACGTGAGGAAATTCGGATGCCCCAGCTCCGTTCTTACCCGGTGAACCTTGACGCCTCCGATCTCCTCGTCCGTGGGTGCGCCGGGGAAATCTAACGTAAGTACGTAAACCTCGTGGTTCTCTCTTGCCAGCGCCTGTGACAAGCCGAGGCAGTGCCGAGCGATTCCCCCGACGATTCTGGGAGGAAACTCCCATGTTATCATGCAAATCTTCAATGCTGCTCCACTGATCAACTAGTCCCTATCTCAGAATTTAATGTTATCCCTCTCGCTTAAGCAACCGCTTTTACACTGTGGTCTTGCAAGTGTTTGTAGACGGGCTTAAAGCGAATTCCATATTCTTGGTTCAGGAACCTTTCGAATTCTTGGAACACTACACTGTCCGTTTCGTTTGTTCTCTGGCATACGGCGTTGCCTTCGTGAAGGGAACTGGCATCGTAGATAGTGACCCTTCTTGAAATGCCGGGAGTTCCACGTAAGACTTCTAAAACGTTTTCATCGACGGGTTCATGCGTGATCCATGCGATATAGGAGACATTGACCATCCTGTAGGAGGTTCCTTCCCTCAGCGGAAAATAGGGGTTCATAATCACTTTCTTAAAGGTGGTTGGGTAAAGGCGGCGGGTCCATATGAAATAGTGGTATTCCCTTGCCGTTTCAATTATGTCCTCGTTTTTGAAGATCTTCCATCCTTTCTTCTTGCATTGGTCCTTGTAACGTTCGATAAGGTCCCAAACTTCAGGAAAAAACACGACCTTCCCCATTTAAACTATGGAGAACAACGTATTTATACATTATTCCTTTTGCTAATGGAGCCTACTCTGTGGATGAGAATTGTATTTTGTTCTATGCTAGTTATTGCACAACTTCATTGTAGACTCTCAAGGTGTTCTCGGCGACATTGCGCCAACTGAATACTTCCACAGCCCTCTTCCGAGCGTTCAAACCACATCTCATTCTCAGATCTTTGTCTTCCAGAAGTGCCGAGACGAATTTTGCGATGTCATTTGGATCATATGGATTTATGTGGAAGCCGCATTGACCTGGACCGCTGGGAATGATCTGTTCCCTCAGTCCGCTGATGTCCCTCGCGCCGACCACTACCGGCTTGCCCATCGCCATGGCTTCGGTGCAGACTATACCGAAAGGCTCGTATTTCGAGGGGAAGACGCATACGTCTGAGGTTGCATAGTACTTCATCTTCGTTTCTTCTGGCAGGAACTCGTATTTCAGGATAACCTTGCCTTTGAGACCGAGCCTTGAAACCTCGTTCTTGAGCATGTCTTCCTGCTCCCCCACCCCCACGATAACCAGTTTTGCCTTGGGCGACCTGCTAACGATTTCAGGCATGGCAAGCAGAAGGGTGTCTGCTCCCTTGACCCAGTTGAGCCTTCCCATGAACAGGATCATGCACTCGTCGTCGCCGATGCCCAGCGTTCTCCTTGTTTCCAAGGCATCTTGGGGCGCAACATTGTCTGGAGAGTATCTCTCAGAATCAATGCCGTTGTACACCACCCTTATCTTCTTCTCCTCGTATCCCAAGCGTACAAGATGGTCTCGCATGGCGTAGCTCACTGTCACTATTCTCTCAGCGTGGTCTGCAGCCATCCTCTCCAGTCTCTTAACGGTTTCAGAGCCATCACCTGTTCTTCCTTGCTCGGTGCTGTGTACGTGGAATACCAGCGGTTTCCCCAGCCCCTTACTGGCAAGGATTCCGCCTACGCTTCCCAGCCAATCGTGGGAGACTGCCAGATCGACTTTTCTGTGCTCGGTTCTCACCAGATCGTTGACCAGTTTGCTGGCTGAAAGCACATTGTAGAGAAAGATGTCGCCGAAGAACTTTTGGCCATCCGCGGACCATCGCCGCACCTCTTCAGGTATGAACATGGGCAGCAATGAGCTGATATTCATGTTTCCTACGACTGGCCTGTGGACCTCAACGCCCTTGTATACGTCCCGTGTCGGAGCATCCTTTGTGTGCATCGAGAAGACAGTGACATCGTGGCCCACTCTGACCAGTTCCCTCGTCATGTATTCAGCGTAGGTTCCAAGTCCGCCGACCACGTACGGCGGAAACTCGTAAACGAAGAAGGCTATCTCCATACTTTTCTGCTCTCCCAACCGCTACAACTATGAATAACATCTACTAATTCTGTTCTCAAAATATAAGAATTAGGTTCCCTCAAAGGCAAGAGAGTCTTCCCGCGGTAACTTCATTAGAGCTCCATCTCTTCTATTCTCTTGCCAACCGCTGCCAAGAGCCTCTTGCGCATTGTTTCTTCGCGCAATTTGCCTCTGGACAGTTGATGGATTTTGTGTGCCAGTTCTTCGTCGCCTATGATTTGTCCTAGCCATCTCTCGAAGTCTCCACGTTTCATGTGGAACCTGATGGAACTCTTGTCAACAATTCCGAGGATGGAATGAAAATCTTTTAGGCTGTACGCTACGAAGCTTGTCGGCCGCGCGAAATCGTAAAAGAATACGAAGCCCTTCTCTGTTGGGAGCCGGCGTATTATGCGTTTGTGCATGAACTCTGGTTTCTCCAGCTCTCGGTTCAGTCTCGCCTGCAAATCGGATATTGCCTGAACGAACGTTATGAAGGCTTCCACAGGGTTCCCGTAAGGGTTGAAGGAGCTGTGAACGTCTCCTGACCCGCCGCCCTTCGTGCTCATGTAGTACAAGTGATCACTTGCCTGCAGATATCGCCAGATCCTGAGAAGAGACTCGTCGTTCACGGTCCTCGCGACCGATTCCAGTCCCCTGAGCAGGCCGAAGGACATCTTCTGCAGGGGGTTTCCAAGCCAAGCGCTTACGTCGCGTTCAACGTCTGCCCACGAAACCGTGTCATATTCTGGCACATCGATTTCGTCAACGGCATCATGGCGCCTAATGACTTCGCTGGGAACTCGGCAGGAGGTATTCTCCCATTTGGAAATCTCTTCTGGAAGCCATTTCAGGAACTCGAAGACGCCGCTTTCGCGGCGGTAGTGTTCGCCGAAGGTCTCGTAGTCAATGAAAATTGTTGTCACCTGGCCAGATGTGGATGCCAGCCACATTGCATATTTGTCTGCGGTGAGTGGCCATTGGTCCCAGTCCCTTGAGGTGAAGCGGAAGCCTACGTCGTCTGAGAGGCGGTAGTTGCGCAGGAGAACACGGGTCTCAGAGCCTTTCGCCTTATAGACATAGTTCGGTGACCTCCAGCCTAGGATTCGCTCAAGGCCCTCTGTCACTATCGCCTTGTAGCCTAGGCTCTCAGCGGTCTTGGCTACCGCGTTGTTGTACAGACATTCGGTATTCTCGAACACGGTCGGCGTTCGGCTGAAAAGGTCCTTCATGAGCTGCCGGTGCATCTTGACCTGTTCAATGAATTCGTTGCTTGCTGGGTGGAACAGGCTGGCTAGAGAATGGTAGTACGTCTGGTCTAGTAGTTCCACGGACCGTGTTTCTGCGAGCTGCTTGAACGATTCGAGAAGGTCCTTGTTCCATCTTTCGCATTGCTCCACGAAGACTCCTGAGAGGCTATAGGCAACCTTGAAGCCTTTTTTCTCGCCCTTGAACCGGTCAATGTTGTTGAGTATGACCTCGTTTGCGGGCAGGTAACATTCCTTGGCAATCCTGTCGAACACTGCCCTGTTCACTTTGGAATCGAAATATAGCTCGAAAAGGTCCCCCTTCTCTAGGCTGCCGCGGGCAAGCAAGTTGGCATGAAAGTTGCGGTCAAGCCTGAAAGGCTGATGAACCTCAAATATGAAACATATGTCAGGCATTCCCAGTCAATCTCAACTATCAAAAAAAGCCTATATAAGGCTTCAACCCGCCCAAAAGACGCCCACCATCATCTGAATTGCATTTTCAGAAGTTCAAAAAAACATTTCATTCGCGTTTACAGAACAGCATTGTTTCATCACGGGTCGTGACGTATTTGAAGAATACCTCAATGGTTTTGCAGCCTCTTCATTTTCCATTTTTTGGACATCATCCTTTAGAGGCCCCTTATAAACCATTGGCCTTCAAAAGGTGACGGGTCCACTGAGACCAACACCAAAAAAGGGTTTAAGCCCTTAGTTAACCGCTTAATTAGGATGACGGTTTAGTTATTTCAAGATGATTAGGGGGCTAATACACAAAAACATTTATATCACTTTCTAGCAGCAATGGTTTCAGGGTGTCTCATATGAGGGATCTTGTTCTATGTCAATGAGCGGCTAACAACGGATAGCTTCTTGAATTATCTAAATTGTGTTATGCCCTGCAAAGAAATCAATTGTGCAACAATTCAGTCAGAACTTGGAAAGGCAAAGTTACCAAAAATCTATAATACTGAAAGAAGAGGAGCCCATATTAGCGACTTCGTGGAATCTGTTAAACGGAATATCAACTTTCCCATGAAGGTTGACATATTTGATACTACCCTCCGTGATGGGGAAGGTACACCTGGTGTAAGCTTTACTCTTGAAGAAAAAGTAGAGATCGCTAAGGCACTTGATAAGCTTGGTGTCGCTGTAATTGAAGCTGGTTCCCCTATAACCTCTGATATAGAAAAAAGAACCTTTAAGAGAATTGTTAAGATGAAACCCAGTGCCAAGATCTGTGGTTTAGCCAGGGTTTTGCAGGAGGACATTGAAGCATGTTTCGAATGTGGCGTAGATAGGGTCCACGTTTTCATAGCAACTTCGGATATCCATCTGAAGTACAAGTTGAGGATGACGGAGAAGGAAGCCTTAGACAAGACGGTGAAATCTATCAAATTCATCAAGGCTCACGGCATTGAATGCGAATTCTCGTGTGAAGATGCGACCAGAACACCTCTCGAGAGGCTAAAGATGTTTTATAAAGCTGCGGAGGATGCGAAGACCGACATCATAAACCTTCCCGACACTCTTGGTGTTATGGAACCTGATGCCATAATCAATCTGGTATCCGAGATTCGGAAAATCGTTAAGATCCCGCTATCTCTCCATTGCCACAATGATTTCGGTCTGGCTGTGATGAATTCCTTGTCAGGTGTAAAAGCAGGAGCCAGCCAGGTTCATGTTACCGTCAATGGTCTAGGAGAAAGAGCGGGAAACGCCAATCTGGAACAAGTGGTGACAGCGCTTGAGCTTCTATATGGAATCCCAACGGGGATAAATATGAAGCTCCTCACAAAAACTTCGAGAATGATCCAGAAATATAGTTTAATCAATTTGCCCCCGAATTATCCTATTGTGGGAGAAAATGCATTCGCGCAACAAACGGGTATCCATGTGCATGGTGTTCTTGCGAAGAAAGAGACTTATGAACCCTTCCCTCCGAGCATAGTGGGTCAGGAGCGAAGAATAACTATTGGGAAGTCTACTGGACACCACGCCATAGAATATTTCCTCAAGAGACACAACTATCAGTTTAACGAGGCACAGTTACTCGAAATCGTTAAGAGTGTAAGAGAAATCGTCGCCTTAAAGAAGAAAATCTTAGATAAGGAAGTTCTACTCATCGCTGAAGATGTGCTTGGAG
Organism: uncultured Candidatus Bathyarchaeia archaeon; assembly: GCA_964513245.1. Lineage (GTDB taxonomy): Archaea > Thermoproteota > Bathyarchaeia > Bathyarchaeales > DTEX01 > CAZELO01. Next base: position 25,197 of record CAZELO010000019.1, on the reverse strand, counting down.
AGGTGTCAAAGAAGAAAGAAAACATCAAACTTGAGGCTCTATCAGTAACAACGGGTACCATGCGTCCCAAAGCAGAGATTAGACTGAATGTTAGAGGCCAAATAAAGGAAGGCGAAAGCACAGGGATCGGGCCAGTAGATGCTTCAGCTAAGGCAATTGAGAGCGCCCTTGGAGAATGGTTCCGCTTGGCAAAATATAAGCTGGAAGCCATATCTGGAGGAACTGATAGTCTCTGCTCGGTTGAGGTGGTTATGGAAGACGAGCAAGGAAACACATCAATTGGTTCCGCGATAGGTCCAGATATCGTAAAGACTTCTGTAAACGCTATTATGGAAGGTATAAATCGACTCTATAGAACATGAAAACTGTTCAAGCGTGGAAAAGGAGTTCAGCATGGTCTTCTAAAGGTCTATTTTAAGCCAACGATTACAGCGATGTGATAGTATTTCCAGACGCAGTCTGCTTCCTTGAAACCTGCGTCCAGCATCCATTTCAGCTGGTCTTCAACTGTAGAGGGTTTGTCGCCTTCTCTTTCCATCGCCGCGTACATCTTTTTTCTAACTTCTTCCATTGAGCGATCAACGCCCAAAATCTCCTTGGTTTTCTCCCTGATGTGCCCCGCCCAAACCTCGTCGAAATACTTGCGGTTGAAACCCTCAAACTTTGACTTGAACAAATCGCCGTTTATGAAGCAACCCGCCGGCTCTAGGAGACTGAAGATTTGCTTGAAAAGATCTCTCTTGCTGTTGTCGGATAGGTGATGAATAGCTCGAGCGGACACGACAACCCGGTACTTGTGCAAGGAACTATGCCAAGAAGGGTCTTCAAAGTCCAGCTGCAAGAAAGTCACCCTACCGCCATATTCTCGCAGTCTTTCTTTTGCAACGTTCAGCATTTCAGCCGAGCCCTCAACGCAAGTCACAACCGCATGGGGAAAAGTGCGAAGCATCTTCTCTGTAAGCCGACCCGTACCTGAGCCCAATTCTAAAACTCTCATGTCTTCTTCCTTGTCGCACGGAAACATGTCGATAATCGCCGAATCAAGCCCCTCTCTTTTCATAGATACTATCTGAGCTCTCCTCTCGTACCATTCACCCATGTTCTTTCTGTCATAAATGGATCGCCAACTTCCCTCTGACATCGCCATTCCCTATCATGTTTCTATCTGCTCGGAGCATTTATACTTGTGGCACAGCCAACTCCTCACGTTTTCTCGGTCCCATTCGCGCTCACTTAAAGACCCTTCTTAGGACTCGTTGCGTTTTCCATACCAAAAAATCAATGAACCCTTGAAAAACATAAAAAAGATGGTTACGAGCCTGCTGAAAGATTTTTCTTGCCGCAATTCGTAAAAATGGCTTAGGCTTATTGGCTTAGAATCGAGACTTGTTTTTCATACGGCGGTCTCTTCAGCAAAACATCTTCGACGTATGCCCGCAAGGGCTCGGCTACGCTCCATGCCTGTGATATGCAGCCTCTCGGTTGGTGCGGAGGGTCGCCGTCGAATATTTCGCTAAGCGTGCCTAAGCTGGCACTGCATGTTTCTTCGAGGAAGAGCGGGCGCAGCAGACTCTCGAAGGCGAATTTCCTCCACCACGCATCATGGCCTCTAACCTTCAAGAATGCAGTCGTGAAGGGTCCGAGCAGCCATGCCCAGACCGTTCCGTTGTGGTATGCCCTGTCGCGTTCCGGGAATCCGCCGAGATACTTTCCAACGTATCTGGGATCACTCTTTGGTAGGGTCTTCAACCCGAATGTTCCCCAGAGATTCCGCCAGACGGCTTCGACAACGCTTCGGCTTCTAGAACTGTCAAGCATCGTAAAATCAAGCGAGACCGCGATAATCTGGTTCGGTCTCAGCGAACGGTCGCGGCTGTCGCCGTCCACCACATCGAATAGATAGCCGCCCTCAGAGCGCCAAAACTTTTCCGCAAAACTCGCCTTAGCCTTTGCAGCTAGAAGGCTGAAGTTTTCAGCGTCATTCGGGCTTTCGAATTCTGTGGCAAGAATCTGCATCAACCTCAGCGCGTTGTACCACAGGGCTTGAACATCAACGGCTTTGCCTTCCCGCGGTGTGACAGGCTTCCCATCGACGGCGGCGTCCATCCATGTCAGTCTTGGACCGTGCGCGAGTAGCCCATCATTGTCGAGGTGGATGCCGAACCGCGTCCCACGTATGTGTTGCTCGATTGCACACTGTAGTGTATCCCAGAGTTCCCTTCGGACAAAGTCGAAGTCCCCCGCATATTTCAGGTACTGCAGAACGGCGTTGAAGAACCACAGCGTAGCGTCGACAGAATCGTACGCCGGCGCGTCGCCTTCCCGTTCAGGAAACCTGATAGGCACAAGCCCGTTCTCGCAGCGTTGCTTGAAAGTCAGCAGGATTTCCTCAGCGTCCCGAAATCTGCCGGTGACCAATGTCAATCCGGGAAGCGATATCAAGGCGTCTCGTCCCCAGTCTTCAAACCAATGATAACCCGCGATCAGGGACTTTTTGCCGGTTGATCTTCTCGCAACCAGAAACGAATCGGCAGCCATTATCAGCCAGTCAAGCCATTCAGCTCTGCCTATCTCAGGGCTCACTCCGTAGAAGCTGTTCACCACGTCGCGTCTCCTTTGGGCTTCGGCTAGGCAGCTGTTCTCTATGGCTTTCTTGTCGGAGAAAGCCGCGTGGGTCCGCAGAGCTTCTTCTTCTGTCTCTCCGGCTGATGCCGTTATATAGAATTCCTTCCTTTCTTCTGGTCCGACGTCAATGCAGAAACGCCCGGGCTGATAGTTATCGTCGAAGCAGTTTTCGCCCCGTGAATCGTCTGCTCTGAAGTATGCCTTCTCGATCCACACGCCTTGATCGGCGGAAAAACAGCCGTCCGTCGACGTCAAGACGAGATAGCCCATGCCCGGCTGGATTCCCAGCATAACCCCGTTAGGCACAGATTTTTGCGTGAACTTGAGGCGGACCGCGTGGCTGTCCGTGGTCTCGTAGAAATGGCGCGAGTTTACCAGAGGCTTAACGTTGATGATTGCTGGTTCTTCTGAGCCATTCAGGGCTTGATAGTGAGCCACTACCGCATTCTTCAGGTATGGCATGAGAACACGTTTGCTGAGGCGTATCCCCTCGGACTCGTATTCAAAGGTGGGCAACGGGTCCAAACTGAAACTGATCTGCCTTCTGAAGCCTTCTGGGCAGACAATATTTCTGAATTCGTCGGAAAAGAACGGGTTGGCGTTGCCCCTGATGACCGCCTCTTCGTTTAGCTTGGTCAAGAAAAGGTGGCGTTTGACCGGTGGGTCGAGGGCGGCAACAAGGAGCCCATGGTACTTTCTCGTGTTTACGTTCAGCACTGTTGACGAGGCGTACCCGCCTAGGCCGTTCGTAACTATCCATTCCAGCGTGAGGGCTCTATCGAAATCCGAAAGCACACGTGGTCCCAGGTAATACCTAGGCAGTTCTGCTACCAGTTGCTTCTTTTTCTCCTTTCAGATGCTTTCGTGCGGTTTCCGTTCGTTGCCGCTTATCGCCTGTTATGCCTTTTTCTAGATGCTTCTCCGCGATGATATGTATGCTTCTCGTGCCTCTTAAGAGTTTTAGCCAAATGTTTCTGAACGTAAGAATAGCATTCGGGGTTTCCAGCCTCATAGAATCCGGCTCTTCTCTTTTTGATGCGTCGGGTTTCCGTTTTATCTTGGTGGGAAAAGCCTTTGTCGAAGCCGAATGCAGCCGAACTGTTTGGCGAAAATATTTGTTAGAACCTGCGGTCTTCATCTGCAAAACAGAATTTTGCTCCATAAAGTCTAAATATGATTTCGTTACATTGGTGTCTGCATAGAGTTTCCTTTGAAGGTTTCTCTAGCACTAAGAGGAGCTCAAGTTGGTTACCAAGATAAGGGTGGACTCCTACGAGGCTGGAGTCGGAGCAGTGGGGGGACTGGCAACAGTCCACAACAATCTTTATCCTAGACTGATAAGTAGAGGCTTTGACGCTAAGACTTTTTCCATGCATTTCAGGCCTGAACTGCCGATCCGTGAAGACTTTAGGGGTGTCATAATAAGGAGGCCATCTCTGGATGTCGATATCGATGTGGCTTATGCGTGGACCTACGACATTCTGCACCAGTATGGGATAGATGTTCAGTACCTGTCGCAATCCGAAATATACATGGTTGCAAGATACTTTACGAACTTCGGGGTCGTCCCGTCGCCTTATCGTATGTCGCAGGCGGATCTTTTTGCCCCCCACGACTGGATGTCCTTCCTAAGAAGCGCCCTTACCGCTTGGCTGCATCCAGACCTTGTTCAGACAATCTTCCTCCATTCCACGGAACCCGGCAGACGCAGCGGAATCCTTCACAGAAACGTTCGGGGAACATCTGGAAGAATGGACATGAAGGAGTTCGAGTTCAAGGTTAATTCTGATTTTTCGTGTTCGTTCTATTACGGCCTTAGGCTGATAAGAGATTTGGAGTTTCCCTTAACGTTCAAGATCTTGAGGCGGCAGCTGAACACGGCGTTGTTCACGGTCAGCAAGATCCACAGGAAGGAATATCTCTTCGGCTTGAGGGCTCACGGGATGAGGTTTGGGGAGATTGAAGACAGGGTCTTCGCGATATACCACGGCGTCGACACAGAAGAATACAGGCCCATGCCGGGAATTGAAAAGAACGGCTTCAAAATAGGCTTCATCGGAAGGTGTACGCCGGTAAAAGGAATGGATCTTGTTCCTGACCTTGCCTCGATACTTGTTAAGGAGATTCCGGAGATTCGGTTCCACCTTGTGACGAAGGCTGATGCGCAGGATCCGTGCTATCTGGAGCTCGTTGACAAGATCCACAGAATGAAACTTGACGATGTAATATTCATCGACAACACGTTCTACAACGGCGACGAGAAGGTCAAGGTCATCAACTCCTGGGACCTCATGCTGGTTCCCTCAAGATACGAGCCGCAGGGTCAAGTGGACTTGGAAGCCATGTCGTGCGGAGTCGTTCCTGCCGTGGGCATGGGAGGGCTACGCGAGAAGGTTGTGGACGGCTTCAACGGCATTTGGATCGACCCTGACGACGTTAAGGATACAGCGGACAAGATAATTCAGTTCTATAAAGGCAACTACATGGGAAGAAAGCCGGATGAAATATCTAGCAACTGCAGAGAAACTGCTGAGAAGATATGGGACTGGGAGAAGAGAGCGGACGCCCACAAGGAGCTCTACATGTACCTGTTGGATGGACGTGTTGATGACGTTAAGAGGGATCTAGAGGATCTTCTGCTGCCTACTGCCACCAAGATCTAGTAGCGCAACTGGCTTCATGCCTGCTGATTGTGAAAAGCATTTATCTGTCATAATCTAATATATTGTTTAGATTGTGGTGTTGTTGAATGAGCAAACTGAACCAGACGCGCGAGACTATGTTGAGGCTGTTGTGGGAGGTTGACAGCCCCATGAGTCGCAGGGAGATCGCGCAAAGAACTGGGACAAAGGCACGGTCGGCAAATATGCATCTGCTTTGGCTGAGACGGGGAGGGTGCGTGTCGTTTTCTGGAAGTAGCAATATCACATTGACAGAAACGGGCAGAGAAGCTTTAGGATTCCCAAAGGTTGATGAGAACTTGGCTGGAAAAGTCTTTGCTACGACTTCGCCTGAGAAAGCCTTCTACTTCTACACTGGGATCGATCAACCGCTGGGAGCATCCTCAGACGGGCTGGTTGACTTCTGCGAAAAGATAAACTCAGTTGACGAGAAATCCATCGAGTTTCACATGGCACGCGGAGACTTCGAGCTGTGGGTTCACTATCTAGGCGACATCGAACTCGCGACAAGGTTGCGGCTACTCAGAGAAGAAAACCTATCCGGAGAGGCACTTCGAGAAAGGCTGTACAAAACAGTCAAGTCCAGATGCGACGAACTGCTCAGAACTGCCTAACGGCGCTTGATTTCCAAAGCGGACCTGCTGCACTGCCTAGATTCCTAACCGTGGCATTGAGACCTAGCGTAGCATCGTGCACATAGTTTTCAGTTTTGATAGGCGAATCCGACGATGGATTAGATGAATTTCTCTATGTTCACACATACACATGCCGCAGGCAGCGGCGAACAACCTCAAAACCTGCATTGCGATAGATAGCTGCCTAAATGCGTTGATTGGCTTCATCTGCGTATTTCTATGCTCGAAAGTTGCTGGAAACCATAAATAGTGGGAAAAACAAAAATGGCTGTCTGAGGTAATGAAGCCGCTGTAACGGCAAATTTCTGATGGAGTGGGTGATGTCTGTTGAGTTGGGGCAAGTTCCTAGGTTATGTCGTTCTGTTCTTGGGCGTTGGTCTTCTACTCTTTGCTATCTTAACCGCCCTCGGCCTCTCGGGCAGCGAGTACAGCCTCTTCAGTTCATCCAACCCGTTTGTGGTTGCGATGAAGGCAATATACTTGTGTTTCATGGGGTGGGTCGGCGCCATGTTGACCAAAAGAGGCTCCCAAACTGTCAACAGCCAGAAAAAGGCTAAGGCTGAACCAAGCAAAAGGCTAAGCAAAGCTAGAACAACCATTCTGCTGATCATCCTAGGCGTACTATTGGTCGTCATATATCTGGTAGGCAGTTTCCTCGGCGTCATCATGAGCCTGCTTTGCATCTACCCTTTACTCAAGACTCTTGGGATAGCATGAGATTGAAGTTAAAGAAAGTGTTTTAGAAAGATAAAGTATGATTCTGGTAGGAGAGTTATCTTATGACCTGTGAATGTGGGAAAGATGCGGTATATCATTGTAGCACTTGCAGAAAACCCTTGTGTCCAGAACACTCAAAATTTCGGGTTGTGTGTTCTTCATGCATAAAGAAAATCCCACTAAAATACAGAATCAATAAATTGGTGAAAAATAAGGAACGGGATGAAATCCGAAAGCTTGTCAAACTGTTTTGGGGAGAAGAAGAGCAATTAACGTTTGGTAAAGAATCCATTGTTGCAGAGCTTCCTACATATGTTGCAAAGTCAGAAAACAAGATAATTGGCTTCGTTTCTTCTGCAAAAGTAGACAGTGCGATCTTAATTGTGGCTTTGGGTGTATTACCACAATACCAAAGTTCCGGTGTCGGCAGAAGTCTAATCGGAAAAATTGAGGAAGAAGCAAAAAAATGCGGAAGAAAAAAATTGTTGGTTTCAACTTCGAACGATGATTTGCCAGCTCTAGCGTTCTACCAATCTCTTGGATTTCAGATTTATGATGTAAAGCCTAATTTCGTAGCAGAGAAACATGGAGAAATTCTAGAAGGCATCGGCGGACTACCAGTAAGAGACGAACTAAGACTACGTAAAATCCTCCATTAGATTCATCCTCAACATATTCAGGTTATCAAGTGCCTGCGATGAATGGCTTTTCCGAACCTTCTCAAAAGAAAGAGAGCACCAATTCCCCAAAAAAGAACCGAACAGATAGAGCTAACCGTTATGACAGTTCTAGTCACCAACAGGTAACCAATTGGTTAATATAGCAAAAACGGGAAATTCTTCGTGATGATCATGAAGGATTCTGATGCCCTCAGGACACAAGTGGCTGGATTGAGCCTCCGCAACCCAACAATGCTCGCGTCAGGCATACTGGGCACCTCAGCAAAGATTCTGAGAGAGGTAGCCCGTGCAGGGGCGGGCGCCGTCACCACGAAGTCGGTTGGGCTGAAGCCCCGAAGGGGATACGCGAATCCAACGGTCATACAAGTCGAGTGTGGGCTTCTGAACGCCGTGGGGCTTCCGAACCCGGGCATCCGCGAATTCTCTGAGGAGATCGAGGCGCTGGGCGACTTGGAGGTTCCACTGGTCGTCAGCGTATACGGGTTCTCGCCAAGCGAGTTCGCAGAAGTGGCGGCGACGGCGTCAGAATGCGGAGCAAGCGCGATCGAATTGAATCTTTCGTGTCCGCATGTGTCGGGGGCTGGCGCTGAGACGGGGCGGAACCCCCGGATGGTCTCGAAGGTTGTGAAGGAAGTTAAAGGCGCAACGGAGAAGCCGGTTTTCGCCAAACTGACTCCAAACGTCGCCAACATCAAAGGACTCGCCGAAGCCGCTGTTTCAGCTGGCGCAGACGCGATCACAGCCATCAACACGGTGAGAGCCATGGCAATAGACATTGAGGCGCAAAGACCCGTGTTGGCAAACAAGTTCGGGGGACTCTCAGGCGCAGCGATAAAGCCCATAGCCGTCAGATGCATATACGAGGTCTGCGAGGCAGTTGATGTCCCGATAATCGGCTGCGGCGGCGTAAGAACATGGCAGGACGCGGTGGAGCTTATGCTGGCCGGCGCCTCGGCGGTTCAAATTGGCTCATCTGTGGCTTTTGAAGATTTGGCTGTCTTCGAGTCTGTGGCTGAAGGCGTTGCCTCATACTTGGAAGGCAAGGGGTACAGGAGCGTGAGAGACATTGTCGGGTTGGCACACAGACGCTAACGAGATAAGGACGGTGAAGATAAGGCGCGTCGAGGTTGAGGCGCCCAAAGCAAGGACGCTCTTTTTTGAGGATGGACTCTGCTCCTCGGCGAAAGCTGGACAATTCGTCATGGTCTGGATTCCGGGGGTCGACGAGATTCCGTTGAGCCTCTCTTCCGTTCAGGGCAAAGTGGCGTCGGTCACGGTCAAAGAGGTCGGGCAGGCAACAAGGGCGCTTAACCAGATGCGACAGGGCGACGTCATCGGCGTGCGGGGACCCTTCGGCACCTACTTCAAAACGGTCGGCAAACGTGCCCTGGTTGTCGGCGGCGGCGTCGGAACAGCGCCGCTTATGATGCTTGTGGCAAGCCTCCGCCGCGAAGGCGTGAAGACCGCGGTTGTTGAGGGGGCGAAGACCTGTGACGAACTCCTGTTTCTCGATGAGCTGGGTCATCTCTCATCATCTGGAAGCGTCGAAGCTATCTTCACGACAGAGGACGGCAGCTACGGAACCAAGGGGATCGCCACAGAAGCCGTTGAGAGGCTCCTTTCTTCCCGACAGTTTGACGCCATGTATGCCTGTGGCTCCGAGGGCATGATACGCGCGGTCTTTCTTCTCGCCGAGAAGTACGGCGTTCCCCTTCAAGCCAGCTTGGAACGCATCATGCTCTGCGCGATGGGGATCTGTGGAAGCTGCGTCATAGGAAGGTACCGTGTCTGCAAAGACGGACCCGTTTTTGATCACACGCAGCTGAAAGAATTCGCTGACGAGCTCGGCAGGTTCAAACGGGGCTTCAGCGGAGAGAAGACTCCCTTGTAGAATGTTGATCTACGGAGCCTACAGCAGCAAAAGATATTTGGTTCCGTGCGGCAACAGGTAGACTCGTGGTGTGGCGAAGATGGGCGAGACTGAACTGGAAAGATGCCTTAAACAGAACGGCGTCTGGCACAGGTTTATCCAGAAGCCGGAGACTGTTCACACGGCGGATGCTGCGAAGGTTGCGGGGGTCGAGCTTTTCAGGCTGACCAAGAATCTGGTTTCGGAGACCGAGGAGGGCGAGTACGTGTTGCTTGTCGTGCCGGGCGACAGAAAGGTTGACCTGAAGGCTGCAGCCAGAGCGCTCGGTGTCAGCTGGGTCCGCTTGGTTCCTTTTGGGCAAGCCGAGAAGATAAGTGGTTATCCGCCGGGTGCGACGCCTTCGGTTGGGCACAAGACGGGGATGCGGACCGTTGTTGACGGAATCCTTCTCAAGTACGAGACAATCTATTGCGGAGGCGGTTCGCGAGACAGGATACTGGAATTCAAGCCTGAAACCATAATGAAACTCAGCAACGCCGTCGTCGCAGACATCTCAAAACCATCTTAGCCAAAACCATAACCCATTCTCCAAAAAAGCCTAAACATAAGGCTCAATCAAGCTCCATAAAACACGTGAGAGTGAATCAGATATATCCTAAAAATCTCCCAATATGCGGAAATATGAATGAAGAAGAATGATGTTTTAGTTGAATCAAAAGACTTATAGTTTTTGCCACTAACTACCATGTGGATGTGAGAATATGCAGCCTTCTGGAGGAATAAGCGGTGAGATTTTATTTTGGATCGGCTTGAGCACTGGCATAGGAATTATGTTATTTGTTACTGGGGGTATCGTCAGCGGAACAATGCAAAGTTTGTCTAATCATATATCTCATGACGGATTTAGAAGTTCAGTACAAGCAGATGCAACTCAACAATTGCTCATCTATTGCTTATCAGGTGTCGTGTTTCTTTCTCTTGCTTTTGTAACGTTTGCATTAGCCAAAAAGAGACAACCTGCAAAAACGAAGAAGGAAAGGGAGCCAAGTTTGTTATGAAGTGTCCCCGATGTGGAGGAGAGATGGAAGAAGGATACGTTTCCTTGGTTGTTCAAGGAGGACAGGTGTCTGGAGATCTGGCGACTTGCTATTGGTCCACTGAAAAGCCAAAGTATCATAATTTCTTAGGCGTCCCAAAGGTTCCAGAAGACAAGATTGAAATCATGCGCTCTGCTAGAATTCTTCTGGGAAAAGGAAAAGACGTACTACAAGGTTTCAGATGTCCAAACTGTGAGACAGTCTTGTTCAGTTACGGAGAAGAAAAGAAAGGGTGATTTGAGATTATAGTGGAAAGATTGGTCTCGGTTCCTCAAAATGTTCTTTATTCGGGGTTGAGGGACGGTTTGGCATCTGGGAGAGTTAGATCGATAAAAGAGGTAGAGGGGAGTTCTGAACCAGAATTCATTAGGTCCAAGGTTCTGGAGATGATTCTCTTTGGACATTTAGATATTCATATCTCGCCTCGAGATGGTTGGAGCCAATTGAGGTACAACTTTGACTTCAAGAAGTTCACGTACATACAAATTTCTGCTTTGGTGCTTGCAGCAATTGTTTTGGTTCTATTCACGCCTCAAGTCATTCCCTATCATATTGGTATTCTGGGGGCAGCTCTGATAGGGCTTTTTGGGTCCTTATCGGTTGTTCCCCAGATTGTTTTTTACAATAGATTCCCCGGACAATTTGAACAACTCATCCAAAACATAGAACTAAACCATAAACATGAAACTGAGACAAAATGATGTCTGTTATGAAGTGTCCTGAATGCGGAGAAGAAATGGAATAAGGATATGTGTTCCTGACTGGTCTAGCCGTTAAGTTGAGAACTTCCTTAGCTTGATGATGGAGAAGTTTCGGCGAGTTTCTTCTTGTAGTAATGTTTATTTGTTTAATGATAGAGTAATAATTGGGGATGACGCAACGCAAAACAAGCATCTGCTCATGGGAATTGCTTTAGTTGCTACGGTTGCTCTATCTCTGAGCATTCCAGTTTGCATAGACCAGATTTTGAGGCAAAGGCAAGTAAAGGATTTCGGTCAACTGCAGAGTTTCGGCTTTGTCCTCAAATACGGTGTCACGGCAAGAAACGAATTAGACACGTTTAACGGCACATTCACCCATGACATGGTAATTGACCCTTCAATCACTATAAACCTGACGTTGACTGGCGACGAGATGGAACACATTTATCTGAAGATGGTCGGGGTTAATTTTTTCAATTATGCACAGAAAGACGCAAATGCAAAGAAAGACGTAGGGGTCACCCCATACAGCAGCTACTATCTAAAAGTAAAATGCGATTCAACGGTCAAAGAACTAACTTGGGATGACAACTCAGCGGCAAGTCTGGGATTCAAAACACTCGTTGACCTCATCATCGAAACAATACATGACCACGAAGAATTCAAGCAACTCCCACCACCAAGAGGCGGATATCTATAACCAACGTCTACAATAATTTTCTGTTTTTCCTTTATAAAAACAGCATGAAGTTTATATCTAGAGGTTCTTTCAGTGATCGTTATGAGCCTGAAACAATTGGATATTGCGGGGAGCCATAGCAGTACATTGTCACCAAAGATGGAGTTCCTCATCTTCGCAGTCTTAGTTGCAATAGTCTTCATTTTTCTTCTAGACCTAATTGGCATTCATCTTCCTTACAATTCAAAATATCTGTTCATGGCAATTGCATTTGTCCTCTATGCCTTCCTAGCAAAGATTAAGGAAAAAATGAGGCACAACGAAACCACCACAACCAACCAGAACTCGGACGAAATCTGAGGAACAGACGAAATTCCATCCGTACTGACTGACGTGCTGATTGTAACCCTGTTTTCCTAAGGCTTGGATTGTCTGACATAAAAGCATCTCCATAAAAGAGAGGGTGAGCAGTTTGCTACTTTGATTTGGGTTTTTGTTTCTCTGTTCTTTCCATCCAAACTTCCTTTCCCCTCTTTGTTTTGAAGGAATAAAAGGATCATGGACAACTGGAAGGGCTTACCAGTTATTCTTAAATATCGCTGGGTTCAAGGTGTATGTGTAGGGTTGCGGGGGTTTCTGGATGGTTGAGGCGTACATTCTGGTGAAGATACGTACGCAAAGGGAAGTCTTCGGATTCAACCGTTCTGTTGTGGCAAAGCTATGCGCCATGAAAGGAGTGGAGGACGCACAGTTGCTGTTCGGCGACTACGATGCCATATTGAAGCTGAGGGCGCCAAAAATCCACGACATCGAGAATCTGGTCATCGAGGATATATCCATGGTCGAAGGCATCGAGGCAACGGTTACGCTCCTCTGCATAGACGAGAAAATACTGAGATAGGAGGCATGCATGATGGAAACAGGCTATATTCTGTTAACCCTTAAGCCCGGAGCAAAAAAGACAGCGATCGAGAAGATAAGGTCCGTGAAAGGCGTGAAAGAGGCACGGCTTCTAATCGGCATCTTCGACGCCGTCGCAAAGATCGAAGTCGAAAACATAGAAGAACTCGAAAACATATACCTGAACAAAATCGACAAAATAGAAGGCATAATAAACACCCGGCTACACATCGTAGCCTGCCCAAGAACAAGAAAATAAAAAAAGAAAAATATCCGGCTTCTCTAGACAGGCAAACCGAGGCTCCAAAAACCGAAGTTCAGACGCTCAATTGATAATCATAATCAATTCGAAATTCCATTTGATAATCAAATCTACAAAGGCTCTGGCAGGCTTCCCATTTGACAGTCACTGTCAAGCCGAATTTTGGTTTGACAGTCAAATCTATCAACAGGGTCAGCTCAGGGGCTTACGTCCTGTTCTCCAAGCAATAATGGCAACCATTGCCTAGTCGTACCAGCCTTTATTCTGCTTAGTAATTTTATTGTGTTTGTTTGTATGGGGATTTTTTGGGTTTCATTCTGTTTTTCCTCTTTTTTGTACTATCTTAGTAGTAAGTTGGTAGATATAAGTCTTACTACTATTTTAGTAAACTTTAAATCGTTGAATTATAATCTTATTGTTCGGTTAGAGATGCCTGAAGTCTGTCCTACTTGCGGTCAAATTATGCCCAATATCGAATGCCCTAAATGTGGTAATCGTTGGTTCACTAAGAGCATGGCTAAGTATGTGAGTTGTTCTAAGTGCCATACTAAGTTTAGAAGATAGCTGAAGTGTAGCGGGGTTTTGTTAAAGCTACGGTTATTCAATGCGGTTGCTAAATTCGGTTGCTGAGGTTATGAAATTATATCTTAGCATCTCTTCGAGACTGTTCTGACATCTTTCATTTTAATTCAAATTCTGGAAAATGTTTTTCTTTCATTTTGGTCACGGCGATACTCATTGCCGTATAGAACTTTCGTATTTCATCTTTGGGCGGTATTTTTGTAATATTAGTCTTGAAGCCTTTGATTCCTTTTATCTCTATCTCTAAACCTACTTTCTTAAGTTCTTCATTACAGATTTTTTCAAACTCTTTAGCAAATTTGGTTACCATAAGAAACCACAGGAATAGAGCTAATGAAGAGAGATTTAAGATTTTCCATGTTTGTTTTTGGTAACTCTTCGGGATATAAAGAAATATGGTTCTATAGCCAACTATTAACTAAGTGAATTAATATGAATATTGAATTTGTTGGTTTTGATGGAAATAATGAGATTTACGGTCTTTATAAAAATGGGCAGAAAGTTGGTTGGATAACGGTTAATTTTGAACTTTGCTCGATAATGGGCATTATTGTAAAGGAAGTGTTTAGGAAAAAACATTATGGCACAAAACTTGTCCGATACATAGAATCTCTTGCTCTTCAAAAGGGTTGTATTACTGTGCATACCAATCCGATTAATGAAGAATCTATAGGATTCTTTGTAAAATGTGGCTACTGGATAGGTTCTGATGGATGTGGGATGAGGGTTCTAAATTCTATTTCGTGAGTGATTTATCTTCGCTGTTCTTGTGGTCGAATGTAGAATCTCTGCATAGTACTATGAGTTCTTCAATTTTGTCTAAGACTTTTTGTTGGTTTTCTCTGTCGCTTTTCTCAAGATTCTGGAAAAACCATGGCTTGAAATAGTTCCAAATCTCGCTGTAGAGCGTTATTTGAAGGTTGTATTCATATTCATTCTCGGGATTCATTATTATTAGTGTTTCATATTTCAACTGGAAAAGACGTTGTAAAAGCAATACAAAATAAACATGCTCCAGTTGAGAAATTGGGGGGAGCGAATTGAAGTTTTCTCTTTCTTCTCTGAGAAACTGTAGGTGTTGTTTTCTTGTTTCTACGAATTCATCAAGTTTGTCCCATTTTTCTCCGTTGAACTGGTAAAACACGTATTGTGTATTTTTGGTTTTGGTGCGTGTTACGAGTTCTTTTTCAACAAGATGACTGAGATGAAGTGAAAACGTGGGTTTTGATATTTTGTTTCCTTTATATCCTTTTATTTTCTGTAATTTGTAAAGTCTGTTGAAACTGAGGGGTTTTTTCTCTACGATAAAATAGACTAATAATTTTACGCAGATTTCATCTAGATTTGGAAGTGACATTCATGCACACCTTAGGTAGTTTATAATTTACCTAGTAATTTTTCTACCAGTTTTATCAGTTAGTTCCCACATAATAATCTTTCGGAAAGGTGTAAGGAGGTTGGATGAATGTGTGACTCTGATATATATTTGTTAGAGCGTTTGTTTGAAACGGGAGAAATAGACATTTTCTTATGGTTTGCACATTTTCAAGATGATGATTTTGATAGTGTTCCTTCATGTTCTGACTGTGTAGATTTTATTGCTGGCGTTTGTGATGGAGGAAGAGATGTTATAGAGTGTTTTATCGAAAAGACGAGAAAGGGGGTTGAGTGAATGTTGAAGTCGAAAAGAACCCTTAATCGTGTTGGCTTCGGATATCTGAGTAAGAGCGGAAAAATCTTCCAGATACGAATGTCCACGTATTATAATGAATTGCTGTTCTTTGTCGAACATTTCGAGGATTTACGAGATAACAAGGTTTCTAGGAGGTTTGAAGTTCCAATCTTCAAGCGTCTGAATTCAACACATGAAAGAGGGTCGTTGGCACGTGTTGGTTCTGGGTTTTTCACTAAGAATAAAAAGGCTTTTACAATTGTGTTTGCAAATTGGAGTTTCTCTGTGTTCTTCTTAGTTAGAGACTTCGATGCACTGCGGTTCTTAACAGTGTATCAGATGCCAATTTTCGAGAATCGAGTTATCTCAAACACACCCTTCACCGAACAACACGATATATCGGCACCGCCGAGCGAGGAGGGCGGGTGCCCTCTGGGAGGGGCCCCCGCATGCGAGGCGCACCGACTGACCCTTCAGAAGGGGGGTACGGTAGGGGGGGACGATGGAGCGGGGATTGTCCCCCCTTCTCTCGTTGGATGGTGGGGAGGTGGAGACTGCTGGAGGCAGGCTCCATCGGAGAGGAGGTTGTGGAGGTGCGAGTTGATGGCTGAGTTTGTGTTGCGGGATTTAGAGAATGATTTTGATGAAGAACCTGTTGATGTGGGGAATTTTCAGTATGGCAATTTTCAGTTGGTTGGTCATGGAAAAGTCACCAATGTTTTTTGTGGCAAATATATGAAGTTTAAGGGTTGTCTGCGTGTTGAATTGCACAATAGGACTACGTTGGATGGTGTGGATTATAGAGGTAAGGTGTATGTGAAACCTGTTTATCATTCTTGCGACAAGCCGAGTTGTCCCATTTGTTTTAAGCATGGGTGGGCGGTTAGGGAGGCTAAGGCTATTGATGTTAGGCTAAAAGAGTCTAGACGGTTTGGGAAGGCTGAGCACATAGTTTGTAGTGTGCCTGCCCGTGATTACGGTCTTAGTCTTGATGCTTTGCGTCTGAAGGCTCGGAAAGTTCTGTTTAAGCGTGGTGTTGTCGGCGGTGTTCTTATTTGGCATGCTTTTCGTTTTGCGTTGGGTCGTGGTTGGTATTGGGGTCCGCATTTTCATGTTATCGGCTTTATTTTGGGTGGGTATTCGTGTAGGGGTTGTACGAAGTCTTGTTTGGGTTGTAGTGGTTTTGAAGCAGTTACTCGCAAGTTCAATCAAGGTTTTAGGGATGAAAAAGGGCGGTATATAAGGGGGGATGGGTGGATTGTCAAGGTTTTGGGTGAGCGTAAAAGTGTTTATCACACCGCTTGGTATCAATTGAACCATGCAAGTATTGATGTTACTAAGAAGCGTTTTCATATTGCGACTTGGTTCGGCGTGTGTAGTTATCGCAAGTTGAAACTTACGGTTGAGAAGTTTAAGGCTGTGTGCCCTATTTGTGGTCATGACCTTGAGGATATTCGTTATTTTGGTAATAGGGTTTTTGTTCTTGACCGTAGCTCGCCTGAGTATAAGGGTAGTTTTTTTGCGGATTTTGTAGAGGATGGGCGTGTTGTTTGGGCAGTATCCGCTAGCGGTAGCTCTAAATCTCAGAAGTGGTTTGAATGATGAGTTCTTCTCATTGTTTCCGTGTTAGTGATGATATCTGCTTCTACATTCGTTGTATTGGTAGATTTTCTTTAGTTAGTGTTATTTTGATTGAATGTGAATATCCTACCATTGTTTTGTATGGTTTTGTTTATCGTGAGTCTTTTAGAGAAATAATGTTTATGTGGGAGAAAGAGGGGGAGAGTTTGGAGAGAGAGGAAGAAGTGTTTTTTGAAGAGGTAGAGAGGCTTCAGGGCGAATAAATACCTGTGGGTTATTTGCGTTTTCTGAATATCTTGAGTCCGTCCATTTCTGTGATGTATTCGAATCCGTTTTCTATTAGTTGGGTGGCTTCTTCGATTGTTTTTGCGGTTTTGCATGTGTATGTGTTGTCTGTTTGTGTGAATACTGCTCTTTCTATGTTGATATAAATCATTGTGTTCAGAATGTTTCTGTGTCCTAATATGTATTGGACGTGAAGGATGTCTTTGGTTTTGTGGTATTCCATTGTTGCTTTGTAGTGTCTTAGTGTGTGTAGGTGTATCTTATGGAATCTTGGATTGTTTAGTTTTCTGGCTAATGTTTTTCTGAGTTTTGATATATTGTTTCTTGCCATTTTGCTTGTGATGGGGAATATTCGGGTTTTGTTCTTGTCGAGGTTGTTCATCATGCTAAGTAATTTTGTTGAGATTGTGATTATTCTTGGGTCGCTTCCTTTCTCAGGTTTGTTTATTGACACTGTTCTTCTTTCTGTGTCTATATCTGTCCATTCAACTGTTATGGCTTCTCCGATTCGTGTTCCTGTTTCTTTTAAGAATTGTAATAGTGTGGCTTGTTTTTTTCTTGATGCCGATATTAAAGAGTCGATTTCTTGTTCTGTGGGTACGAAATAAACTTTTTTTTCTATTTTGTATTTGGGTCGGTTCCATGTTTTGTTTATTGATTTTAGGTATAATTCGTATATGTATGCGGTGGCTCTTTTTGTTGAGTTCTTCCATCTTTTCCTACTTATTATTTCTTTTATTTCTTCGGGGTTGTTGATGTTTCCTAGTTTGCTTAATTGTGCTAAGCGGTAGGTGGCTGTTTCTATTGTTGTCTCTTTTATGCCGTTCTTTCTGAGTTTTGAGGCATAGTTCAGAATGTCCGTGATTTGATAGATAGTAGGCTGATTTATATTTTGTTCTGCGGGTCTAGTCGTACCAGCCTTCTTCTATGCCCACGTCAAGCATTGTCAGATAGTTTTCCAGCGGCACGTAGTTGGCTATGGTGTTGCCGCTTCCGAGGCAGTATCCGCCTCCGGGCTTGCATGCCTTCAATGTGCGGCTGACGTATTCTCGGATCTCTGCGGTGCTGTGTCTGGCGAGGATGTCCATGTCGATTCCTCCGATGAGGCTTATTCTGCTGCCGTAGAGCCGCTTTGCCTCCGTGACTGGGAGGTACGTGTCCTCGAAGGAATGCTTCGCGTCCACTTTGGCGTAGTCGATTATGTCGTCCATTATGGCTTTGAGGTTGCCGCAGGAATGCAGAACATAAAGCGACCCTCTTGAATGCGCAATCTCTGCCGCCTGCTTGTGTACGGGAAGAACCCATCGTCGCATCATTTCAGGAGAAATCATAAGCCCGTTCCGGTAGCCCCAATCGTCTGAACCCCAAAAAGCCACAACGTCCCTGCCTATGCCGGAAACCAGTTTGAAACGGGCGAGAGATATCTCGGCGACCTTCTGGAACATGGCATCGACCAAGTCAGGCTGCTTGTAGAGGCTCACATAAAAGTTCTTTGTACCCATCAGCCACATAACGGGCTCCAAGATGGAACAAATGCCTGACACGATGCCCATGCCAGATGAAACGTGATCGCACACCCACTCCAGCTCCTCAATGCCCTCCGTAGCAATCGTCTCAGGATCTTCCCAGTCAAGGGCGTCAAAGTCGTCCCAACCTGCAATCACACCTGTGCCTTCGTTAGCCCACAGCCTATCGCCACGATTCAGTTCAGGCGCAACATCTGACGTGTAGTACCTGTAGGCGCGTGAGCCAACTTCACCCAACGTAAGCGAACTCCTGCTGGTGTCGCAGGCTTTGAGGGCTGCTCTGTAGACCCTGTCAATCCTGACGTAATCGTAGCCCAGAACCTCATGAAACTCTATCAACGCCAACACACGTTCTTCCCACTCCCGCCTGCTACGAGGCTCCCCTGAAAAGAAATCCAAAGGCTTTCCCACAACAGCAGCCATAACCTCGCCGTCCGCAAAGAGCTCCATGAACGGCACCCGGTCAGGCAGCCCCTTCCTCGAGAGGGCTTTCTTGAGACGTCCAGCATCAGGCTCAGGCTTCTCCGCACGGATCTTCTTAAGCAAACTCTGCGCGACTTGGTTCATACTCGTCATTTTTCCCCTTTTTGTTCAGTTGCCTCATCCCTAACGGTATGATCAGAGTATTAATATTGTTTCGGTTTGCCGACCCAAAGAACGGCTCGGGCTCCCAAATTTTTAAGAGTGAGAGACGAATTAATGTTGCTTCAATACGGCACATTTATCTGAGGTTAGGAAGCAAATATCGCTGAGGGAAGAATCTATGTTTCGCTTGCATGGAGTAGAAATCAAGGATACCTTCGCCGAGCTCTTTGAGATGTGGGTTGGAAGGGTTCTCATAACCGCTGAAAACGAAAAATGGGCGCTTACAGCCGCGAATGTCGCAACGGGCTACGCTTCCTCGATCATAGGCTCCCCAGCTGAAGCCGCAGTAGAGGGAACAGTCTCGCCGAATGAGACCCCTGACGGAAGAACCGGCGTGCACATCCAGATATACCACCACACCAGAAGCACCCTCAAGAAACAGATGATAAACAGAATAGGCCAATGCGTAATGACGTGCCCGACAACAGCCGCTTTCGACGCACTGCCAAACGCAGTCCGGAGACTGAAGGTTGGTCGTAGCCTCCGCCTCTTCGGCGACGGCTTCCAAAAGAAGGATGAAATCGCAGGCAGAAAGATCTGGCGCATACCCGTCATGGAAGGCGAATTCATAGTCGAGAACCGTTTCGGCGCACAAAAGGCTGCTGCCGGCGGAAACTTCCTTATTCTCGCAAAGAACTTAAGTTCGGGTCTTGAAGCCGCCGAGGCAGCATCTGACTCCATCCGCAAGAGCGCTGAAGGCGTGATAATGCCTTTCCCAGGAGGAGTATGCAGGTCAGGCTCCAAAGTCGGCTCGTTGAAGTACAAGCTTCCCGCGTCAACGCATCACCTTTTCTGTCCGAAACTGAAGCATCTCGTCCCAGATTCCATGGTTCCGCACGAAGTCAACTGCGTCTACGAAATCGTCATAAACGGGCTCAGCCTAGAAAACGTCAAAAAAGCCATGACAGAAGGAATCAAAGCCGCAGTGGAAGTTCCCGGAGTCGTCAAAATATCCGCGGGAAACTACGGTGGAAAATTCGGCCCGATGAAGATCTACCTCCACGAAATCTTGAAGTAGAGCATGCTCTGCTATACCTAACAGGCGTGGCTCAAGTTCCTTCTGGAACATTCAGCTCTGCCTAGTCCTTGACTTGATGTTGATGCTCCTTGCGAATCTGCCGTGTTCAACATGTTTTCTTTCCACTCTTATGCAGGGATAGGCACATTCACTGTTTAGTAGAGGAATCCTGCGAACAAAGTCGGGGTTATAAGAATCTTTTTCTATGCGTTCTTGACATCTCTGATTGTTACAAACATGGATTTAAGTACGGCGTGCGAGCCGTTCTCTTTCTAAAAAGGGAGAAGAGCGTAATGGTCAGATGCACAGTCTGCGGGCGGCGAGAAGCGATCTACGTGCGTGCCTATTCGGGGGAGAAGATCTGCAAGAGATGCTTCATCGAGTCTATTGAGAATAAGGTCCGAGTCACGATTGCCAAATACCAGATGTTCAGCATAGACGACAAAATAGCCATCGCAGTTTCAGGCGGAAAAGACAGCCTAAGCCTCCTCCACATACTGGCAAAGATCGAAGGCAACTTCCCAAAAACTTCCCTCTCAGCCATAACCGTGGACGAAGGAATAAGCGGATACAGAGACGAAGCCGTCAAACTGGCATCAGAGAACTGCAACAATCTGGGTATACAGCTGAAAACCGTGTCCTTCAGAGACATCTGCGGATACACGCTGGACGAAATCGTGAAGAAGACCGAGGACGGCAAGCTGACGTCCTGCGCTTACTGCGGCGTGCTTAGAAGAAGAGCCTTGAACGTCGCTGCCCGAGAAGCTGGAGCCAGCAAAATCGCTACAGCCCACAACTTGGACGACGAGATCCAGACTTTTCTGCTTAACATCATGCACGGAGACCCTTTAAGGATCGTCCGCTCTGAGCCAGTCTCTGACCTGAGAAGCCACGGGCTGGTTCAAAGGGTGAAGCCCATGTGCGAAGTTCTCGAGAAAGAGGTTGCGCTCCACGCTTGGCTTAAGAAAATCTCGTTTCAGGACCTGCCCTGTCCCTACGCTGGCGCAGCGTTGAGAAACGACATGCGGAACACCCTTAACAGGCTGGAGGAGAAGCATCCGGGCACCAAATACACGGTCTACAGGTCGATGGAGAAGATGAGACAAGCCATGAAAGGAAAGACCGAAGAAACGCCCATGAAGACCTGCACAACCTGCGGAGAACTAACAACAGGCATAACATGCCAGACATGCCAAATACTGCATAGACTGCAAACTATGTAAACGGAACAAGAGATCTTAAAGGGTCCAGAATTCCCATTCACATTCATACCAAAACATTAAGAAACAAACATTGGAATCTTAGCTAGACAATACGTTGTAGCCTTAGGAAGGATGACGGGTCACCGCGGCTGGACGCATAGTTTTCACCGAGCCCCTTCAGCATCTTCACTCGTATCCGCACCCCTCTGAGCGTCGAACGTACAAGCTTAGGTTGCTCCCTCCCGGGCCTGGCCAGGTTCACCTGCCAAACGTGGTTACGGCCTCCCTACGGAGGACGCCCCACATCCGCCGGCCCCAGAGGACGAATACTCACAGCTGGACAGCTGAGGAACCCGATGCTCTTCTGCGCCTCACCTCGGCTCTCGGCCCGTCATATAGAGGGTTTACGGTCGAGGCCTTGCGGCCTCTCAAGGGACCCCTAACCCCCCGCCTAAGACCCGCCATCCGAAAAAATAAGGCACCTGCGGACTAATAAAAGCTTCTTGTTGATAAATGGCTGGATTTAATTCTTGAATGATAGAGCTCAGCTTAGGATTGATCCTAGTGATAGGTGCGAACCGATAGGGAGAGACGCAAACAATATAAAACCCAAGAGCAGATCGAGGTCCATGATTGATTTCGTTGTTGGGAACGATGGATTCGGAAGCAGTTTAGCGGCATCGCTCGGGTGCGGTTTCGTACAGTTCCGAGAAGAGCATTATCCTGACGAGGAACCGTGCCCGCAAATTGTGGCTGATTATGGGGATATAGAAGGAAAAGAGGTTGTGCTCGCCTTAAGAACGGCGCAGAAGCCAACCAAAGAGAAGATTGCGTTGTACCTGCACAGTTATCAGAGGGCTCTTGGATCTCTTACAGACGAAGAACTTTACAATGCCAAAGCGGTTGACGTCCTTCTCCCATACTTCTTGTTAGGTAGACAGGATCATAATCCGAAGACAGACAGAGATGAGGATGTTAGAACAAGGGACAGAGGCAAAGATGTAGGCTACAGAAACATCGTAAGAACTTTCAAAGGTCTAGGAGCTAGAAAAATCATAACGTTCAATCCGCACTTCTTCAGACAAGAAGGCTTAACAAGAGTCTGCGGCATGGAGATTGTTTCTCTTTCAGGTGCTCATGCCCTAGGCAGATACTTCAAAGGCAGAGTTGACGCAGACACAATAGTTCTCAGCCCAGACGTAAGAGGGAACGTCCTGTCAGAACAACTTGCCAAAGTGCTGGGTCTGAAACCTGGGTCTCTGAAGAAAAAGAGAATCGACGGAATAAGAGTTGAAACGAAAGATGTCTATGATGCCAGCGGATTAAACGTGATATTCGTAGATGACATAATCTCTACTGCCGGAACCCTGAAGAAAGCAATCGACAGCCTATATAACGCAGACGAAGTCGTCGTGTCATGCGTTCATCCCGTGCTGCCCCAAACAGGATATGACAGACTTGTCGAACTAAAAAATTCAGGTGCAGTAAAGAACATAGTCGCGACAGACACTCTGGACTCTGATTTCAGCAAAACAAGCGTCATCCCAGAAGTGGTCAAGTACTACGTTAACCACTGATTCTCTTGGCTTGAGGAGCGGGAGAGCACTCTATCAGCTCTTCTTCAAGATCTGCATAAGCATGGGCATAAGCTCAGTTCCACGTTCAAACGTGCCTAGACTGCCCTTCGCGCATTCTTTCTCGGAGAACCCTTTGGCTCCGTCGCCCTTGATGTTGCCGCCGGCTATCAGTAATGGCACTGGATCGTCGCTGTGAGCCTTCAGACTGCATGGTGTCGAATGATCCGCCGTTACACAAATTACGCAGTCCTTCAGGTCTATTCTTTGCAGAAGCCTTCCAAAGAAGTATTCGTCGATGCCTGCAATGAGCTGTGCCTTATGCTTGAAGTCTCCATCATGACCCGGCTCATCTGGACCCTTAAGATGGATGTAGAAACAATCAAAGAACTGCATTACGCCTAGAAGCTTGTCTGTTCTCAATGTGCTGTCTGCCTTCACGTCGCCCGAAGGCAAAGGCAGGTCAACAGCCTCCATACCCGCAAGCCTAGAGATGCCCCGCTCAACCGGCATGTCAGCCAAGCAAGCAAAACGTACATTGTACCTCTCGTTTATGTTGAAGAATTTGGGCAGCTGATCGCCGGCATCTCTGGTCAGGACAAGGTTTGCCTTCAATTTGCCCTCGGCTTCACGCTTTTTGTTCACGACGTGTTCGTCCAAGACCATGTGGCTTTTCTCGACAAACTCGTTAACCATCTTCGCGGAGACACGTGCCGACTCCGTTTTCTGCATGGGTTGGCATTCTTGCAAAACCATTTCGACCTCAGCCTTTGCTACACCTAGGCCTGCGACCCTTTCGTAAGCTGGATCGGTATTGGTTATCTTTCCTGAAAGTGGACCCGCCTTGCTTCGCATTACAAGGACAGCTCTGTGCCCGAAAGTATTCCTGAATTCAAAGTCAGCCGGATAAGAGTTAAGCACGACTCTTTCGTTTACGGCTTTGGCGAGCTCTGCAGCTTCCTCGGTTGACAGATTTCTTCCTGCCCGCCGGTCCAGAATTTTTTTGCCTTGACCTGAGGTTGCGAAGTTGCATCTAAGCGCGAGGTCTCCATCTTTCATGTTTATGCCTACGCCATAGGCTTCCAGTGGCCCTCTGCCGACATGGTACTCGTATGGGTCGTAGCCCAGAATAGATATGACCGCTACATCGCTTTCGGGGGCAACACCTCGACCCACGGTGTACATAAGCCCCGTCTTGCCCTTGTTCGCTAAGGAATCCATATGGGGCGTCTCAGCAAACTCTAGCGGCGTCTTGCCGCCCAGCGCTTTTATGGGCAGGTCGCCCATTCCATCAATAACAACATATATCAACTTCAACGGTTCAGCCTTCTCTCTTGCCTATCAAACATGGGATTTGCCTTTAAAAGGGTTTTTACGGGCGCGCTGTCCTCGCAAAAAATTTAATAGTGGACAAGTCGAAACTATCATCCACAAATCGGGAGGCAAATGTTCAATGCCAATTTTTATGGCCGAGAAATTGCAGAAAATTGGAGCCGAGATCTTCAGTGCCGCAGGTGTGTCAGCTGAAGAGGCAGAGTTAGTCTCCAGATTGCTGGTTAAGGCGAATCTGGCGGGGCATGATTCACACGGGGTCATACGTATCATCCAGTACGTGAGAGCCATACAGAAAGGCTTCATAAAGCCGGGCTCAAGAATCGAGGTGGTCCGCGAAACCGCGTCCTCAGCTTTACTGAATGGCAACTGGGGTTTCGGTCAAGTTGTGGCTACTAAGGCAATGAGAACAGCTATCGACAAAGCCAAAAAGAACTCTCTAGGAATTGTCAGCGTTTTCAACTGCTATCATATCGGAAGGCTGTCTGACTACACTGCAATGGCTGCAGAAAACGGCATGATCGGAGTGGCCATGGCAAATGCGGTAAAACTTGTCGCGCCATACGGGGGACGAGAACCATTGCTTTCAACCGGTCCGATGAGCTACGCCTTTCCAACGGGCACCGAGACACCGTTAGTGTTAGACATTGCGACCAGTGCCACTGCCGAGGGCAAGGTTCGAGTAAGCCTCCACAAAGGTGAGAAAGTGCCAGACGGGTGGATAATCGACAAGGAAGGCAATCCAAGCAACGACCCAAAAGACCTCTACAATGGAGGTGCACTGCTGCCTCTTGGAGGAGACGCTCAAGGCCACAAGGGATTCGGATTAGGCCTTGTCGCAGAGGTTCTGGGAGGAATCTTGTCCAGTGCAGGATGTGGATATGAGACGGAGAAAAAAGGGAATGGGCTGTTCTTCGAGGTCATAGACATTGA
>CAZELO010000018.1:0-49691 GCA_964513245.1 uncultured Candidatus Bathyarchaeia archaeon | reverse complement strand
CCTGAACAGTGGTACAACAACTACCTGATCACGTACGGCGAGAGGAAAGAACAGAAGAGGGCTGAGCTCTTCCGAAGGCTGTTCGAGATAGCTGAGCCGCACATGATAAACATAGTCGCAAAGGTTGAGACAGTCAGAAACATCATCATAAAGATAACAAAGAGCTGAAGCCCCCCTTTTTTCTATGTGCCATTGATTAGTCATCTATTTGTTGAACCGATAGCTTTAAAAATATATTATAGTTATAACTATACTAATCTCAAGCGGAACAACCACAGTGAGGTTTCCTCAAATGTTCAAACAATCTCAAACACGAACCTCAATACAACTAGCCTTGGCAGCGGTTTGCACACCTCTGGTAGCCGTAGCCACAATGGTTCTCACTATATATGTTCCACAGACCAAGGGATTCTTCAACGTAGGCGAGACAGTAGTATTTACTGTAGCGTTGCTTTTGGGGCCTTTGGTCGGCGCCTTCGCTGGAGGCGTCGGTTCCATGCTTGCAGATATCCTGTTAGGTTGCTGGTACTATGCGCCCGCAACGCTTGTCGTAAAGGCATGCGAAGGAGGAGTTGTCGGTGTCCTAGCCCGCATGACGCCAAAGTTATCCAAGACATCCTGGAGATACTTCACGCTTTGTCTCGGCTTGGTCTCTGGCGTCTTGCTGGGCGGCATCGGCTCGCTTTACTACAGCGGGGAGGTCGAGCTTTATCTGGGCATACCGCCGCCCGAAAGCCCGAACTTGATCTTTTCAGTTTCAGAATTGTTCTGGTACTTTCTCGGCGCGTTGGTTGTCTTTTTGGTCACTCTAACGGGGTTTGTTGTTGAGCCAGAGTTCGGTTGGCAGATCTTCTCAGTTTTCATCGGCGGGGCAATAATGGTCGTAGGCTACTTCCTCTATCAACTGTTTTTGCTGTTTCCGCTCTTCGGCATCGAAGCAGTGGCGTTCGCCGAGCTTCCTGTAAACGTCGGGCAAATGATAATCGGACTAGTCATTTCAGTGTCCATCGTGAGGATTATCCGCCGAAGCCTACCTCAGATTAGCATCTAGAATGAGAACAGATACGCGTTAATTGTAGACAATGGCTTTACGCTTGCCAGAACGGGAGACGAACAGTTTTTAAGTCAATCGAAGATAGAAGTAGGCGCTGGAACATGCTTGAGGGATAAGCCTTGACAAAAGAGAAAGAAATCTTGGCAGACTTGAAAGAATTTGTCAATTCGGTCCCCATGATAGACATTCATTCTCACATAAACCCCGAGCATCCCCATGCCAAAAACCCGCGGGACATACTCTTCTACCATTATATCGCCACGGAGCTCCGTTCATCAGGAATGCCCCCTGACGCCGTCTCGCCAGCTCTCTCGGCGGAAGAAGCCGTGAAGAACGCGCTTCCCTATTTCCAGCTGTTGAAGAACACTTCGACTCATTGGTGCCTCATCAGCATGTTAAGGGAACTATACGGCTTCGAGCACAATGAAATAAATGAGAAAAACTGGAAAGGGCTCGTTGAAGCCATCCAAAACGGAGCCAAACAGAGCGACAGATACAAGTGGATATTAGCGGAAAAAGCAAAGGTCAAGAAGACCTTCCTGACGTTCAAGTACGATGAACAGCCGCTTCAATGCGACCCAGAATTCTTTGTGGGCGCCCTTAGGCTAGACCCGCTCATAGGCTTGCTCAACAAAGAGAATGTTCAGAGCCTCGAAAAAACCTTGAATGCCTCGATCGGGTCGCTTGACGGCTATGTGAACGTGCTCGGCAGCCTTTTCAAGAGGTTCTCGAAATGTGTCTCAGCAACCGCAAGTTTTCAGCCTGAAGAGACCTTCACCAATCCGAGCAAGGCTGAGGCAGAGAAGCCCTTCAAAAAGCTCCTAGAGAAAAAAGGATTGTCGCCAGTGGAGAGGCAAACGGTCTCCTCCTATGTGCTTCGGGAGATACTTGGCTTAGCTGAGCGACAGAGGTTCGTTTTCCAGATTATGGTTGGGGCGAAGCGTCCTGTTCCCGGCGCCGCGCCTCCGGACTATGCCATAAGCGGCTTCGAGCCGAAGATGGTTTCTTCCCTCTGCACCTTGTTCAACGATTTCAGCGGGCTCAAGTTCGACATATTCACGGCGAGCCGCGTCCAATCGCATGAGCTGGTTGTTGTCGCCAAGAACTATCCGAACGTGCACGTTTCAGGCTACTGGTGGTACGTCTTCTATCCGACCTTCATAAAGCAGTTTCTGCGCGAAAGGCTTCAGATGTTGCCCCGCAACAAGGCTAACGGCTTCTTCAGCGACGCCTACGTGGTCGAATGGAGCTACGCCAAATCCCGCATGGTAAGACTCCAAATAGCCACAGTGCTTTCTGAGATGGTAACAGACGGCTACATAACTGAGGAGCTGGCGAAAGAACTGGCGGTGGACCTTTTGGCGCGAAACCCACGGAAACTGTACGGGCTAACGTAACAGCGGTTGTCAGAATCCACCTAGTAAGTATGGTTGATTTACGACGCCCGAACCTTAAGAAAATAGTTGGCTATACACTGTCTGTTTCTTGTAGATTGCGCTTTACATAACTTGTGCAACGGTCAATTTCGTTGCGCAAAAAAGTTTTCTGCTAGTGGCTCATAGATTTGATTGGGGTGGTCGGAATATGACTGGGCAACGGAAAAATGATATAATGTATCGGCATATTGTTAAACTTTCGGACGAAGATGTGAGACAGGCGGGAAAACCATTCTCGATTAGAAGCTCAGGTGTCGTCAAATTTTCACGGGACGTGAGTCCTGAGACCATTGACAAGTACATAGAGCACATAGATTGGGTGAGTATCGTGATCGTGCCCCCCTCATGCTACGGTGTCGCAACGGCGAAGGCTTCCAACACTCGGATGATACTGAGATACGAGGAACTTGACAAGTTCATAAAGGACATGAAGGAAGACGAGCCGATGGAGCTTCCTGAACCCGACGGCTACAGAGAAATATCCAATGTTTTTAACAGGATAACAGTAAACCGAAGACTACTCAAAGTTCTGAAATCCAAACTGAGCATTTCACAAGCAGATGTCTTCATCGGTGAGGAGATAGATCCTCAAACGTTCGATAAGTACATAGACCATCTTGAAGAGGTCATTGTCTTCGTTCCTTCAAAACACTTCAGAGTTCTTGATTCTCTGGCAAGAACCAAGGGACCCAATGTATACGCCGTCATAGAACTGGAAAGTTTGAGAGATCTATAAATTGTCAGACAACAACGAGACCTTCGAGATACTTTCCCATCCGATTCGCAGGAGTATAATCTTTCTCCTACGTGGCAAGCCCGAAACCTTCAGCAAAATCATGGAATCATTAAACATAAGGTCGGGAAATCTATCATTCCATCTTAGGAGAATGGAGGGATTCGTATTAAACATAGGCGGAAAATACACTTTATCACAAAGAGGAAGACGAGTCTCTGATATCCTTTTGGAGCTAAGAAATATCGATTTGACAGTTGAAGCCCCTGAAGAAGCATTGACTCTGGGCAATCTTACAGTTCTATCGTTCAATAACCGCCAGATCAGGGAAATCGGTAGAGAATTTATCATTGAAAACGTGACTCTCCTCCGACTCGAAAGTGACGTTGAACCTGAAACAGTTCAGCAGTTCATCCTAGTCATGAAGAACGTTCAGATAATTGAGGCGCCAAAAACCCTCTACCCACACATAATCTTGAAGCTACAAGGCTTTCCAGAATTCTTACTCTACTAATATATAGTCATCTCTCTGTTCTGGGACACCTCGGTTGTCGGAATATAGACAGCTTGGATTTTATTAGACAACAGTATTCTGGTGGATCCTGGGGGAGAGTGAATGCCTACTTCCTTTGGATCACTTTGGTTGACAGCCGAGTTTTTCATTTCTTTGGTATGCTCTACGCTTTCAGAGTATTGCCTTGACTTCGTCGATGGCTTTGAGGATTCTTCTTCCCTTCCGCGTGATCGTGAAGAATCTTTTTCCTTCTCTTCTATAGGCTGAGACTAGCCCACGCTTGTTGAGCTCGTTCAGGTGCTGATAGACCGCTGGTCTCGTAATGGTCCTTCCCAGATTCTTCCACAACGCGTATCCATAGGCATCCCTCTTTTCCAGCGCACGTAGCAGCTTCTCCTTTGTGCTGAATTCGGCGCCGACAATAGCTGTCTTTCGCTTTTTGGACAGCGCCTGAAGAACATCCGTGGCCTTCAATCCGCTCCCGGTTATCAGGCAGACCACTGACTCATTCTTGTCGATGGTGTTCTCGCTTCGAAGTTTCTTCAGTCCCGCTATTGTTCCTGAACTCGCAGGCTCGGCGAAGAGCCCCTCGCACCCCGCGATCTCCCGCTCCGCAGAGAAGATCTCTTCATCCGAAACTGAGACCGCTAGACCATCTGATTGCTTTATGGCTTTCAGTGCCAAGTCTTTCTGCCTCGGCTTGGACATGAGTATCCCGATCGCGTGTGTTGATGGCTTTGCGGCACTCTTTTCAGCGCCAAGATATCCGTCCACTATCGGCGAGCAGCCTTCTGCTTGGATGCCGACCATTCTGGGCATCCTGTCGATTTTGCCTAGTTCTCGGAGTTCGGTGAAGCCCTTCCAGATCGAGTAGATGGTTCCACCGCTACCCATGGAGACTATGAACCAATCTGGGACCGCCATCTGCTCGGTCACCTCGAAGGCTATGGTCTTCTGGGCTTCTATCACAAGGGGGTTGAGCTCAGGCGTTGCTTGGTACCATCCCGTCTCCTCAGCTGTCTTCTCAGCCCGCTCGATTGCCTTGTCGACGGTTTCGCCGTACTCTTCGATGATGGCTTCGTAAACCAGCATCTGAGCCAGTTTCCCCATGTCCACAATCTTCGGAATGATCATGTGGCAGACTATGCCGTATTTCGCGCAGTAAGCGGACAGCGAGGCACCCATGTTCCCGTTTGTTGCACATATTGCAGTTGGGGAACCAATATCCAAGACATTGGAGACAAGCAATGCAGCGCCTCTGTCCCTGAAAGAGTTCGTTGGGTTACGGGTCTCGTCCTTCAAATACAGTTTTGACATGCCGATAGCGTTAGCCAGGCGCCCAGCCGCATAGAGCGGAGTGCCGCCTTCTTGCATTGTCGCCATGTTTTTGACCTCGGGAAGCAGATTGCGGTACCTCCAGAAACAAAAGTCGCCAGCGAAGACTTCGTCACTCATTCCGTCAAAGTCAATCTTGTATTCGAGGAGGCCTCCGCATTCTGGGCATCTGTGCTTAGGCGGATAGGTCTCTGAGATGTTTCTGCATTCTACACATTGCAGAGTGGTTGCCAACGATGCTTCCTCACATAAACATTTCGTCAAGGGTCTTTTTAACAGTGGCGATGCCGGGCGACAAACATGGGCGCTTTCTGTCTTGTTAGAGTTTCAGCTTTGCAAGATTTAAAAGAGACCGTGACCCAAACATATATGTGGTGAATAGCCATGACAAAGGAAAGAATTCTGCAATTGTTGAACCATGCGCTTGAGTTGGAGCACGGCGCATACGTTCAGTATCTGAGCCACGCCGAAGTTGTGGAAGGAATCAACGCTGAACCCATAATTGAGCGGTTGAAAGAGATCGCTGGGGACGAGAAAAATCACCAAGACAAGTTCAGAACCCTCATAGGCATCTTAGGCGGCGTACCGTCAATGGGCATAGATGAGACCCATCCGGCAAAGGATATCAAGGCTATCCTTGAGACGAACCTCAAAGATGAAAAGATAGCTGTTGACACGTACAGGGCGATAATGGAGGAGCTAAAGAAGGAGAAGGGCCAAGGATACTATGACTACCTGCTCGAACACGATGTCAGGCACATACTAATGGAGGAACAAGAGCACATAACCGAGCTGGAGCTTCTCTTAGGCATCTCAGGCCGCAGCTACTAGACCGACAAAACAGCGGCGAAAAAGACAGAGGCAAAACAAGACTCATGACCTCCCTATTTTTTGTTTTCCAGAGAGCAGACAATCCAAGAAACAGCTAGTTCTGAAAGTTAGTTTAAGCTTCATTGTTTCATGAGCAGATAGTTAAAGATAGAGAAACCCAGAAGTTCTGCATGGCTGCAATAGAGTTTTAAAGCGGCTTTCCAATAGAGGCTTACGGACGTTCAAGAGTTGCTGCCCGCGGAGTGAAAATGCAGATATGGAGAAATCTCCTCACAGCCTCGTATGCATCGATTGCGGAGCCAGATTCAACGGAGAACAAGTAATCTACACATGCCGCAAATGTGGGAGCCTACTTTCCGTTGAATACGACGGAACGGCGATGCCGCATAACCTCGACGGCATATGGAAGCAGCGGCAACTTTCGGTCTGGCGATACCGCGAACTTCTACCATTCAAGGAAGATGCAGAGACAGTTAGCCTAGGCGAGGGCGGCACCAGCCTGAACAGGTGCCTTCGGCTTTTTGAAGAATTTGGTCTCAAGGAGGTCTATGTGAAGAACGAGGGGGAAAACCCGACCGGTTCGTTCAAGGATAGAGGCATGACTGTCGGCGTGACGAAGGCATTGGATCTCAGAATGAAGAGAGTCACCTGCGCCTCAACGGGCAACACATCGGCTTCTCTGGCTGCATACGCGGCGAAGGCGGGTCTCGAATGCTTCGTGCTTATTCCTTCAGGGAAGGTTGCGTTCGGAAAGCTGACTCAAGCCATGGTTCACGGAGCCAGAGTTATCCAGATCCGAGGGAATTTCGATGAGGCACTTACGATCGTGCAGCAAATATGCCTCGCACACCCGATTTATCTGTTGAATTCGGTGAATCCCTATCGGTTGGAGGGACAGAAGACCATAGCCTTCGAGATAAGGGATCAGCTGAACGGGCAGGTGCCTGACAAGGTAATCGTGCCTGTGGGCAACGCGGGAAACATAAGCGCCATATGGAAGGGCTTCAAAGAACTCCACGCGATGGGCATGGTTGAGGCTCTTCCTGAGATGGTGGGAATACAGGCGGAAGGCGCCGCTCCGATCGCGGACTCCTTCAAGAAGGGGCTGACCGAGGTCAAGTTCGTAAAGAAGCCTGAGACCGTGGCAACAGCCATACGCATCGGGTCGCCGGTCAACTGGAAGAAGGCAGTCAGAGCGGTTGAAGAATCAGGCGGGCTTGTCGAAACCGTGTCCGACGGCGAGATACTTGAGGCTCAGAGACTTCTCGCCCAACGGGAAGGACTCTTTGTTGAACCTGCAAGCGCCGCTTCAGTCGCGGGTCTACGCAAACTTGTCAGCACGGGATTTGTCGACAAAGACGAGAAGGTTGTTTGCATAGCCACCGGTCACGGGCTGAAAGACCCTGATATAGTCTTGCAGCAGTGTCCAAAACCAATCGAGGTAGACGCCCGTTTGGAAGCCGTCCTCTCAGCGTTGACTCCGAAGAAACCGCTTGTTCAAGTCTCAGTGGCTTAAGCGTTCAGCTGTTGAGCCGAGCGGATTTAAGCCCTTTTCTTGAGGACCGTGATCACGTCGTTCAGCACAGCGGAGACTGTTTCTTTTCCCGCGCCGTGCCCGACCAGCGTTATCTCTTTTGCCAGATCTGTCTCAAGATGGATTGCGTTCAAAGTTCCGTCCACGCACAGCGGATGATTTATAGGCACAAGTTTCGGTGCAACCTCAAGAGTATTGTCGATGGTACCGACCAGCTTAATCGCGCAGTTGGACTTCTTGGCTAGGCTTACGGCTTCTTGGGTGACGCCGCTTATGCCTGTTCTTTCGACGTCTTCAAACTTTGCGTTTCGCTTCATGAGCGCATTAGCGAGTATCACGACCTTGCAGGCTGCGTCTAT
Source organism: uncultured Candidatus Bathyarchaeia archaeon (assembly GCA_964513245.1). GTDB lineage: Archaea > Thermoproteota > Bathyarchaeia > Bathyarchaeales > DTEX01 > CAZELO01. The sequence goes on along the minus strand of CAZELO010000018.1, from coordinate 41,895 downwards.
GCCGTCGACGTCGTAGGACGGGTCCCTCTCCGTGAAGCCTCTTTCCCGCGCTTCTTTCAAGGCTAGTTCGAAGCTGGTCTCCTCGAAATACATCTTTGAGAGTATGTAGTTCGTCGTCCCGTTGAGTATGCCTGAAATCCTCAAGATTCTGTCACCCTGCAAGCAATCCCTCACCAACGAGAATATCGGTATCGCGCCGCACACAGTGCCCTCATACAGGAATTCGCAGTGGTCCTTTTCAGCAAGTGCCGTGAGCTCGTTGAAGGCTAGGACCAGCGGTCCCTTGTTCGGTGTGACCACGTGCATTCCCTTGTTCAAGGCATGTTTCATGAAGGTTAAGCCGGGTTCCCCGTCCTTGATGCTTGTCGGCGTGGCTTCGACGACGAGGTCTGCGCCGCTCATTTCGATGAGATCAAGTGTGCGTCCCCCAGCATGAAAGCCTTGAGGGTAGTCGACTAACTTGTCTATCTGGCATAGTCTCTCAAGGTCTAAGCCTTCTTCGTCATAGAGGTAACCTTTGCTGGAGGAGACCCCTGTTATCTTGAAGGCTTTGTCGATCTTTTTCAGGGCATCGTGCTTGTCGCGTATCGCTTTCACGAGTTCTTTTCCTAAGAAGCCGAAGCCTATGATGAGCATTTTCATCCTTTTTTCACCGCCTTCATACTGAAGAGATCAATAACGCTTTTTCTTCTTTCGAGATCCTTTTGAGTTCGTCTAAGACCTTGTCAACGGATTCTGTTGGGACCTCAAGGTTCATCTTCACGCAGGCTTTGTCTGAGGTGGGGGCGGAAACCTCGAACTCCGTTATCCTCACGTTCTCAAGACGGGTTTCGACGAGCCGTCTGAGGTCCATTTTGCCGATCAGTATCATGGTGAGCCTCGTCCTTTCCACGATCTCCTCTGATTTGATTATGGATATGCCGGAGGCTCTGAGGTCGGCTATTGTCTTCCCAAGGTTCTGTTTCGAAGGGAAATCAACGACAAGGCTGACTGGAACGTATCCCTCAGCAGGTTTTTCACGTTCATGGATGATGGAGATTACGTTTCCTCCATTCTTCGCTATGGGCTCTAGGGCTCTTACCAGCTGCCCCGGTTTGTCAGTCACTCCAAGGGTTAGATCGAACTTCAAAGGGAGAACCCCCAAACTAAACGCAATTCTCGGCTCTTCGCTTATAAGATTTGAGCCTAAGGAACCCTGAACACCCCGCCTTTGTCAGCAGACTGCACGAGGCTCCAGTACCTTCGGAGGTAGCCTTTGCTAATTCTTGGCGGTCTGGGCTTCCATTGTGCCATGCGGCTCTTCAGTTCTCCTTCGCTTATGGCAACATCCAGTTTTCTGTTGGGAATGTCAACAACGATCATGTCTCCGTCCTTGAGAGCAGCGATGGGACCGCCTTCAGCAGCCTCGGGCGATATGTGTCCTATGCATGGACCTCTTGTCGCCCCTGAGAATCGCCCGTCCGTCAGCAGGACGACTGACTCGTTTAGTCCCAAGCCTGTTATGGCAGATGTCGGCGAAAGCATCTCGCGCATTCCAGGTCCGCCTTTCGGTCCCTCGTAACGTATCACGACGACGTCGCCCTCCTCGATCTTCTTCTTCAGAATTGCCTTCATTGCTTCCTCTTCGGAGTCGAAGACCTTCGCCGGTCCCTTATGTGTAAGTATCTTGGGCGAGATCGCTGTGACCTTGACTACAGCACCTTTCGGCGCGAGGTTTCCCGTCAGCACTGCTATGCCGCCCTGTTTGTGCACTGGCTTGTCCAGTGGGCGGATGACCTCGGCATCGTAGACAACGGCGTCTTTGATGTTTTCTCCAACCGTTTTGCCAGAAACCGTCAACGCGTCGAGGTGGAGCATGCCGCTTAGAGTCTTCATGACCGCTGGGATGCCACCTGCAGCGTCAAGGTGTTCAAGAGCGTAGGGTCCGCTTGGACGCATGCTGCATATGTGTGGGACTTTTCTGCCCATATCGTCAAAGACCTTGAGCGGCAGTGAGACGCCGGCTTCGTAGGCTATGGCTTCTATGTGCAATACCGTGTTGGTTGATCCGCCAAGCGCCATGTCGACCGCTATGGCGTTCTCGAAGGCTTCGCGTGTTAGAATGTCTGAGGGCTTCGTGTCCTCAGTGACCATTTTGACGATTCTTTCTCCGGTTTTTTTGGCTATGCGGAGCTTCGCAGATGAGACGGCGAGGGCTGAGGCGCATCCGGGAAGCGATAGTCCTATGGATTCGGTTACGCATGCCATCGTGTTCGCCGTGTACATGCCGTTGCATGAACCGCATCCCGGGAAGGCGCGGTCTTCGATCTTGCTCAGTTCTTCTCGGCTCATTTTGCCAGCTGAGACTTCTCCGACTGCCTCGAATATGGCTGTGACATCAACTATTCTACCTTTGTATATACCTGACAGCATCGGTCCGCCCGTCACAACGATTGAGGGTATGTTCAGCCGTGCTGCTGCCATAATCATGCCAGGCGTTATTTTGTCGCAGTTCGGGATGAGAACCAGTCCGTCGAACCTGTGTGCCTGCGCTGCGACCTCAACTGAATCGGCTATCAGTTCCCGCGAGGGCAACGAGTAATGCATGCCTTCGTGGCCCATGGCTAAGCCGTCGCAGACGCCTATTGTGTTGAACTCGAAGGGGACACCGCCGGCTGCCCTGACCCCCGCTTTGACGAAGTCCGCGATCTTGTCCAGATGCATGTGGCCTGGAACGGTCTCGCTGAAGCTGTTGGCAATCGCGATGAACGGCTTGTCGAAGTCCTCTTCTGTGGCGCCCAAGCATTTCCATATTGCCCTGTGAGGCGCCCGTTCAAAGCCATGCTTGACGACATCGCTTCTCAAGTCTTAAACCCCAGTTTCGTCCGAATGTCTATTCCTAAGCACCGCGTCCTTTATCTCTGTTTTGCCGAGTCAGCCCTCGCGTTCTTCTCGGCTGAGCCTCAAATATGTCGATGGAGGCTGCCAGGATGAGCGGTTGCTTTCTGCTTGTCCACTTCGGTGTTGGACAGTGCCAACTATTTCTTCACCAAAAGGCTTTAATGCGGCAAGAGGGAAAGAAGAGAACCTAGAATCGCCGCTATTGCTGCAAAGTCAGGTAACAGTTCATGAGGCAAAAAGGAAAGGTTACAGTTGCTTATCAGGGAGAGCCCGGAGCCTACAGCGAAAGCGCCGTCTACCAGTTCTTCGGCTCCGAAGCCCAGCCGATTCCGTGCAAGAACTTCTCAGATGTCTTCAGAAGCGTTGAAAAGGGCGAAACAGGCTACGGCATGGTTCCCATAGAGAACTCCTTGGAAGGCAGCGTGAGCCAAGTCTATGACCTGTTTCTGGATTCAAGCCTCAAGGTCCGCGGAGAATCCGTGTTGAAGGTTGTCCATTTCTTGATAGCGAACCCGGGAACCGAGATGGGCTCAGTCAAAGTCATCTATTCGCATCCCCAAGCCCTAGGGCAATGCCGAAACTTTCTGGAACGACTAGGCTGCGAAACCATCGCGACATACGACACAGCTGGCAGCGTGAAAATGATCAGGGACGGCAGGATGTATGATGCCGCGGCGGTCGCCAGCAAACGTGCAGCGATACTCTACAGTATGAAGATTCTTGCCAGAGACATAGCGGACAACTCGAACAACTACACGCGTTTCTTCGTTCTGGACAGGAGCGACGCTGTGCCCTCGGGCAACGACAAGACATCAGTGATATTCTCGACGAAGCATGTGCCAGGCGCACTGTACGGCGCCCTAGAAACCTTTGCCGCGAGAGGCATAAACCTGACGAAGATAGAGTCTAGGCCGACAAGGCAGAGGGCTTGGGAATACAACTTTTACCTCGACTTCGAGGGACACCGCACCGAGGCGAAATGCGCAGAAGCCCTAAGGGAACTCGAAACCAAGTCAGCCTTCGTCAAAATCTTAGGCTCCTACCCGAAAGCATCCGTGTCAAACGACGCCCCCTAGAAATCTATCCTAATTTGACAGACAAAAAAATTCTGCACATTGACAGTGACTGTCAAACAGATCAATGACCCTATTCAGCGCCGTAGATGGGAATTTCACCTTTGCACCTTTATGCCTTGATTTTGATGATTTTTGGCAGTCTTCCAGTAAGGCCCGCGTGGCCCTCCCGCGTTACAATTGCACCTCTGACGCCTTCTATGGCTCTGGCTTTGTCCAGCCCTTTCTGGATCGACTTCTCAATGTCTACGCCTGCAACGGAATTGCAGACCGCAGTTGCAGCGGCATCGGCTAACGCGGCGTTGTCGGCAACCACGGTCACGGAGTCTGCTTCGCCGAAGCTTATGGCGTGTCCTGTTTTGCTTGAGCTCGTGGCTATGCCTATGGGCGAGTCTTCACTCGTTATGCTGAAGCCGAATTTGCCGGAAAGCCCTGAGCTGCTGGACAAAACCGCGATGGTGACGGGTTGGCTTGTGGAAGCCGCTATCTCGCCGCCGTCCTCAACAACCGCAGTCCTTGCTCCATTTTTGAGCATGGCTTCCAGCGCTAGGTCAGCTAAGGCGCCTGCAACAGCAGCCATGGGGCCTACTCCTGCTTTCTTTGCCGTTTCAGCCATAACGTAAACGACACAGGGCGCATCAAGCGGCACCTCTAAGGGCTTAAGCGCATACTGAAAGTCGGGATGTTGCTTGATGTAGCCGGCAAGTTTGTTCCTGTGGCGTTTTATCTCTTCCAAGGCGGCTTTGATGGCTATTTTCTTGTCGCTTTTCACGTGTATCTTGGACTCGCCGATTACCGCTCCGTACTCGTGCAGGTCTGTTTCCAAACGATCATCTCACCTGAGTTACCGTGGCGCGATTAGCTCTAGGAGATGTTCAGCGGCTCAGGGCAGTGTTATGGCTTTCACTGGGCAGGCGTTGGCGCAGATTCTGCATGCAATGCATTTTGTTTCGTCCAGTTCTATTCGCCAGTCAGTTCCGAACTTTAGGGCTCCGGTTGGGCAAGGCGAGATGCATGCTCCGCAGCTGGTGCATCGTTCACGGTCTATCTGCAGGACTTTCTGGACCTTCTGGACTTGAACACCTGCTTTTCTGAATAGTTTCAGGGCTTCTTCAAGTTTCTTGCCGGTTGCGGGTATTGAGACGATGAGTTCGCCCTTTTGTGCGTTCACCTTTGCCTCAATTATGTTGATGGGTAAGCCTGTCTTGAGCGTGACATCGGACAGCACGGGATTCTCGACGTTTCCATGCGAATATGTCAGCCTGATTCTCATGCTTTGTTTTTCCCTCCCACCAGTCTTCTTGAAACATCGTCAGTCGTCATGATGCCTATCACTCGATTGGCATTGTCCACAACGGGCACACCTGAGATATTGTGCCGCACCATCCTCCTTGTGACGACATCGATGGATTCTTTTTCCGATGCCGTGATGACCTTCTTAGTCATGATCTCTGAGAGCCTTCTCTTTTCGTTGGCTATGGCTACGGCTAGGTCCCATGAAGTCACGATTCCTGTTAGCTTTTTCTCTTCGTTCACAACGGGCAGACGGTCGATGCCCCTTTCGATCATTTTCTTGGCAACATCCTTCACATCGTCATCAGGCTTCGCGGTTATAACTTTCGTCCTCATTATGTCCCCAACTCTGAGTTCCTTTCTCCTTATCTCTAGAGGCTTGAAGAGTCTCTGGGTGGAAAGCGGTTCAACACGTTTTGTGAGGAAGAACTCGCCCGCTGTGATCCACTTTTTAAGAGCTTCAGATATTTCCACAGCCATCTTGTAGCTGGACAGGGAAGAGGACGGCACATCTCTGTTGCCGATCGTGACCTTTCCGGTCCTCAGTTCCGCGTACGAAACTTTCTTTACGACGGGTCTCAGGTCTGACCTTGTCGGCGCACCGTAATCGCGTATGCTCACTGCGATCTGGTCGTCCCTCATGGCTGCTGTGGCTGCCACACGCTTGTTGATTATGGGTATGGGGATTCCCACGCCGACATACAGCGTAGCCCCGTATCTATAGTAGGTTGCCCCCCGCAGAAAGTGGCTATCCATCTTCTTGAGATCGCCCCGCACCGAGAGGGTTCCGAAGCCGCCTCGGGGGCTATGCTGGGTTCCCTCGCCTATGACGTAACCTATTCCGCCCCCTAGAAAGATTCTGGTTCCGATACCTACAGTCTCGTAGTTCCAATCCTTGCAGAGGGGATTCAGCTGCCCCGCTCCCGCAAATGTCACATTGCCATAGTCAGGCAGAAGCGTGCCCATGTACGTGTAGAGAACCCGATCTGTGCTGTTCGTTGCCGCATCATACCGCTGGTAGCAGTTTCTCGGGTTCAGCAGAAAAGCCTGATTGAGATCGCCAATGGACAACGTGGTCTCAACGCTCTTCCGGGGGTAGCAGTCCGTTCCGTATGACTCTGCCTTCAGCTCAATCTCTTTGTGCGAAACAAGATCTTCTATCACATGCCCGCCGCCATAGTCAAAGCCTTTGGTTTCGCTCAGCGCTGTGGCGCCCAAGTAGCCGTCAACCGCGGCAAGCCCCTTGTAAACTGGAACATCGTTGAGCCAACATTTGGTCATCTTGATCGGCGGATCAGTGTGCCCAAAATTTAGCAGAGCCCCGGAGCTGCACATTGCGCCGAAGGTGCCTGACGTTACAACGTCAACTTCCTTTGCCGCGACTTCGATGCCGCTGCTCTCGGCGAGTTTGATCATCTCTTCAGCCGTGAGGACGACTGCGTCGCCGCGCTTTATCTTTTCGTTGATCTCGTCTACTGTGCGGAGTTCTTCAGTTTCCTTTGCTTCTGTCAATGGGGTTCCTCCATTTTCTAATATTCTATATTGCATATTTTGTGAGCGAAATATATATTATATTGAATATTTAAATCTTTCCGATCCAAGCACCCGCTTCAACTTAAAACATGGAACTAGAAAGGCAAACTTATGCTCAAGATTACTACTACCACTGTGGAGGAAAAGCAAGTCTCACAGAAAAATTTAGGTGCGGTGTCCATCGGCTGTCACTTCTTATCGATCAGAGTATTCATGGCATTGTTGCGAAGGCTTACGCGGTCATGAAGCTTCATTTTGTTCTGAATTATTCTTCTATAGTTGTCTTTCCAAAGGTATAAGTTCTAACATCACAAAGTCTCTTTGAACTGACAACGGGATGATCCAATGGAAGTCTATGTCGAACCCAAAATCATGGAGCTCGTCTCCACGGTGGAAAAAGATTTCTCCAAGGCAGTGTCGGAAGCTCTGAACCTCTGGCTGAGAGAAAGAATCATCATCTGCCCGATAACAAAACGTTACTGTATTAATCACAACGTGCCCTGCAATGAATGCCCTATAACAAAACAATAGGAGAGACAAACACCTTGTCCAACGCGAGAACCAGACCATTCCTGTGCTACAAGTGCGGAGGAATAATGAAGAAAACGTGCGACAACCCGGAAAGCTACCGATGCGAATGCGGATACACCATAAGAAGAGTGAACAGAAAAGAACACGAAAACAGGCTTCTAGCCTTCATCGAAGCAATCGGGGACAACAACTAGCCGACCCATCTTCTCATTAAAGCACAAAAAGTCCCTCAGCCCGCATAGCAGTCGAGGCACCCAGAAGAAGGACAAAGAGCGAGAGTAACCTCTTCTCTGTTTGCTTTTGAATCAGAAGAACTCTCGGTCATGGGCATGCTTCTGCCGCATTGCGCAAGACATATAAATTCAACGGTTCTTCTCTATGCAAATACTAAAATCTAAGATGGTCTGGAAAAATGAATGACTTTTTTGAAACCGCCCTCGGTCTTGTGGAGGCAAGCCAAAAACATGAGCAATACCGCGATAAAGAATGCATAAACCTCATAGCCAGCGAGGGATTGAAGTCGCCGGCGGTCAAGGAGATGCTTCGGTCGGCGATGGACCTCGAGAGTAGATATGCCGAGGGCGAGAACGACCCAGAGGGACACGTAAAAAAGCGGTATTATCAAGGACAAAGGTACATGACGCTAATTGAAGACCATGCTACAGACCTCATGAAGAAACTGTTCGGATGCAGCTGGGCGGATGTGCGCCTCGTTTCAGGCACCCATGCGAACCTCGCCACCTTCAAGGGACTTTCTATGGCGACCAAAAACCACAAAATGGTTGTTACGCCTCTGAGCTGCGGAGCACACATCTCGCATGACTATGCGGGTTTAGCGGGCATGGTCCTAGGCTTGGAGAACATAGATCACGCCTACAATCTGGATGAGATGAACATAGACCCAGACAAATCCGCGGATATCATCAAAGCGGCTAAGCCGGGCATAATCACCTTCGGCGGAAGCCTCTTCCTGTTCCCGCACCCAATCAAAGAGCTCAAAGAAGTAGCAGATGAGGTGGGCGCCTACATAGTCTACGACGCCGCGCATGTCTGCGGGCTCATAGCTGGAGGCACATTCCAAGACCCTCTAAGAGAAGGCGCAGACTTCATGACAGCTTCCACACACAAGACTTTCCCAGGCCCTCAAGGCGGCGTGATCCTAGCGCACCTAAAGGAGAACCGTATGGAGAAAGCCATAAAGAGCGTTCAATACGCCGTCTTTCCGTTAAGCACATCAAACACGCATTTAGGCAGGTTGCCCGCCCTAGGCATAGCCGCGCTTGAGATGAAGATGTTCGGCGAAGCCTTGGCAAAGCAGACAGTTAAGAATGCGCAGACCGCGGGTCAGTATCTGCATGAAAATGGCTTGAAGGTTCTGGGCGAGCCGAAAGGCTTCACAATGTCGCATCAGCTCGCCGTTGATGTCCGCAAATACGGCGGCGGAAAGAGGGTGGCTGAAGACCTTGAAGCGGCAAACATCATTCTGAACAGGAACCTCCTACCGTACGATGACCAGAACAACCGGGGAGACCCTTCGGGCATAAGGATCGGCTTCCAAGACGTGACTAGAAGGGGTTTCAAGGAAGGCGGCATAAAGTATCTCTGCGACCTCATGCTGAGCGTGATAAAGAACGAACGGAAACCAGCAGAAGCCAGAGAGGACGTAATCGCGCTGAGAAAAGAATTCGACGGCATCGAATACGGATTCCAAAGCATAGAAGAAGCCCGAAAACATATTCAAAAAATCTCATGAACTTTGAATATTCCAATTGCTGTTGAACGCGCAGTAGCTTAGTTTCTGTTCTCCTTTTCAAGTATACCCATCAGGACAACGTTATGCCATTCGCCATCAACTAGACGCGTCTCTCTTTGAACTCCCTCCTCTACAAACCCCAGCTTTCTATACATACGCCGTGCTCTTTCGTTAGAATCAAGAACAAGCAGCTCAATTCTGTGCAATTTCAAATGTTTAAACCCGAATTCGAGAATCAGTCTTGTTGCCTCTTTGCCATATCCGTGTCCCCACAAATTTTCGTCACCTATTACTATACCGAATTCTCTGGCAACTCTATGACCTTTCAAAATCTGGGCCAGAAAGACATAACCAATGATTCTTTCTTCATCCTTGGTTATTATGCCAAAGTAAACTCCGTCCGGGTCATTCATTAGCCGGTTGAACATTGCCTTCGCTTTCTCTTTCGACAGAGGTTTCATTCCTAAAAATCGTGTGATCTGTTCGTCGCCATACCACTTGTAGAAATCTTCAAAGTCTGACTCTTGAACAGATCTGAGATATACATTTTCTCCTTCAAGGATCAAGAACTATCGCCTCACTATCCGAATTAATGTTAACGCATCATTTTTCGTCTTTGTTTGATATATGTAAAATGTTCTTCTAAGATGCTTGCTTCTAGCCTTTTTTGAAGGCGTGGCTCAGAATCCATATGGCGATTATTATGGCTATGAGTGACCACCATGGTATGTCAATGTTCAGATTGAAGACTTCGTTGATAACGCCTACCAAACCAAAGACGAGCAGCAACGTTCCGATGAACATAACCCAGAATCTTACTCTCAACACTCCAAGTCTCCATCGCGCAACGGATGAAAAAGACGAAAGCAGATAAAAACTTTCCCAAAAAAGTAGCCGTCAAGCATCATCTAGACATGGGTCTATAGGACAAAGGGACCGACGTATTCTTATAGGCAGATTATCATTTAAGGACTATAATCTGCTTGAAGGACTATTGGGGCTTAAGGCGGTCAATCAATTCTTCGAAAGATAAAATACTCTTCATCAATTTCGTAACCGGCGGGTCCTCTATCGGACGCATCGAATAAATTGGCTTCTTTCTTGCGAGGGCATATCCAATGTCGACGCACACGCTTCGGCCTACATAGCCTTCGGGATTAACAACATAAACCACGTCTGAAAGGTCAATTTTCTCCAAACATCCGATGATTCCACGGTCATTCAGACTCTTCGACATCAAATATTCTATCTTTGCTTCTTCAAGCAGCCGTTCCAATTCTTCCATCTCATGCATGAACCTGAAACTTCCACAAACATACAGCATCCTCACAGCACTCCTCCCAACACAACATAATTTCAGAGGGTCGTAATGAGACTAGCTGTTATGAATAAGGCAGTCATGGCACGGGGGCTTCTTTTGACTTCTTTGTCTTTGGCTATTTTGGACAAAGCGTCGTCAAGAATCTTCCTTGCGTTTGGAGACATTTTCAATCTCTTAGCTCTGCTGAACGGAAACCACTGTGCTTTGATGATCTCTTTATCTTCATGAGGAACTATTTTGTCGGACGCCGTTTCTGCAATCCAAATGATGTTGATGATGTGAGCAATGAGCCTCTTAGAGGAGCTATCCTTGACCAAATTGTCGTAGACGCCCAAGAGACAATCAACCTTTATATTGCAACCGGTTTCTTCTTCGACTTCCCGTATCAGAGCGTCCTCAACTTTCTCTCCAATCTCTATGTGCCCGCCTGGAAACCCCCATACCTTTTCGCCCAACGGATTTATCCCTTTGACTAAAAGAATCTGCGTTTGGTTTTTATCCAAGAGGATCGCGTGAGTTGTTACTTCTGGAAATCCCATTTCACACATCTCTACTTCTCGGAAGACGGAGAGACCACGTTATTTCGTCTTGAGAACTTTTGGGATCTTTCCAGCTCTGATCGCATGGTCGGCGATGACGAAAGCTAAGCATGATTCGACTACGGGTACGGCTCTTGGGACGATGCAGGGGTCGTGTCTGCCCGTCACTTCGATGGTTGTATCATTCATTCGGCTCAGGTCAACTGTCTTCTGCTTCCTGCGTATCGAGGATGTAGGTTTGACGGCAACTCTTACGACGATGGGCATGCCGTTCGAGATGCCGCCTGAGATGCCGCCAGCATTGTTCGTCAAAGTAACCACTTTCCCGCCTCTTATGGCGTACTGGTCATTGTGCTCCGAACCCCTCATAGACGCTGCGCGAAAACCGGCGCCAAACTCCACGCCTTTGACAGCTGGAACATTGAAGAGCATCTTGGCAATCTCAGAGTCTAAAGAGCCGAAGATGGGTTCGCCTAGCCCGACGGGAACGTTCAGCACAATTCCTTCGACTATGCCGCCGATGCTGTCGCCCTCTTCCTTGGCGCTGAGCACCTCTTTCTCCATGAGAGCCGCTGTTTCGGGAACGGCACATCGCACGGCATTCTGGTAAACGTTGCCGCGGATCTCGTTGAAAGAGGCTTCCCTCGAAACCTTCACTCTGCCAATCTGCACGGTATGGGCAAGCACCTCAACACCTATCGTGCCCAGCAGCTTCTTAGCCACAGCGCCAGCCATGACATAGGCAACGGTGATGCGTCCAGAGAAACGGCCTCCACCCCGAAAATCGTTGTAGCCCCCGTACTTCGCACGGGCCACGTAATCAGCGTGCCCGGGACGGGGCGTATCCCTAATCTGCCCGTACGGCTCAGAGGCGACATCGCGGTTGCGGACCACCATGCATATGGGAGCGCCCGTGGTCCGGCCTTCGAAGACCCCTGAGAGTATCTCGACACGGTCTTCCTCTCTTCTGGATGTGCTGACATCTGAAAGCCCGGGTTTCCTCTTGTCCAACTCGCCTTGGACGTCAGTCTCAGACAAGGGTAGGCCGGCTGGGCACCCGTCTATCACGGCGCCTATGCATGCGCCATGGCTTTCGCCGAAACACGTAAAGATTAGGGCCTTCCCAGCTGAGTTACTGCTCAACGACGTTCCCTCCCAGTTGACCGATATCCCTAACAAAGTTGGGATAGGACTTATTTATGCATTCAATCCCGCGAATGACGGATTTCCCGCTGGCCGCCAAGGCCGCTACGGCACATGCCATGGCAATCCTGTGATCTCCATGCGAGTCCATCTCTGCCCCGTGGAGCTTTCTGCCACCAAGAACCCTAAGGCATCCATCAGTGGCTTTGATCCGTGCACCCATCTTCGTGAGCTCGCTGGTCAAGGCGTCTATTCGGTCTGACTCCTTGAAACGCAACCTTTCGACGCCCATGATTTTTGACTCTCCCTCAGCCAGACACGACAGCACAGCACAGATTGGAACCAAGTCCGGATGGTCTCGCAGGTCAACTTCTATGGCTTTCAATCCATGCTCAACGCCTCTGATCGCCACTGAATCTCCAGACATCTCAACCAGAACATTCATTTTGCTGAGTATGGCGACAATCTCGCGGTCTCCCTGAGCAGTGTCCGCGCTGAGATGTTCCACTCCGATGCAAGAGTTGGTTGCTGCTGCAGCGCCGAGGAGGAACGCCGCTGAAGAATAGTCGCCTTCTATGTCATGGTTAAACGGAGCATATTGTTGCCCGCAGGGAACATGGAACCCAGCATACCCCTGTTGGGTTTCAACCTCAACCCCATGTTTCTGCAGGATGCCCACCGTCATTTCTACATAGGGCTTTGACTCCAAGGGGGTTGACAGCACGATTTCTGTCTCGCTCTGGGCCATGGGTGAAGCGAACAACAGGCCTGAGACGAACTGGGAACTGATGTCTCCGCGGATTGAAGCTTTGCCGCCTCTTATGCCCCCGCCGAAGACAACTATTGGCGAGCATCCATCCATACGTGTAGAGTAACATCTGACGCCGAGCTGCCCCAACGCATCTATAAGCGGAGCCATAGGCCTCCCACGAAGGCTTTCTCCACCCGTCAACACGGAGATCCCGTCTGCCAAGCTACAGATAGGCACAAGGAAACGCATCGTGGAGCCTGAGTCTCCACAGTTGATCATGTCCTCGGGCGTGTGAGGCTTCGGTATGCCGTGAATACTGAGGACGCCGCCTTCTGTCTCTTTTATCTCGGCGCCCAGCATGCGGCAGGCCTCGATCGTGGCTATGGTGTCGTCGCAGAGGAGCGCATTTTTTACGTGTGAAAGTCCGTCTGAAAGCGAAGCCGCTATGACGGCGCGGTGCGTATGCGCCTTGGAAGGTGGCGCCTTAACCGTTCCGCTCAACAATGCTTTCCCATTCACTATCAGATCAGGCATCTTCCTCACATCCAGACATGAGCTTTTTTGTGGTTAATCCGCGTTTCGATAATCTCGCCGCCGTATCCTTCCCAAGCATTTTTCACGGCGTCAACCTTTCCTTCTGGAACAACGGCGGCAACGGCGGGTCCCTTGCCAGACAAGCCAGCAGCCAAAGCTCCGGCAGCCAGAGCATCAACTGCGATTTCGGTGTCAAACCCGAGAACCGCGGAATAGAGCAGTCCGTTCAGGGTCATTGCGGGCCAGTATTCGCCTGAAAGGGCCATCTTGTGGAGGGCTGTTGCCTCCTTTGCTATTAGGGCCATTCTGCCCACAGCAGACTGCGCCGTGTAAGCCTTCTTCGCTGGAACGTGAACCAAGAGAGGGTACCTATTCACATGAAACCTTTTCAGAATTGTCCTGTCAGAATTCTCGGTTACCACGATGCCTCCGAAGTAGGAGGCGCAAGCGTCGTCGAAGGCTCCGGTTATCGTGACCCCTGCATCCATGGCCGCATCAACTCCCATCTTGACCACAGACAGGTCATCGATATTCTTGCCTAGAGCCGACAGAGCCGCAAGCGTGACTGCGTTAGCTGCCGCGCTGCTGCTTTTCAGCCCTCGCGCGATTGGGATGCTTGACATGGTCTCAACTATGGCGCCATGCTTGTTTCCTAGCCCAAAGTGTTTCAGAACGTAGCTGACCGCTTTTTGTGCCAGAACCGGGCTCTCCGCGGGATCGGATAGTATTTTGACTTCGATTTGTCCTGGTTCGTCTGTCAGTTCGACTGTTGCCTCTGTCCTCAGGTTTATGCCTAAGGCGGCGCCTAACCCGCACGAGATCGCATTAATGATCGTCACAGCGCCGTACGCGATGGCTTTGCCAACCAATGTCATGCCTTCTTCTCCATCTTTGAGATTAAGCCTTTTTTCCTTTCAGTTTTTCCTGTGCCGCCTTAATCATGACTTCGATCGGTGCCTTCTTTCCAGTCCAGATCTCGAAGGAAGCTGCGCCCTGATGCACGAGCATAGCTAGCCCGTCGATGGTTTTTGCTCCGGCTTTTCGGGCGTCTCTGAGCAGCCTCGTCTCAAGCGGTTCGTAGACAAGGTCGAAAACGACTAGATGGGGCGCCAAAAAGTTCGGGCGAACGGGCGTCTCAGCCTCGTTTGGATGCATCCCGACGGACGATGCGTTGACAAGTATGTCGGCGTTCTTCAACTCCTTTTCGATGCTTTCATCGCAGAGATTTTCCGCCCTCAGATTAGCCTTGTTTGATGAAAGATCTGCCAAATCACGGATCAGGCTTTCAGCCCTTTCCCGAGTTCTATTCAGGATTACCAGTTCTCTTGCCGCCTTTGCCAAGGTAGAGGAGACTGATCTGGAGGCGCCGCCTGCTCCCAGTACCACAATTTTCTTGTTTGACGGGTCTACTTCATTTGACCTCAAAGCGTTCATGAGCCCTGTTCCGTCTGTGGTGTAGCCTGTGAGCTTTCCGTCTCTGTTTAGAATCGTGTTCACTGAGCCGAAGTTCCTTGCGGTTTCATCCAGCTGGTCAAGGAAACGTATGACGTCTATTTTGTGGGGCATCGTTACGTTCAGCCCATATATGCCTAGACCGCGCATGCCGAGAATCGCGTTTTGGAGTGCCTCCTTCTTGACCGTAAAAGCCACGTACACGTAGTCTAAGCCGAGATGCTCAAAGGCTGCATTCTGAATGACAGGGCTCAGAGAGTGCTCTATGGGATCGCCTATCACAGCGCAGATCTTCGTCTTTCCTGATATGCCCATCAATAGACACCTAACCTTTCGTAGAGCCTTCGCAAATCGGCAATCGAGAGCTGCCCAGAAGCCGTCTCTAAATTTTCTTCGAGCGATGCATAAGTGAAGTATGATCCGAAAAGGGGCGACAATACCCTGGACGATGCGCCCTTTCTCCCCATTGCGAAGCAGACAACTTTCGTGGCTTTGCTCATTTTGTGCGCAAGAAGCATGCACCTAACATTGTCTGCAACATCGGTGGCTGTTGTGATCAACTTGCAGACCTCGGCTCCAGACTCTATCTGGGCTTTCATGGTCTTCTCCATCTCGGCGGTTGACGGTGTGCTACTGAAATCGTGGTGCGAGACAATCAGCTTTGCTCCCCGCTCTTTTGCCGCTTTTACGAAATGCCCTAGGTTCGGCGCAGTCAGCTCTATGTCCACGTATTGGAAGCCTATCTCGGCAGCTCTGAGTAGGGTTCTGATCCTTTCTTCTTCATTCTGTGTGCAATGTCCACCCTGTGCGTGATGCCTGTTGGTGGCGACAAGCGGAACATGCGACTTTCTGACAACTTCTTCCAGCTGGTCCATGGCGTTTAAGGCGTCGGGTTTCAGGTGGTCTAATCGGACTTCGATCAGGTCTGCGTGGGCGGTTTCTGCCTTCTTGATCATGGAAGCTAGATCTGAAATGGTCTCGGCTGGCAGCGCAACACAGATTTGTATCTTCATTTTCTGTCCTTTCCCCCTATTGTTGGTCGTGATGGTTGCAAACACGCGGGCTGTTCATGATCTTTCTTTGAGGAGCCCAATTAGTTCTTCTTCGGAGACCGCTATTCTGTATAGCCCGTTGACCGTGACCGCCTCGCCTATCTTTTTCGGCAGGACAAACATTATCGTGCCCGCTTCAGCCTTCTTATCACGATGCATTGTCTTAACTATTTCCTTCGGGTCGAAATCGCCTTGAACCGGCAGTCCTGCTTCTTCGAGGAGTCTATTCTGTCTCTCCAATTCGTCTTCGCGCCAGAACCCTTTGTTTACGGCAAGTCTGCCCTCGTAGTTCATGCCTATTGCTACGGCTTCCCCGTGTAGATATTTTTTGTAGGCGTTGCAGGCTTCGACCGCATGTCCAATTGTGTGACCGTAATTCAGGATAGCCCGTTTGTTTTCTTCTTTCGGGTCTTCTTCAACAACCTCCTTTTTGATCTTGCAGGAGACCCAGATGGCACGCGTCAGAGGTTCCGGGTCCATCTTTTTTATTTTTGCGATGTTTTCTTCGAGGAAACGGAAGAACTCTCCATCGCATATTATGCCATGCTTGATTATTTCTGCCAAACCGTTCGCAAACTCTCTTTTGGGAAGAGTATTCAAAGTCGCGGGGTCGATGTAAACCCTCTTCGGCTGAAAAAACAGGCCAACAAGATTTTTCCCCTCCGCAGTGTCAACCGCTGTTTTGCCTCCGATGCTGCTGTCTACCTGAGCCAGTAGGGTGGTTGGAACCTGTATGCAGGGGATGCCGCGCATGAAAATGGATGCAGTGAACCCTGCCACGTCTCCCACGACGCCTCCGCCGAGCGCAATGACAGCGGATTTCCTGTCAAGCCCGTTCTCAATTAGACTCCGTATCAAAGAGTACACTGTCTCTATGTTTTTGGATCTTTCGCCGGCTGGAAAATCTAGGAGGCACGCGTTCACCCCTTCTTTCTTGAGACTCCTGAGTAGGCTTTCTCCGTAGAGCCCACGCACATTGGAGTCTGTTATTATGGCGTATTTGTTTCCCAGCGGGCTTGTCTTCAAGTCGTGTGGGATTTTTTCCAGCAGATGGGGCTCTATCAGAATGTCGTAGGATTCGTCAACCTCTTTCCTCAAGTCTACGTGCAAGGTTTCCATCTGGTTCACTGTTTCTGGCTTTCATTCAATTCATAGATTTTGTATCCTTTATATATATGTCGTGGCATGTGGGAGTCGTTAATTTTATAAGATACTGTGTCGAATCATCTGGTAATAATCGTATGCGTACCGGTGCGGGTTCACGGTTTCGTGCCCTAGCCAAAGCCTGTCTTAAAGGCTGGTGCCGCAAGCCCCCGTATTCCTGCGGTTCAGGGGATCATTTTCGGGAAAGGTTTATGTCTCTTTTCAGTGGTGTCCATCTTTCGCTTTCTCAAGATGTCTCGATATTTTGGGAGGCGTCTAAATGAATCAGAAGGGGCATAGGAGCGTTTTGTCTGTGTCAAGGTTCTGCGGTTGGAATTTCTTGCTCAATCTGATTTCTCGTTGTTCGTTGCCTAGAGATGAGGCTTTGGTGGCGGCAATGTTTGAGACGGGTGGCCGAGTAAGCGAAGTTCTTCAGTTGGAATCTAGCAATTTCAGGCTTGAAGGAGACTATCTTATTGTTTCCGGTATGCCTGTTCTTAAGCGTAAGTGTCTCACGTTTAGGTCTTTCCCGTTGCCTAGACAAGAGCCTCTTGTACCGTATCTTATGCGGTATCTATACAATCATGAGGGTAGGCTCTTCGATTTGACCCGTAATCATGCATATAGAATCCTTGTAGCGTTGGATAAGCAGGTTTATCCTCATTGGTTCAGGGCCCAGCGTGCCTCTCAGTTGGCTGAAGAATACGGTTT
Organism: uncultured Candidatus Bathyarchaeia archaeon; assembly: GCA_964513245.1. Lineage (GTDB taxonomy): Archaea > Thermoproteota > Bathyarchaeia > Bathyarchaeales > DTEX01 > CAZELO01. The sequence continues at coordinate 24,186 of CAZELO010000018.1, read as the reverse complement.
CCACGTGCAAGAACTTATGGAATGGTTCTGTTGGCAAGAGGCGGCTACTGCCGTGAGATATGCCCATCATGGCTGGGCTGGTTTGGCGTCTAAGATTGAAGCGGCTAAAGCGTATCGTAAAGACATGGTTTTCAAGGAGGTTGAATGAATGTTCAATTTGAAGAACCGAAAAATGTCGAAATGGATGGGGGTCTCGCTCGGCTCCGTCCTTATAATATCGCTCCTGCTGAATGTTTGTTCAGTTTCAGCGTCTTGGAGTGAAGACGAGGTTTACGGCACTTGGACAGGAGACAGCACTCATGCCTATTGGAACAGTACCGACGACGGCACTACTTCGTGGCGTGTGTACAGTCAAACCGTCAATAGTTTTGAGCGCTGGAGTTTCGGTAAAGAAAATCTGGACCAGGGTGTTTATGGTTGGTGGTTCAGCAGTTCCGTTAGTGATCGTGTTATTGCTACTGTTCAGGGCGGCTCTTGGGAGTTCAAAGCCTATCTGGAGCATAGAAGTATCTACATGCTAAGCGAACACACAATAATTAGTCTAGATGTCAACGGCTACGCTTATGATAGTTATGCTGTTCAAGGTAATGACAAGTATATTGTTGCTTACTTCTGGCGTAGCACCGATTATCTTGTTGTCACGTTGATGATTAAAGAAAGTCAGAACTCTACGGAATATCTCTATAAGATGCAACACGAGTTCAATGTGGGTTCTTCTTGGTTTGACAGCGTAACTCTCACTCAAGAAGTCCGTAAGGACATGGGCGGTGCTTATCCTTCAGGTTGGATATGCGGCGAGAAGATAGATGAGGAACTGCTCACAGGTGGCGGTGGTGGCACTCCCTATAATGAGACTGCGCCTGAAAATTTGGCGGGTTCGATTGCTAAGGCTATATCGGACATGTTCAGCAGTCTCGCTCAGAACATTTACGAGTTGCTTCCAGAAGGTGTTCGTGGCTTCGTTGACAACATTGGAGACATCACGGTAGGTGCGGGCTCACTCTTCACTAGTCTTTTCGGCTTGGTAACGAATAATTGGGAGCAGATGGAGATAATTCTCGTTCTAGCGTTCTTGTCCATGGTCTTCTATCTAATTGAAACGGGCGATGTTTCGGGGTTTGTTCAGAAATTCGTGGCTATCGCTCATTTTGCGGTGTCTGTGGCTAACTTGGTCCTAGCGGTCATCAGGACAATAGTGAATCTCATCAAATGGTGGTAGAAACACATGAGGGACAGGTTTAAAAAACGGTTCTGGAGGTTCGTCCTAATCGGTAGTCTGGCGTCTCCCTATCTTCGTTTCGTGTTTCACCCTATATTTCTGGCTTTGTGGCTTGCTAGTCCGCGTTACCTGTTCATAACCCTATCTTCAATATGAGGTGGCAAGAGATGGGAAGAACCTTAAAACGTGTTGGGTCTGGCTTCTTGAGTAGAACAGGAAAGGTCTTCCATGTTCGCACGTCAATGAATGGCTGTTCTAAAGTTTTGTTTTTTGTGGAGAATTTTGAATCAATTCGGTCTCGCTCTGTTCTAAGGAACCTAGAAGTACCGATTTACAAGCATTCGGACACTGACGAGGCTGGTAAGAGAAGTTTGGAGCATATAGGGTCTGGTCTTTTCAGTAGAAACAAACAGTCTTTTACGATATGTTTTGATGTAGAGGGCGGTTCGTCTGTCTTCTTTCTTGTTAGAGATTTTGATACATTGAGACAATACCCACTTTATCAAGTTCCAATTTTCGAGGATAGACCACGTGCGGAGTATCTCAGGGGTGATAAGCCTCTGTTGTCTGGCTCTGAACAATTACGTTTCGATAGAGTTTCTGCGGTTGTGAGGTCTTGAAAATGGTTGCGAATATCGTAGTGGATCGCTCCGAAAAACGTAGGGTTGTAATCCAAAACAAGACTTTCTCTTCCGTAATAATAGGGAGTCGAGGAATATCGGTGTGTGGAGATGTAACTGACCTCGCTCGCCCCGAGACCGCCCTCACATCTCCCGGGCGGGCGAAGGGGCGAACCGCCCGCGCTGCTCCGCAAAGCCAAGAGCGGGCGGCACCGTGTGTATCGCAGTCTCGTCAAGAGGTGGAGATGAGAGGAAAAACTGACCGAGCGAGCCCCAGACGCCCTCTCCTAACAAGGTGTTCTCATCTGGAGAGGTTGGAGAGACTACGGGACGTAGGACTCCATCGGGGAGGGGTTGTCTGAGTTGACTGTTGAACAACAAGAAGTCGGTGGTACGCTCCCATATGCGAAAAGTAGTAGTTTTGGTTGGGAGTTGGTAGGGCATGGAGAGCCTTATGTTGACTGTGGTTCTGTCAAATATCGAGGCTGTCTAAATGCGGCTGCTCATCAAAATAGCCTAGATGCCTTTCATTCCTTTGGTGTTCTCAATGGTATTGAGGTTTTAGGTAAGCCTGTTGGTTACTTGGAGTCTTTCTATCGATGTTGTAATAGAAAGGAGTGTCCGAGATGCTATGAGTCTTGGGCGGGATTAGAGAGTTTCAGGGCCGCTTATCGCTTCGCAAGATATCTCTTCTCAAAAAATGCTGTCGATAGGTGTTTCGGTAAACCTGATGAGAAGAAGAGAGTTCTAGGTATTGAGGCACTCTTCAAGTTTGGCGCTAAGTCCGTGAATCATCGAGTTTTTAGTCGTAGGCGCCTAATTCACGTGGCTGTAAGCGTTTCTCCATCAGATTACGGGATGAATTACGTTCATTTGAGACGTAAATTGTATAAAGTCGCCCGTTTTGTGGGTCTAACAGGTGGATTGACAATATTTCACCCTTTCAGGTCAAGAGATGACCAAAAAAACGTTTATCGTTCGGATTGGTATTTCAGCCCACATTTCCATATTGTAGGGTTCGGATGGATAGTTAAGACTGTTGAAGCGTATGAAAAATTCGGGTGGATAGCCGAAAATCTAGGCGTAAGAGAAACTGTCTTAGGAACTATCCAGTATCAGTTGAGCCATGCGGGAACTAATCCGTTGTATCACACAATCACTTGGTTTGGAGATTTGAGTTACAACAAGTTCAAATGCGAGCCTATGCCTGAGTTGCCTAAGAGGCTGTGCCCTCTGTGCGGTTCAGAGTTGAAACCTCTCGTATTTGTTGGTGGGACGGATAGACCGCCGCCACAGGTAGAAGGCGTCTTCAGGGTTCCTGTAGAAGATTGGATAGAGAAGCCTAGGAGGGGGTGGTAAGAAGTGGGTAAGAGAATTTATGAGATAGAAGGCGAAATCCGATTTTTCAAGAAAGGTCATAAAGTGAGAATTGAGGTCTGGCATGGAGAAGGCTATCAGATTAAGGGTCTTGAATATGTGTGTACCGTCGAAGATTTAGAGGCTTTCAAGAAAGAATCTTCTCTTGATGGTGTCGAGCGTCTGCCTGTCATTCTGCACATGCATAAGCCTGAGAAACCACCGTTATTCAGGTTTTACTAAGGAGGCGGGTAAAAACTTTTAAGCTGCGTTGTACAATTAATGTCTGTATGCGTGGAGTCTGCAACGATGTTACAGTTCATAGATTCTGTTGCAGGCATTAATTATTTTCTTCAGCTCCGACGGGAGAATCATCTGCGGGCCGTCCGACAGTGCCTCTTCAGGCCTGTGATGCACCTCGATCATCAGACCGTGTGCTCCAGCGGCAATCGCGGCTCTGCTCATGGAGTAGATCAGGTCTCTTCGGCCTGTTCCGTGGCTGGGGTCAACGATTATGGGCAAATAGCTCTCCTTCTTTATGACGGGAACCGCGCTCAAGTCAAGCGTGTACCTCGTGTGGTCCCTTCCTTTGCCCATCGGCACTATGCCCCTTTCGCACAGGATCACGTCGCGGTTTCCTTGAGCCACAGCCCTCTCGCCAAACGAAAGGAGCTCGTCGATGCTGGCGCCGAAGTTCCTCTTAATCATCAAAGGCTTCTTCTGCCTCGCCGCTTCCTCAATCAAATCTTGGTTATACATGTTCCTAGCGCCGATCTGCAGAACATCCACGTACTTGGAGACGATTTCAGCTTGGCTTTCGCTCCGAACCTCCGTAACTGTCGGCATGCTAAACTCTTCACCTGCCTCCGCCAGCAGCTCCAAACCTTCTTCGCCCAAACCTTGAAAAGAATGCACGGACGTACGCGGCTTGAAGGCGCCTCCACGCAGAATGTCTGCACCCGCGTCTTTGATGGCTTCGGCTATTTTGCGTAGTTGTTCTTTGCTTTCGATTGAGCAGGGACCCGCGATGTAAACTGGCCTTTCGCCGCCTATCTCCACGCCCTTGACATTGATTATTCGGTTTTCTGGAGAATATGAGCGTGCGACGAGCTTGTAGGGCGACTGAATTCTCTGCGCGCGTTCTACGCCTGGGAGCATACTTAGGGTTTCAAAGTTTACGCCGCTCTCGTCGCCGATGAGCCCTAGCACCGTGTGGAACTCGCCTCGGGACACATCTAAGTTTAGCCCGAAGTTTTTCTTCACGAAGTTTATGACATAGTCTACCTCTTCCTTCTTCGCGTCGGGCTTCATGATAATAACCATCAGTTCACCCTTCTAACTGCACGCCACGTAACCGTTCCGCATAATTAGAGTCCCCACTACTTTATTAGCATTCTTTCAGAGACAAGAGGGAAAGGTTTATATGGGCTGAGGTTAAGCCTTTTTTTGAGGGTGCAAAGTGAGGGATCGAGTTCATAAGAGGCGGTTGTTTTCATCCGTTGCCTATGCGACTCTAGGCTGAACCCTGTTAAAAAACGCCTAAAATGCGTTCCCTCAGCTGGTCGAAAGTGTTTTTGTCCGTTAAAGGCTTTTAAACCAGCCGTAATTCTAATTGTTGAAACGTACCCTCCCACGCAATGCGAAGGGAAAATGTTTGAGGTGTTATGGTGAATGGAGAAAGTCAAGTTCGCAATACCTAAAGGGCACCTGGAAGAAGCAACGCTTCGAACCCTAGAGCGCGCTGGCTACGCCATCTCCGGCGGAGAAAGAACCTATCGCCCCCAAATAAATGACCAAGGGATAGAGCTGAAGGTACTCAGACCGCAGGAAATACCCATCTTCGTCAGCGAAGGACTGCAAGACGTAGGCATCACGGGCATCGACTGGCTAAGCGAAAACCGCGCCGACGTTGGAGTGCTCCTTAACCTCGAGTATGCAAGGGTTAAACTGGTCGTAGCCGTGCCGACACCGTGGACAACAATCAACTCGGTCTCGGATCTGCTGGAAGAATTCTCACGCAAAGGACAGACAGTCAGAATATCAACCGAATACCTGAACGTTTCAGCCGAATTCCTCAAGAACAACCCCGTCTACCGCAGGCTCTACGAAGGTGCCGAGCCGCTCGTGATAACGCCGTGGTGGAAAAAAGGCGAAAACAGCAAAGTTGCCATATACCTGTCCTTCGGCGCTACTGAGGCGAAGCCTCCGGAGAATGCTGACGCCATAGTTGAGGTAACCGAGACAGGTGTGTCAATGGAACAGAACGACCTGAAGATAATCGAGACAGTCATGGAGTCCACCGCGGTGCTCATCGCCAACAAGGAGGCATTGGAGAACGCCGAGAAGCGAGAGAAGATATATGACATATTGACGCTGCTCAGGGGCGTTGTTGACGGCAGCAAGAAGCTTCACATCTTCGTCAACGTGTACAAGGACAACCTGCCAGACCTCTTGAAGAGCTTGCCCGCCCTGAAAAGACCGACAATCGCGCCGCTCTCGGATAAGAACTGGTACTCGGTGAACACAGTCATCGAAAAGGACAAGTTCCTAGAGATTCTTCCAACCCTGAGAAGACTCACACAGGGCCTAGTCGTATATGAACCGAGACAGGTTCTGCCGCTTGACGAGATAAACTACAACGGAGGGGGAAGATGAACAGCAGACTCGCCATAAAAATGCTTAGTTGTTCTGCTGCGCGGACCAGCATCCTGAAGAAGAGATGGCCGAACATTAAGCGCTTCGATCCCGACGTTGCCGAGCAGGCGAAGACAATAATCGAGGAAGTTCGGAAGCAAGGCGACCCAGCACTCATCGGCTTCACCGAGAAATTCGACGGCGTCAAACTGTCTGACAACCGAATAAGGGTGGATAACAAGGACATCAAAAAGGCATATCGACAAGTCGGCAAGGAACAAGTCTCCGCTATCAAGTTTACCAAAAGACGCGTTGAAAAATTTCAAAAGAAACTCCTGCAACGGCTCAGCTTCCAATACGAGGCGAACGGGACAAAAATTCGTAGCTGCATAAGCCCGATCCGCAGGCTAGGTTGCTACGTTCCCGGAGGAGGCGCAGCTTACCCGAGCAGCCTAGTCATGACGGTTACTCCTGCTAAGGTGGCAGGTGTGCCCGAAGTTGTTGTTTGCTCTCCACCTAGAAGCGGAGGCGAAATTGAACCGTCAATCCTTGTGGCCGCAGACATCTGCGGGGTAGACGAGACCTACCGGGTCGGAGGCGTTCAGGCAGTTGCAGCCATGGCATACGGAACTGAGACGATCAGGCCTGTTGACAAGCTGGTCGGACCGGGCAACAAGTTCGTCGTGGCAGCTAAGATGCTGGTTTCGAAGGATTTGCCGATTGATCTTCCAGCAGGTCCAAGCGAGATTGTTGTGCTGGCTGACGACTCAGCTGATCCGCATGTTGCAGCTCTGGACATGATTTCTCAGGCAGAGCACTTGGACGGCGTTTCAGTTCTTGTGACAACTTCAAACAAGATTGCAGAATCTGTTGTGAAAGAGCTGCAGAAAGCTGCTGAGACCGTGCCTAACTCCGAAACGGTTTCTCAAAATTTATCCAAGAACGGCTGCGTAGTCATCTGCAAAGACATGCAAGAGGCTGCCGAGTTCGTCAACGAGTTTGCCCCTGAACACCTTGAGGTCTTGGCTGTTGATGGATGGCGCATTGCTGAACAGATTAGCTCTGCGGGGTTGGTTTTGATTGGCAATTATACGCCTGTAGCTGCCAGCGACTACTGTCTTGGAACGGTTCACGTTCTTCCAACAGAAGGTTTCAGCCATGTGTACTCGGGGCTTTCAGTCTTAGACTTCGTTAAACGGTTCAGCACCGTTGAATGTTCGAAGCAAGGTCTCAATGACGTGAGAAAAACAGTAAAAGTTATGGCTGAAGCAGAGGAACTATTGAATCACACCTTAGCTGTGGAGGGAAGATTTAGAGATGCCTAAGCAGAGCAAAATCATCAAAGAAGTCTTTAACGAGGCAGAGCAACTTAGCAAGTATGACATAGGCGAAACCATCGAGGGGCTCGCCCGCAAAATCGGCAAACCAGCATCAGAGATTTTAAAGCTCAACTCCAACGAGAACTTCTTTGTCCCGCTGAGCTTCCTACGCGACGTTCTGAAAGAAGCCATGGAGGCAGTCGATCCCAGAATATACCCTAGAGACGAACCGTCAAGGCTTAAAGAAGCCTTAGCCAAAGACATGGCTGTTCTGCCCGAAGAGATCGTGATTGGAACAGGAAGCGACCAGCTAATCGACCTCATGTCACGAATGTTTCTCAGACGCGGCGACGAGGCGCTCTCTATCGCGCCGACATTCTCGATCTACAAGCGCTGTGTGAAGATTCAAGGCGGCATCTACAGGTCTGTTCCGCTCAAAGAGGACTTCTCCCTTGACACCGACAGAATTCTCGCGTCCGTCACGCCTCGGACAAAGATGCTCATCTTGTGCTCGCCGAACAACCCAACGGCGAACCAATTCAGCCTTCAGGAGATAGAGTTTTTAGCTAAATCTTTCGAGGGGCTTGTTGCCGTCGACGAAGCCTATGTAAACTTCGCAGATTTCTCCCTTGTCAATCTTGCGAAAAGGCTTGACAACCTTGTTGTCTTCAGAACCTTCTCAAAGGTCTTCGGGTTGGCAGGTTTGAGACTCGGCTATATCGTGACGAATCTCGATCTTGCCCGAGTCATGGACGAAAAATATCAGATGCCCTACAACGTGGACCTCATCAGCCTGAAGACAGCCACTATGCTCCTAGAAAGAATCGAAGTTATAAAGCAAGCCATCAAGGAAACGAAGACTGAACGAAGCCGACTGATGAAAGCGCTGAACCAGATGCCTAGCGTGCATGCCTTCGATTCCAAAACGAACTTCATCCTATTCCAAGCCAACAGGGACTCGAATAAGCTGTACGAATCCCTGCTGAAAAAAGGCGTAATCATCAGAAACATAGGACAGGTCCTGAGATACGAGAACTGCCTAAGAGTAACCGTTGCGCCGGCTCCCATGACTGAACGGTTCCTCGCTATCCTAGCTCAGGTTCTGGGTGAATAGAATTGTCCGAAGGCTACTTCGTACGGAAAATTGACGGCAAAGAAGTCTATCTGAGAACGGACAGTCTAAGCCAGCTGAAGAGAGTTGACGCCGTCATCTTTGACTGCGACGGCGTGCTTGTAGACGTGCGGGACTCCTACAACAAAGCAATCTCAAAGGCAAGCGCCTACATATTCGAGAGCCTGACGGGCTACGCCTTTTCTGAGCGCCTGATCTCTGATGAGGTTATATTTCTTTTCAGGCGAAGCGGCGGATTCAACAACGACTGGGACACGGTCTACGGAATCCTTATGTTCATGCTGTGCAGCCTGCCTGAGAAAGATCAGGCAAAACTTGAGAAGCGCATAGAAGGAGTTGGCAAACAGTCTGATCCCTTTGAACGCCTATCCGCCATCAGCGAATTGGCAAGAAGGCAAAATGGTTCAGAGAAACTAAGCCGAGAATTCTTCGAGACCACAATTCAGGAGCTCAAGAAGTTCACGGAGCTACTTGACTCTACGGGCGCCCTTTCCGTTGACCGAAACTTAGCGGCGCTTGCTTGCTCTTCCGCGGGCTTCTGCGGCATGCTGAAGGATTTCCTCTGCTATTCCGGCGGTGTTGGCGAGAACATAATTGCTACGGTCTTCGAGGAACTCTTCTGCGGCGCCGAACTATTTGAAGAAACATACGGTTTGAAGCCGAGGTTCCACGAGGGCTTAGGCATGATCGAAAATGAAAGGATACTAGTCAGGCACGAGACTCTAGACAGACTGACCTCTATTCTGGACAAGGCAAACCTTGGTATCGCATCTGGAAGCAGGTTCAAGCCTGCCAGACATGCCCTAGGCGACCTTCTAGACAGGTTCAAACCAGAGGCATCTGTCTTTCTTGAGAATATGGAGAGGGCTGAACGTGATCGGGCTGCCAGTGGAGGCGCAAGGGTGGATTTGAAGAAGCCGAATCCCTTCTCGTTGCTTAAGGCTGCGGAGGCGCTGAAGCCCTTTGATTGTGCTCTTTATGTTGGGGACTCGATGGAGGACGTCATGATGGTCCGTGAAGCGGGAAAGGCTGATCCCTGCTTCCTCTTTGCTGGCGTGTACTGCCACTCAAGTTGTGCGGATGCGGTGTTGCGCGATTTTCTTAAGTATGACGCTGACATAATAGTGCCATCGGTTGAAGAGTTGCCGCTGGTGTTGCAGGAGCTGAGGAGAGAGAAGACATGCGGATAGCTGAGTTTTCCAGAAAGACTGGTGAAACCGACATCTATGTAAAGGTTGACCTAGACGGTTCAGGCAAGATCGAGACAAAAACCGGCGTTGCCTTCTTGGACCACATGCTCGCGTCTCTGGCGACGCACAGCCTCATCGATATAACCGTCAAAGCCACAGGCGACTTGAGCCACCACACCACGGAGGACGTGGCGATCTGTCTAGGCGAAGCCCTACGCAAGGCTTTAGGCAACATCGCCGAGATAAGACGGTTTGGGTACGCCATAGTGCCTATGGACTGCTCCTTGGCATTTGCCGCCATCGATCTTGCGAATAGGCCCTACGTCAAAGTTGACCTGAAGCTTAGAGGAAAGAAAATTGAGGACATACCGTGCGAGGACATTGTCCACTTCTTCGAGACCCTAGCCATGTCTCTGCGAGCAAATATCCACGTGTGGGTTCACTACGGCGCCAACGACCACCACAAAGTTGAAGCCGCCTTCAAAGCCACGGCATTGTCGCTACGCCTCGCCGTGTCGCACGACCCCAGAAGAAGCGGCGTGCCGAGCTCCAAGGGGGCTATCTAAAATCCCGAAGGTAGCCATAATCGATCTGGGCATCGGCAACCTCTTCAGCATAGCGAACGCATTGAAAAAGACTGGTCTAGACACTGAGGTATGCCCGCCCAGACAGAGACTTGCCAATGTGGATGCAGTTGTCCTTCCGGGGGTCGGCAACTTCAGAGAGGGCGCAAAGAACCTTCAGCTTCTAAAATCCGATGTAGACCGGCTGGTAGAGACCGGTGTGCCGCTTTTCGGCATATGCCTCGGCATGCAGCTTCTCTTCGAGTATAGCGATGAGGGCTCTGGAAACGGGCTGGGTCTCTTAGAGGGGAAGGTTTTGAGACTGCCCAGGCATGTTAAGACTCCGCATATGGGGTGGAACACACTTAGGTTGGCTGGTTCTTGCGAGCTCTTAGCTGGCATCGATGAAGAGGATTACTTCTATTTTGTTCACAGCTACTACCCCGACCCCACTAACAACGAAGTCATTGCAGCAAGAACGGATTACGGTGTAAGTTTCGCCTCAGTCGTGGCGTCCAAGAACGTTTATGGCGCCCAGTTTCACCCAGAGAAGTCAGGCGAACCTGGCGAACGGGTGCTTAGGAACTTTGCCGAGATAATTAAGAGGTAAAGGGAGCAGCAAAAAGCATGGATGTGATTCCTGCCGTTGACATAATGGGAGGCAAGGTAGTCAGGCTTGTCCGGGGAGACCCCAAACTTGCGAAGTCCTATGAGCATCTAGGCGACCCGTTGACGCTTGCAAAGAGGTGGGAAGCCGAAGGAGCCCAGATCATTCACATAATCGATCTGGACGCCGCCCTTGAATTAGGAAACAACACGAACGATATTGAGAAGATCGTTAAGGCTGTTGATGCGAAGGTACAGGTCGGCGGCGGAATCAGAAGCCTGAATGCCGCAAGGCACCTGCTAAAACTGGGCGTGGAAAGGGTTCTCTTAGGCTCCCTTGCATTCAAAGATGCGGCTGCCATTAAGACCCTTCTGGACGAGTTCGGAAAGAACCGCATCATCGTCGCCTTAGACAACCGCGACGGCGTCGTCACGGTGCGCGGCTGGAAAACCTCAGCTGGGGCGACTGTGGAAGAAGCTGCATCCACTTTCTCAAGATTGGGCGTTGGCCTATTCTTGGTAACCTCTGTTGAGCGTGACGGAACTCTTGCGGGTCCAGACTTCGAGACCTTAGCCAAAGTCTGCCGTTTGAGAGGAGGCGATATCGCGGCTGGCGGCATAAGGAGCCTAGATGATCTTGTTGCCTTGAAGCGTCTCGGCGTCTGCGGAACCGTTATCGGTAAGGCTCTCTACGAGGGCAGGTTCACTTTGGGCGAAGCCTTAAAAAGCGTAAGTGGAGATTGAGAAGAGGCAGGTGGAGCAATGGTTTTGGCGAAGAGGCTGGTTCCCTGTCTTGACGTGGACCAGGGCAGAGTTGTCAAGGGAATAAACTTCGTCAGTCTCAGGGACGCCGGCGACCCAGCTGAACTCGGCAGACGCTACAGCGACGAGGGCGCGGACGAACTCGTCTTCCTAGACATAACTGCTTCGCCTGAGAAGAGGAGCATACTTAAGGATGTTGTTAAATCGGTGGCGGCAGAGATAAATATACCCTTCACGGTTGGAGGCGGCATCCGCAGCGTTGAGGACGCCCGTGTTGTCCTCTGCAACGGGGCAGACAAGGTCTCCGTCAACACTTCTGCGGTTGAGAAACCTTCGCTTGTGGGGGCTTTGTCTGAAACCTTCGGGAGACAATGCGTGGTCGTGGCTATTGACGCCAAAAGGCGGTATGAAGATGATCCGAGCAAGGCAACAGTGCAGACGGAAGCAGGCGTGTGCTGGTTTGAGATCTATACTTACGGCGGAAGGAAACCGACGGGCATAGATGCGCTCAAATGGGCTGTTGAAGCCGCTTCGCTCGGGGCAGGCGAGATACTCGTCACATCCATGGACAAGGATGGAACCAAGGACGGATACGACCTTGAGTTGACCCGGGGTATGGTTGAACGCATCAATATTCCTGTGATCGCAAGCGGAGGAGCCGGCAAACCAGAGCATTTCCTTGAAGCCTTCACCATCGGCAAGGCAGACGCCGCTTTGGCGGCTTCGGTCTTCCACTACAATGAGTATCCGATTCCCGTTGTGAAACGTTTCTTGGCTGAAAGGGGAGTGCCCGTTAGACTTTGAAGACGAAAAGACTGCTGAGCATAGACGACCTAGACTTCGACAAGGGGGGCGGGCTGATCCCAGCCGTTGTTCAAGACTGCGAAACCATGAAAGTTTTGACCGTGGCATACGTGAACCGAGAAGCCCTTGAGAAGACCGTTGAAACAAGTTATGCCCACTACTATAGGCGTTCATTTGGCAGAGTCATGAAGAAGGGCGAAACCTCTGGGAACACCCAAGAGATCAAAGAAATCCTTGTTGACTGTGATAAAGACGCCGTCCTGTTCATCGTCAAACAGAAGGGACCCGCATGCCACCTAGGCGAAGAAACATGCTTCCACAACACGCTGGAAACCGAGAGAGACACGGAGAACTAAAGGCTTTGCGCTGAGATACGGCGCGTGAGTCATCTTGTCTCATGAGCAGAATGGGTTGAGTCTCCTTGCGTGCCATCATTTTTGATCTTGATGAAACGCTGATCCATTCAAAGACCGATTTCAAGAAGATGAAAGCCATGACCATAGCGTTTCTCCAAAAAATAGGTGTCGCGCCGAGCCTGTTTAGCGATGGAATGCTGAACTTTGAGATCAGGCGCTTAGCCACCGGGAACCTGCGTGAAAAAGGCTTCTCAGAAAAAGCCATTCGAGGCATTATGGCTGATGTCACGAAGATCATGAACCAAGTGGAACTAGAATCCGTGGACAGCGTCACCGCAGCGGACGGCGCAGCCGAGACCCTGAAAACCCTTAAGGCTAAAGGACTGAAAATAGGCGTCATTACGAACGGCTGCCGCGAATATGCCGGAAAGGTTCTTTCGAATCTCGGGTTAGACAAGTACGTGGACGCCGTTGCAGCAAGGGACGACGTGGAGAACCCTAAGCCCGAGCCAGAACATGCCTATTATTTGCTAAGGCTGTTAGGCACATCTGCCGATGAAACCCTTTATGTGGGCGACCACTGGCTTGACGCTGAATGCGCAAGGAGAGCGGGGCTTGCATTCGTGCTTATTGCGAGACGCAGACAAACCATTGAAGCCCTAAAAGACTACCAACTTCAAACCGTGAACCGCATAAAAGACATTGCCGAGCTCGTGAACTGCCAAGCCAACCGTAGTTGGAGATATGAAGAATTTTGACAGATCTTTTGGATGCTTTTTGTCGGGAAATCAGAATCTCTGGGCGCCGATGACTCGTCACTTAGCCTTCGTTCAGGACTTCGTTGAAGAAACGTGTGGCAAGGCTGCTGTCCATTCCGCCTTTAACGAGTTTTTCCTTGGCTTGCTCTAGGGGCAGCCCTTCTTTTTGGCATTTCTTGACTAGATCTCGGATGGTCTCCTTTCTCTCCCATGGAAAGACAACCCAGCAGCGCGTCTCTTTCTCGTAATGGTCTGGCACCAGCGTGCTCCATGGCTTGAAATAGATAGTGGCTATTTTGACTGACTCTGCGCCTTGTTTCGCCAAGTGTTCCTTCACAAGCCTGAGGCTCTTACCAGTGTCAGCTACGTCATCCATTACTAGGACCTTCTTGCCTCTCACCGGCATCGAAACAGGCTGGGTTATAACTGGTTTATCCTTGGTCTCAGTTAGTCCTAGATAGAATTCAACCTGAACGTTTGCCAGATTAGGGCTATCAAGCAGATCGGACATAACTCTTGCTGGCAGCCAGCCTCCGCGTGCGATGCCCACGATTATGTCAGGGCGGAACCCTTCGCGATGGATCTTTTCAGCCAGTCTCAGCAGCATGTCGTAGACTTGGTTCCATGTGGGAACTTCGAACTTGATGTCCGTGTTCAAAGCGAGACTCTCCTTAAGAGCGAGGTCAACATGCCTATAGCGATCAAGTTTTGGCAAGACTCTTCTGGCAAACACCGACCGAGAAGAAAACATAGAAAGCCAAAGGTGCAACATGTTTTAGACTGTCGGCGATGCCTTGTTAGGCTCCTTCAGCAGGTGTTTTGTATCTTATGAGGGAGAATACGTCGTATTTGTTGCCCAGAATCTTTCTCCCGTTGAGATAGTCGAGTTCTATGAGAAAGCCCATGCCGACCACTTTTCCGCCGAGCTTCTCCACCAGATCCGCGTTCGCCTTGATTGTGCCTCCCGTCGCAAGCACATCGTCAATTAACAGGACTCTCTGCCCATGCTTGATGGCGTCCGCCTGAATCTCGATGGTATCCGATTCGTATTCCTTGTCGTACGTGAGGCATACAACACTGTGTGGAAGCTTGCCCTCCTTTCTTATCGGGATGAAGCCGACGCCGAGCTCATATGCGAGTGCTGCGCCCAGTATGAAGCCTCTTGCTTCGCTTGAGGCTATGATATCTATCTTCTTGTCCCTGTAATGGTCTGCTAGCTGTTTGATGCTTTCTCTGAAGGCTTCTCTGTCCCTGAGAAGGGTGCATATGTCCCAGAAGACGACTCCTTTGAATTCGGGTATTCTCCTAATCTTCGACTTCAGATCCAAATTTGCCACTTCCGCTTATCTCCATGCTTTACCATTCAGGTAAGCGCGTCCTTCAACGCGTCCCTGCATCCGCATCTCCTTTCTTTCGGTATCTTCGACACGGCTTCGACGATTATCTTTTTGATCTTCTCCATGTTTTCGCTCATTGTCCTCACAACCTCGGCTGAGCTGACCGGATGATCCTTCCACACGTCATAGTCAGTCACAGTCGCTATCGAAGCATAACAGATGCCGGCTTCCCTTGCCAGCACGCACTCTGGAACCAGCGTCATGCCGATTATGTCCGCGTCCCAGCTTCTGAAAAGCTTAGACTCAGCCTTGGTTGAAAACCTTGGACCCTCTATGCAGACGTATGTTCCAGCTTTGTGATAGCGGATACCCATCCCGCCGGCTACGTCTATCAGGGTCGCTTGCAGCTCGGGGCACACTGGCTCGGCTACGGATATGTGGCACACTTGTGGACCTATGTAGAAGGACTGCTCACGTTTGGTTGTCCGGTCAATGAACTGGTCAACGAAGACCACGTCGCCCGGCATGTACTCTTCTTTGAGCGAGCCGACGGCGCACGGCGACAGTATGCGTTGGACGCCCAGCTCTTTCAGGGCGTATATGTTTGCTCTGTAATTCACGTCCGTGGGTCTTATCGTGTGCTTCTTTGAATGGCGTGGGATAAAAGCAATCTTTCTGCCCTTGAGCTCCCCCAAGGTGACGAGGTCGGAGGGCGAGCCGTAGGGCGTGTAAACCTTTACCTCCTCAACGTTTCTGAGAAGCTCTGGATCGTAGACGCCTGTTCCGCCAATTATACCAATCTCAGCTTGCATGAAGACTTATTAAAATGGGTGAACTTATAAAAATAACGGATATGCCCGTGTTGGCTGCATTCGTATCGCCATCGATTGACTAAGCGAGAAAGCAGCCGAAAAGCCTTGTGCATATTAACCTATCATATTGGGCAAATGAGATGGGTGCATAACATGAAGTTTCACAACGCTGAGATTACTGTTAATACGCGGAAGAGAATGGAAATTCTCGATATAACCGGCGAGACAAGCCGAGCCGTAGAAGAAAGCGGAATCAAAGATGGCTTGGTCAACCTGTGGGTGCCGCATGCCACAGCAGCCATAGCCGTGAACGAACATGACACTGACCTTTGGACAGACATACTTGCCGCCTTTGAACGGCTCGTTCCTATACGGGCTGATTACCGCCACAACGCCAAATACGGCTGGAATCCACACGAGCAGAACAGCCACGCGCACATACTGAACTGCCTAATTAAGCCCAACGTTACTGTTCCGCTCAAGTCGGGTAGAATGCTGCTTGGCACATGGCAGTCTGTCCTATTCATAGAGATGGATGGTCCCAGAACGAGGACAGTTCACGTACACGTAATGGGCGAATAACCGCTAAAGAAAACTAGGTATCTCCGATATTTTGTTGCACTGCAGGTCTGGCTTGAAGCCCAAGTCTTTGGCTTCATAGGTTGTGTGTGGTCCTTGACGAACCAGAAACGTTTTGAGCCCAACTTCACGGGCTCCTTCCAAATCGCTAATCTCGTCGGCGACAAAGATGCATTTCTCCGGCTCAATCTTGAGTCTCTCCAGTGCTTAGGTATATTTGCCTGTCTGGCTTCTTGCTTCCCACCTCGTAAGAAAGAACGATCGCCTCGAAAAACAGGTTCAAACCCAAGCCTTCTACTATTTCAGAAAGGTTAGGAGCACAGTTAGAAACCAAGGCGAGCCGATATTTGTTCTTCAGATAAGATAGGGCTTCAACCGCGCCATCATATAGCTTAATAGTCTTAGGCGTCCAATGTTTCCTTGCTTTTTCGAATTCCTCAATCACCCGTGAGTTCTCAGCCACGCCTAGACGTTTCAAGAATGACTGCCAGAACTCCAGCGTGTCTTTCGACTCCCCAGCGCGGTTGCTCCTATAGGCGCTATCCAGAAGAGGCGACAGTTCACTTAAAGTCACGGCGTAACCATGTTTTTCTAGGACCGCGACGAGCTCTTGACGGTATCTTCCGTTCTCTTCCTTGTCGATGTAGGCCAAGGTGTACCCGAAGTCAATGAGCACTCCTTCAAGGTTCAAGAAGCCTTTCTCCGCCTTTACCATGCATCTGCGTTGCCTTGCGGCGTTGCTTTTCTGCTGCTCTCTGAACTTCAGGTGTTAAGCGCTCGGCTTTTCTTCTTCAGAGTCACGATGAACCGCTCTACATCGCTATAGCTTTTTTCGTATATGTGGCCGCTGCTCGTGAAGTCTAGGTAGTCGCCGACTTCGACTTTCAGCCGTGCAGCCATAACCTTCTGGAGCTCCGTCAACGCAAGCATGTTCATGTGCATCGCTCTGAAGAGGTCGCGGCTCCGCCAAGTCGTATTCATAATCAGCCTGTTCTCTCTCACTGTGCACCAGACGCGTTGCAGGCAAGGGGGCGAATCAACATCTGCATCTCGCTTCGGAATCCACGTTGTCGCTTGGGCTCGCCTCGAGAAACTTGCCTTTTTCAGCCTTCTCAGTATGCTCTCTATTTGGTTTATGCCTTCAGGCGGGTAGCTGAAGAGCCTCTCGTGATAGGTGTAGTGTATCTTGCCTTCTTTCACGGCCCAGTCAAGGGTGCCCCTCAGAACCTCGTCGTAATACTTCAGCAGGGAATCCTTAATGGCGACGTGCAGGTCTCCCCTGTGGACCCGCGGCTCCTCGAAGGGCTTCTCAACATGAACGAGGAGGCCCAATATCTCTTTCGTCTTCTCTCCATATTCCGTCGGGACCTCTGCGCCGCGGCTCCAGCATTCTAGAACCGCTTTCTCCCAACCTTGGGAAATTGTTCTCGCTTTAACCATTACGCCGATCGAATTTTCTGACATCAGCGTTCACCATTCTGATGCATTTTACAGAAAAAGATAAGACGAGAGGTAAATAAAACCTTCTGAACACACAATGCTTAAGGAGAACCGCGATGCCAGAAACAGGCGATACAAGTCAACACGGGCTTGAAAGTGGAACCCCCTGCGTGAAACACAGATGCGTGCTGTGCTGTGTGGAGACGGAGATGCCGCTTTCGATCTTGGACATAAGAAGAATCGAACAACTAGGATACCAACTGAAAGACTTTGCTCAGAAAAAAGATGAAGAATGGCGGCTCAGAAACAAATCTGGCAAATGCTTCTTTCTCGCGGACAACGGCTGCAAAATCTATCATCACAGGCCTGAAGGATGCCAGATCTACCCACTCGTCTGGGACGAAGACCAGCAGAAAGCCATCATAGATTACTTGTGCCCGCACAGCGACGAATTCAAAATAGAGAAAAGCGACATAAGGAAGCTGAAGACGTTCCTAAGAAGCCTTGAATAAGGGCCGCAATAAGTTTTTAAATTTCTTTCTAGCCATATTATCTTGGTGACGCAATTTGTCAGATGATGAATGGCCGCGGTGGCCCCGTAGAAGGAGAAGATTGCCTTCCTTCGGAGGCTGGTCCTTCGAGGACATGGACGAAGTCTTCAAAGAGATGGAAGAGATAATGGAGAAAGAGTTCAAAGAACTCCAGAAGAGAGTCCCCCGAGAACTCGTCCGCGAGAGAATGCTACCAGACGGCACAAAGGTGAATGAATGGGGACCCTTCGTCTACGGCTACAGCATCACAGTTGGCCCGGATGGCAAACCAAAGATCAGAGAATTCGGCAACGTTAAGCCTGAAGCCGGACCCTTGCCTGGAAAGCCCAGATTGGACATCAAAGAGGAGCGGGAACCCCTCGTGGACATCATGAGCATAAACGGTCAGGTCAAGGTTGTCGCTGAGCTGCCGGGCGTCGAGAAACGGGACATAAAATTGCATGGGACAGAGGATCGCTTGACTATCTCGGTTGATACGCCGCATCGCAAGTACTACAAAGAAGTTGAACTGCCCGCTAGAGTTGAGCCCAAAGCCGCGAAGTCCTCATACAAGAATGGGGTCTTAGAGGTCACGATCCCCAAGAAGAAGGAAGAAAAGCCCAAGGGCGAACCGATAAAGATTGAGTGAAAACAGGAAAACTTAAGATCCCTGCAATGTTTCCGTTGTCCCTTTCTCTTTTTTCACCGCGCAGATGGACGATATGCCTTTACGGAGTAGTTAAGGAAATTGCCAAAGGTCCTCCACAAGAAGTTCATCAAAGAGGTCAAGAGACGCGTTCCTTGGGTAGACCACATCGTGAACGACGAGAAAATAGCGGGAGACCTCAACATCGACCGAAGCAGCGTGGAAGTCCAAGCCAGAGAAGGAAGCCTATGCCTACTCTGCAGAGGAAGCAAGATGATGTGCGGGAAGCCCAGATGCCCTGCCCTCCTCAAACTGTATTCATTCTTAAGGGCGGAGAGTTCTGTGGGAAGCGAAAGTGTTGCCGGTTCGTCCCCGCCCGGCGTGTTTGTGGGACGCATCGGGTACCCGCATGTCTACGCTGGTCCTTTGGTGCCTCCGGTTCGTGGCGACACTTCGCTGTTTGATGCGCCTGAAGCGTGGTTGGGGAAGACGGTTGATGACATAGTGGGGTTCCGAACAAGTCTCATCCGCGGCAAGTTCAGAGTCAACGTCAGAAAACCCTTCGAGAACGAACAGTTTCTAAACAGAACTCTTGAGATAGCTCTGGCCAACGCGCCCGTCGATGTTGAGGCAAACTTCTGGAAGAAACCCTCTGGCAGATTCCTCTTTGACAACGAGGTCCAGCCGATGGGTCCCTCAGCCATACTGAAGGACATGTCGATAACAGGCGCCAAAACGGACTTTAGGCTGGAGAAGGCTTACGCGGACGGGGATTTGAAGGCTGAGGAAGCGCTCTTGAGCCTTTATTCAGGCAAGGTTTCGGTCTCGAAGATACAGAGAGCCTTCAGCGTTGGAGCCTTCGGGCTGAAGGGCCAGAGGCGGATAGTCCCGACAAGGTGGAGCATAACCGCGGTGGATTCAACGATCTCGCGGAGGCTCATAGAAGACAACGTTAAAGGAAAACCGTCCATAAGCGAGTACCGTGTCCACGAGTTCAACTATCTAGGGAACAGATTCGTGATTTTGCTGACACCTTCCAGCTGGCGCTACGAATGGATGGAGGCATGGTACCCCGGCACGCTTTGGAATCCGCAAAACCGAGACATAGCCATGGGCGCGGACTGGGAAGGCTACAGAGGCCGCACCACATACGCCTCTCTCGGCGGCTGCTACTACGCTGTTAGGCTTGCCGCATCTGAGTTTCTGGCTAGAGAGGGACGGCAGGCAGGTGTCATAGCCATGCGGGAGATACATCCGAGCTTCATCACGCCCCTAGGCGTCTGGATCAACCGCGAATGCGTAAGAGAAGCTTTTAGGCAGGAAGGCGAAAAATTTGACACCTTGAAAGAGGCGATGGCTTACATCGGCTCAAAATTCGCCATAGGACTAAACGAGTGGGTGAACACAAGCGCTCTTCTCAAAGACGCCCTTCACCAAGAAAAACTCACAAAGTACCTTGTTCCCAGCGGGACATAACAATTAGACATGAGACTGGAAGACCACAAGTGCATAAAGAAACGTGCCTTCACCTTGCTCGGTATGCGGTCGCAGAGAGGTTAGGGCGCAACTTGGCTAGAGATTGTTTCCTTGATAAAGATTAGTTTTATAAGGTAGTTTCTGAAAATACTATGCTGTTGAAACGGGGGAATCGGCAATTAGCTTTGAATATGTGGTTGAGACAGAGGACCTAGCGAAGTATTATCAGATGGGACCCTTGACAGTCAAAGCCCTTGACGGAGTCAACCTGAAGATCAAACGAGGAGAATACATTTCCATAATGGGTCCCTCAGGCTCAGGAAAGACCACGCTCTTCAACATGGTCGGAGGCATAGATCGACCCACACGTGGAAGAGTGTACATCGACGGCGTCGACATCGCAAAGCTGGACGCCTACGAGCTGGCTTGGCTGAGGTGCCGGAAAATAGGCTACATCTTCCAGACTTTCAACCTCATTCCTGTGCTGACAGCCGCAGAGAACGTTGAGTTGCCGATGATCTTCGCAGGTGTTGAACGTGAAGAACGTGCCAGAAGAGGCAGAGAGATCCTTGAAACCGTAGGCCTCGGCGAAAGACTTAACCACAAGCCTGCTGAGCTCAGCGGTGGACAACAACAACGAGTTGCCGTAGCAAGAGCGTTGGCAAATAATCCCGTGATCGTGCTGGCGGACGAACCCACAGGAAACTTGGACCTGCACACTGGGCTAGAGATAATTACTCTGCTGAGAGGCTTGAACAAGGACAAAGAGGTAACAATAATCGCCGCGACCCACGACTTGAAGATGATTGATGTCAGCGACAGAATTGTCTATCTCCGCGATGGACGCGTTGACCGATACGAGACAAGAGCAGAAGTCTACGTACGGGCTACAGAATAAACCGCAAATTTTCTGGCCAAGCCAAAAAATAGAATAAAAAATTTGGTTTTTGCCAACAGTTCAATTGCTGAACTATTGGCTTACAGTTTTTCTTGCTTATACTTCGTACCTTAGAGCCTCAGCTGGATTAAGCTTCGCTGCGTAGAATGCGGGATAAGCCGCCGCACCTATACTCAATAATGCAGCAGCACAAATTGCCTCGGTTATATGCGTGAAATATGCCAACAGCGTTGTTGCGAGTTTTCCTGCTGGCAATATTGCCTCCATGCCGAATGCCGGCTGGAGACCATAGATGCCCATGGCCGCGCCCCATCCTGCGAGTGCTCCGATTACGCCGCCCATCAGTCCAAGCAGCATTGCCTCGATGAGGAATATCTGTAGGACGCTGGTGTTGGTTGCGCCTAGGCATTTCATTGTGCCTATTTCCTTGTATCTTTCAGTGACCGACATCAGCATTGAGTTCACGATGCCGACGCCGCAAACGAGAAGGGCGATTATGACCATCCAGTATTGGTATGCGCCTGGTGGTGCGCTTCCGGCGTTTTCAAGTATGGTTGTCGTTGTCAGTATCGTGACCATGAAGGCTATGCCCAGAAGAACCGAAAGTGTTGTGATAAGGGCTCTGGTGAACCGCTTCCTTATACTTTCGAGACTGAAACGGAATGCCTCGCCTATGGGAAAGCTTACCTCACCAATTTTCTCCATAGCGGTTGCGGCTACCTGAGGCTTGGCTACTTCTTCATCGCTCTTCGCTGGTTCCTTACTCTTCTTTTTAGCGCCCCTACCTTTAAGCAAGCCAATATCCCTCTAATGAGATATTTTATTCAGGCATCACCTTTTAAATGTTTTCATCGAAACCGCACAGCTGGCGAAGACCTTTTTTTCTGTTCAGCAAGGCTATCTTGGAAAATAGGGCTAATAATAGGGTTCGGAATTACATGGTGGGTTGCCTCTCTATAGAAATTGCGTTGACACTGGTTTATCTGGTCGGCATTGGAAATACACTTTGGGCTTGTACAATATTTCTGCTCATTGAACTTGCTGCCAGAGGTCTTGTGGGAGGTCTTCTCTAGGCTTTCTGATGGAGCTTGATAAGCAATGCGCTCAAGCATTTATCAAAGCGCGTGCAGTGACATAGGGTAGAAATCTTATAAAGCTTAATTGTAGTCTTGTGGAAATGGGGAAAAACCCGGTTGTCGATCCAGAGCGCGCTTGACAGTTCATTGATAAAAAAACGTGTCAAATTCAATTTCAGTAAGGTGTCATTGAGGCTTGATCTTAGCCAATCGTTGTTTAGCTCTTTTGATGTTGACATAGGAACAAAGGCCTTGCTTAACAGTCTCCGCAAAGATGATGCTATCAACTATTCTAGGATCCTTGATCTTGGTTGCGGGTATGGACCTATAGGGTTGTTTTTGAAAGCACAAGACCCTTCTCGCGATGTGCACATGGTGGATCGCGATGCTTTGGCAGTCGCATTCACTTCGCATAACGCCCAAGTGAACGACCTGCGTGTAACTGTTTGTCCCAGTCTTGACTACGAAGGGATTAGAGATACGTTTTCGCTGATTGTAACCAATTTCCCGGCAAAGACCGCAACAAAAGGATTGCAAGCTTTTGTGTATGGTGCGTCTGCGCATCTGACGGGCGATGGGGTCCTTGCATTAGTCGTTGTGCGGGAACTAACAAGAGCGCTGGAGCTGATCCTCGACGACCATTCGATTAACATTCTGTACAAAGAGTACAAGAGGGACTACAGCATCTTTCATATATCATTCACCGCTCCGATTCGCCCGCCCGAGAAGAGGTATAAACGAAAAGAGATGACACTTTCATTCTCTAGAAAGTATGCAGTCAAAACTGCTTTTGGACTACCAGAGTTTGATTCTCTGAATTTTGGGACGCTAGCGTTGTATTCACTTCTAAGAGATATGAAAAATTCTGTTTTTGACTCTGTTCTGATGCTTGAACCTGGTCAGGGTCACGGGGCAATCGTAGTCATGGATTCGCTGAAACCTACGGAACTGGTTCTCGGTTCACGCGATCTGCTTTCCTTAACCTTTGCAGCACGCAATGTGAGAAACAACTTTGCCGTCGAACCAGTCACTATGCTTGTGCCGTATCTGTGGAACACGCCAGAACAAGAGTTGACCGTGTGGAGTATCCAGCGGAAAAACGATCTCGCACTCAATGCTTGCAGTCTCAAAGCCCTATTGAAGGGGAACAAGCCCCTCCTTGTCTATGGGCAAACTTCGCTTCTCCGTTCATTGCTGAGAAAGAAACCCTTGACAGTTCTCAAGGAGTCTGTTTATGGAAGCCACTGTGCGCAGTTGCTGAAGCCGACATATGACAAATTAATGGTACCTCTTGCTCGCACCTGCTGATTCTTCAGTTCATTTCCCAGTCGAGACATTCAAGGACCGAGAGGGTGTTTCGCTTTGGGCTTCGTACTTGCATCATGAACTTCCTGAACAATCGCATGGAACAAGGTATCTATTATTAGGTTATCTAGATGTTTGTGTATCTAACCCCAATTAGCAAGACAGCAGAGTCCTCTCGAATGCTTAATCATGCCTGCTGAGACATAATAACTCTGCAGGAGGAGCTTCCATCTATTCCTCCTTGAATAAGCTAAATTTATTAGTAAGCATGAAGAGAGATATTGATGCTCGAGCTGATTGCTCGGCACCGCACTAAAAATGGCGGCGTCAACTCGGATAAACGAGGCATAACGCCTCTAGATGAAGTGTTGACCTCCAGTTGCGGGAACAACATATGCGGACCTGAGCTCGACTTAGGTCTAAGATGGGTTTGGAGCTTTCCACCAATTCCAGCCGTGTCTGCGACTAAACTCCAAGTAACTCCGGTTGATCCTGCCGGACCCCACTGCTATCGGGGTGGGACTAATGCATGCGAGTTTGCGTCTTCAAGCCACGGTGAAGACGCGGCGTACCGCTCAATAACACGTAGCTAACCTGCCTTCGGGACGGAAATAACTCCGGGAAACTGGAGACAACGTCCGATAGGGGAGAAATCCTGGAACGGTTCCTCCCCCAAAGGATGCTAGAACCACGCATCTGGCATTGCCCGAGGATGGGGCTGCGACCGATCAGGGAGTTGGTGACGCAACGGCTCACCAAGCCTATAAC
>CAZELO010000017.1:0-56028 GCA_964513245.1 uncultured Candidatus Bathyarchaeia archaeon | reverse complement strand
AACCTTGAACCTCATCCAATATCCCAACTTAATCTTTTACATCATCACATCAGCATATAAATGTGGCGCTACGTCCTGATTGCCATAAGACTTTCGTCATGAACCTTAAGCAAAAAACTTATTTCATCCCATCTAGAACCTTTTCTTCAAGGCGGTACCTGTGAAGGGAAAAATGAAAGCAGCGGTTCTCCACAAGCCACAGGACATGAGATTTGAAGAAGTCGATATCCCGCAGATAGGACCCAACGAAGTTCTCGTAAAGATGAGAACCGTAGGCGTCTGCGGCTCAGATGTCCACTTCTTTTTGCATGGCAGAATCTCGGATTTTGTTGTGAAAGCCCCTCTGATCTTGGGGCACGAGTGTTCAGGCGAAGTAGCCGAAGTTGGAGACAACGTTCAAAGAGTTAAGATCGGCCAGAGAGTCGTTGTAGAACCGGGCTTCACCTGCGGAAAATGTGAGTACTGCAGAGGCGGGCGATACAACCTCTGCAGAGAAGTAAGGTTCTACGGTGCACCGCCCGTGGACGGCGCATTTGCAGAATATGCCCCCGCATCCGAACAGAACGTCTTCCCGATTCCTGACAGCATGTCTTATGAGGAGGGCGCAATGATTGAGCCCTTCGCTGTTGGGATGTGGGCGGCTGAGAGAGGCAAGGTTTCGGTTAATGACTCTGTTGCTATTCTCGGCGCGGGCCCGATTGGACAGATGGCACTTCAAGCAGTGAGAGCTCACGGGACACTGGAAGCGTATGTGACTGATGTTGTAGACTATAGGCTCGACTATGCGAAGAGAGGCGGTGCAAGAGCTGTAGTAAACCCCGCACACGAAGACATGGTCCAACGTATTCTTGAACTCACGGACGGCGAAGGCGTCGACGTCGCGATCGAGGCATCTGGTGCCACTTCTTCAATCAGGCAGGCGCTTGACATTGTAAAGCCAGGGGGGCGGATAGTGCTTGTGGGCTATCCTGTGGCTGACGTTCCCATGCCTCTGGCCAAGGTGCTGTCTAAAGAGCTTGATATTTCTGGGATACATAGGTACGCAAATGTGTACCCGACGGCTATCCAATGCGTCGCATCTGGAAAGGTAGACGTGAAGCCGTACATTACCCATAAGTTTCCCTTCGACAAAATCCTAGACGGGTTTGAAGCCCACATCAAAAAAACAGGTAACCCTATGAAGGTCCAAATAATCATGTAAGCCTATTAGGTGCAGCTGATTAGATGTACCAAAAAGTGACTCTTGTTGATGCTTTTGTATCCGATCTGTTCCTGTGGTACTTGATGTTGTTACAAGTCTGTCGCACGTGACCCGAGTTCCTTGTATGAAAAACCTTGTAAGAACACGAGTATTGCAAGAGGACAGGGGAAATCAAAGGTGAATATTGTCTCTGAATCGTTCACCTAGTATGAAAAGAATGCTTATAAGACAGTATGGTTATAGTGTCTTATGAGTTAAGGGTAAACGAAGGGGAAAAGCCTATATCACCACATACAGATCCGTTTTGGCTGGATAAAGTACGCAAAGAAAAGCGAACCTTAAAGGATATTAAGCGGTATGAGCCACCCCAGAAAATTCTGAGAGTTATAGAAGAATCTCCTGTGTGGCACTATAAGACGGACTTGGAGTTTCACGAGAAAAGGGACCGAGCTTTGCTAGCCTTGCTATATTTGACTGGTGGAAGGGTTAACGAGGTTCTCAAGGTCAAGAAAAGCCTTTTTGATTTTTCCGACCGCGATTTCATCATTATTCGAGACTTCGAGATCAGCAAGAGAAAAGCCAGAACATTATCGCGAGAGGGCATACCGAAAATAGATGTAGCATTACCTCGAGACGGCAGCCTACTGAATTTCACAGAGATAGTTATGGCATACTATAGAATGTCTGATGAAAAACTGTTCAAGTTCGGAAGAAAAAGGGCATGGGCCATAGTCAATTACATGACCGGAAAATGGTGCCACTACTTCCGAAGCCAAAGGATCAGCGACATCATAAACCGTATCCGATCCAGCGATGCAACCTCAAAAATCTTAGGCATAAAGAACCCTCAGACCATCAGCCACTACTATAAGGGAACTTGGGAAGAATACAGAGAAGAGCTACAAAAATAGCGATCTTGCTTTGGGCTTCCAGATTCTGTGTGCTCAAGTCGCTTAACGTTCATTTGATTTTGACCAAGATTTAGGAGGTTTAGAGCCGCTGGTGAGATAGATTTGCCAAGTAATACTATACTCACCAATATCATTTATGTTTCCAAAAACGCCGTCCTAAGCAAGCATTTCTAAGCCTTAAGGTCTAGATTTAAGGTTCAGAATGCTCTAGACAGGTTGGAGAGAATCATAAATTGGATACAAAAGCATCAACAAGAGTCACTTTTTCGGTCTCTTTGCCTCTCCTTCTCGACGATTGGTTTGTCTTCTTCCTAGGGTTTCCTTGTTTTACCTATAATAGTGCTTCCAGTTTCTTTTTGATGCTTTTCGGCTTAGCAGCCAACCCCTCTATTTCAAAGATCTTCCACGTTTCAGTGTGCTGAGTAAACTCTGACGGGTTCAACATCTTGAGCGGACCGACTGTCTCAAGCTCCAGCATGCCCGCATTTGTGTATACTTCTACGTTGCAGCCGTAGTCGGGGTAATCCCCCGCGACTTCAGAGAACTGTTTCACAAATGCTACGCCGTCAATCCAGTAGGCTGTCCAGGTAGGATTGGCAGTAGCGCCTATCTTGAATGGTCTCTCGATTTTCGGGTTCTGCCTCACGAAAAGGCACTCGCCATCTAATACGAGCCTTTCGTCAGACAAGTCTGTGTATGGCCAGAGGGATAGATGCCTATCCGGCAGTAGTCCTTCCTTGTCCACTTTTGACGGCTTTATCGGGATTATGGCGAATCCACTCTGTCTCATCACGGAAAGCGCCCAACATGCCAGCCTTATGGGCCATCTTCCAATGTTTCTGATAGCGTGGACAACTTCGACGCCGCCGTTTGCAGCGGGCCTTATGGTAATTTCTTTTTGGATGAAGTTTCCTTCTTCGGGGTTTCCAGAAACCGTTACGCTGTTATCCTTTACATCTATTTTTACCGGCTTGTCGTCCAGCGAGTACGAACGCGGCATCATCTCAGGAGAACTCCACAGTCTGTGTCCGCCGTATATTCGCCAGAAACCTTCCGGTGTCTGTACGCCGAGTTCAGGAAGTACTCCGAAAAGATTTAACTTGGGCCTTTTTTCGCTGGCGATGTAGAGGATTCTGGGTCCAATGTCTGTGGCTATTCCGAGGGTTATGTTGCCAATTGATATGATCTTGGTATTGAAGCCTTCAACTTTTTTCTCTTCACATTTCATTGTTCTTCTGTCTCCTTGCTCGGTCTGAAACAACTGCATTAATTCTATGATGCGCTTTTGCTAGTAATAGTTTGCTGTGAACCGGCATATTTCTTGCCTTTCTAAACGCTTTTACGCTTGTCTATGCCTAATTTGACGTGATATGACAATGCTGAGTGAACGCGAAATCTTGGTTTCAATTCTCAAATTGACAAAAGACGGCGAAACCAAAATCGAAGACATAAGCCAAGACGCGCGCATCCCTCTGGAGACAATCCGCAAGGTTCTAGCAAAACACTCAAAAACGCAAGCCTTCAAAATGGACAACGAAAAGGTTACGATCAATGGCCAAGAACGACTCAGAATAGCCATCAAAGCCGCAGAGTTGGGTGTTGACTTCGAAAGGGTCTGCAGATTCTTGACTTGGACGGAGTTTGAAGACATCGCGGTTCTGGCTTTTGAGGCGAATGGTTTCGCGGTTCAGAAACATTTTCGGTTCAAGGGGTCCGGCAGGCGGTGGGAGGTCGACATTCTTGGTCTCAGGGAACCGATTGTTGCTTCAGTGGACTGCAAACATTGGCATCAAGGTTGGAGAGGAGCCTCAAGCGCTAAGGCAGCAGAGCAACAGGCCCAAAGAACAGAGGCGTTGACCCAAGCATTACCCACCTTGCTTGGAAGAATAGATATCGGCAGGTGGCGCCGTGCTTTCTTCGTGCCTTTGATACTATCGCTTGTTCCAAGTATGCACAAGTTTCATAGAGGGGTTCCAATTGTGCCAGTGCTTCAGCTGAGAGATTTTCTTCAAGAGATGCCTGCACACATCAACGAGATGACGCGTTTCCGCAGCCAACCCGTGAACGTCAGAAGTCAAGATTTTCACACGTAATTTTTGGACATTATTAAAGTCCTTATGCGGAACCACAGAAAATTTTTCCAGAGAACATACTGATAGACAGAATTAATGCCCACAACCACAAAGGATACACCCAAAGTGAACCATTAAGACTTTTTCTGCCAAACCCATTGCGGTAGCGGCACGGTATATGCAGTTCTGGCATGTTCTTAATGCTGTTTCGGCTCATTTTGTTAGGCATTCTAGCGCATCATTTGGCAAAGTTTCTCCGAAAAAGCTTATAAGTTTGGGGACATATTTCTTATCCAAAAAGAGGCTTGAATTATGTCTAAATTAAGCAAAGATTTGGTTGGGGTAGTAAATTTGTCCATGCCTTTTCCTGCAAATGTCATTGCAGCCTATTCTCGTGTGCCTCTGGTCTTCACAAGCGGGGACTTGGCAAGAGAGGCGAAGATCCCGAGGTCCACAGCCAAATTCTACGTTAGAAAGATGGTTGGGATGCATATGGTTGCAAAGGTCCCGTACAAGAAGAAGTACCAGAAATTCGCGAACGCAACGAACTTTTCAGACTGGATCCTCGATCTGGTCAAGCTTGCTGTGAGACCGCTTGAAGAGAAGTAAAGAAACGCCTAGAGCTGAATCTGTTTGTCGCTGAGAGAACTAGCGAGCAAAAGCAAGACGAAAGGAAAGGCGTCAAAAGGGCGACGGGGCCGCACACTAACAATCAAAGAGATCAGACGCATTAAGAAACGAGGCAGCAGAGCCGAACTTGAACTCGTAAAGAAACTTCGGAAACTAGGTTTCCATTCAGTGAGAGTACCAGTCTCAGCGCCGAGCAGCGAACCGTTGCCAGATGTCTTTGCGGTCAAGGGCAGCTCTCTCTTAGCATTCGAGGTCAAGTCTCAAAGCAACGAGAGGGTCTATTATTCCAGAGACCAAGTAAAGAAGCTCTTCGGCTTTCTTGGCATGTTTGAAGCATACAAGGTGAAGCGTGCCATTATCTGCGCCAAGTTCCCGTACCGTTGGGTCTTCAAGCAAGTCGAAACAGTGGACGACTACGTCATACGTAGAGACGAAAAGAGCACAATCAAGTTAGACGAAATAAGATAGCCAAAGCAGGATCCACTGACACATCTTTTGAAATATAATCTATGGCAGACATAAATAGGAGACAAACACTGTGAGATGCACTGATGCCATCTTGGCTGCTTTCTTATCTCATCCAAATTACCAAGAAAGAGAAGATCTAGTTCAAATGGGTCTTGATTTTGTTTTAGCAGGAAAGAAAGGAAAAGAAGGAAACTGGGCATTCGCTTTTTATCTTCCAAGAGATTGGGCTAGGTACAGTCTTACTCAGTGTTTGCCCGAAATTAACCGGGCACAATCATCCACCGGTCTATGGGGAAGAATGTCTACTGAGAAGATCACCTACATGATACTTAGGGCTTTTAAGCATGCGGACGCACTGCCTGACATAGAAACAAAGGGCGTTTTACGATATGATCCATACAAGCGTCTTTCTGAGAGCAGCACTCTTTATGGATTTCTAGTACGGCGAAATATAATCGATGCTATGCTTCCCAATGATGAACTACTGCATCGCCAGTTTATTTCTCAAATCACAGCCATGCAGATGGAAGATGGCTCATGGGGAGGAACGGTCGTTATGACCTCACTCAAGATGGAGTGTCTCTTCGAACTTGGACTAGACGCTGATGAAACTTGTATGAGGAAAGGAGCCGCCTGGATTCTCAGTCAGTTCCGTGAATCCGTTGAACGCCAAAGACCAAAAGCCTCTTGGGGGATAACCGCGCATAACATGTTCACAAGTGACAACTTGAAGGCAGAGTTCAACAGCGCAAAGCAGGAAATGCCAGAGGAGAATCCGGTACACGCCTGTTATATGAGTCTTCCCTTCCTTCAGACAGCTCTCGCGCTAAGAACACTAGTCCACCTTGGATTTGGTGATGACAAGAGAGTACAAAGCGCATATGCAAGCCTACTGGATCTTCAGCTCACACCAGAACGAAAGAAGATTCTAGGTAGATCTCCAAAAAGCCCCAACTGGTGTGCTATAGGTTGCCGTAGAATGTTGGAGGAAAAGGCGAAATCTAAGCGAAGAACAGAAGCCCAAAAGCCAGCTATCTAGCTCAAGTGGAAACACCAGTTTCCATGTTCAATTAAGGCTTTTTATTATCTATCACCTTACCTTCTGAATCCGTTACTAGAAAACCTTTACTGAGATCAAGAAGAATAAGACGGTTACCCCAGGGGTCCTTCACAACCGCACACTTACCCACGGGGATGTCAAAAGGTTGTATGATCACTGTTGAACCCGCATCCACAAGATACTTGACGCTTGACTCAACCGAGTCAACGAGAAGATCGGTTTCCTGCTCCTTTCGAAAAGTTTGAATGACTATTTCGGTGTCGGATTCTGGCATCTGAAACCCAGCTGAATAATCTGTTCTCCACTTGAGCTTATGCCCCAAGGTATCTTGATAGAATTTTATACCTAATTCGAGGTCTGAAACATAAAGTTGTACACAATCAACTTTCCTTATTAATGGTAACTTCATTGTTCAATCACACAGTCTACCTACAAAATTTTAACTACACTTATATTAAAGAATAATCCAGCTCTGGACGGAGCTGAAGGCTAACAGTTCTTCTCCCTTTATTATGCCGTTCGTATTCTGAAGTAGAGATAAATTTCTTAAGCATAAAAGCTGTATTTAGCCTCAATGAAGGGCGTGATTCAATTTGAGTGTGAATGAAACTGGCTTTCCCAAAGATTTTATCCTGAGAATCACGAAGGATGAATGGCTGAAACAGGTCTTCACGATAAAAAAGTATTATCCAGGCATCGGGCGACGCTGGGAGCCGAACAGCACCATCCTTCTGGCACGCAAAGCCGAAAACAAAGACTCCTTCATCGGCTACGGCGTATTGGAAAGATTCATTAAAAGAGAGGATCTGCCTGAAAAGGAAAAGGCAGAGTGCGAAAAGATGGGCTGGAAGGGCGTACTAGTTTTCAGCGAGCTATACAAGTTTGAACCTCCGCTCCCGATCAAGGACACAGTCCTCGCTGGAACAAAAGCTAAGGGAAGATGCTTCCACGGCTATCCGCTGACGAGAAACCAAGTGAAATCAATTCTGGACATGGCCAGAGAAAAATGTGACTTCCAAAAGATTGACTGAAGAACCGTGCAGATGGGCTAGTAGAAGGAGCTTAGACTTTCCAATGCTTTCTTGTAACGCGTGAAAACCGCATCATAGGCACTTTTAGAGCTCGGCTGGAAGACCTTCTCCTCAGAGAAAATGTGTTGCCTAGCATCTGCCAACGAGCTATATCGCCCTATGCCGATAAACGCTATTAGCGCCGCTCCAAAAGCAGTCGCCTCTTCTTGTCTGCTGACTGCCACTGGAATGCCTGTGACGTCGGCTCGCATTTGGTCCCAGAAAACGTTTTTGGACCCTCCTCCGACGACACGGATTGTGTTGACTTTAGCGGCTGTTGCCTCAGTAAGGATTCGAAGGGCATCTCTCAGCTGGAACGACAAGCCTTCAAAGGCTGCCCGCAGTATCTGGCTGCGCGAGGTCCGCAAGGTCAAGCCTAAAACTGTGCCCATGGTTCCATATTTTTTGGTCGGTCCGCTTTCTTTGACAAAGCTGGGGACGAATACAACATCGCCTGATCCGATTGAGACATTCTCCGCCTCTTTGATCATGACTTCGTATTTTCGTTCGCCCAAGACTGGAAAGAATTTTTCGAGCACCCATTCGAGAACACCTGAGCCTATCATAAGCAGCTGGGGGTTCCAGAATCCTGGTTGGGCGTCGGCTTCAATTATCATTCCTTCATCAAAGCTCACCCGATTAGGCTTAAATGAATTCATCCTCACGCCTAAGACTTCCCAAGTCCCACTGGAAAGCACCGCTTCGTCCGATGCTTTGCTTGAACCGTATATGGCAAACTGCGTGTCATGACCACCCGTGACCAAAGGAACCCCTGAGGGCACGCCGCATTGCCTCTCTGCTTCTTCGGTGACCTCGCCGACTATCTGGCCGGGCTCATGCCATTCTGGAAAGAAGCTTGGGTCCACGCCGGCTAGTCCTAACAGTTGTCGGGACCAGTTTCTTTTCTGGAGGTTCATGGCCATCGTTGTGGAGGCACTTGTCGGGTCGATGTGGAACTTTCCCGTGAATCTGTAGGCAAGTAAGCCGGGCATCATGAGCCACGTGTAAGCATCGTCTAGTGCCTTCGGCGCGTTCTCCCTTAGCCAGATCAGCTTGAAGAGCGTGTTGAAAGGAATGACTTGGTACCCAGTGATCTGGAAGAGATCCCACGCCGAAATTGTCTCCTGAACTTTCCTGACAATATCTTGCGTTCTGGGGCACTGCCACGCCATCGGTGGGTAGGTTGGGGTTCCGTCACTCTTGACTGGTGCTCCGTCTGCTCCCCAAGTGGTGATTATAGATGCCTTGATGTTTTTCACGTCAACTGTTTTTGTCACTTCTCTGGCTGCTTCGCACAGTTTATGCCAGACATCTTCCAAGTCCCATATCAGCCAGCCGGGCTTGCCGTTTGGCTGGGGGCAGGGGCCATTGGGGCGACTTGCACTTGCGACGATTCTGCCTAGGGAATTTACAGCAAGAACTTTGAGGTTTGTGGCCCCGCAGTCGAAAACCAAAACCACTTCTTCTTGCATGTTTTTGGTGCCTCCGCCATAAGTTCATGCGACAGTTAGGGACTAATGTGGAAATAGGGGTTTAAATCCGTGTTGTTTGGCGTAATTGATCGCCTCTTCTGGGTTGTCAAGTCGCTGGTACCGCTCAGCGGCGTCTAGAGCCATGGACCAGATTTTGACATCGCAGGGCATCGAGTATGTAGTTACGCCGTCCTGTGACAGCGCGAACCAGAGTGCCATGTCAATCTCCTTTTGATTGTCGAGCGGCTCGTACCATGTGCGGTAGCGTCTCTCGCCGGACCATCTGCGCATTGCGAGAGCCTTTATGGCTATTACGCCCACGTTTCTGTCCTTTGCCATCTTGAGAAGCGGTCTGAAATCGTTTGCGGGGTCTGGGAAAGCCATGCTGGCGGGGTTGATCGGCGCCAGCACAGTGTCGAAGTCGAAGAGCTCTAGGGCCTTCATGTGAACCCTTATGTCCGCATGACCCGTGATGCCGATGTATCTTATCAAGCCCGTTTCCCTTGCCTCTTTGAAGGCTTCTAGGGCACCGTCTTTGCCGAGTATTTGGTTCAACTCATCAATCGTGTCCACTGCGTGAAACTGATACAGGTCAAAGCGGTCAGTTCCGAGTCTAGTCAATGATTGATTCAGCTCCGCCCAAGCTTCCTTCTTAGTTCTTTTCGTCGTCTTCTCTGCCAGAAAGAAGCGGTCTCTGTACTTCTCAATCCACGGTTTGAGCCTAAGCTCTGCCTCGCCGTAAGACGGAGCTACATCAATCATGTTGATCCCATGTTTCACGGCTAGTTCAACGGCGTTGTCTGCTTCCTCTTGGCTTATGCGCCCAAAAGCACAGCCGCCCATGGTTATTATGGATGCATTGTGACCAGTTTTTCCTAGAAAACGCTCGTACACAGAAACACCTCCAAATAATTCTTGTAGCCAAGGCGCCATAAAAACGTAGCTGGCAAGGTTCATAAGTCTAATCTACATGTTTGCCTCAAAAGCCGTCATTCTCCGCACCGCAACGCATTTGTGCGTTCTTTGTTTATAGAATTTTGAAGGAACACGGTTATGGTCATAAAAGTAGAGCCCATAACGACCGACAACTTGAATGATCAAATAGTCTGCTGCATTGGCACAAAGAAATTCGAGAACCCATCTCCTTGGTTCGAAAAGGGAATCGGATGCAAACGAAAGTGGCTCAAACGGCAACTTGATGAATATGGAGAAGTTGGAAAGGTAGCCTATGACGATGGCGACCCCGTTGGCTTCTTTGAATATGTACCCGGATATGCTGCGCCACTGGTTTTTCCCGGCAGGGATCACTGTGTGTACGCAAGCTGTTATAATGTCGTTACGGGAAAACGATGTGGCGGTATCGGCAACATATTGGTTCGTTCGGTAATTGACGAGTTCTCAAGGTCTCATCCTTGGTTTGATGACAAACCCGCCGAGTCATTGAAGTTAATGGCGTACGAGAAAAGTGAATGGAAGTCCGTAGAGCCGTTTCACAAAATGAAGTTCAAGACTCAAATAAGATGGCTATATCCCAGTTCGGAACACATACCCATCCCAGCGTTGCTGACCTACGACATCGAACCAAAGCAAAGGAAGACCCAAACTATCAAGGTCCAGCTGCCCGCGCAGAGACATCTACCGCTCCCGGTGAGGGCTTTCAAGAGTACCGTATGCCCATGGCTGCCAGACTTTTCGGGTACTAAACGGGTCGCTGACAAATTTGGAGATCAAGTTGAATTCGAGATTCTTGACCTATGGGAGAAGCCGAGCTTGACTGAAATCTATGGCCCCACACCGGGCACAATTGTTGATGACCACCGAGTTTGGTCTTCGCCAGAGGATTATGAAAAAAAGCTGGAAAAAACAATACAAGAACATACCAAGAGATTATGATTTGATCATACCTTGCAAAGCTGAGGGGGAGGGCTTTCTTAAGATTCCTGTCTCCTCCAGAACGACCTTAGCTAATCTAACTTTGTCTTCAAGGCTCTTCATAATCGTGTTTGTCACGACAACCTTGAGCCCCAGCTCTTCAATTCTGCTTCTCTCATTCTTGTCAGCATTATCTACAACAAAGACGTCGAGAAAATCCCTGTAAAGATAAGCAACGGAGTACGCGGAGACCTCTAGTCCCATGGCTTTCATCAGCTTGTCCGCAGGTCCCTTTATCGGTGCGCCGGCTACAATAGGGCTAACCGCGACCCGTCTGGCATTACTCTGTTCCAGCGCCTCTCTCACGCCCTTCACCGAAAGGATCGTGCCAATGCTGACAATTGGGTTACTTGGGCAAACTATGACCAAATCGCTTTCGAGAAGAGCCTCGATGACGCCAGGCGCCGGATGCGCAGACTCGGCTCCAACGAAATTCACGCCTAATACGTTTTCCGTTGCACCCCGCTTTACGAGATATTCCTGAAAGTGCATGTTGCCGCCATCGGTTTCTATCCATGTCTCGAACCTGTCGTCAGTTATCGGGACAATGCGCACCTTCAAGCCAAGGGCTCGGCATATCTCAGCCGTGGCTTCCGAGAGCTTCAGGCCACGCTTGAGCAGGCTTGTTCTGTGCAGATGGGTTGCGAGGTCTCTGTCGCCTAGGTTGAACCATGTTTCGTGTCCATAGCCTCTAAGCATCTCAAGGCAGTGGAAGGTGTCGTCCTTGATACCCCATCCCTTCTGCTCGTCAACGAGTCCTGACAGCGTATAAGCGACTATGTCAATGTCAGGCGAAATGTGGAGCCCGTGAAGTTCGATGTCATCTCCCGTGTTCACGATGACCGCCAAATTCTCTTCGGGAACAAGCCGTGCCAGTCCTGTCAAGAACCTTGCCGCGCCAACGCCGCCAGCCAGAGCAGCGATCAAAATCCTTCACTCCAACGATCTTTAAAGGCGATCTCTTTAAGAGACTTTCTAGGCGGAGGCTCAGGCTGCTCAGCCGGATAACCCAGAGTGATTAACGCTTGAGGCTCAACTTCTGCCGGTATACCTAGAACCCTTCTAACCGTATCTTGACAAAAAAGAGGGGCACAGAACCAACATGAGCCCAACCCTTTTGCATGAGCTGCCAAAAGCAAATTTTGAACGGCGACAGCTAGGCTTTGGATGGCCATTGTGTGTTCGATATGTTGCCTTTTTTCATCAGGGTATCTGTCCATCTCTTCCATTGTGATTGCGCTGACGATCAGCACCGGTGCGTGCGTGAAACATTTTATTGATCCCTCTGAGCGCCCCCTGCGGATGCCTGGAGACACACCATCACTTGTCAAGTCGCCGATCCACTCTCTAGCCATGGACTCCGCCAGTTCACGTTTGACGCTGTTATCCGTTATTACGATGAAACGCCAAGGCTGAGCATTATGAGCTGATGGTGCCCACTGTGCGGCTTTAAGGAGTTCATGTATGAGGCTTTCTGGGACTTGATTCTGTTGATATGTTCTGATGCTTCTCCGTGTTGTTATGGCTTCGAGCAACTCTTGAGTCAAGATGTCTCTCTCCTTCGCCTCATAGAATTATCATTGATTATCCATATATTTTGGAATGCTCAACAAGAGAAATTGTATGTGCTTGCGGTATGTTCCATTGCAATTAGGTTTGAGGCTTCTGGCTTGTCGCGGGTTCTGGCATTTTTGTAGACGGCGTAAAGAAGCTTTTCAATAAACCAGCAAAACTCTGGTTGCCGGATAGTGTGACAAGTACAAGGCCTTCTGCAACCATCTCAATTAACCCTTTTATAAGTATTGGGATGACTATTGAAATCAGTATGGCTACGGGGGTACCGAAGACGAAGGGGAATATAACTAAGAAGAGGGCGATCGTGAATATTGCTTCTGGAACATAGGAGATCAACGTCGAAATCACCATTATGACTCGTCGGCGTTTTTCTTGCGCACGCAATGCTCTCATTATAAAGCCAGCGGTTATTCCCGTTAGGGCTTTGCCGATGGGCAAGCCGAAACCGGTTACTAGATTTCCCTGCGAGAAGCCAAATTCGTTAGCGGCTACCAAACCGCCTGCAAATCCTGTTGCGCAACCAATTAACGGTCCGCCGTATAGTGCTGCGATGAAAGTGGTTATGTGGGAAAGGTCGAGGGCAACAGAAATACTATAGCCGCCGAGTGATACGGTCGGCAGGAAACTTACTAAAAACATCGACAAACCTGACAACACATTGCCGAGTGCCGCCATCAAAGCCACAAAAGCAATTGTCTTTGAATTCATCTTGGATGCTTCCCTCATTTTGGTCCCTTAGATTGCTAGTCTTCTTATTTAAGAGTTACTACTCAAAAATAGGTAGCCGCCGCACCCACGCCAAAATTGATAATCATCATCAATTCGCAGAAAAATTTGATAATCAAATCAGGAGGTCCCCGTTGCATCATTCTTTGTCTGGGAAAGGTTTAAGGCTTAAATTATCATTTTGCCATATCTGCTGTTGGAGTGTGTTGCAGACATGAGTGGCAATTTCAGTTTTGCTGGAAGGGATATAGTCTCGATAAGGGACTTCACACGTGACGAGATCGATTACATCTTAAAGGTCGCCGACGAGTTTGCGCCCCTAGCCAAAAAAGGCTCAGACCTGCTTAACGGAAAGGTCATGGCGGCGCTCTTCTTTGAGGTAAGCACGAGGACACGCCTCAGCTTCGAAACAGCCATGTACAAGCTCGGCGGCTCAGTCATAGGCTTTGCTGAACCCGACATATCATCTGTGAAGAAGGGCGAAAGCCTAGCAGATACTGTCCGAGTCGTCGAAAAATACGCGGATGTCATAGTCCTGAGGCATCCGCTAGAAGGAGCAGCGCGGCTCGCAGCAGAATACGCAGAGGCACCGGTGCTGAACGGCGGCTCAGGTGCAGAGGAGCATCCGACGCAGGCACTGCTGGACCTGTACACCATAGCTAAAGAGAAGGGTCGGATAGACGGCTTAAACATAGCGGTCATGGGCGACCTGCGCTACGGTAGGGCGGTGCATTCGCTTGCTTACGCGCTTTCGCTTTACGATGTTAAGCTGAAGATGGTCTCTCCTGAACTGCTGAGAATGCGCCGAGAGGTTCTGGAAGACATCAAAAACAGGATACAAGTAGAAGAATACTCGGACATAGAGGAGGTTCTGCCGGAGATCGACGTGCTCTACGTGACAAGGGTCCAGAAGGAAAGGTTCCCCGATCTGGCTGAGTACGAGAAGGTCAGAGGCACGTATGCAGTCAACCTTGATACGCTGAAGGCAGCCAAAGAAGACCTCATCATCCTCCACCCGCTTCCCAGAGTAGACGAGATAGCGGTCGAAGTCGACGCAACACCATTCGCAAAGTATTTCCAGCAAACCCAGAACGGCGTCGTAACACGCATGGCACTCCTAGCTCTCGTCCTCGGTGCCATCAAATCCTAGTCGCCTATAATGGAGCCTTGATGTCTTGGGCGATTTAGAAAGATATCTTTCTCACAATAGTTGTTTTACACTTTATTATGTGGTAGACAAGCCGTTGGAGGCTTTCGGTATAGACAGTGGAATGATTAAAGGTATGAAGGCAATGTCGTCCCTATTACTTGGTGTGAATGAAACAGATGCTTTGAAAATCTATCTGGAGACTTCACGTGTCGTTTTTGAGGGACTAGAGTTTGACGGTTTCATCAAATTCACGGAGATAAATCCTTATGGCGGACTTGTAGAGAACGCTATTTCAGATATAGTGGTTGTTGGAAAGGACGAGAAAGTAGTTGAAAGGAGACTTGCTCAAGAACTTGCTCTCTCTGAAAGAAGAAGAACGGAACTTGAACTCTTCTTTAAACAAAAAGTCTTGCCGTTCATCCAATCTCTTAGAGCTTCAGGATGGGTCATCGCCGCCGGGAGGAGGGGAGACCTGATCGTGCCTTCAAGACGCCCAACACCTTGGTCTAACATCAATGTTTCTTTAGTGACCAACAGAGACATCGAGGAATTAATAGAGAAACTGGCTAATTCCCCAGGAACCATAGAAGTCCTGAATTTCGGTGAAAAAGGAAGAGGAAGAAATACTAGCGATGTCATTGCCCATCGGGGAGAATCTGTAGTCTTTTATGATGTATGGCCAAAAAACAAACTGGAAGAATGGCTGAAAGAAGGCGAATGGAAAAAATATCAATATTTTAGCCAGATGCTTGATCACTTCGATTTCTTGTGGGACGACACTGGAGATATTATCAAACTATTTGATGAAACCCGTAAACTTGTCAACTCAAGTCAACTGAGTTCCACCTAGACGCCTAACCCAAAAATTCGATTAAATTCTCTTTATTTCATAAAAGAAGTAGAATAACGGCTCCGACTATATCAGAATGTTCAGGGTAGAGAACAAATAGCGTGGCACTGAGGCTCTTTTCGATTCGAGATTGGTATAGATTTTCAAAGTCGCTTAGAGTCTTTGTCGTCCCAGTATTGCCTTGTTCTTAAGAAATGGATCTTAGCCTTCAGCAGGTCCATGTAGAACTCGTCCTCGTTCACATACATCTTCCCAAGTATTCGCGAGGCAGTCTCAGGACCGACACCCCTTGTCTGCAAGGCGACCACAGCCTGCTTGCCATAACTCAGAACAAGGTCAGCCACGCGCCTAGCTGAAGATAATTCTTTTAGCTCTTCGTCACTCAGCTGATCCCCATCGAGGCGTCTCCGCAGCATTGACCTTAGATTCTCAAGATCCTGCCGCCTCTTTAAGCTTGCCAGCAGCCCTGAGCCGCAGTTTCCGCATACAGGCCTCTCAAGGAGCCTTCGTATGACCGTTTCGTGTTTCCATTTGCCGCAGTTAAAGCAGAAAAGCCTGACTCTGCGGGCTTCAATGGAGCGCTTCATCTTCTCAATATTGCTCAAAAGCACATGTTCAGGCGCCATAAGCTCAGCAACATCAGAATATTTAGCCAGAACATGATATGCCATAGGCGATGGTTGCTCTCTTGAGAAAAGGGGTTCGATGCGGATTTTGCCATCTCGGACTGACGCCATCATCTTTTTCACGGATTGCAGATCAACCTTTTCAACCATGGCTTCCCTAAGGGTCTCCTCATAGATCGGTGTGCCTCTGAACCATTCCGGCAGCTGGGCAAGCTTCGTGGGGCTCATGGTTCTTCCGCGGGGTAGGGCGCCAAACCGTTCGGCGACGAATTTCATCTTGTAAGAGAAGGGAAAACGCGCCTCAATATACGCCTCAAACGCCTTTTCTGCATCTTCATTGCTTAGGCTGAAGAGCAACGACGGCAGCCTCTCAAGGTCGTGGGCTTCCGCCTTGCGCGGCATCTCGATCAGAATTCGGTAGCCATCGTTCCACCAGCCCACAATGAGCTCACGTTCAGACAACACAGCGTCGAATATGCAGCCGAGGGTCCAGTTCACCGTCTCGCCGAAGCAAGCGTGAATGACGAGGTATTTGTCGAAGCCCTCAATCAGAATGAGATCATGTGCTGGAACGGGCAAGCCTCGTTTGATGTGCTCGTTGACCTCGTTGACTGTTTCGCGCAGGGTCTGGGGTTCCACAGATATCTTTTTGGCTAGGCTTTTAGTCGCCTTGTCTGGGTTGTTGACGCGTCTCAGTTCTTCGGCGGTTTCTCTTCTGAGCCTCCCCACTTCTTCCGCTAGGCTTAGGGGCACAGGTAGCATCTCGCCGTCCCAGCCGGGTATAGCGGCGGTTGGGTCTTCTGATGGAACCACGTAGACGGTTCCGGTTTCTTCTTCGATTTGGACGATGCGCCAGACCTTTCCTTTGCAGATGAAGTTCAGTCCTATTCGGGCTCTAAACGCCATGAACTCGTCGCCCAACGTGCCGATCTTTCTGTCTGACACGATGTCCACGATGGGGTATCGCCTCTCGTCAGGAATCATCGAGAGGTTCTCATAGTAATACCGCCTTGTCCTAGAGGTCCTCTTCAAAAGGTCTCCTTCCAGCCTGAGTTCCCTGAGGTCGCCCAGATACCTAACGACCCCGAGAAATTTAACCTTTGACAAAGAACGAAAAGGATACGCCCCGCAGATAAGCCTGAAAGCCTCGTCTACCGTGATCTGACCCTTATCCATGAGAAGACCGGCAATCTGATGTGCCAAGACATCCAGTGCCTCTTCGTGGACACGTACGGGCTCAACAAGATTCCTGTAGGCACGCCTAACAGCGGCAATTGCTTCCAGCGTATCATCCGCAAAGGCGGTTATGATCACGCCCTTCGAGACCCTCCCAAGTTTATGCCCGCTTCTGCCGACCCTCTGGATAAGGCTGGAGACACGTCTGGGCGAGAGATACTGAACCGCCAAGTCCACATGCCCAATGTCGATGCCCAGCTCAAGCGTGCTGGTGCAGACTATGCCCTTCAGCGCTTTTTTCTTGAACTGGTCCTCAATAACGGTTCGTTCCTCTCTGGACAGGGAGCCATGATGAACCGCTATGCCAGAGGACAGCAGACCAAGCTTGTGTCCCAGCATCTCAGCGTTCGTACGGCTATTGACAAAAACCAACGTGGACACATGGGTGTTCACGAGATCCAAAATCCGTCCTATCCGAGCCGCAGCCTCTGGACCAATCCCCAGCTCTCCAGCCAAATCGTAGTCAGCCTCAACCGGAACAGGCAACTCCACCGCATACTCGTAGTCCTTGGCAGCAGCGACATCAAGGAAGGCTACTGGGCGTCCAGTTCCAGCCACGAAAGCCGCCGCTTCTT
The DNA here is from genome assembly GCA_964513245.1 of uncultured Candidatus Bathyarchaeia archaeon. GTDB lineage: Archaea > Thermoproteota > Bathyarchaeia > Bathyarchaeales > DTEX01 > CAZELO01. Next base: position 38,474 of record CAZELO010000017.1, on the reverse strand, counting down.
CTGGGTTGCCAACAGTCGCCGAAAGGCCTATTCTCTGGAACTCCTTGGCTGTCACGTCACGTAGCCTTTCCAACGCCATGGTGAGTTGGACGCCTCGCTTGTCCTCCACCATTTCATGAATCTCATCAATGATCACGAAGCGCACGCCGCTGAGGTGGCCGCGCATCAATCGACCCGGCAAGATTGCCTGAAGCGTCTCAGGCGTTGTCACGAGCAGCTGCGGTGGCTTTAATGCCTGCTTTCTGCGGACCTTTGCCTCCGTGTCTCCGTGGCGGACCTCTGCAGATAGTCCCAGAATGCCCGCCCATGTTGAGAGCCGCCTAACCATGTCGCGGTTTAGGGCTCTTAGCGGCGTGATATAAAGGATCGAGATGCCTTCTTTTTCGGGCAACGCCAAGAAGTTTGAGAAAACGGGAAGCAATGCTGCTTCGGTCTTTCCGCTTCCAGTCGGCGCCACAAGCAGGACGTTCTTTCCTTCAAGAATTGGGGGGATGGCTTTCTTCTGGGGTTCGGTTGGCTCCGAAAACCCCATAGCATTAGCTGCAGAGCGGACCTGTTCACTGAGCAAGGCGAAGACGTTGGACCCCAAAGGAACCCCTCGAATAGAACATATATTATGGTCTCAGCCGAATAACTGCTTTTCCCTCTGAAAAAACATCGCTTAGAAATTGGTTTGGCGCATTGGCTTTTCAGCGGCAGAATAATTGATGCTACTCGCGTGTTTCAGGAATTCCGTGAAGGCTATTTTGAAGCCGTAGGCGAACTTCTGCTCGTCCGTTTCGAGGCTTCTCTTTACGTCCTCTATGGGCATGAACTCAACCTCGGATATCTCGCTCTTATTGAAGTGAAACGGACCATTGTGGCGGCAGAGGTACAGAGCCGATATTTCGCGCTCGATGTCGGAGAAATCCTTGACTTTGCAGAGCATTTGCAACGGAGCTTCTATGCCCAGTTCTTCCCGCAGCTCCCTTTTAGCCGCATCTTTATAGTCCTCGCCGTAGTCAACGTGCCCCGTTGCTGAGCCAGTATAGCGGCTTGGGTAAAGATCCTTAGTCGAAGACCGTTTCTGCAGAAGCAGTTCATTCTGCGCGTTGAGGACGAAGACACAGACTGTCCGGTGGATGAGACGGTTGTTTCTGTGGCACTCTTCTCTGGTGGCTCTGCCGACGACTCGGTCGTCCTCGTCCACGACATAGAAGTATTCAGTCATGCTCTTGCGCTCCAGATATAGATAGGGCTGGTTGCCTGAACCTCTGGCATATCTATGTGATAGAAACTATTAATTAGGGTGTTGGCGCGGACTATCTGCCAGTATCTGTTTTTTTGTTCTATTCTTGTTATGGCTTAAAGTGTGGTATGTATTCAAAGTTTGGACGGTCTCTTCACAAGGATTTTAATTGTTGACAACGATTTTCGACATGGACTTGGGCTATCGCATTTCATGATGGAAGGACAATCATTGCATCCGAGACAAAGCAGGCTGTCCCTTTCGATTCTCGTAGCAGTTATTCTAATCATAATTGGGCTCCAATATATCATGGCAATAGGCGTCAACGTCTCCTGCGAACCTCACATCCCCTTCAACTTGGGCGAAGAGATGTACATAAGCAAGCCAGCCTTTCCACAGAAGATTAATGCCTCAGACATAAGCATAGGCGGCAATCTGACTTACGTCTATACGCTCAGCAACGATTCTTCATACCACATTTACTTCTACGGAGACTGGATTGGCTCCAAGACAGACTACGATGTCTACATTTACAACCCCTTTGGCGAACTTGAATCGGTACACACGGAAGCAGCGGGATTACCTGAACACCTAGGAACAACTGTAGATGAACCATATTTCAGTCCGAAATACTCGGGCAACTACAGCTTTCTCGTCGTGAACGACGCCAGAGAAAGCCAAGATGAAAAGGCAGCCACTTTCATGCTCATTGAGCACGTAGAGTGCAACACATGGTTCAACCGCTACTTGCAGGGCAAGATTAACAATGTATCTGTCCAAAACACGAGCTGGTCCTACGAGTTTGTCACGTCAAGCCGTCACATTGAGGTGCAGATCAAGGTGCCTGAAACCCTCGACATGTACGAGGCTCGGCTGTACATGATGGCGAATCCTTCGAAGGGCATGGGCACAGTTTTGAATGGTGTGCCTCTGGCTTGGGAACCTGGGCTCTATGGGGAGCGTTCAGGGATTTACGGTGGATACAACCTTGACAGCAGGGGATTTAGGAATACGGATGCTATGGCGAGCTGCGAATTTTCTGGGCAGGACATGTTGATCGACTATACGTCTCCTAACAGCGGAGACACTTTGTACCACCTTGTCTTGATTGCCGAGAACGGGACGGGCACGGTTGATTTCATGGTTAAGACAGATTTCGATCTGCCTACAATAAGCCTCTGTAATGCCACCGAGAAGGCATATTCCGGCAACGAAACGTTGGTATGCGCCCAAGTAGAAGACGAGAAATCCAGCATAATCTGGGTTCTGATGAACTATACTACGGACAACTGGGAAACATGGTATGCCTCCCAGATGAGCACATCTCAGAACACGACCTACATCGGCACGATCCCGGGTCAGCCAGCAGGCAGCTTTGTAAAATACATGGTCAAGGCGTCTGACAGCGCAGAAAACATCGCAACGATGAATGGAGAATACGTTGTGAAGAACCCGACCAACGTGACGTTCACTTTGTCCGATTCAGTCGTCTACGGCGGCGAAAACATAACGGTTCAGGGCTGGATCATCCCCGGCGGAGTCTCGGTGAGACTGAACTACACTTGCACGGACACAACCATATCGAAGCTGGTGTCTGCCAGCTCAGACGGGTTCTTCAGCGATGAGTACACACCGACAGAGATTGGATGCTGGACAGTCTCAGCGGCTTGGTCAGGCAACGAAACTTATTACGAGGTCTTCAGCGACCTCAAGAACTTCACAGTTCAGAAAGCCCCTACCTCGATCGATTTCACCATAAGTGAAGCAGCAATAACCATCGGAGGAGAAATAAACATATCAGGGTCCATCAGCCCCACATTGGGAAACATGAAGGTCGAATTGAAGTTCACGACGCCCGAAGAGACAGTCATTCAAAGTGATGTCTACACAACGTCGGATGGCACCTTCAGCACCACTTTCAAGCCTGATTTGGTGGGATCTTGGAGTGCTGAGGTGAAGCTGACAGGCGACAGCCTTAGGCAGTCGGCCACTAACGAGTCTAAGTCCTTTGCTGTAAACGACACGATGATAAACACGTTTATCGCGTTCATAGACCAGTACAAGCTTTACATCCTAGTCGCGATTGGAGTTGCCGCGTCCGTCTCAGGCGTTCTCATCTATCTCCGCAGAAGAGAATAAACCCAAAAAGGTCTGCAGAAAGTTTCCCTTTTTTCGCTGAGAACGTATATCGCCCAGTGGCGCATGATCTTCTCTTCATGCGTTGGCACAAATAACACGGACAACAACTACTAAGGATGGTATTATTACGGGGAAGGCTGTTCCTAGAGGGAAAAAAGGGATAGAGCCCAATCAAAGGTCTGACAGGCTTGTATCCTTTTATCAACCCGCCCCGTGTAGTATGCCAGTCTCAGATTGCACAATATATCTGTTATGAATCGCCAGTATGGGTTATTTCTCCTTGAATTATCAGGAGGAATTTGTTAGGGTCGAGGTACGCCTAGAAAGGCATGCCCTTCATTGTGATCTGAATGATCTCCTTTAGGGTTTCGATTTCATCTGGGCTCAGTTGGGCTTCAAACTTGGCTAGTAATTCTCTTGCATGGGATTCTGGAACCTTCACGTAAAGCGTGTCGCCCTCATTGAAGTGCCGTCCTACCATGGGCTTGTCAATGGACACCGCGACTTCTCTGCCCGCTTCAGCGGATGAGGCGGTCTCTCCCTTATCCTGTATCTGAAGGATCTCTCCAACCTCTTTTCCATCCGCGGTCATGAGCTGGAGCTTAGGGCTGATCTGTCCCGCTAGAACTTGCACGCCGACGATGGCTGGTTTCGCCCTTCTGAAGACATAGCCGGGGAGAACCTTGATCTTTCCTGGTCTTACGAGCTTCTCGAATTCGCCTCTTTCGCGGGTCTCCTTCTCGTTTCGCATCCAGCTTAGGTACTCGTCTATGAGGTGGTAGATGACGTTGTGCCTGAATATCGGAATCTTTCTGTCCGCGGCTTCTTCTTCTGCGTCCGGCAGAACCTTAACATTAAAGGCTAGGATCACACCGTAGAGGGGCTCCTTCTCCTTGACGACCGCTGCTTCGGTTATATCCCTCTTGGACACATCGCCCACATCCGCCAGCCTTATCGGGACGCCGTTGTTTGTCAGGCACTCTGCCGCGGCTTCAAGGGAGCCAAGGGTGTCCGTCTTCACGACTATGCCGTCGAGCTCAGTAGAAACCCGTATCTTCATCAGCTCCTCAAAAACATCCTTGGTGTACCGCTCGATTTCGGCTTCAGAAGGAACCGCGTAGAGCGGCGCCCCTGCCAAGGCATCGTCTAGGTTTGGAGCTGCAATCTTCACGCCTGCGGCTGCTGACACCTCGTCTACTGATGAGAACTTGTCCCTCGGGTCTCTTATCTCGTCCAAGGGTTTGGGTAAAAGGATAGCTCGAATAGTAGTTGTGATGGGCGCCTGTCTTCCGCCTAGGACTATGGTGTCGCCTTTTCTGAGGACCCCATCATAGATGATCACATTTACTGTCACGCCCAGTCCGACTTCCTCCTTGACCTCAAGAACCGTGCCCTTGGCAGGTCCCACCGTTGTCTGAAGCCTGCCTTTTAGGTACTGCTGCGTCAGCCCAGTCAGGACTGCAACCAGCTCAGATATGCCTTCACCTGTCTTGGCACTTGTCGGGACGAGAGCGATCGTCCGTTGGAAGTCCTTTATGCGGTCGAATCTGTCCGATCTGAAGCCCATCTCCGAAAACTTGCCGATAATGGAATAGAGATGCTCATCCAGATCTTGGCGGACATAGGGGTCCTGATGCTTGGCGGACTCCAAGAAAGAGGTGCTTTTCTGAGGTTTCCAACCAGCGATGCGGTCGATCTTGTTGACTACCACGATGAAAGGTGTTTTCCTCGACTTGAGGATGCCCATGCACTCGCGGGTCTGAGCCTCAAAGCCCTTCAAAACATCTATGACCAGTATGGCGATGTCGGCTACTCCGCCGCCCCTGCGCCTGAGATTGGCGAAGACTTCGTGACCCGGCGTGTCGACAACAAGGAGACCCGGAATCTGGATGTCGCCGCCTATCATCTTCAGTAGCGGTCCCGCGATCTCTTTAAGCGTCTCTACTGGGAAGAAGCTGGCGCCTATGTGCTGGGTCATGCCTCCGACTTCGCGTGCTTGGACGCTGCTCTTCCGAATCTGGTCCAGCAGCAGAGTCTTGCCTGTGTCCACATGTCCGAGCACGCATACAATGGGTTGGCGAATAGGCATCGAGGATCACTCCGTCCAAGCAAAAGCCGCTTCTAACCTCCACTGGCAAGCATGGAAGAGGAAATAAGCCTATATAAACCATATTCTTCATGACCTGTAATCTAGTCTTTCGAGGGATTCGTAAAACTGCTCGGACACATCTAACAGTGAGACACTTCTTTTCCTATTCAAGGACCTATATGCAGTATCTGTTTCCAGTCGGTGTGTTCTTTTACTAGTCTTTTGGCGATGTTGATCCTTTTTTTGTCTTCAGGTTTGATCCTGCCAACGATCCTCTGAATTGCCTGCAAGGTCGTGTAGGTATCATGCGGCACCAAGATTATAGGCACATTCAAGTCATCGGCGCGCGGAAAAACCTTGATGCTGGGATAGAGGTTGCCAGTCAAAATCAGGGCGGACGCCCCCGCTTCCAAGGCAGCAAAAATAATGTCCGTTCTGTCGCCGCCCGTGATGACCAACTCGTTTCTTGCCTTTCGGAAGTACCTTACTGCGCTCTCAGGCGTCATCGCACCCACCAAGACCGCCTGAATCATCCGATCCATGCCTTCTTTGCCCGCGAGTATCCTACCATCAGTAGCCTCGTAGACCTCGCCAACAGTCAGCGCACCCAACACCTTGTCTTCTGGAATGAGCCCTAAGATCTTGACGCCTTTAGCTTCAAGAAGCGGCTTGATCGTGTCTTGAACCTTCCCTATCTTATCCCGTGGCACACGATTGAACACCACGCCAACTAGAGGCACGCCCCACTTCGCGCAGCAGTCCACGGCTTGAAGCACCTCGTCAACAACGTAGTCGTCCGTGAATCTTGCCACGAGAAGAATTTCGGCGCCGAGGGATTTAGCCAGCCTAGGCACTGAGCAGTCTAGAAAAGCCCCAGTGGACAGCGAAGGCGGACCTTCAATCAACACAATGTCGCTGTCCTCGGAGACCTTCTTGTAAGAAGCGACAATTCTCTTGTAGTATCCAGCTGCATCTGATTGGTTGAAGTCCTCCAAAAACTCGGTTTTCCGAAGAACAACTGGACAGATCAGGCCTGTTTCGATTTGGAGACCTAACGCCTTCTTCGCAGTCTCTGCATCTTCGTCTAGCGGATCATTTTTGGGTCCTAGGGCGGATTCGATGCCGATCGGCTTGAAGTAGCCTACCTTCATGCCTAGGTCCTTAGCCATCAAAGCCAACGACAACGTGACAATGCTCTTTCCAGAGAGGCTTTCAGCCGAGACAACGTACAATGCTTTTTTGGCCAATTCTCACCCAACTCCTATTCTGCAAACTATATTTTTGGTGCCTATCTGCCACGACATCAGACTGTCCCTGTGTTTTTTGGCACATCAATAAGTTGGGATAGTAATAGAAAAGACTTTCGAGTCCCTGCTTCCCGCATGGGAATGTTTCCCCGTCAAGCGTAATTCGAGCTCAAGGTTCATGCGTCGCATCTTCCGCGGAAAATATTAAGTAAGGCAAGCAGATTTTTGGATATGTCCGAAGCCGTGATGGGGACGATGCCTTGGAGAGAAAACAGAGGGTTAAGCTGGCAATAATGCATCGTGAGGCGGACATGATTCCATACTGCATCTGGTACACGCCGCCCATCAAGGAACTTCTTCAGAAGCACTATGGGACAAAGGATGTGGATGAAGCCATGGGTAACCATATCCTAATCGTCAAGGGTAAAGGTCGCCGGCCTATGTACGCCAATCCGCAGATTTATGGTGACCTGACTGAAGACGAATTCGGAGTTGTCTGGCGGAACACACCCTACGACCGAGGCAGTGTCTACAAGTACCCGCTCAGAGAACCGTCGCTGGAAAGATACGAGTTCCCTGACCCAAAGCAGCCGGGCAAGTTTGATCGCATAGCCGGTATCTTTGAGGCTAAGCCCGACGTCTTCACCGTTGGCGATGTAGGTGACCTCTGGGAACGTTGCTATTTCATGATGGAATACCCGGCACTTATCAAAGCGCTTTTCACCGCTCCTGAATTCGTTGAGGAACTTCTTGACAGGATTACGGAGTATGACCTTGCGACTATGGATGAACTGAGCCGTTTCCCGATAGACGGCATCCTTCTTAGCGATGACTACGGTCACCAGCATGGCATGCAGATGAGTCTAGCTCACTGGCGGAGATTCATCAAGCCTAGGCTGAAGCGGATCTTCGAACGAGCCAAGAGACATGGGCTTTACACTTTTCTCCACTCCGACGGCGACATTACGGCTATTCTGCCAGATCTAATAGAAATCGGCCTAGACGTGATCAACCCGGTCCAGCCCGAAGCAATGGACCCATATCAAGTCAAGAAGCAGTTTGGCGACAATCTCTGCATCTGGGGCGCCATCGGAACTCAGCGTCTTCTCAACCGAGGGAGGCCTGACGACATTCGGAGAGAGATCAGACGGGCTAAAAGGGAACTCGGACAGGGAGGCGGCTATATACTCGGTCCAGCGATCAACCTTCAGAGGGACTGCCCGCTCGAAAACGTTTTGGCATTTATTGATGAGGCCCGTTCCTCGCCCCGTTAAAAATATGCCATCAAGCCTCTGACACGGTTGTAGTGTTGTTACTATGTGTTGATGCGTTTCGTTGGTTGCTTATGGGACTGCTTTGGTAACGGTTAGGTGTTATTTCCTGACTGCTCTGTCGAAGAGTGGTACGCCTACAACAATTGTAGCTGCGCTTATGATGACTAGGAGCGCCAGCTCAAAGATTACTCCGTCCAGTCCGACCCCTAGAACCATCACCTTTCTTAAGGCGTTCACGGCATAGGTAAGCGGCAGAGCCTTGGAAACGTATTGGAGAGGAACTGGCATCTGCTCAACTGGGAACAGTACGCCTGAAAGGAACATCATGGGAAACTGGAGGAACCCTAGAATGAATTGGGCTGACTCCTGCTCTTTGGCTATGGAGGTGGCTACTATGCCTATGCCTAGGAAGGCAAGGGTTCCCAAGACTAGGATCGATGCTATGAGGAACGGGTCACCGCGGACGTGAACGCCGAAAACGAAGATGGCTAAGATGATGATGAGGCTTCCCTGCATCAGATTTCGAAACGTCTGAGCCACAGTTTTGCCGAGTATTATGGAGACCCTTGAAATTGGAGCCATCAGCAAACCGTCCAACGTTCCGATTTCCCTTTCTCGGGCGAGGGCGACACCGACTGCTGTCAGCCCCGACATCATTACGCCCATGCCTATGAATCCAGGGGCAACGAAGTCGAAGTAGCTGCCTCCTCCCGGAACTATGTTTTGAATCTCAGTCTGGACAGGTTGAAGAATGAATTGTGGATCAACATACTGTGGATCAGCCCCTGGGATGCTCATTATCAAGTTCGACGCGAACTGGTGGGATATCGCGTTGATGAGCGCATTGAAGCCTTGGATTATGGCTGCTGACAGGGCTGTATTTGTGGGATCGTTCAGAATCACTATTTTTGCCTGATTACCTGAGAGCAAAGACGCGGTCAGGTTTTCAGGTATTACCACTGCGCCTTTGATGGTTCCTGCTAGGATCATGTCCTTGGCTTCGTCAACGGTTGTGACATTCACTAGTTTGAAGGCGGTCGAATTGGAAAGTGCCTGCTGAATTATGTTGAAAACTTGCTTCCCGTAAGCGCCTTCGTCCAGATTAACGATTCCCACAGGGACATCATGCACAGCATTCGTGGAGCTTGGGAACATGTAGCCGAACATGGCGATAAGGAAGACAGGCATAACTACGCTGAAGACCAGCCCGATTCTGTTCCTCTGAAACTCTTTCAGGTCTTTATAGGCGATAGTCAAGATCTCTTGAATCGTTTTCAGCATCTTCATCTCAAAATCTCCTCCTAAAATGTGGTCCCCGCCCGTGGGTTTGGTTGTTTTTCACGGGTTCGTCGCGGATCTTGGTTCCGGTGAGTTTTATGAAGGCATCTTCTAATGTAGCGTCTGGACCGACTGAAGCCTTGAGGTTACTAGGAGTGTCTAGGGCAATGATCTTCCCGTAGTCGATAATCCCTATTCTGTTGGAGAGACGGTCCGCCTCATCCATATAATGCGTCGTGAGGAGAACTGTCTTCTTGTTCTCGCTGTTCAGCCGTTTTACGAGTTCTCGAATGTTGTGAGCGGTTGTGGGGTCGAGTCCGATTGTGGGTTCATCTAGGAAGATGATTTCTGGATCATGGACGAGAGCTCGGATGATGTTGAGGCGTTGTCTCATGCCTGAAGAGAAGTTGCCGACGCGTGTCTTTCTGAAATCCCACAGATCAACTAGCTTCAAGAGTTCTTCACTTCTCTGCTTAAGAGCCTGAGAGCCCATGCCGTACAGCCGACCGAAGACGCTGAGGTTCTCTAATGGCGTCAAACGGTCATAGGCTACGAGTTTCTCGGTGACGACGCCGATCTTCTTTCTCACTTCATCTGCTTCTTTTACCACGTCGTGGCCATCAATTTCAGCCTTGCCTTTAGTTGGTACGAGAAGAGTGCAGAGCATCTTTATCGTGGTAGTCTTGCCCGCGCCGTTTGGACCGAGGAGCCCGAAAACCTCGCCTTGGTTGACGTCAAAGCTGATTCCCTTAACCGCGACAAAGTTGCCGAAAGACTTGGTCAGATCTTCTGTGTGAATCGCATAGGACATACACAAACCTCCAAAGCACGCTCTCCAACATTTTCATTCGTATCTTAATGCCTCAACGGGTTTAAGTTTAGATGCACGTCGAGCAGGATACAAGCCAAACAAAACACTAGTAGCAATCCCGAATGCTAGGGCGCCTAACAGGACAGTTGGCGTCAAGACGGGTGTTAGGCTGAAGCTTGTTCCAGTTGCTTGTCCGCCTATACGGTTGTTTCCTACGCTGCCCATCATGTTTAAGCCGAATCTTGCAAAGAAATTTGACAATCCCCATCCGAAGCCGACGCCGATCGCTCCGCCTAAAAGACCGACTAGAATGGCTTCGCTGAGAAATATTACTAGAACCGTTCGGTTTTTCATTCCCAACGCCTTCAGGATTCCGATTTCTCTGGTGCGTTCCATAACTGAAACGATCATAATATTCATTATGCCTATCCCCGCGACCAGCAACGAAATTCCTGCCAGTCCGGTGAGGAACAATTGAACCGTTGAGAGTATGCTTGAGAACGTGCTCAGCATGGCTGTAGGGGACATAACCGTGGCTTCGTCTTCAAACAAGTCTTCTGTAGCTTCAGTCACCGAGTCTATGGTTGTTTGCTCGCTGTCCTCAAGTTGAATCAATATTTGGTTGACTTGGTCCGTTTCGAAGATCGCCTGTGCCGTTGATATCGGAATGTAAACCTGACTATCCGAGGGTCCGCCTATACCAAAGCCACCGACCTCACTGAGAACAGCCACCACATGAAACACATAACTCTTTATTATCGGCTGGGTAATGGGTCCAGTTGACCATGTCAGATTGATGTAATCACCAACCTCAGCGAACATAGTGCCATTCTTCCCGGGATCTGCTACCCGAGCTCCTAGAACTATAGTGTCGTTCGCTGGATCAAGCGGCAAAGACCCACTTTCCGCGAGAAACGTAGCACTATAGATTTCTGAGTACTCGGTGAAATTGATGCCTGCGGCAGTAACTGTTAGCTTCTTTCCGCCTGAAGAAAGGCTTACGGACTTCGACATTATGGCCGTGGACAGTTTGACTCCTGTTATCCCGTTTATTGCCTGTGTGTTGTTCAAGATTAAGTAGAACTCTGAAGAACCGCCTCCACCCAAGCCGAAACCGAATCCTTGACCTGCTGTGACAGTTAGGACGTCCAACGCGAAACCGCGTTCAAACTGACCGGTGATCACGACTCTGAAGCCTTCGCTGAGTGAGAGAAGGGCAACGATAGATGCAATGCCGATGACAATTCCTAAAATGGTGAGAGCAGCTCTCAACTTCCTCAGTCGGATACCGCCCCAAGCATAGGAAAAAATGTCCAGAACATTCATTAGTTCCACTTCTCCTGAACTACCAATCCGTCAAGCAGCCTGACTGTTCTTTTTGTCTGTGCTGCCACGTTCTCGTCATGGGTGATCACTATTATGGTTACGCCTTGATCAGCATTCAATCTTTTTATAAGACCAATTATCTCCTTAGCAGTCTTCGAGTCTATGTTTCCCGTCGGTTCATCCATCAAAAGAAAACTTGGATTGTTTGCCAGAGCCCTAGCGATAGCAACACGTTGCCGCTCGCCACCGCTGAGTTCCGATGGCTTATGATGCATTCTTCCCTCTAGGCCCACGGTGCTCAGAAGTTCTTGAGCTATTTTTCGTCTTTTATCTCTACTCAAGCCGGCTATTGCCATGGGCAGTTCAACGTTCTCAATGGCAGTGAGCCTAGGGATCAAGTTGAAGAATTGAAAGACGAACCCCACACGGCACCTTAGTTCCGCAAGCTGATCGTCATTTAACGTTGAGACATCCGCCCCATCAATCAACACTTTTCCGTCTGTTGGCTTGTCGAGCGCGCCGATTAGGTTTAGAAGGGTTGACTTTCCCGATCCTGAGGGACCCACTATTGCAAGAAAATCTCCTTCGTCAATTTTAAGACTAATTCCTCTCAGTGCGTGCACTGGCACCTTGTCCAGCCGGTAAGTCTTTTTCAGGTTTGTTGTTTCAACGATTGCTGTCATATGTGCTATCTATCCTTTTCCGAGGATTATTGTGGACCGCAATATATCTGAGTAAAATATAAATATTTCTGTTGCATGAGACTACTGCGAGAAAAGACATGCATTCGGAAGAGGAAAGAACTGCTTCCCATTGGCTTAAAGAAACTCAGAAGGGTTTCATACGGATCGCTGTGCTAATTCTTCTAAGCAAGAAACCACAACACGGTTATGAACTAATGAAAGAGATAAAGTACAGAACCATGGGATTCTGGAAACCCACTCCCGGCGGCATATACCCCATACTCAAAAGTTTAGAAAAGTCAGGATACATACAGGGAGAATGGACCTTTCAAAAAAACAGGAAACGGAAGACGTACAGAATAACTGAGACAGGCAAAACGGTCCTTGAGCGAGCTATTGCCAAAGAGAGCCAAATAGCCAACAGCATGAAAGGATTGTTCGCTGAACTCATAAAAGAGGTGCTAGATGTAAAGGTGAAGTCAACGCCGATGCCACTGTTCCCACACTTTTTCTCAGCATTTCTTGAAGATAGAAAAGAAAAGCCTAGAGATGTATCTCAAATCTTGGAAGAGAGACGCAAACAGATTGAAAGCATGATCGAGGAGCTGAACAAAGAACTGGAATCACTCAACGAAAGACTGGCTCATCTAGAAAAACATGACCACACACACGCAAAGACATCTCGGGAAGAATGAACGGAATTGAAGCTTCCTCGACTTTCAGCTTCAGGCTTTGGACAAGTAAGCAGTCCTACGTATCTTTAATATTCCAGAAAGCATTATTGAGATATTAGCACCTTTCATTTGTCGGTCAATCTTTGAAGATAATAGGAGCATAAACACAATTGCAAAAGATATCTGATGAAAAGAAAACAGGTGAAGAACCTCTGAATGATTATTCGATTACTTCACCTGAAATCCTGTTGAAATACAAAGCGAATTCTACGAAATTAGCCATTGACGATTTTCCTGTCCCAAAAACAATTGTAATATCAATGAAATCGATACTTGGAAGACTTGTTGAAATGATCAATGCCTCTCCAGTTAGCTGGCCCTATTCTGATTTGTATGTGGGTGCAGTTGAGAATGAAAAGGTGGGTTTTGTGCCTCTAACTTTTGGGGCATCTTACACGGCGTTCTTGGTGGAACTTCTTGTTGCATGCGGTGCAAAAGTTGTTTTGCTGGCTACGGGTTTAGGTGCTTTTCAACCATATATGGAACCTGGAGATTTCGTTGTTCCTTCAAGAATCGTCATCGGAGAAGGGACATCGAAATACTATCTGCCTAACAGGCGAGTGGTAAAGACTGATTCCGAAATTGTTAAGATTCTAAGAAAAACGTGTCAGAAGATTGGTGTAAAATCATTCGTGGGACCAATATGGAATACTGATGCTATTTTCAGGGAAATGCGGAGCAAAGTGGTAAAGCTGCAAGGTCAAGGAGTTTTAGGAGTGGAAATGGAGTCATCTGCAATGTGTACCGTAGCTGAATTCAGGGGAATTAGAGCTGCATCCCTGCTAACGGTAACTGATAGTCTAGCCAATCTAGAGTGGAAACCTTATTTTAGTGATGAAAAATACGTGAATGCGAAGAAATTTATGCCAAGGATAATTATCGAATCTCTGCAAATAATAAATATGTTGCCTGAATAGGTTTGGCCAAAAGTAAGTCCTCACTTCAAGCATTCGGAGTTGCATAGATGCCTCATCGCATTAGCCTGTCAAAATACGTGCTTGAATGTCTCATTGCGAGCACTAGAGGAGGCGTCACCTGCACACAGAGAAGGAACCACGAAAAAGTAGGCGGAAGTCGCGAATTTCTAGGTAGGGGCTTGTTTCTTTCTGTCGAGTATGCGGTCTAGTTGGGGTTTCAGTCTCTCGTTTTCGGCTTTGATTTTTTCTTTGCCGATTTCCTTCATCTTATCCGTCATCTCGCGGATGACTTGGGCGAACTTCACGCCTTCAGCTGCAGATATGTATTCGATTCTGAACCTGTCCGGGGTCAAGCCGAATTTTTCTAGGATCTTCGCCAGCGTTTCCATACGCGTCTTCATCTTCTGGTTGCCGTCTATGTAGTGGCAGTCGTATGGCAAGTGGCAGGCGCCGATGAGAACCATGCCTGCGCCTTTTCGGAAAGCCTCAAGCACAAAGTCTCGGTCAACCCTGCCTGAACACATAACTCTGATCGTGCGGAGATTCGGCGGATACTCGAAACGGCTTGTACCAGCCAGATCCGCGCCCGCATAGGAGCACCAGTTGCAGCAGAAACCCAAAATCTTGTCCTCAGGATCAGTCTCCAAGGCAGCATCAATCTGGGCAAATATCTGGGCATCCGTGAAATGCATCTGCGTAATGGCGTCAGAGGGACACTCGGCCACGCAGGTTCCGCATCCATGACACATTGCAGCTATTACCTTGGCGGCCTTGCCGGGTTCAACAACTATGGCGCTGAAGGGACACCTCTGGGCGCATATGCCGCATTTGACCTTGGTGTTTCGACATTTTTCCGGGTCAATGACTGACACTATTGGTTCAATTTTGACCGTCGGCTTCGAAAGGATCGTGGCAGCTCTGGCCGCGGCGCCGCTTCCCTGCGATACGCTGTAGGGTATGTCCTTTGGTCCTTGGCAGGCTCCGGCTAAGAAGATTCCTTCTACGGGTGTGTCGATGGGCTTGAGCTTGGGGTGGCTTTCCATGAAGAATCCGTCTGTGCCCCGTGTAATGTTAAGTGCCTTTGACACTTCCCCTGCTCCTTGGCACTCAACTGCAGCCGTTGCCAGCACCACCATTTCTGCTTGGAGTTCCACGGGGTCTCCCAGGGTCATGTCTTCGGCGCGTAGGATGAGGTTTTTGGTTTCCGTGTCCTCAAGCACGTGCGAGACCCTGCCTCTCACGAAGTTCACACCCATCTCTCTGGCGCGCTCGTAGAACTCTTCGTAGCCCTTGAAATTGCTCCGTATATCCATGTAGAACACGTAAACCTCTACGTCCCTGCCGTAATGCTCCTTAAGCTGAATAGCATGTTTGAGCGTGTACATGCAGCAGAAACCTGAGCAGTAGGGATACTTTTTCGTGTCTCTCGAGCCGACACATTGGATAAAAGCAACAACATTCGGTCTCTTCCCATCTGAAGCCCGAATCACGTGTCCAGCAGTCGGTCCTGCAGCCAGTATCAGCCTTTCGAATTCGAGGCTGGTTATGACGTTGCTGTATTTTCCGTAGCCATATATGTTGCCCTTCTCAGGCGTGTATATGTCGTAGCCCGTTGCGACTACTATGGCGCCTACCTCAAGTGTGACCTCTTCCGGTTCTTGGCTGAAGTCTATGGCTTGGCGGGCGCCACACGCGTCCATGCACTTGTAGCATTCGATGCAGTAGTCCTTGTCTATGCGGTAGATCAGTGGCACGGCTTGGTCAAAAGGAACGGAGATCGCCTTGCGGACGCCGAGGTTCATGTCCCAGTCATTCGCGTACTCGATTGGGCAGGCATCGCGGCATTCGCCGCATCCTGTGCAGTTAGCCTCGATGACGTAGCGGGGGTTCTTCCGCACCTTGACCTTGAAGTTTCCGACGAAACCCTCAACTTTGACGACATCAGCGAAAGAGAAAATCTCTATGTTTGGGTGGCGGGCAACATCAACCATCCTTGGACCCTCAATGCATATGGAGCAGTCAAGCGTTGGGAATGTCTTGTCCAGCTGAGCCATATGTCCGCCTATGCTCTCCTTCTTCTCTACGAGGTAGACCTTGAAGCCCATATCAGCCAAGTTCAGAGCCGCGTTTATGCCTGCAATTCCGCCGCCTAAGACGAGAGCCTTATTCGTAACCGGCACCTCTATCTGCTGCAGGGGCCTGAGCAGCCTCGCCTTCGCAACAGCGACCTTGACGATCTCCTTAGCCTTTTCTGTGGCCTCCTTCGCCATGCTCGGGTGGCACCAAGAACAGTGTTCCCTGATGTTTGCCATCTCGAAGAGGTACGGGTTCAGACCTGCCTCGGCTACTGTTCGGCGGAAAGTGAATTCGTGCATGCGGGGCGAACAAGCCGCAACAACAACGCGATTGAGCTTCTGCTCCTTTATTGCCTTCCTAATCTCTTCTTGTCCCGGGTCGGCGCATGTGTAGCGGTTGCGCACCGCATAGACAACATTCGGCAGGCTGCGCGCATACTGTGTAACGGCTTCGACGTCGACGACTCCAGCTATGTTTAGGCCGCAGTGGCAAACGAACACGCCTATACGGAGTTCTTCATTCAACTTGGGCTTCTTCCCTCCGTGTGAAAAGTCGCCTAACAGACTCCCTGCTCCTCAAGATCAGCCTGCCGCGCAGCTCCTTCGCCACGTCACCTGTTGAGGTTAATTTCTCGAGAGCCTTGTTCCACGCGCCTGAACGAACCGGCGTATGATGGATGGATGTCCGCTTAAGCTCAAGCGCACCCTCGACTGGGCATGCGACTTTGCAGGCGCCGCAGTAGACGCAGCAGTAATCGTTGACGTGGACCTTGCCGTCCTTGCCCACGGATAGGACGCCGGTTATGGGGCACACGTCCGCGCAGTCGCGGCAGCCTTCTGGGCACTTTTCGGCATTTATCTTTATTGAGCCGATGATGCTTTTTCTTACGTGGATGGCGGCTTCTGGGCATTCAACCTCGCAGAGGCGGCAGCAGGGGCAGTGCTCTGCGTCTATGGTGACTTTGACTCTGCCGATTGGCTTCGTTGGGCTTACTTTTATGATGCCTAGGGGGCATTTTTCCTCGCATTTCTTGCATTCTGTGGGGCACTTGAACTCTTCAACTTCGATCTCGTGGACTATCTGCGGAAAGCTGTTCTTCTCAATGACGGGGGCCGCTTCTTTGCCGTCTATTCTCAGGGTAAGTGCGCCGAAGGGGCAGATCGCTTCGCAGATGCCGCAGAAATGGCACTTGTTTTCGTCTATGCTGATTTGTGGGCGTGCCTTTTTTTGTCCCTCGGTTCTGGCGGGGTTTGTGATTGTTATGGCTTCTTTTGGGCAGACGATCTTGCATATCTCGCATCCGACGCATCTAGCCCTGTCTACTGTGAGGCGGTAACGCTTGGTGTAAATGATCCTTTCGATGCTGGACTCGCCTGCCTTCTCGGATTTCAACACTTTTATGGGCATGAGGCGTCTCTTCCGTCTGGAATTCTAGAATATAAGAAGACCCGCAAATAAGAACTTTGTGTTCGTAACGGCTCTGGTGTTTCAGCGCTGAAAACCTAATCTTACTGGCATCTTTCTCGCGCACCGATAGATTTATTTGCATGGTAAGGGAGAGTAAGACGGTCATTCAATCTGGGAGGAAGATGAATGCCTCTGGTAAATGAGCGAGATTTGTTAATACCTGCATTGAAGGAACGCCGCGCAGTCGGAGCCTTCAACGCCAACAACATGGAGATGGTTCAAGCATTTATTCTGGCAGCTGAAGAGATGACTAAGGAACTGGGACAACCAGTCGACCTGATTATCCAGCTAAGCCCCGGCGCAAGCAGATATGCCGGCTGGGCACTGGGATCTGGCATGGTCAAAATCGCGGCAGCTGAAACCGATGTACGCGTTGCGCTTAATCTGGACCATGCTACGGAGGTTGACCAGGTGAAGAGGGCTTTGGACCTTGGGTTCACAGCGGTCCTTTTCGACGGTTCCGCATTGCCTCTTGAAGAGAATATAAGGCTGACGCGCGAAGTAGTTAAGATGTGTAAGCCGAAGGGCGTGCCTGTTGAGTCTGAACTGGGAAAGATACCCAAAATTGAAGACTACTTCTCCTTCGAAGAGATCGCCAAACTGCGAAGCTTGCCGGCGACCGAGGCCATAGAGATCATACGAAAGAAAGCAGGCAAATCTGTTGAGGACTTGATGGCAAAGCCTGAGGCTGTTGAATATTTCGTTAAGGAGACTGGCTGCAACTTCCTCGCTGCTGCTTTCGGCTCTATTCACGGCATCTGGAATGATATTTGGCCCATCAGGACCGATCGGCTAGTCGCCATTCAGGAGCGGACGCGGCTGCCTCTTGTTTCTCATGGTTCTTCAGGCATTTTGATGTCGCCTGAAGATGCAAAGGAGAAGGGCATCAAACTCGCCAAGGGCGAAGGCACACTTCTCGATGCCATTCAAACTGGCGGAGTAACCAAGGTCAACGTGGCTACTGTGCTTTCAATCGCCTTCATAGATGGCTTCATAGACGCATACAAGGCGAAACCTAGCGAGAAGGACTTCAGGAAACTCGGCGGACCAGCCCGCGAACGCGTCAAAGAGAAGACAAAGGAGTACATCCGCCTCTTCAGCGGCAAGGTCTAAGGCGCTGAACCACAGCCTTTTTTGTCAATCTCAAAAGTTTAGTGCCTTTTTCTTTGGCTTTTTCACGTTGCAGACAGGACGCTTGTCGGAATTAGCCTTATCGGATATGCCCTTATCCCGAGTTCTCTTTCTATGCATCTTGTCAGGGTTTTGTCAAACGTGCCTCCGTGGCATGTCAGGACGATTTTTGGTTTGCAGTCCTTGATGAACCTCATTAGGTGCAGGAAATCTGCGTGGTCGCTTAATGCGAATGCCTTATGCTTTGTCCACAGAGCCCAGCCTGAAACCAGCGCTGGCACCATTTCCGGGTGGTTCTGGACGTTGAATCGTTTGGGTGCCACGAATATGTGGTTTCCTGATGATGCGGTTTCTTCGGCTTCCTCAGATTCGGCGTCGATGTATTCTAATTTGTGACCGTGGGATCTGTAGATCCCGCTTACGCTTGAGACTCTTCTATGCGTGATGACGGGAATCCCCGTTGACTCGTTGAATATGCCGATCACTTCTTGGGCGTTCCCCAGATGATCTGTCTGGAAGACTGGGGTTCTGCCCGTTCTGAGGATGCTCTGTGCCCAGTCTATCATCTCTTTTGCGAGGGTTTCTTCTGGCGGGAAGACGAAGTTTGGCGAGCCGAACGTTGACTCTACGATGAGGATGTCGCAGGAGACGGGTTCGGCTGGCTTCATCGTTTTTGTGTGCTCGGTGTTGAAGTCCCCGGTGTAGAGTATGTTTCCCTCAGGCGTGGCTATTTCGAACATGCAGGAGCCCAAGATATGTCCAGCGTTATGAGGAATTATGTCGATGTCGTCAACCGAGACTTTCTCCTTAATCGTCAAGGGTTGCCAGTTCACGGCGGACATTCCGTAGGAAGCCATCAGGCTCATGGTTGGTTCAGAAGAAAACTTGATCACGTGCTCGATCCCGAAAGCCCGCGAATGGTCCAAATGAGCGTGCGTGATGAAGACAGGCAATTGACCGAGCCGGTTGCTTTGAGGATCAAGCATAACTCGGGTGCCGTTATGCTCTATCGAGACTCCGCTTTTCCACGCTATCCTCAAAGTTACCTTCAGCCCGTCCGAATAGTAAGCTGTCCCCTAAATTAGGCTTTTGTTACATTAAACTAGATGCTCTAAGAATGGTTAGAGACAGACCCTTGGCACCCTAATCAATGAAGAAGCGTTGTTGTTTGCGAAATATTTGAGACATGAAAAAGAAACATGGACACCAAGAATTGCTAAACTGGAGGAAAGAAACTAGTCGATATAGCAAAATAATATATTCCTAACCGAGGAATATGATGGCTGTGGGAAACATTAAGAAACGCTCTGAGAACGATCTTTCAATAATTATTCCTGCCTTC
Organism: uncultured Candidatus Bathyarchaeia archaeon; assembly: GCA_964513245.1. Classification (GTDB taxonomy): domain Archaea; phylum Thermoproteota; class Bathyarchaeia; order Bathyarchaeales; family DTEX01; genus CAZELO01. Next base: position 18,732 of record CAZELO010000017.1, on the reverse strand, counting down.
AATGAAGGCGAACAGATAGGTATGACAATCGATGGTATCATCTGTGCACTGAAAAATGAAAAATTCACTTATCAGATAATAGTGGTTGACGACGGTTCAGCTGACGGAACGGGACTAGTCTCAAAAGAGCACGGCGCACACATAGTACTTGAGACAAAGAAGAACAGGGGAAGGGGAGCTGCCATACAACTGGGGCTTTCTAAAGCATCAGGGTCAGTTATTCTTACTGTAGGCGCTGATGGTTCATATGATCCTAAAGATATAAAGAAAATGATAAAGCCAATTCTGAAAGGAGAAGCTGATCTGGTTATAGGCTCGGAATATCTTACAACAAGACAACCACTTCAAATGTTAGGTGCCAAAATTATTAGTTTTTTTATGTTATTCTTTTTAGAGAAGCGCATCACAAATGTTTGGTCAGGGTTCAAGGCTTATAGAGATAGTCTATTTCATGACCTGACCAAAAAAGAATTGTCTTCGGATCTTGGGTTTGACTCAGATACAATCATCTTGGCTAAAAAACTTGGTAGCAGAATAATTGAAATACCAGTTTCCAAAAGACCTAGGGAATCTTTTGGTTACAGCAGACAAACTGGGGTATTAAAAGATGCATTAGTAATGACAGCTCAGGTTTTGAGAGGCTTAATGAAAAATGGATGAATGAGAAATGCTGGAAAATCTACCTAGTGCAATATTTGGGTTCATCCTAGGTTTAGTTAGTGGCATAATTATACAAACAGTAAAGTATGGATATGATCGCAGACTTGATAAAGTTCGCCGTCTTATGCCACATATCGAGATCGTTCATCCAATACTTGAGGCTCTTATTATAGATATTGACCATACAAGCAAGCTTAGAGAAAAAGACGACCAAGCCGAATACGACAGGTACACAACGAGGATAACTGGGGTTTTTGGAACTTTTAGGAGCTGGTATACTGAGTTTGCGGAAAAAGGGTTGAAACCAGAACTTCAATCTATGAATTATGATTTATATGCTAGCATCTATGGGATATATGTTTGTTCTCAGATGACAAAGGATCAAGGGACGAACTTCATATCTCAAAATCTGGATGATGTCAGAGAAAAACTTCATCGAACTATGAATCTCGTAGAAGAGTTCCTAAAAGAATAGGATTTCTGAAGTTGTGTTACATTTCGTTTGTATCACGTTTTGTAATACAAGAACACCATACACGATTGTACCATGAATATCGCTCTGAATCTCTTCTTTGTTGTGTGTGTTTTTTTGTGTGTGTTGAGAGAGAGTGAGTGAGTAGGAGAGTGAGTGGGAGAGAACGAGAACGTAAGAGAGAGAGGAAAAAGGTTAAATTTTAATGCATCCCTTGAGTCTCATAAGGGGCACTTGGACTCCTGAATGGATTAAGAAACGAGCGTCTGAGGCACTAAAGTCAAACCAATGGTTGCTGTGAAAACTATTGTATCCAAAACTGCATGTGAAGCCTTCTTTGAACCAAAATATCTTACCAGTCTCGGGGTCTGCTTTCAATATCGCTGTTTTAGAGTAATAAGCATATCTAAGATTCATTATGTTATTGTGGCGCTGTGTCGGCTGATTTCACGTTGCATTCGACATAGCAGTGGGCGCTTACCGTGTAGACGGTTATGCTTACGCTTTCTCCTATGTCGCTGGGCGTGATGTTGTCCGGGTTCCTGATGTAAACTATCAGCGTGTCGCCTGAAGCCAACGGTATGTCGGTGCTCGCCAGAGAGAACGAAGCCACCGCGCCCTCAGTGTATAGGAAGTCTGTCCAGCTGTGGGTTGCATTCGGGCAGTTCAGCGAAGTCGAGATCTGCGATGACATTTTTATGTAGTACACCGTTGACCATTGGGCTTCAACGCCTCTGACCTGTATCTTGTCTATCAGCACATCTCTTCCTCCGAGATTGTCCACCGCGATAGCAGCGAAGCTCGTGCCATTCCCGTATGCCCAGATATTCTGGTTTGAGAGGCGGAGTATTTCCAGCTGCATCTCGTCTGAGATTATCTGATAGGCAAACATGACGGTTCCGCCCGCAAGCATGACGGGCACTACCAAAAGTATCATAGTCGTTACGGGCGTGCTCAGCGCCCTGTTACGTCTGCCTATCCGTTTCATTTTTCTCAACTTCTACTTTGGACCTATGCAGATTAATGCTTTTTGAAAATCAATTCCAGAAGTAAATAGGTGAATTATGATACGAAACTACATTCCAGCATCAGGCTCAACCCTTCGGCAAGAGATGACTATGCCTCTTTCCTACACATATCTTAACGGAAACAAACCGAGAAACAGAGAGAACAGACAAATAAAAAAATACGAAGCACGAAACAATCTGGAAAGGCAGACAAGAGAAGATGTCTTAATTGACTGTCACTGTCAAAACACACGAAAATTTGACAGTCAGATCTACAGAGGCTTTCTTGCAGGCTTCACTATTTGTCAGTGACTGACAAAACAGAAAAAAATTTGTCAGACAAATCTACAAGGAGCCTTTTCAGGAATGTTTTGCGCTCTGTGCACCTTGTCGGGCTTAGGCTTTGCCATGTTTGATTATGATTATCAAGAATGCAACATACTTGCAGTCTATACCCCCGGTTCACAATGCCTTTAACCGAACAAAATCAATCCTCCAATCTGAAACTGCCATGGCCACACAAAGTACCGAAGTCCTAATATCGGGAGCCAATGCGTGGGTTGCCAGACCCGAAAAAACCGAAATCCGGCATAAGATCGAACTTTGCCAGAACCCTTGGAACCCAGACTGCGGAAGCCCGGACATAGCCTTATACATGGTCTACAAAGGCATAAAAACCCCAATATGCCATTCTTGCTGGGAAAAAATCGCACAAACAGACCTCGAATGGTAAACCGGAAACACGTTTTCAATTCTTCCCAAAAAAGACGTGTTTTGAGCGAACACATCATTTTTTTCAGAACAATAATCGGCAACGCCGGATTCTTCTTTCCCGTTGATTCGCACTAAACAGGAGCCTATCATGACGATCGATGGATAATAGATAGTTAAATACGAAGTCAGAATAACCAAGATCATGATGGAAGACGGCAACAACAGTGCCAAGACGGCTGCAGTCAAGCAGATGATAGTAGCCTCTGTGATGCTGCTTGCTCAGATGACGATCTTCTTTGTTTCTGCAGGACAAATTGACGTCCGACCTTGGATTCTCTTCGGCACCTCTTTCCTGCATTACTCTGTAAGTACAATAGTCCAGTATAAGATGAACCCTGAACTTCTTGCTGCAAGGCTTAAGATAAAAAGAAAGGGTTCCAAGTTATGGGACGAAATACTAATGCGAGCAAGCAATCTCATGGTGCTGATTCCCATACCCGCCGTTGCGGGATTGGATGTCGGCAGGTTTCACTGGTCAACACTCGATGTCTCATTTGTGGCGGCGGGACTCTTGCTATTGGCTCTTTCCACCGTTCTTCTCAACTGGGCTATGGCAACAAACCCACATTTTGAACCAACTGTTCGGATCCAAAAAGACAGAGATCACAAGGTGATAACTAGTGGACCGTATAGTATCGTGAGGCATCCTGGATATCTAGCAGGGATTTCATACGTCTTATCGATTCCCTTGATAGTCGGATCCATCTTCACCTTCATTCCAGTCGGAATCTATGTTCTCTTGACGATAACCCGTACCTCCCTCGAAGACAGAACACTTCAGAACGAGCTAAACGGCTACTCCGAATACGCACAAAAAGTAAGATACAGGCTACTACCCCACATATGGTAACAGCCGCAACCCCACCATCTCCCTCAGCCTATATTTTTAATTGTTCAGCCAAGAACTCGCTCACAGAAACGAACACTAATGAGGAACTATCTGCACCTTCTCCTGTTCACTTCAGCTGTCTATTCAGCTTGCCATGTGCATTAAGAAGAGAAACCGCGTTATCCCGAAGGATCAGCCGCTTCTCGCGGTCGCTGATGCCCGCGTGGTCGATTCTGGCACGCTGCATTGGGGCAAAGTAGAGGGGCGAATCTGTGCCGTAGAGAATTCGGTCGGCCCCGATCTCCTGCACCGCCCATTCGATCAGGTTTGGAGTGATGCTCTGGGCGCTGGATGTGTCGACGTAGATATTGTCTCGCTTGCCCTTTTGAATCGCACGGACCTGGTGACTCGGATCCCCGTCCCATCCGCAACCCAGATGCGCGAGTATCAATGTGACCTCTGGAAACCTATCTGCAAAGGGGACGAAATCTTCTGGGAGGCTCTTCTGCTCGCCGCTGTGTGTGATAACTATAGCACGGTGTCGCGCTGCAAACTCGAAAAGCACCCTCCCGTGTTCTGCGATGGGGTAGCCGTGTTCTTCCGGGTGGATCTTGATTCCCACGCACTTCGGGTGTTGAAGCATCTCGGCTGCTTGATCATATGTCCGTGGGTCGCGTGGATCAACTATCACCCATTGGAGCAACCGACTGTTCTCCGTCACGACACGAAAGATCTCCTGATTACCCGTAAAGGCATCGTTGTGTATGCGTGGGAAAAGAGCCAGAAGTGACGAGATAATTGTCAATTCCGTGTTAGCCTTTCGAGCCTGCTCAAGAACTTCGTCAGCTTCCCAACTCGTAAACTTTTCCATCAGCGGATGTAACCTGCCCTTGCAGGGACCACAGTGTGCGTGAACGTCGATAGCTTGATAATCTTGAATGGGCATCGAGAGCGGCTCATCTTCCTGCTTGTCACAAATTGCTTGTCGTCCAATTTTTTTGGTTTCATCACGTGCCATTTGATTTCATCCCTCTCTAACTAGATTCTCCATTTTTATATGTTTTCTAGGCATTCTTTATGATATAAACATGAACCATTTATTCAATTCTGATATTTCCTAGCAACGGATTTGGGAAGGGGAGAGATTACAGAAAAGGCCGCTACAAACCGATGTCTATACATGTTTATACATGCTTAAAGTCTCTCTCGTAAGTGCTTATATCTTCCTGATAGTTACCATGCTGATGCACTTGGCAAGACACTAGGTCAAGGAAAAAGAGGGGAATTGCGACCTGACTGAGAGACATCCTCATCGGAATACGGGCAGAGCATATGAAACAATCAATTTAAGTATCTCCATTTCAAGTATCTACCCAAAAAAGGCTGTGACCCCTCCAAAGCGGAGACACAAGATTGGCGATCGTTGAAACCAAAGGACTGACGTACACTTATCCGATCGGCACGAAGCCCGCATTCGAAGATGTGACCATCGAGATCGAGAAAGGAGAATTCGTGATACTGACTGGACCCAGCGGATGCGGAAAGACAACTCTCTGCAGATGCTTCAACGGACTCATTCCCCACTTCTACGCTGGAAAACTTGAAGGCGAAGTCACTGTCGCAGGGTTACGCATAACAGAACACCCAATCCACAAACTAGCCCAGCACGTAGGGCTTGTCTTTCAAGACCCGGAAAACCAGCTCTTCTCGCTGTCCGTGGAGAAGGACGTAGGCTTCGGACTTGAGAATCTGGCTGTGCCAAGGGACGAGATACGCAGAAGAGTGGATTGGGCGCTGAAGACAACAGGCACATACAAGCTGAAGGACAGGGCGCCATACGAACTTTCAGGCGGACAACAGCAAAGAGTAGCCATAGCCTCAGTCCTAGCCATGCAACCTGAGCTAATTGTGCTGGACGAGCCGACATCTTTTCTCGACCCGCTTGGCGCTAAGACAATCTTCGAAGTTATCGCCAACCTGAACAGAAACCTTGGCATAACGATAATCCTCGTAGAGCATAGGCTGGACCTCGCCGCAAAGTATGCAAGCCGAGTCATAATTATGGACCAGGGCAGAGTTGCCTTGAACGGAGACCCGCGAACCGTCTTCAGCTCGGAAGAAGCCCAAACAACAGGCGTAGGAATACCGAAGGCAGCAATGCTATATCGGACGCTCAGGGCCAAAGGCGCAGGCCTCACCAGAGTTCCGCTTGGCTCAGAAGAGATGGCTCAAGACGTAAGGGAGGCACTAGGCAGATGATCGAGGTCCAAGATGTCTACTTTGCTTATCCAAACGGCGTGGAGGCGCTAAAAGGGGTCTCACTGAAGATCGAGAAAGGCGAATTTGTCGCGGTCATGGGTCAAAACGGCGCAGGCAAAACAACCCTTGTGAAGCACTTCAACGGGCTGCTGAAACCGACAAAGGGCACAGTCCTCATCGAGGGCACAGACACCCGAAAAGCCAGCATAGCAACCCTTGCCAGAAAAGTAGGCTTCGTCTTCCAGAGCCCGGACCGCCAACTCTTCTGCGAGACCGTTGAAGAAGAGATTGCCTTCGCGCTGAAGAACTTCGGCTACAGCGAAGTCGACATCCAAAAAAGCGTCGAATGGGCACTCGGCACACTGGATTTGACGCAGTACCGCAAGGTTTCGCCTTTCATGCTCAGCGGCGGCGAGAGGAAAAGGGTCTCTCTCGCATCGGTTCTGGCGTGGAACCCCGACATAATTGTGCTTGACGAACCCACCATAGGACAGGACAAGATGCAGAAGGAAAGGCTTCGACAGTTCATAGTTCAATTGAACAGCCAAGACAAAACCGTGGTAATCGTGACGCATGACATCGAGTTCGTCGCCGATATAAAGCCCCGCATAGTCCTTATGGCTCAGGGAAAGATAATCGCAGACGGAGAAGCCGAGAAGATACTCACTGACCCTGAGCTTGTCGAACAATCCTCACTTGTCATGCCCGAGGTCACGCATATCTTCAGAAGCCTCAAGGACCTTGGCTTCAAACAAGACATAATCGACGTCAATGAGGCGGCGAAGGCAATCCTAGAAAGGCTGGGTGAAGAAAGATGAGCATGTTTGACGGCTTCAAGTTCCGCAATGTTACTTCGCCAATCCACAAAATCGACCCGAGGGCAAAATTCATCTACGTCTGCGCGCTTTTTGTCGCGGCGATACTCTTCAGCCAGATAATTCCACTTCTCGTGCTTCTGATCATACAAATACCCTTCGTCATAATCGCAGGCATAGAGAAAGAGTGGATCCGCTCGCTTAAGGGCTCAATCATGTTCGCAGTTGTGATCTTCCTGATGAACACGCTGTCACTCTACTTCTATGGTGGTGAGTCCCTTGCCTACATCCTGGAGCGCTCGTTGGCTATGACCCTTCGGTTCGTCGTCCTCATCGAGTCCTTCTCCGTCTTCTTCCTAACGACATCGCCTGACCTTTTAGGACTAGCCCTAGAACAGACAGGCATCCCCTATGAACTATGCTTCGCCTTCACAACGGCGGTCCGCTTTGTACCCGTGATAAGCGAAGAAGCCCAGACGATCACGGATGCCCAGAAGGCACGCGGGCTAGAACTGGAAGGCGGCAACTTCGTTAACAGGATTAGGAGATACATTCCGATCCTTATTCCGCTGATAGTCAACGCGATTAGGAGAAGCCTCGAACTCGCAGAAGCCATGGAATCTAGGGCATGGGGCGCCAGCGAGAAACGGACAAACCTGTACGTGCTCAAGATGGGCAGAAAAGACTACAGCATGATCACCATCGCACTAGTCATACTAGCCGCATCACTCTACGTCTGGATGTTCATCCAAATCCCATCCATCACCCAAATTCTCTCGATTTGAAAGAGCAAGTTCGCGCTTCAGAGACCTGTTTTGATTACCCATCAGTTGGGGAAAGCGATCTTTGCCATCAACATCATGTAGGTACAGATACAACTGGGAATAAATGAAAAGATAAGTGCCAGATGGGTCCAAATACCGCCCAAGCTCTAAAATTGTTTATATTCTTCGAAATGAGAAAATAAAAGCGACGGGAAGATAATGCAAGAATGCAAATACTCGGCCAGCTATAGCGATCCATTGCTTGCCGAACTGCATGATCAAACGGAGACGTATACTGATGATGTCGAATTGATCCGGAGGCTTATCGGCGAGTCTGGACCTTTGAACATTCTAGAATGTTTTAGTGGAACAGGCCGTATTCTTATACCCCTCGCTCAGGATAGACACAGAATTACTGGCATAGAGATAGCCCCGGCTATGAACGCACGGGCAGTCGAGAAAATTTCTAGGCTCCCTAATGATATTCAGGACAGAGTAACGCTAAAGGTGCAGGATGTGTTAGATGGACAATGGGGAGCAGGGTACGACCTTGTGATAATGGGTGCCAATGCCTTTTACGAACTGCCTTCAGCAGAAATGCAGGAACAATGTATTCAGTTTGCTTGGGAAGCACTTTCACCGGGCGGTCGACTTTTCATTGACAACAACGACTACAAAGGGAAATGGGGAAAGGGACCTTTTGGCAAAGAAAGAATTATCTTTGAGGGCAAAGGCGTGGATGGCAACTTTGGTCGATCAACAATGGAGTGGCTAAGATTTGACGAGAAGCAAGGGGTTCTCCATATTAAGCGCATTTGGTACACCCGTAACACTGATGGAGTTGAAAATTCCATCGAATACGTCGGCAAAAAACACCCAGTAAGCGCCCGAGAAGTCAAAGGATGGTTGAAAAAGTATGGGTTTCACGTTTTGCAGGTATTCGGTGACCGGCAGGGCAATTCGTATACTGTAGAAAGTGATCGTGCAATATTCTGGGCAAGAAAGCCCTAAAGATATCGCACTCAGCGCAAATCAAATATGCAAAAACGAGTTTCAATCTTTTCTTTAGACAACAAAAAAGAAAGAAAATGGGAAAGTCTTTTTGTTCGTTTGGTTTGTCTAGGGTATGCAGACTGCTGTCTGGGTGTGTTGGACGCCTTCGATGCCCTGAATCTTCTTCGCTAGGCTTTTGAGGTTTTCTAGGTCGCTTAGTTCGCCGTACACGATTATGTCGTATTGTCCCGTGACTGTGTGAGCTGTCTTGATCCCGTCAATCTTCGAGATTGCAGCCGCGATCTGCCACGGCTCTCCCTTCTCAACCTGAACTAATATGTAGACTCCTAGGTGCATAAGTTACACCGTTAAAGGAATTGGGATCAGAGACTAAAAAAATTATCGATGCTTCCCCGCTACGGCAGCAGCCGGGCTGAAAAAGCCTTTTAAGGTTTGAACAGGAGATCAATATTCGGACTCTTTAGATCGAATTGAGAGGAAAAAGAATGGCGGAAGAAGAAAGAATAAGAAAGATCGCAGAGCTTCGCGAAACGCTGGAAGAACGTGTAAAAGGCATGGAAGTCGAACTTGAAGGATTAAGAGCCCTCCTAGACTTCATCAACACGGTTCTCCTTGAAAAAAGTTTCAGAAAAGTTGATGAAATCGCGAAGCCGGCTCCACCCAAAACAGCAGAACCCACGCCGCCAACCAGTCCCCCAAAAGAAGCAACAGAGGCTATCCCGCTCAAAACCGCATCGGGTGAACTTCTGGCAAACCTGTATGCTGAAGGCGGGTCTATGTGGATTGTTCCGGCGGAGGACAAGAAATTCAATGCGAATACGCCTCCCTTTCAAGCCTTTCTCGTAGAGAGGGTTTTTGCGAAGATGCAGCAAGGCGATCAGGAAGCAGCCCGGCACGGCGAGATTATGCCGAACGAGGTTTTCGCGTTTAGCATCGAAAAAGACGGCGAGACAGTCAAGACTATATCGATCCGCAATGTGGCGCCTCTGAGAGAACGCGAACTCAGATCAGCGATACGCTGGACACTAGAAAAGATGTATGAAAAGACGAGGGGCTCAGCCTAAAAAGGTTCAGAGGCAACTGTTCACAAAGCAAAAATAATCGAGAACCAAGATAGCCGGATCAACATTGTGCACAGGGAGAAAAATTCTTATAGTGGCGGTTGGTTACAGGATATAGAAGGGAGATGTTGAACCAGCCGTATTTTACTCTGCTCGTTGTTGTCATCTCTGTTATTTCGGGAGCTAGGTTAACCAAGTCTTTACAGTTTGCCTATGAGGAAAAAAGAGCCAGTTTGTGTGGTGCTAGTTGATGAACTCGCCTGATCCAACTGCGGTGATTTTATCCTTATCTATACCACTAATTCTAACAATAGTTGCCGTTCTGATCGCCTATCGAGAAAAGGACAAAATTGGCTATCTTGTCGCCATGATTCCCTTTCTTATGTTCCTTGTGGTTGTTTCCTTCATTCTCAACCAACATGTCCTCGGCATAATTCTTTTCGCATCCGCATTTGTCGTAGCCATGGTTTCGTTATCAAGAGTCAGAAAATTTCAAGAACGGAAAATAAGAGAATTGTTGGCTAAACACGGAAAAGAGATGGGCTCATCAGCTCCGTTAAGAACGAGAGATATTTTCATAACCAAAACAGGATGGCTTGGGTTTGCATACAAATATGGCGCAGCTAGATATGTATTATTGTTGTGGCTTTTTATGGTGCCGTGCCTCAGCGGGTTTCTCTTCGCTCTGAACTTATGGTTAAGAAATATGGATGCAGGATCTATTGTAAGTTACACAGTTACCTTCAGCACAGGCATCGCCGTCATGACTTATGCTACACTCAAATCAGTCTTAGAGAAGAACCATCAGGAAACAGAAGAACCATCAGAGGCTAAGGTAACCAGAAATGCTGAGGAACTTTATGAGCAGTTGCTACATGCGTACACAAGATTTTATGGCGAAGGCAGGCTAGTCTTAGAGGACGAAATAAAATCTTTCATGAAACAGGGGTTAAGCCGAGAAGAAGCAATAACCAAGATTGCTGAAAAAGAAAAATTGTAAGAATATTCTCCATGATAACGGTACGCAAGGCGGCTTCTCAAAAAACCTAACATTACCTTGTTTTTTGGACTCAGGAGCGGGAAAAGGTAATCATTCTCGGAGAGTCAGTCTACCTCGATCACTTCATCGTCCAAGAACATTGTCTGGCAACGTGCAATTTAAACATGGCGGCAATCAAGAACTCACAGGTCCAGCCAAATGGAATTCTAGATAACCAAAAATGATTCTGCGTTGAGTGTCTTGATCAAATCATCATTCCAAAATAGTAATATTGTAACATATAATTTAGGCGAGGCATCTATAGCCACACCTGCTTCCTTGGACAGAAGAGGTCTATGCTGTATCTCTTTTCTGAGGAACTGAAAGACAGATGTAAAGTATGTTGTTGCCCCTGACTAGGATACGACCGTAGTTCGCCATAAGCTGCCCGTCTTCATGTTCTGAGGCACCGTTAAGAATTATGTTCATGAAGTTATCACAGTGGACCATTACGCCCCTGAATTCGGTGCCGTTTTTAAGCATTATCCCTATGTGAGCGTTCAACTGTCTGTTCAACACGTTCAAAGGCTTCTTGCTGGGTTCCATGATACTTCCGCCAAATCATCGAATGCAGCTTCATCATTGTCTTTTTCCTATAAAAGCGTTATTGAAGACACTTTTATAGGAGAGGACAACTTTTATCTACTCCAGTGAACGACAAAGATGGAGCCTCCTATAACAACCGCCTTTTCTTTAAAGACAGAAGTTTCATCCACATACCTTAGCGACCTGCTGGTTTTCATATACCAGGCCTACATTGTTCCGCTATATCGGAACTTCACGAATGTGAGACGATGGACAGCTAATGGAACGGAGGTCCTTGCCTTCACATTTCTGGACCCAAGAGGCTTGTGGCATGTCGACGTAGAGGTCGCCATGGAAGACCCCATACAAGTAAAGATGTCCCCCAGCAGCAAAGAGGTTCCGACAGCGGTTCTAAACAGACTCAAAGAAGACCTGATCATTACGGTTCAGCATTTTGAAGAGAAGATCAGAAGGAATACGCTCTATTTCGCTTGGGTCCCACAGAAGGGCGCCGTACCTGAAGCGAACATAAGCAGGAGACGAAAGATTCTTAGCCAAATATTTACTGGTAACATGATCCTGCTATTCGCAATCTCAATAATAGTGAGCTACGCATTGTTCCTCCTAGTCACGGAAGCATTTGACTTACCCATAGAGTATTTCCCGATAATAATGTTGGCTATCCAGTTTGTCATAGTTCTCTTCTCGGACAAGATCATCGGAGGCATGGGCGACTGGCTAATCACACCCGACAGGCCTTATGTACATATCCTTCAGTACCATATTCCGCCTGAGCAGTTTGAGGAATTCAAGCAAAAGTACACCAAAGATACTCTTCTCAAAGTTAAGAGCGAAATTGACAACAGAACACTGGCAGTCGAAAGACCAATTGATGCCCAAACCGTCCAAGATGTCTTTGCGAAATACGGAATCTCTATCAAGCCTGAAAACGTCTCAACCAAAACCGTAAACGTGTACCAAATCGTTAAAGATGCGGTAGCAGCTTTCAACATGCCAGTACCCAAAATAAAAATCAGTAACGTCATAATACCAAACGCAGCTACGACAGGACCCAGCCCACGTTTGGGCCTAGTGCTCATCACAACTGGGTTACTTGTCCAGCTTGATGACGACGAAGTTTTCTCGGTCATCGGACACGAGATAAGCCACCTCAAAGGAAGGGACCCTCTTGCGTTCTTCACCTTATTTTCGATCGAGTACATCCTCAGGGTCTACTACTTATGGCAATTTTTCTTCTCTGGGTTCTTCGTTTTCATCTACATATTTTTCTCCTTTGCAGTCCTCTTCTTCATCGCGAAGTTCTTCGAGGCGAGGGCAGACTTAGAAGCGGCTATCAGGTTGGGACAACCGAAGATCTTGGCTAAAGCTCTAACAAAAATAGGATATCGAAGAATACCGTTTGAACGGACGCCTTCCAACCTTGTTGGAAGATGGGTTGGAATGGACCCGCACCCACCTATATCTTTCAGAATTGAGAGGCTTGAGAACCTGTCTGAGCCATGGAAGATAAAGCACCCTTTCATCCAATCGATGAAAGACTGCATAAATGCTCTCCTCGTGGAACTAAGACGAATGTAGGTTCCATCTGATCTCGCTTTCCCGCTCAAAGAAAAAGACGAAACGGACGTAGCCTTTATCTTCATGGACCAGTCACGCCGCTGAGTCTACGTAGAGGAACAGAAAAAGGGTTTCTCCAACACTTCTTCTTCAACAGATCGCCTCAAAGTATTCGCAGAGTTCTCCGAGGAAGACTTATAACCGTAGGGCTCGTAGCATCCTGTCGAGAGGGCTCTTGAGTGTATGTGGCATTTCGGGATGATCATGTCCCGCTGATTGGCTACGAAGATCTTTTCAAATGCATCAGGGACCTTGGACTTGCAAGCATCGAAATGAACATTGGAAGAGACTTGAAGGGCAAAATATTCGATCTTTCAACAGGAAGCGGAAGAAAAGAAGCCGCAAGCAAACTTGAAGCCGAAAAAGTCAGCGTCTGCGCCCTGCTTGTCGCGAACAATTTTGCTAAAGAAGACTTCAAATCAGAGATTAAGTGGGTTGTCGATGTCTGCAGAGCAGCTCAAAGCATAGGCACGAACACAGTGCGCATCGATGTTCCTTGGAGACCGGCAAGCAGCATTGCGGAGATGGCTAAAATGAATGCTAGGTGTATTCGGGAAGTAATAGAAGAGACCAGAGACCTCGATGTCTCATTGGGCATGGAGAACCATGGACGCCTAGGCAACAGAACAGAATTCATCCGAGAAGTACTGGACACCGTGAGATCAGAACGGTTGGGCTTGACCTTGGATACAGGCAACTTCTATTGGTATGGATATCCCCTAAGCGAAGTCTACGAGATCATTGAGACCTTCGCGGCTTACGTCAAACATACACACGCCAAGAACCTACGCTTCAGCAAAGAACGCAGAGAAATAACTAGAGAACCTGGAGAAGGCTATCCGGGGACTGCAGCTCCCCTGTATGAGGGCGACATCAACCTGAAGAGAGTCGTCGACATGCTGAAAAAAGCTGGCTACAACAAAGATTTGACGGTTGAAGACGAGTCTCTAGGCAACTATCCGCAGCAACAGAGATTGGAAATCACCAAGAAAAACATTGAACACTTGAAAAGCCTGACCTAAGAAAAAGCCCACAGGCAAACCAAGAACAAAGAATTCGCTTAATGATTTTTGGCGGGCCCGCTGGGATTCGAACCCAGGACCTCAGGCTCCGAAGGCTTCTGCGAGGTCTTCTGCTCTCTGCACCCTGTCCGACTAGGCTACGGGCCCGCAGCATTAAGTCTTCCCTGTCTTTCTTAAAAGGGTTTGCGGACAGGCTTCTTCTAGATGCTGGAGTTCATGATGTGATGTTGCTGTCGGGGCTTCGACAAAACTTAAAAAGGAACGTTCTTCATAGTTAGGTCAAATCTAAAGATGTTCGGTGATGAATTTGGATAGAACTAGTCGCAGGAAAGTTTTTGTGACGAGGCAGATACCCGACAAAGCGATGAATCTTCTAGAATCAAAGTTCGAAGTCAAGGTTTGGACAGAAGAGACACCTCCCCCAAGAAGTCTTGTGCTGGAAGAAGTCAAGAGGGTCGATGGAGTGATATGTCTCTTGACCGAAAAATTCGACAAAGAAGTCATCTCCGCCGCTGGAGAGCAGCTCAAGGGGATCAGCCAGATAGCCGTTGGCTTCGACAATATTGACGTTGAAGCTGCCACAAAGAGAGGGATCTACGTGACAAATACGCCCGAGGTCCTCACTGATACCACCGCGGACTTCGCCTTCGCACTTCTCTTCGCGGCGGCCAGAAGGGTTGCCGAGGCTGACAGATATGTGAGAGCAGGCAAATGGAAGATTCCTTGGGGTCTCTCGATGCTGCTGGGACAGGACGTCTGGGGAAAAACCATAGGCATAGTAGGGCTCGGCAGAATAGGCGCGGCTGTGGCAAGGCGGGCCAAGGGGATGAACATGAGGGTGCTCTACTATGATGTCTATCGAAATGAGAAAGTAGAGAAGGAGATCGGCGCCGAATACATGGCTCTGGAGACTCTGCTGAAAGAGGCAGACTTCGTGACGGTTCATGTGCCGCTGATGCCCGCAACACATCATCTCATAAATGAGGAACGCCTCAAGATGATGAAGAAGACCGCTGTCCTCATAAACACTTCGCGGGGACCAGTAGTCGACGAGGAGGCGCTCTACAGGGCTCTGAAAGAAGGCTGGATCTGGTCAGCAGCACTAGACGTCTGGGGAAAAGAACCCACAGACCCAAACAACCCGCTGCTCACTCTGGAGAACTTCACAGGTGCACCGCACATTGCGAGCGGAAGCTACGAGACAAGAACAGCGATGGCGGTCATGGCAGTAGAGAATCTGATAGCAGCTGTGGAGGGCAAGGTGCCGCCCAACCTCGTCAACAAGGCTGTTCTCAAGGTCAGGCCGCCAACGGGATAGCTGCAGAGACACTTCAAGCCTTCCTATCTCGGCGGGTTCCAACGTCTACCTTCTTAGTGGGTATTCTCCGTATTTTTTTGTACTTTCTATCATTGCCCTTATGTTTTCCCATGGCGTGTGGGCAGCCATCCCGCCTTCGTTTGAGAGCACGAAGCCGCCTCCCTCTCCAGCTTCTAAGATGGCTCTTCTCGATTCTTCTTCGACTTCGCGGGCGGTTCCCCTGAGCATGACGCCTATGGAGTTGAGGCCGCCTACGAGTCCCATCTTGTCGCCGACCTTCTGCTTGACAAGCGCGTTGCTCATCTTCTGGCCGTAGTTGAACATGTTTGCGCCGACTTTGCCGAGTTTTTCCAGCAGGTGCGTCGTGTTCGCGTCATTATGATAAAGGACGATATTGTCCTTCTTTTTCAGCCTGTTGCAGACCCTGCTGATGTAGGGAAAGGAGAAGGTTTCAAACTGGTTGGGGTTCAAGAAGCAGTCCGTGTCCCCGCTTATGTATGTCAGCAGGTCTGAGCCGATGGCGTCGCGTGCAGCCTCAACCCACAGAATCGTCGTTTCTGCGGCAACAGCCATAACCCTGTGAATGGCTTCAGGATGCCTGTACAGCCCGATCAGAAACCGGTCATAGCCCATACAGAGCCCAGCAATGTCGCTTGGCCCCAAAACGGGTACCCATTGACCGTAGCCGCATTTAGCCCTAAGCCTGCGCGGAACCCTCTTCGTCATGTAGTCGTAAGCTTCAAGAGCCAAAGGCATCAAACCGTCACTCTGCGGGTCGGGGACCTCAAACCTGTCTATGGCCTCCAAATCCTTCAAAGCCGGCTCTGGAAACGGGGAAGAACGGTCGGGAAAGACTATTTTGCAGCCTAGAGCCGAGGTCTCTATGGCCGGTCCGAAGTCAGCCCATACGCCTGGCCAGATCAAGACGTCGGGGAAAGCATCGAAGGCTTCGATGGTTTTCAGCTGGGCGAAGAACTTCTTCCTGTAGTCGTTTCCCCAGTACTCTGCCGCCCTGTCTTCTGGGATCCCGGCGAACCAAAGCATGAAGTGCCCCGTGATGAAGGGCGCGGCTTGGACGTGATCCGTTTCTTCAAGATGCGCGGTTGCCAAAAACCTCTCTAAGGGATACATCCAGCATCGATAATTCTTTTGTTCGTTCAGCTCTTAAAGTTTACGAGAAAAAATAGGTAAATGGGTTCATCCTTGTTATCTGAGTTCTTGCATTCTCCTGTCAACATAGTCTAGTCCTAGGCGTTTTAGTTCTTCGGATTTGGGTATGCCGTTCTGGTCCCAGCCCACGGCTTCATAGTATTCATCTCTTGCTTCTCCAAGTTTTTCTCGGTCCACGGCTTTGCCGCTGTATGGTCCTTTGCCTAATGGTTTGTACCATCTCTTCGGGATGTCATCGTGCACCTTAGGCGTCCACTTTATGTCGGGTCCTCCGAGAAGTAACACGGCTCTTTGGATGTGCAGGACTCTTCTGGCCGTAGTGTCGAACCATTCTTCGGG
Source organism: uncultured Candidatus Bathyarchaeia archaeon (assembly GCA_964513245.1). Taxonomy (GTDB): domain Archaea; phylum Thermoproteota; class Bathyarchaeia; order Bathyarchaeales; family DTEX01; genus CAZELO01. The sequence goes on along the minus strand of CAZELO010000017.1, from coordinate 2,026 downwards.
TGAAATCTTCCAGCCTGTCACCGCCTCAAGGAAATCCCAGAGTAGGTTTCGAGCTCCTTTGTCCATGAAGTTGAACATGCAGAAGACACCTGAGTCGTAAAGCATTGTTTCGAGTTCGCTGTTGGCGTGATCAATGGGCAGGTATGCAACTGAGGTGTGGTCGCCTCCCTGCACGGAGCATGAATACGATTCTAAGCCCGGGTAGTCCTTTCCACTTCTTATGCCATGGGCGCCTGTGGCTATTCCCTTCGCAGTGACGGCGTAAGGCAGAACATCTATCCCCTTGGTTTCGCCTATCCTCAATGCGGCTCTGTATGTGCCCTCAGCCAGAACGTCACCGATGCCTCTACGCTGCGCAATCATCTTCATCAGTGCGCCGAAGGCTTTGGCATCCCCCCAGTTCAGTTCTATTCCATCCAGATCTGTTCGGGTCAGGATGCCTCGCTGGTAAAGCTCCCCAGCAAAGCCGAGAACGTTCCCAACCTGTATGCCGCAGAGGCCCAAGTCATCTGCAAGGGCGGTTAAATAGACGCTGTCCTCGGCTTTGAATGCGCCTAGGTTCGAGCCAAGGTATGCCTGATTCTCGTAGTCTGGGTTATCGGTCACTGCGCCTTTGAATGGCCCCGTCTTGATGGCTGCGACCTTTAGGCAGGTTTTTGAGCATCCAAAATCTCCCCAATAGCTTTTTACCCAAATCTTCTCGAATTCATCTGCGCCAAAACTCTTTTCTTCATGCCATTCTTCCTGCCAGTTTAGAACGGGTTCTGCACTTAAACGGGCCCCGATATCATAGCCCAAAAAAGTTGTGCCCCATCGCTTGAGACCGTCGCTTTTCGCGTTTGTTCTTGAGACCCGGTTCATGAGCTTTTGGACTCGGTCCATATCAACCACATCGGGAAGCGGTCCTGTTCCCTTCGCTATCACTGCCTTCAGGTTCTTGGAGCCCATGACTGCCCCGTAACCGCCATACCCCGCAGCATGCGCCCACTTAGCTATGACTACTGCCATTCTAGATCTGTTTTCGCCTGCCGGTCCGATGTAAATGGCTGCAGGTTCCTTCCACAATCCCCGTCTCGGTTTCTCCTTCTTCAGCTCTTCCCGTCCTTCTTTGACCAGTAGCCGCAGTGTCTCTTTTCCGTCCTTTCCCCACATGCGGCTCGCATCCTTCAGCTCAGCCCTCTGGTCCTTGACGAAAAGGTAGACCGGTCTCTCAGCCTTGCCAGTGATTATTATGCCGTCGTACCCCGCGCATCGTAGCTCTATGGGAAACTCGCCGGCAACAGTTGAGCCTACTATACCGTTGCTCTGCGGAGATTTGCCTGACACACAAAGTCTTGCGCCTGGAACATACCCTGTCAACGGGCCAGCTAGCGCGAGTAGTATGTTCTCGGGTCCGAGTGGATCGATCTCTTCCCACCGCTTGCCCAGTCGGTCCCACAGGATCTTGACAGCTAAGCCTCTTCCACCGATGTACTGCCTCAGTATGTCTTCGCTGAACTTGATGTCTTTGATGCTGGCGGCTGAAAGGTCAACATCGAGAAGTTTTCCAGCGTAACCCCGCATTTCAAGATGCCTCCTTGTACGCTTCGCCGTAGAGCCGCGGAACTATATCGCGGGTCACCTCTTCAGGCGTTTTGGCATACATCTTGAACGTGTAATTCTCATCTTTTTCAACGAGTTGCAACGCATTCCATCCGCCTTGGCTGCATGTCTGGACGCATTTAGGCTTACCTCCACAAAGGTCGCATATGACGGCGTATCTATCAGTCGGGTGAATGAATGGAACCTTGCCGGGGCATGCCTCGATGCATTTTCCGCATGCTGTGCATTTCTCTCGGTCAACTACGACTGCTTCCGTCTGTTTGTTCACAGATATGGCTTGGAAGGGACAGGCTTCCACGCATGGGTAGTCGTGGCACTGGACACATAGATGGGGAACTTCGGCTCCAGGCACAAGCATGAAGACCCTTATCCTTGAGGCTTCTGGCCATATCTTGCCCTCGTGGCTCAGCGAACAGACTATCTC
>CAZELO010000016.1:0-60128 GCA_964513245.1 uncultured Candidatus Bathyarchaeia archaeon | reverse complement strand
GGCTTCTCTGACAGCATACGCAGAATCCTACGTCTCACAGGATGTTTGAGAGCCGCAGAAACCAGGCTGTAGGTCTCGGCATCCTTCTCCGAAACTTCTCTCTGGTCCTCTAACCCGCTCACCCCCATTTTCCCTTTAGATTCCCCGTTAAAAACAGGGTTGGAGGTGGCATAAGTGTTTTTTCGTCAAGAAACTTTGACCTTTATCCACTCCATAACGTAAGCCAGATCTTAACCCTTACATCGAGAGAGTACACATGCCCAATACATCTTTTTCGCCACAAAAAGACAGAATTTGCTTCTTCCAAAAAAGGGAGGAAAAGGCTATCCTTTTCGCCGCGAAAGTTTAGCATTCGCGGAGCAGGATATCACTTAACGCTATTCCCTGCTCGGTTCCTCTGTCAGTGTTGTAACTTTCCATCGAGACGCTTCCACCCTTACTAGAGCTCACAGACAATTCTACTATTACATAGTACGTTACTCCCTCTGTAAACTCGTAGTGTTGAGGGTAATTCCAAGACAAGTCACGGCAAAAAGTCTGCGCAGCATACTTAACTGGAGTGAAACCACTACCATCGGAAAGAGAGACACCACGCCTAGGACTCTGAGCGACAAGGTTACCATCAACGGTCTCGATGAACACTCCAATAGCAACCATAGCCGATCTATTAAGGAAATATTCAAACCCCTTAACGGTCAGTCCAATCTTATCTGCAGAGAAAGTTTCTTCTGGCGTAAAATGAGATCTCATCCGTACGTACGCGTCCGCGCCCCAACCATCATCAGCACAGGTTGCCCACATATAACAAGTTCCACTAGGAAATTCCCCATAATTCTTTGTACCAGCATCCCAAATTCCGGATCCGTCACACCAGTATTCGGGCTTCTCGAAAGTTTCGCATCCAACTAGATAGTATGTGTATCCGGGATCTTCTTGAATTACCGAGCTAAGATTTAACGCAACAAGAATGAGAACTGCCACCGGTATGGCAAAAATGAGAACTGCCCCTAGCATATTTTTAACCTTTTTCTTCAAACAGTCCGCCCCTTTCTGTCTCCCCCGACTCACGCCAAATAGCAATTCTCCCTAAAACTTCTGCTGGCAACCGAAAATATTTCCTAAATAATATTTAAGACTTATGCGGCTACCCTCTCCAGAGAATAATATTTTTACCGTTTACTAAGGGAAAAGGGGGTCTAAACAGTAAAAAAACGATAACGAACAGTTCAAAAATCCCAGAAATTAAAACTTTTGTCTTATCAAATCTGAAAGAAGCCTAAAATAAGCCTCTTTAGACAAAAGGATACTTGGTATCAATGTAGCTAGCTGCCTTAGAAAATCGCTATTTTTTACCGTTTGACCAACCCTGTTTTGACCGTTAGATTTGTGAAATATCTGTGAAAACAGCCCAACCAGCAAATTGTAGGCTGCAAATTGCCCAGCTAGCTATGCCCAAAATGGGCTTCTTATCATTTTCTTAAGGAAAACGGTAAAAAATATCATGGACATATAGTACAAAACGATAAAAAACACACAAAATACCATCAATCAAAAATTGTCAAAGGTCATTTTGGCACTGTCAAAACGCGGCTGTTATCTACAAGATAACCGCAATTCTGTCTAGTAAAGGTTTGGGGAGACTGAAAAACTATACTCTGAGTTGCAGTGTTCTTGCCAAGCTGAAATATGACTTGACATATTGTTAACTTCACATCAATGTATAGGTTTCATGGGAAGTTCAAAGAACCTTCATTTTGCAAGTCGATAAAATGTAAGATAGATCTTCGGTTCACAAATTAGAAAAGAGTTCTGGGCCACCTAAATCTATTAAAAATGGACCTTTGGGATCAGAAATGTCAGTTGCAGCAGTCTTTGTAGTATCTTTCCTTCTTCTTTTCGGCATTACTATCATATTACCAACCCTCCCTCAAATAGACTTAATATACAATATGTTACAAGATAATCTGGGGCTTCCTGAAATAACATACAATTTCTTAGGTCTTTCTGGTGAGATTCTCATGAAAGGAATAACTAACGGCGTCTTTGGAGGACTTTTTGTCTCAACCATATACGGTTTAGGCCACCGCGCTTCAGACAAGAAAGTAATTCCGCCAGTATCAGTTCCCACTCCAGCACCCTCACCTGCACTTGAACTAACACCAACGCCGTCCAAACCTTATGTGACAAAGCGTCCCCATAAAGTCAGAAGAATAGAAACAAATGTTAATTTGGATCAGGACATAGAGACGATAGAGGGCATAGGGCCAATATATGGGAGCAGGCTTAGATATGCAGGTGTCAAGTTTGTGGGGGACCTGATAAGAAAGGGCTCTACAAGTAGGGGGCGACGCGATCTGGCCGAAGAAATTAGCGTGTCCCACTCTACGATACTCAAATGGGTAAATCAAGCAGATTTGTTTCGCATAAGCGGGATCGGCAGACAATACGCAGATCTATTGGATGCAGCGGGAGTAAACACGGTCTTGGATCTCTCAAGGAGAAGGCCAAAAGCTCTCTATAGGAAACTGAGTGAAACCAATGTTAGAAAAAATCTGGTAAGACGAATACCTCCTCATAGAAAAATTGAAGGTTGGATACAGAGCGCGAAAAGACTTGAACCTCTAGTGGAATACTGACTCATAATGTTCATGGAAAAAATATAATATTCGTAGCTTATCTACGGGATAACCACAATACCTTTGTATTCCATGAATTCCATTCCTAAATACTGATTGAATCTAGATGCTGCTTTATTTTCGGAACCGGATATGAAAATATTAACCACTACGAAACATAGTGGCCGTGAGTAAATTTACGAACATCTTCTCCAACAAAATATGTAATTAAACATGGAGATATACAACACTGGGAAGACAAAGTTAACCAACAGAAAAGTATGATCTGTCACGAGCCACAATTCTTGAATTACTTCTAACATTGGAGAGAAGCCGAATAGTGTACTTATTCCGGAGATCGATAAAGCTCCGAAATAGCTCCACATTATTTGTATAACTGTGCCTCTGATTATCTTTCTTCTACCACTTTTTTCGCGATGAGTAAAATGTGATTCAGCTATTTTGGTGTCTCTTTTCACGAGTCTACTAATATAAGTAAAATAAGTGCATACAAAGAAAACTATTGGAATAAGAAATATCGGATAGTTCGGCGTGAAAGCTATAGTAAAAGCATTTGAAATATTCGTGTTTGAATAGCGAGTTTCAAAGATGTATTGGGTCCCAATCTTTGTAATCTCTTGTTCTATCGGGAACTCAAAGGTTGGCAATAATATCTTGTTTTCCATTTGGGGATATCTTTCCCATTCTGATATTGGTGGAACATACAACCCCATCCAACCACTACCTCTTTCAGATAATTTATGAATGATCGAATCCATGTATACCTTTACAATCAACACACCAGACATACTTCCTTCTTGGACTGGTAATGATGTAATAGGGAGATGAACCATCGGGGCAAGTTTGTCATTGAACGGAAATGGAGTGCGACTAAGTCTGCTATAGTTGCATATTGTATCTATGGTGTATCTAAATTCTATTTTGTTGATCGTATTATTTAGCCATGTAGGGGGGGAAGCGAATAGTAGAGTTGACCTTTCTCGACATTTACTGTCAGTAAAATTGGTTTATCATTGATGGTTACTGATAGAAATGAGGTCTCATAGTAATCAAGAAATCTCGGGATACTATAATTTAGTGCATACCCAACAGAATTGAGAACAATTTCTATTTCGTCGACTACATCCAAAATCATTCTCTCCCGAATATTTCTAACGTAGACATTAATGTTTTCTTTGGTAGTCACATTTGCCTTCAAGAATACAACGGAAAAGAAGGGTATTTCATCTAACTCCACATTCTGCAGAAGGGGAGAGTTTGCTGGAACAATATTGGGCAGATCTGATGTTGGGTAATAGTATGGTGGTTCGATTATATTTGGAATCCAATAGGTAAGAATCAGCATTATTGGAATGAAGGTTCCAAGATGAAACAGCAATCTTGAGTGTCTACGGATAAAGCGTAATATTTCTATCAATCTATTCTCGTCACCAGATCAACATATCTTTTTTAACATTTTCACTCTAATAAAGGATATACCGAGGGAGAGATCATGTCACATTTGCCGATATCCACATTTCTTCCAAATTGATCAATTTAAGTGGATGAATGGTTTATTCAAGTCCTGTCTAAGTGTAGGCAAACATAAGACCATGAAGATGTTGTGATGATGACAAGAAATGAGAATCAAAAAAAGGAAAAAACGTAAATAATGGCTCATTTAATTCTTTATGGTGGTATTTCATGATGCTTATTTTGCTCAAACCTGAAGATTTAGGTAAAGGGGCCGCGTATCACTTTTCTGATCGTATTATCAATGGACTTCGCAAAGAGAAAGAGCTGGCTGTTGTTGGATTGGGCAATGCGGTGTCATTAGCATGCATGGCAGTACAAATTGCCTCGAACATCGCGAATGTTTGTATTAATGAGTTGTCTTTGGACTACATAGGATCTCCTTCGTTAGGGATAGGTGGTATTTTCTTTGGCTTGGATAAGGAATCAACAATTGACTGGGACCAGCAAAGAAAGGACATAGAAAGCAGAATGAAATTAGATTTTAGTCCTGAAGGACAGTTTGTTATAGTTTCTAAAAAATTGCCGCCCGATAAGATCATGCCTCTATGTTTATCAAAGCTTGCTAAATCAGAGCTATTGAGAATCGCAGCTACAGGAACATCAATAAATCGGGCGGTATCACTTGCTCTAGAGATTACTAAAGGTAACATCGCCAAAGAGCCAATAGGAATCATACTTGTCACTCTTTCTACTCTTAAGCATAAGATAGAAGGCGGTGAAGTATTAGCTACAAGCATAGACATATACCTGAAGCGAGCGTCTCCAACAGCCTATACCAAAAAACATAAAGAGATCGCAAAAATGTTGGAATAACGGGGACTGTTGCTATAATGGCGAAAACTAAGGAATATCCACTGAAACCCTATATAGGGGTAGATTGCTCGGGTCAACCCAAAACTCCCCCATTAATAACCGTGGCAACAAGATGGTCCAGACGAAATAAGCAAAATAGATGGGTTGTACGAATTAAGAAAGACAGACTTAAAATGTATTCAAAAACATATAGGGATTGGCAGGAAAAAGTATACGCCGCTGTCTTTTTTAAAGTAATAAACAAAATACTTGTTCCTAATTATGAGATTCACATATGCAAGGAACTCCCAACAGGCAAATCTCGTGAAAAAGTGTTGAAATATCTTGAAGGCCTTTTCGGGTTGATCAATTCAGGAGAAGTTGAAATAGAAAAACCAAAAATATCTTTCAGAACAGTGAAAACCAGTGAGTATGTTAGAGAGGCTGATGTAAAATGTACCTTAACTCGTAAAGGGAACTTGATAATAGATGAACGATCAGCGAACCTAGATTGGCTAATGAAACTCCTTGGCAATTAAGCATAATCCATTCGGCCTGTGGGACCTGATTCATCGCGCACTCTTTCAGGCTGCACCACAGACTCCATCCAGGGAGGATCTACCGGAACTCTCGGGTTACCCCGGTGTATGTGAAAGCCTTTCGGCATAATTACTAAATTAAGACCATAATTTAAGACAGATACCTTAACCGTATTCTTTGGTTTTTAACAACAATTGTTATGATCCGATCGAACCTCATATCAATTTTGTATTAATTATATTATAAACTTTTTGGATGTAAGATCTAGAAAAAGCCTCTCTTTTGAAGGGAGTGAACCCATTCTGTGGAAGATGGCGAGATATGTCTTGATAACCGTTTTAGATTGGAAGTGTCCAATAGACCGCTCGAAAGAAAACTAGCGTGAGTTATCTGCGAGATAACTTTATTCATGAATCTGCAATTCCACGGTTAACATATTCTCTTCAGGCCTTCATCGGCAAACTGGTCGTAATGACTGTCAAAGCTGGCAATTTGGCTGACATTGTTGAGTCTTAAGTAAACAACATTGAGTGCATCGACGAAGTCAAGATTGCCTCCATAGCTTTCGTAAAGAAGGTTAGCTTGTCGATACCATTGTTCGTCTACATAGTGAATTTCAATTCTGTAGGTCTGTAGCAGCTGAAGAATAAATTTTGCCTTTTCAAGTGAACGAAGTTGCTTGTTCGATCCTCGTGTTTTTCTGTGGATCATTGCTAATGCTTCAATTATGACTGGAACTGATACTTGTAAAGGTCTTCCAAATCTACCACTTATCAGATCTTTAACAAGATCAAGCGCCCGCTGATGGTTGTTGTCATCATCAAAAACCAAGGCAATGAATAAACCTGCATCTAGAAACACTCCTCTCAAACTAGACACCTAGATCTGAGGCAAATCTTTTTCAGAGAGTTTATCGTCCCCTGACTTTCCGACAATGTCAACTAGCTTCTCGAGCGGTCCTTTTGGCTCATATAGAGCTTCCAACTCTTTTCGTAATCCCTCAATCCGAGTATCAAGTAGTACTCTTTTGGCTGAGGCTCCTTTTTGTGTCTTTTCAACTAGGAACAGGGCAATTCTATTCTTGTCAATCATACCAAGTTTCACACGTGCCCACAGTTCAAGAATCAGTCTATCCGAATGCGTGGTCAGAAATATTTGCCTGTCTACTGATATACATTCAAGCAGCATGTCTGCCAATGTTCCGATTGCCCCGGGATGTAGATGTATTTCGGGTTCCTCAATCAGTATGACACTTTTTGTAGGAGAGATGAAACACTGACCTATGATGGGCAATAATTGGTTAATTCCAAAACCACTATTGACAATATTTATTCGACTGTCGACATGATGATCCCAGAGAAAAATCGACGAATTTACTCCTCTGATGCCAGAAATCACAGAGCCTCCTCCCAACTCCTCTATCCATTTTGCTATTTGCTTGAATTCGCTTGGATAGTTGCTATAGACATGATGCAACATGCTAATGGCATTTGATCCATCAGCGTTGAAAGAATTGACATCTATTAACTCTTGATTCCATTGCCTTATCGCTCTAACAGTTGAAAAGTAGTGGCAACATTCTAGCCTCTCTTTAACTCCATCTATCAATCTATTGATGAAAGAAATGTCTTTTTGGGAAAACGGGTTTTTCTCTTCTACGTTTGAGGGCTTGCCAACTTTCCAACCCAACAAGACATTTACGCCCTGACCACTCCATTTAAAACTTGTATCGTTAATTTCTAGGATTTCCCCTTCCCCGTTAGTGAGTCTCTTGTAGAAATGACATTTTATTTGATCCTGACTTCTTCTGAGCATCTTGTTCTGGCAATTTAGTTCCTGACTTTCAATCCCGTCTGTTCCAATAAGCGTCCTAAAAGTGACTGGGACAGGGGAAAGCAGCTTCTTTTTCCATCTAAACCCCTTCATCTCCTTGGTTAAGTCTAATCCCAGTTCTATTGATATCAGCTTTTTTCTGTCTCGTCTATAGATCGCATGACCAAACTGGCCTACATCAACAAATTTCCCTTTGAATTGGACTTTATGCTCTACGGATTGAGCTATCAAAGCAACTGCCTGGAGTAGAGTGCTTTTTCCTGCATTGTTTGGACCTATGAAAACGTTGATATCACCAAGTTTGACTAGCTCTGCCTTTCGAACTCCCTTGAAATTGTTTATTCGAATTGATCGAAACATGGCAAGTCTACCCACATCTGATTAGATGTTTCTTAAATTAAAGATTTACTTGGTTATGTTATTCCAAGCACATGCAGCTAGCCAGCAATTTACGTTATCCATGTGATAACCTTATGAATGTAGGTTCTAGTTTCTTAATGCCCATTAGCTAGCTATTATTTTTTATATTGTTTTAAAATATCATCGTCAATTAGCATAATGAAATATCCATAATCCTCATAAGCATCTCTCGTTCTCTCTAAAACTTTTGAGCAGAACTCATTTCTTCCTTCATTGATAGTGGACCAGAAATGAGGACGGTACCTCTCAAAGTTAGAAGATATGAACATTACAACATAGCTAAGTATTAATTTGTTAAACCATTCATGGTGAGATGAAGGGATTTCTGGTATACGATGACTTCTGACACACCTTTCTGAGTATTTTTTAAGAAATTCGTCGATATTGAATTCGTTAATATCGTTGAAACTGAGATGGTCTTTTTTGATTAGTGATATGTCGTTATCTCTGAATTCTAGATGGTCTTTCTTTATAATAGGTATTTTTTCTGCAAGTGCTATCGGATAACCTAGAATTGTGAAAAGGTCAAGAACGCGATTTAAGAAACCTTTCCTATCTCTTGAATGTATTTCAACTCCTATCTCGTCAATTTCCATCGGTTTAACAGTCATTCCATGTCCCTTTGAAGGTTCATCATACTTAAGAAAGGTGTATACTAAAAACGCAAGAAATGAATGCCAAGAATAATAACATAGTGTAGATTTCGCTTTGTTTGCTCTAAGGGCCAGTTCATCCAATTCTCTTGAATCCTCAAGAAATAATACATTTTGTCTGGGCAAACTATTGGCAATATACTCTTCTGTTAATGGAAGAGGAACACTTTTACCTCTAGTATTCTTAGAAAAAAGTTCTGAATACTGACGTACACGTTCTGTAATAATAGAGTTTTTGATAGTTCTCATTACCTTCTCACAATTGAAGGCGGTAAGATTATTAAACCTGGAGAAAATATCACTACGACTTTCAAAAGACAATCTTACCACCCACCTTTCCTTAGTGTGAATGTTTCTTCAACAATTATCTTGCTATTCATTGCTTAAATAATCAAAGTATTCTTGCATAAATAATCCTATAGTTGACAAAAAACGATGAAAGAAGAACGAGAGAGAACTGATTCAACTAGTAGACAGAGAATCTAAAGAGAGAGTCATTCTTATTTACCTTATCGTTCTCTTTCGTGACATCATCTTTCGTTTATGGCTCACCAGAAGACTAGTCACTAGCAATGATAATGAAGGCCTAACTGAAACCTCCTCTAGGTCTTATAGAATTAACCGGGAAATCTTGTGGAATTCTTAAAGAGATAATCAGAGAGATTCTACTAGTAGTCTAACAAGATCGGGTGTGAGTTGTTTGTCCTCAGACATGTGGAGGATCAACAGTGAGAGAGTGGAGAGGACTTTAGGGAAATTCCCAATGCTGACGGGAACGTGTGAAAGTGCACTTAACTCGGAAAAGGACATGTTGAGGCTGCTGAGAGCCAACATAAAGAAGATATGGGGTGCAAAGGAGTTGCCTCTATTCCAACAATTTGTGTCGATCTACTTCACAAGAAACAATGTGTATCTGCGATCTGCATATTTTCTTACTTGTGGTGGACTTTGTGGACCTAGTAGAGATTTGCGGAGAACTGTTTATGAGACGCTCCTTAGAGGTTATCTTTTTATAGTGAACAACAAAGAAGCCGACCTAATGAACTCTTATCTAAACGGAACTATTGGATCAGAGAAACTGAAGAAATTACGGAGAAGAAAATTCTGGCCTTTCCGTTTTCTGGTAGGTCAATTATACACTCAGAGAACTAGGAAGATACACAAGAAACTGTATGAGAAACTTTCTCGTTTCTCTCATCCAAGTATATTTGCGGTACGCAAGGATCTAGAGTACTCTGAGAGTGAAGTGGAAGACTGTTTGAAAATGAACCTGTCTTTCGCCTACGGCAACGTGCAGATGATGGCTGAGGGATTCTTTGACTTTTTAGACCTCTCTCTGAAGCAAAAAGTCAGGGAAACTCTTTTCGAGATTGCTGATTACCTTGGTGAGATTCCCACTTTTGAGCCTGACCAAGAGAGATGGTCCGCAAGAATCAACCTAAGGAGTCACGATCTTCTGGGCATTCTGAGGTAAGCGTGAAACTTCTTCAGAAAATCCAAAATGGGCTTGACATATTCGCCGTTTCGCACAACGTGCGGAGGCGTCAGTCTTCTTTCAATGGGCAGTGTCGATCGATTCAGAAAAATGGTATATTCGAGTCTAGACGCTGGTCTCTCCCGGGCTACCACCGCTCAAGCGCGAATTTATACGATTCTCTATTTTTCTACACAATTAGCCCACTAGCTAGCCTGAATCCGTGATTGTCAATGCCTCCTCAACCACACATTTCAGCGACAACGCCTACGCAACACAAAGTTGCAGAATGCATGTAATACTTATTTCACGGATTCCACAGCGTTTTCTACTCAAAGCCTACTTCAAAATCAACCAATATGTTCTGACATTTCCCGTTCTATTTCGAAGTATTGGACATTGTGCTTCTTCTTTATAGTTAGCTATTTTTTTGTGTGGGGGGTTAAAATTATTTACCTAGCTGTGTTACACCAGTATGCACAGCAGAGTTCATGGCTTTCTCTGAAATATACGAAGAGGTTGTTTTAGAGGTTTTTGAATAATTCGACGGCTTCCTTAAGCCGCTGTGGAATGTTTATTGCTGCAGGACATTCCTCCACGCAGTTTTCGCATTCGATGCATTCTTCTGGCGAGGTTTCGAGGGATTTGTATAGCTCGATGCCCATGTGCCGCGTTTCTTTTGGATACTGCTGGTAAACGTAGATAGCTTGGAGGACATCGGGGATTGGGATGTTCTGTGGGCAGACACTGAGGCAATATCCGCACCGCAAGCATTCCTGACTATACTTGAAGGTTTTCCGAAGCTTACCTATCTCGCGGATCAAGGTGTCCTTATCTTCATCGGTCATATTTGGTAGACCTATAACCTTCACATTCTCTTCCACTTCACGGGGGAATCGCATTCCAGGGATAACTGTGCTAACATCCTGGTTAGAGACAACGTATCTGAGGCAGCCGCGGACAATCGGGTCAAACCACTTGCCGCCGGAGGACTTGTAATTTTCCCCTCGTTCCTCGTCTGAAAGCGGCAGGGATAGAGATCCACCGGAAAGCGATTTCATGATTATAACGCCCATATTGTGTTGGTGGGCTAACGGGATTATTTCTCTACCGGTATTTTCTTCGTCAAGTGGATTGTACAACACCATTATTGTTTCAAACTCTTCAGACAAGACAGCGTCCCCCATCACATCCAATGCGCGATGTATTGTTATGCCAATGTGGTCCACCTTGCCTTCTTCTTTTGCCTGTTTCGCGGCTTTTAAAGCTCCATTCGAAGCCATAACCTGGTTCCATCTGTCTCTGTCGCACACATTGTGTAACTGCCACAAATCTAAACGGTCGAGCTGAAGATTACGCAAGCTTTTCTCCAAGTCACGCATAGCGCCCTCATAGCTACGGGAAGCCGTCTTAGTAGCGATATAACAGTCATCCCGTCTGTCCTTGACAGCCACTCCGATTTTATGTTCACTGTCTCCATAGTTACGAGCTGTGTCAAGGAAGTTGATGCCGAGATCGAGTGCACGGTTAATGGTTTCAACAGCCTGTTTCTCTGTGACTTGTGGGAGCTTAATTCCACCAAAACCTATAACGGACACCTTCAAACCAGTCTTTCCTAAAATCCTATACTGCATTTTCAACCTGACCCTTCGTTTGCCTCCTTAATTATAAGTGGGAACTCAAAAATGTTATTAAAAACACAACAATATTGTCTTAAGGAGGTGAATGGAATGTATTCGGAAAAAATGACATTGAAGTACTTGGATGAAGAAACCGGAGAGATAAAAGAAATACCTGCTAAAGATCTGGATGAAAAGCTAAAGGATCTGCTTGAAATGCTAAAGAGATGTATTGAGAATCTGCGGCGAGTTGGAAGATATGATCTTCAGAGCTTTGAGGTTTCTCTCTCGTTAAAAGCTGGCATATTCATTATTACTACAGAAGGGTCTATCAAGCTAAAGTATGGAATATAAAAAGTGGACTTCTGGGAAGCCATGTTTCTCTTTCGCCTCTAAGAAAGCCGTTCACTAGCTCTCTTAAGACCGTTCCAACAGTCTTTATGATATAACAACTGTACCGCCATATTTAGTGTCATTCTTCCTGTTCGGGTCAAAGACAGACTTTAATCTAGGAAATAACCTTTTCATACCTTAGTCAACCGTAGGATTAAAATCTATGAATTGCAAAACTTTTGCTGGTAATATGCAAATCATCAAAATCATCTTTTTCTATTCCTATTTCTTTGAACAATTCTTTTAATTTCATGTTTCTCTCCTGAAATTTAATAATTCACCTCTTTCTAGGTTTTTCTCATGAACAAGTTGCCTAGAATATTCACTCTCTAAGCTAAAACCTTTATTTTCCATTTCATTTTTGAAAAGTTCTAACTCATGTGAATCCACATGGGTTGGATAAACCGAGATCAAGGCACTTGGTTTATTGTGAAATCAGAGATGCCTTGATGAAACAAATGCCGAAAGACCTTGAGGCGATAATTGAAAAGGAAATGGAAGAACTGAAGCTTAACTTATTGACAGAAGTTTTCGGCGATATTTGAGCCTGTCGACGATCCCCGCCCTGCGGGGCGGTTCGTGCAAAGGAATATATTGGGGGTCCCAAACCCTTAGAAAAACGGTAAAATTTTAGTCTTTCCGCACCATTCCCTTAAACGGTAAATTTACCGTTTTCCAGAGGGTCACACTGTCTCTGAAGCACACCCCAAATCCCATTCTATACGGTTACCCTCTCTTCCAGCCTAGATTCTTGAGACTACTATTTTGGCTCCGCTTTTGATTTGGCGAAACATTTCCAAGTTCTTTGTGACCTGCCCGATTATGTTAACTTGGCCGTGTGGCCGCGTTTCATCATAGAAGATGCAGAAGGCTCTCCCCATAGGCCAGTAAGCCAGAGCTCCTTTCGCAGCCATGTTCTTGGGTTTTTCGGAACCCATTCGGATAGATACCTCAAAATGCACCGCGTTTTTCCACAGGGCAGCTCTGCCTTCCAGCGGCAGGTTTCTGGACAAAGCATCCACTGTCCTTGGAGCGAGGTAGCGGATCATTTCACCCTCGGCTTCGCCCAGAGCCTCGACAACTAGCCTTATGCCTACGCGGGAGAAGTCTCGTGCCAATCTTTTTCGCCTCCACGATAGATATTTATCGAAAAGTCTTTATAAAAAGTCCTACACATTCGAGAGGCGTGGATGGAAGATGTTCAACTCGGACGAGATAGGTTCAAGATCCAAAGATCTAGAGAAAGAGAGAGACAGGCTCATTGACGAAATAGAAAAGTTAGAGGAAGGCCACAAGAATGGCAAAGTCGACGAGAAGACATACAAAGAAAAAAGACACGAGATCGAAAGAGCCATAGTTGAAGTGATGGACCGCCTAGCCCAAATGCGCTTTCTAATGGGAAACGAATAGACAGCTGCCAAGTCATCATTTACTGGCGCGGAAACGGCTTTATCGCGATCTAGTTTTAACTGTTCCCAGCCCATAGATGTGGCTCAGGAGAGGCATAGTTTTTCTTTTTTCAAAGCGGTATTTCAATGGTGAACCTTGTGCCCCTTCCTTCTTCGCTTTCCAGGGTTATTCTGCCTCCGTGTGCCTCGATCAGCCGCTTGCTCACGGCGAGCCCGAACCCTTGACCCTTAGATTTCGTTGTGAACAGCGGCTTGAATATCTTGTTCAGATTCTCTTTAGATATGCCTACGCCCGTGTCCTCCACGCTTATTATCGCTGTTCTGTTTCGCAGTTTCCCAGCAATCGTCAGTTGACCTCCCTCAGGCATAGCCTGCGTAGCATTCGTGATGAGGTTGGTCAAGACCCGTCTTATCACCGCCGGATCAACGCTTATGACACGGGTTTCCTTGTCAACCGCTATTGAAACTTTGATGCTTTCCGGTATTGCCAGCTGTGAGATCACTTCATCGATCAGCTGGCGCAGGTCTATCTTGGCGATCTCAAGTTTCAAGGGCCTTGAGTAATCCTGCAGGTCAGAAACGATCTTGTCCATGTAAGCCACTTGGTCACCAATGTTCCTCAGGAGTTCCCCTAGGCGTCGTCTGTCTTCGCTCGAAGAAGACGCTGAATCCAGTCCTCTTCTGGCCAAGTAGAGCATGTTAACTATGGCCTGCAGGGGATTGCGCAAGTCGTGACCAACCATCGCCGCCGTCTCACCTATGGCGGCCATCCGCTCAGCTTGAAGAAGCCGCCTTTGGACTTCTCTCAACTCGTCGGTTCTCTTCTCGACCAATTCCTCTAGATGCTCAGAATATAACCTGTGTATCGGTGTTTCCTCGATCCGGGTCGACAACCTTTCCAGAAAAGGCTGAATTATGTTGAGTCTAACCGCTCTTTCCCTGTTTAGCACAAGGGCTTTGCTCAGGTTCTGCAAGACCTTCTGCGCATCGACAGTCGGATCGGTCAAAACGCGTTCATAAGCCCAGCCGACAAGAGGGTTGAAACTCTCAATAATGATCGATAGGCGTTCTGCCTTTGTAAGCCTGCCAATAATCTCTTTGACACCGTCAGTAGAGATTTCACCGTAATCCGTTATCGTGACACCCTTTGCAGCATGGTATATTCCGAGTTTCTTTTTGAAGTCTAGTGAAAATCGTATCTCGTTAGAGATTAATAGGAGAAGCCTTTTGTAAATCTTTAAAGATGCCTCGATGTCATCTAGGTTTCTGAGGCTTCCGTCTTCATTGATTTTTTCTAAGAACTCACCTCCAGCCACGCCGTAGATCAAGTCAGATTCCTTTAGAAAATCTTCATGTGCCATTATCACTTCTTCAAGATTTTGTCCCGTTTTCTGATAGGCGGCATTCAAAACACGCATATAATAGTTTACGATCTCTGTATCTCTGAAATTCGTTTCCAGAATCTTCAGGTTTCTATCAACCATCTCAGCTATGTTGAGATTTTCGGTTTCTCTGAAGGATATCTTTTTTTCGTATAATGAAACCTGTTCCTTTATCATTGATCTCTCTATGAAATCAACGAATTGGAATGACCTCTCGCCAAGCCCCGTACCTGATGTGAAGTTATAAAAGGCCGTCAAAAATGATGAATAAACCTGCGCGAAGTCCTTCTCCGCGAAAGGGGATACTGGAATACTCTCTTCCCGAATCAATAGCGCATAGCCTATAAACAAAAACGTTAGAAGATTCAGAACTCCGCCCAAAGGTGGAAAACTAGGGTCTAAAATAATCAAGAAGTTTGTAACAGAGACTCCTATGACTTGGAAAACAATGAAGCTTACAAATAGAATCGAATATTTCCTTTTCATCTGAGATGATCTCGCCCTTCTCATTAGACTAAGTAGATAGATGGGTGTGACAATGCAGTATATCAAATAGCCAATGCCAAGTAAGGCCAACGGAGTCCCAGCCTCAGCGGTATAAGACCAGCCAAATCCTGTCCAATAAAAACTGTGTTTAACGAAAAAGAAAGCAATTATGCTTATTGCTGCCGGAATGAAGACGATTGCCCGCTCTTTTTTTACCCCTTGAATGCTTGAGACAGTGAACAGATATAAAGCGAGACTCAAATGAGTGGACATCGTGCCTAATGTAAAGAAAAGGGCGGACGTGTCAGGATCGGGAGCTGTTCTGTGCAAGTAGATGGCAAACTCCCATAACGAAACAGCTAAACCAAACAAGAATAAACCTTTCAAAGCCCACGTTCTTGGGCGCCTAGATAGGACATAAAGGGATATTGAGAGAGAAAGAGCGCCACTCAATAAATACTGAAGAAACCATGGATGAAGAAATAACTGCGTCAAACCTACACGCTTCTGAGCATCTCATATACATCCATTCTATCAGGTAGGATAATCTGAGGAGGTTTATATTGACCCATGGGGTAGCCCATCTGGGCTTTTTTTGCTGAATATCGCGTGAATGCTCCTTTTTTCAAATATTCTACTTTGATGGCCTCCGATGGTTTTTCTATATTGAAATCTGTAACATAATTTTTGAAGGCAATGTTCGTTTCTTTTAGGGCGTCGAAGATTAGTTTTGCCGCTTCTTCTTCAGAGTAGGACCACTCCTTTTCCATTAGGAAACAAAGATGTTCTCTGGGCTCAAGGAGTTTTGCAACTGCCCACTTATCTGAAGCCTTGAAGCCAGCCTTGGAAAGAGCTTTAACTACAATATGCGGTGTCACTCTATAGTACCCATATACATCCAGCGTCATCTGTTTTCTGCCTTCAAACGCTAATATGGGCATTCCGTCATCCCTGAAATCGACAACTCTGAAGAAATCATCTGTATCGTATCTAAAGAGTATCGAACCAGGAGGCGTCACTATCAAGTCATAGATTTCTCCCTTCTTGAGCTCGTCTACGTCTTTTATTTCTCCGTCCCCAGTTCGGAACTCTAAGTAATTGGCGCTCAAGTCTGGGACCAAATCCGTCTTCCTATCAGGATCACCCCTCATACCGCTCCCCATCTCTGTGGACCCATAGATTTGGAGAGGCTCAAGACCAAACTCTTTTCTGAAGAAATCAATGTAAAGCTGAGCGTCTATTCCAGCTACGATTACGCCTTTGAGCGGTAGATAATCAGTTATTTTTTTCTTTTCTTTTTTACTTAGTTTGCATTGAAGCAGTTTGAGGCTAAGTAGTGCTTTCTTGAGTCCAGGGCTCATGGAGCGGTAATATGACTCATAGAATTCCTCTGGATCAACAAAGTACCTGCATATCATGTAGAACATGGAACCTGTGCCGCCTGCCACAGATATCTTATTTCCTTTTCCTATGGCGTCAAGTACAAGGGAGAATTTCTTCTTCATGTCCTGAAGATTGTCCGTTACCTCTATCGGCGGAACCATTTTAAAATGCCAAGTGGAAACTCTTGCTCCCCAACCGGAGATATAGGGTACAGGCGCGCTTATGTTTAGAGCGGTGTCCCCCTCTACGAGCTTCGTCTCGCCCCATGAATCACTACAACAAAACAAGACGTTTGCCATTACCATCTGGTCATGGTTACGCATGAAAGTCTCCCCGTTAGCGAACCATTTAACGGCACCTGTGGTGCCAGTGGTCTTGGCACAAAAGTAAAAAGGCTCCGCCATATATCGATCAAGCGGTGCACCTAATTCCCGGCCGATGCGGAGATAGTATTGCCAGAGGAGTTCACCTTGCTTTTTCGGGTTTCTAGATGTCACTTCTGTCACCCTTTGGCCGAAATCTTTCAGCATCGTGTATTCGCCGTATCTTGTAACAGGAACTTCCTTGTGGCTTGTAACTTTGCCTTGGCACAGCATTTTGGCAAGATCATTTTGCCGCCATTTCTCAAAGTATTTCTTAATCCGTTCTCTACTATCTTCCATCTGCTCAAGGAAAGGCTTCTCGTAGAAACTGCAGTATTTCCCCCACAGATCAATGCCGCTCATCTTTCATCACTCCAGAGAGATCCGTTCTCCCATCTCAAAGCTAATATGCGAGACTCCGTCGTATGCATCATGAATTGCCTTATGTGCTTAAATAATCATCGGTGCAAAATAGCCTTGATGTAACCAAGATGCATGCTTCTCTGGTTAACACATATCGTCCAAGAGGCGCCCAGACGATTGGAATAAAGACAGCCTTCGCGCTTGACGAAAGCCTGCCTGACTTGGAGAGCATCCTTAAGAGCGAAAGATATAAGACAGCCGTGATAGATAGGAAAACAAAAAACAGCAAACGCGGAAGAGGCTGTTCCAAAAAGGCTCCGGTAGTATAGTCCGGCCAAACCGAAAAGAGGGCTACGTATTCCGGCCTTTCGAGCCGGAAACCCGGGTTCAAATCCCGGCCGGAGCACCAAGAACCTTCACTAAGAAAGCCCTTGTTTTCTGATTTAGTTCTAGAGCCTCTATTGCTGTGATTAGTGAGATTTCGCAGTGTTTTGAGATGTTTAAGCCCGTTTCTTTAGCTTTCTCAATCACTTGTCTACCCGGATAGAGGGTTATGTTTTGTTTTTCCTTCGTTTCCACATGACCCTGCATGGCTTACAGTCACTAAGGTCCTCAGAAAACAGGTCAATGAACACCGCACCCTGCATTTTCACGTTGCTGCTGCCAAGAAAGAACACACAGATTCTTACTTGCGCATCTATCGATTCATAGAAGAAGATATATGTAAGAAATCGATATGTCTCGCTGTCGCGAAGGAATAATATGAAAAAGAGGGAGAGACAGGCATGCATTGGAAGGCGGATAACCCCATAAAGGTTGCGTTGGTTGGAGTAGGTAATTGCTGCAATTCATTGATTCAAGGAATTTGCCATTATCGCAAGTTTGGAGATAACAACTGGGGTCTAATGAACCCCGAGATTGGAGGATACAAAGTTACGGACATTGTGCCAGTAGCAGCTTTCGATGTTGATGCACGGAAGGTAGGAAAGGATTTGTCCCAAGCGATTTTCTGCGAGCCTAACAATGCTTACAGGTATCCTAATGTTGATGTTCCCGAATGCGGCGTTGAGGTTATGATGGGACCACCTTTGGATGGTGCGCCTGAACATCTTTCTAAGTTTGTCAAAGTTTCTGATCGTGAATCTGTCGACGTTGTTGAAGTTCTGAAGAAGAGCGGAGCCGAGATGCTTTTGAACATGGTGCCAACAGGCTCATCTCTAACAGCCATGTTTTACGCTGATGCAGCCATAAAAGAAGCTAAGATTGGTTTCATCAATGGTATGCCAGAACTTATCGTTTGTGATAAGGAGTATCAAAAGGCAGCCATAGAAAATAGGGTTCCTTTGATAGGCGACGATGTAAAGAGCCAGTTAGGCGGCACCATCATACACAGAGCATTAGTCCAGCTTCTCTTGAGCCGAGGAATACATATAGAACGGACTTATCAGCTTAATTACGCAGGAAATACGGATTTCTACAATTTGGTACATCGAGGTCAATCGAAACATAGAACCAAGAAAGAGGCAATCTCTTCGCTGTTGCCATACGAAGCGGAGATTTCTACAGGTTTCTCTTTTATAGATTTTATGAAGGATAGAAAGACAGCTTGTTTCTATGTCGATGGAAGAAATTTTGGGAACGCACCACTACACTTTGAGGCAAAACTAGAAGTTGAGGACAGCCCCAACTTTGCCGGTGTAATGGTAGACATGATTCGATACTGTAAGCTTGCCCTCGATAGAGGCGTAAGTGGTGTTCTTGAGTCCGCTTGTGCCTTCCTAACTAAGCACCCGCCAGTTCAGCTGGAAAGCGATATCGTAGCTCTTGAACACTTAAAGGAATTTGAAGCTGGAAAAAGAGAGCGGTAAAGAGGAACATTCGGGCATGCCTCTTGATATGGCAGCAATAGGTCGCATCATCAACGAAACGATCGTATACCCTGATTCTCGGATGGAATCAGTGTTAGGAAGCCCTGCAGCTTACTCCACGATATGTGCCAGTCGACTAGGTGCAAAAACAGGGATAATAACACGCATAGGCACCGATTTCCCGAAGAGACTTCTGCGCCCATTCAAAGAAGCAAAGGTGGACATTGCGGGAATCACGTGCGCAGGAGACGTTTCAACCACAAATGAGCTTGTCTATGCCAAAAACGGCAGCAAAGTTATTCGCTACATCAAGAAATCTCCAGAAATCGTCTTCGATGACATCCCCCAATCTTATCTGGATGCGTCACTTTTTTATGTGTGCCCAATGGATTTCGATGTTTCACTCGACACTTTGGAGGAACTACGAACATTAAGCGGAGGGCTTGCAGTTGATCTTGGCGGTTTTGGGGGTGCTCACTCAGCCCCAAGTCCGATCCCTCAGATGGTAAGGGATTTTGAAGGTGTGAAGAGGCTTGTAGGGATTTTTGACATAGTCAAAGCCAGTGACGAAGATTGTCGTCGCTTAACAGGTAATGGCGAATCAAACGGGTATGACTTGGCCAGATGTTTTTTGGATTGGGGAGCGAAAATATCGGTTATCACACGTGGAGCGAAGGGAGTTTTCATCGTCTCCAAAGATTGCGAATACAATATTCCTGCGTTTCCCGGGCGACCTGTGGAACCTACGGGAGCGGGTGACACATATATGGCAGGTTTTCTAGTTGCTTATTTACGTACAAATGATCTCTGGAAAGCGGGTTTGTTTGGAGCGTTCACAGCCCTCTCGGTGATAGAGAGAAAGGGCGGCGCTAGTGCGAATCGGATGCCTACTTGGAACATGGTTGAAAAACGTCTAGTTAAGGAAAGTGGACAATCTTGGTATGAGAAAAAGGCTAATATTGGGAAAATTGAGAATCATTTGGAAGGAAACAACACATGAGAAAATACAAGTTTGGAATTGTTGGTTGCGGTAGCATTGCTGAGATCGCTCATTTGCCGTCCATAAAGAAAACGCCTGAGGCAGAATTGGAAGCTGTATGCGATATTAACCCTCAGAGGTTAAGAGAAGTGGCGGAAAGATGGGGAGCAAAAGCCACGTTCACAGACTATAGAGAGATGTTTGAGAAAGCGAATCTGGATGCCGTAGTTATTGCAACGCCAAACAATGTTCACCGAAATCAAGCCATCGCAGCAGCCAAAGCAGGGATTCACGTCGTAGTGGAAAAGCCTCTGGCAATAACCAACAAGGAAGCATGGGACATCGTAGAAGCATGCAAGAAATACGGTGTCAAACTGATGGTTGGATGCGATCGAAGGTTCTGGACCCAGAATCAATGGGCCAAGCAGCTTGTCGAAGATGGTGTGATCGGAAGGGTGCTTATGTCGCGCGCATCTTTACATGAGCACTGGTACAATTATCAGAACTATGTCGCTAAGACGGATTTCAGACTGCACTGCGAAATAGCAGGAGGAGCAGCCATCTCGGATACCGGGGCACACGCTATTGATCTGCTCACTTGGCTCAACAACAGTAAGGTTAGAAGAGTTATCGGCGTGGCAAAGAGACTGGCAATGCCTGAAAGCTACACACTCTGTGATGATACTGCATACATATTAATGGAATTCGAAAACGGCGCCTACGGTTGTGTGAGCTGCAACCGTTTCTCACCAGCCGTATCCCAAGTAACTGAGCTATATGGAACCGAAGGCACCATATACACATGCACTGATGCAATAAATCCATTCCAAAGCTGGCCTATGGCAGTTTTCACCAACAAGGATTACTGCATTGAAGACTTGCCGGAGATAATCAGAAATTACCGTTGGCCGCAACTTTTTTGGGTTGAAGACATAATCAACCGCCCACTTCAAAAGCGATGGATACCATTATGTCCCCCGAAATCACCAAATAATTACGAAAAAATGACTCAGCATTTCATGGAATGTATCACAAGCAACAAAGAGCCAATTGTATCTGGAGAGGACGGCGCTAGAGCAGTAGAAGTGATGTGCGCAGTATTTAAATCCATGGAGACAAACAAGTGGGTGGATCTTCCTCTAAAGGAAGAAGTCATACCCCCTCATTACCGCGTACTGCCCCGAGAAGACTGATTCTGCGAAATAGGAGGTTGCTTAATGAAGAAAGTATTGGTTACAGGTGCAACAGGGTTTATCGGTCGCGAGGTAGTGCGGCAACTGCTGGCTCTCGGAAAAGAAGTGACAGCTCTCGGTCGAACTGCCCCCGATGAGGCGATCCCCTTCATTCAAGCAGATATAACCGACCTACATTTGTTGCAGCGCGCCCTTTCTGGTCATTCATTTGACTGCGTTATGCATATAGCTTCCCTTCCCGGTGATACTGGAGATCCCCAACAGATGATACGTGTGAACGTGAATGGCTGTCAAAATATGCTAGAGTACGCACGTAAATCCAAAGTTGACAGGTTTGTTCTAACAAGCAGCATATCCGCCTATGAATGGTATCCAGCCACGAAATTCAATCCGCCTGACTACATGCCAGTGGATGAAGAACATCCGTGTCGTCCCAAAGATATCTACTCCACATCAAAGCGTACGCAGGAACTATTGGCTATGACTTATCATCATCAATTCAACGTCCCGACCACTGCACTGCGTTTGACAGCTGTTGTGGGTCCACGCGGACGAGGTGGAGGCAGAGGATGGCGAGAATTTGCCGAAAAACTTGCAGAAGGAAAGAACGTTCAAATCCCGCATTTTTCAGCAGAAGAATTGTGCCATTACGTGGACGTGCGTGACGTGGGACGAATGCACATAGCAGCAGGCGAACATCCACATGCTGTCGGTGAAATCTTTAACTGCTGTGGACCTGAACCCATTAGAGGATACAAATTCAAGAATGTTGTTCAAAAACTCGTGCCAGAAATCAAGGTAGAATACGGTTTTCCGTGGAGCATGGCGCAGGGACAAGAGATCTGTTTTAGTATGACCAAAGCAGCAAGGCTACTCGATTATGAGCCGAAATATTCGCTGGAAGACTCTATCAGGAGCATCAAAGATTGGATTGATTCAGGTGGTCTAGAAGAAGGAAAGAATGCCGGCGGCACCTCTTACGGCACTGGAGTGACCAAAAATTAACATGCACTTGGCGAGAAGTAGACGTGAAATCTAGCTGGGCATCACCCATCAAAACCGACAGAAGCCATCAGTAGTAGGATGAAGTTCTATTCAACATCCAAAGTATCGAATTATCTTCTTTTGAAAGACTTGAAGGGGTCTGAACTGGTCTTTCCTTAGACCAAAGAAGACCAAGTGCTCGGCCCTCATTTTGCGCCATTTGCCAAACTGTTCAATAATCTCATCTGCATTAGGAGCCGAAATATAGGGGGTTGCTATCGCTGTAGTACTCAATTCCCTCAAGAAACAAGATGAGTTTCTCTATTTTTTCCGAATTCTTCCCTGCTTCACGAGGCACTTGCTTCAAGAAGATGTTTTGTGATGCATGCCCTTACCTTTTCCCCGTCCAATTATTCGGGGCATTCCGCCATTTCTAGTGGCACTGCAATACCAGTTCCACTTACGAAGCCTCATAATGTGTTGCGCGCAAAGGCGGACAAGGCAGATTCGCATCCATTTCTAAGAAGCGTAACGTCGTTTCCTATAGTGATCATTTGGAACCCCATCTTCACATATTCCTTGGCTACGTCGGGCCCCCCACATAGTATACCGATAGGCAAACCTGCGGCTTTCCCCAGAGTGACAACTTTTTCAATTGCCCGTTTGAGTAATGGATGCTGGAATTGCAGCGGGACGCGGAGGGAAAAGGAAAGGTCAGCAGGACCTACCAGAACCCCATCAATCCCCTCAACCGAAATTATATCCTCAAGATTTTTCATGGCTTCCGCAGTCTCGATCTGGGCGAAAACGAGAATTTCGTCATCAGCGGTTTCAAGATAATCCTGAGTCCGCATATAGTAGAGTGAAGCTCTTCTCGGCCCCCATCCCCTGAGGCCGTTGGGTGGATATTTGCAATAAGAAACCGCTGCCTCAGCATCTTCTTTAGTGTTAACCCATGGTATGACAACTCCGAATGCGCCTACATCTAGCACCCGTTTGATGAGAACCCTGTCATTCCATGCAGGACGTACTACTGGGACCGTATCTGTTCCCTTGATTGCTTGCAATACCGTTTGCAAAGCGTAAATGTCGAACGGCGCATGTTCTGTATCAACAAATATCCAATCGAACCCTATGCTAGCCATGATCTCAGCGATATCGGGGCAGGGTGTACTTATCTCTCCTCCTACAGCGACCTTTCCTGCTTCAATAATGCGTTTTAATCTGTTCTTCATATTCGCACCTCAAGGTGAGTTTCATGTAAGAAACCATGTAGTAACTAACAATTATTTCTTTGCCATGTCCAGATAGTTAGGGGGAACACTGCCGAAGTAGAGAATCCTCGTATTAGATGCTGAGTATTCTAGTGCAGACTGAGATGCAACACTGATGTATGCTACTCACAGCATAGTTTCAAAACTATCTGGGTAACCGCAGCCAAGAACATATGTAGAGTAATGAAAACGACTTGCCCCAACCGCCAGCAAATCTTGTTAACAAAAAACTTATCAACCAGCTTGGGCGCACATAAGTCATTTTGCGTCTTGATGAAAAATCTAATATTCGTCAAGCATAGAAGAAGTACGAGGATAATTTCATCATGAACAAATCCAATCTAATGAAAGATTATGCAACAATTGAGGCTTATTATAACAAAGTTCCCGTATCTGCCTTCGGCTACACGCGTGTCTATGGTGTAAGCCCGGACCTTCTTCCAAATGTAGTGTTACAGAATGAAAACAAGAATCCTAGAATCAAGATTCATCCGAAGCCTTGGGAAATCAAAGAGAACAAAATGGGCTTCACCCCTACCAGAGAACCTAAAACTTGTTGGTGCAGCCGCGGCCACCTTACATGAGCAAAGTCCGGGGGTCCGAACATTTTGCGTCAGAAAATCTTGATTTTGGACACCGAGTATCGCCATGTTGATGAAAACGCCTTAAGAATATATGCTGCACATAACGTTCTGCCCATCACTGGTCTACCTTTAGATACCAAAGAAAACGCGATAGAGACCCTCAAGAATGCAGACGCAATTCAAGTGGGACTTTTCAAAGTCACCCAGAATATTCTCAAGAACGCCCCTAAACTCAAGGTTATAGCGAAATTTGGAGAGGGCGTAGACAACATTGATTTGCGGGCTGCTACCGAAAAAGGCGTCGCTGTAATAAACATGCCCGGAATGTTCACTGAAGCGGTTGCTGAGCACACTATTTTGCTGATGCTGGCGCTTGTGAAGAAACTGTTCGTCGCCAATCAAGCGCTCAGAGATGGGAGATGGAGTGAAAGGCACTCTAATTTGGTAGGCACACAACTTAAAGGAAAAACACTTGGATTGATCGGACTTGGGCGCATAGGGTCATCGGTTGCACGAAAATGCAAGTTCGGGTTCGATATGCAAGTCATCTATTACAAACGAACAAGAGACATGGAAAGCGAAGAAGAGATCCAAGCCGAATATGTGGATTTGGCGACTTTGCTTAAGAAATCTGATATTGTTTCGCTTCATTGCCCTTTGACAGATGCAACACATCATCTAATAGGAAAACATGAGCTCAGTCTGATGAAGAGAGAATCGTTTCTCATAAACACTGGAAGAGGAGCACTCGTGGACGAAAATGCCTTGATCGAAGCGTTGCTTTCCGGGAAAATCTCGGGTTACGGCACAGATGTTTTTGAAAAAGAGCCGCCTGAGGTGGGTTCTCCTTTGTTGAGGATGGAACAAGTTGTCGCCACACCCCACATTGCCGCTCACTGTAGAGACGTATTCCAAGAAATGTGGATTACGGTTGCAGAAAACATTTGCAGAGTTCTTGAGGGCGAGAAGCCTCAACCACCGGCAAATCTTGTCAATAAAGAGATGATCCGCCATTTCAGACGTTAAAAACTGTACGAAAGCATGTTAATGAACACATAGACTGAGCCTGAAATCTTGTTAGGCTCGGCTAGAGAGAAGGTCATGCGTAGGGATCGATACGACAAATCCCTTAGACTCTTGAGTCCTCAAAGAAAGGGGATGACAAAGAAACATCTATGTTGAACTAAAGAAAATCAAGGGCGCCTGACTTGTTCCTTTCCATCTTTGATTACTAACTTGATCTTGTCCATATCTTGCAGGATGCAGATATCTCTTGAGGGGTCCCCGTCAACTATGATGATGTCAGCGATTTTGCCGGGCTCAATCGTGCCTATCTTTTTCTCTAACCCGCAAGCTTTAGCTCCATTTGCTGTTGCCGTGACTATTGCCTCCATTGGTGAGAAGCCACAATGCTTCACTAAAAGCTCCAGCTCCATGGCATTTCCACCCATCCTCGTGATAGGCGAGCCGACGAAATCTGTGCCGGAGGCCATTGTCACGCCCGCTTTTTTTGCTTTCACGATGTTCTTTATCACTCGCTCCCATGACTCCTTCACCTTTTCGACTGCCCATGATGGGTATCCTACTGCCTCTCCCTTCTTGATTATTTGTAGATCGTAGGATAACGTGGGCACAAAGATGGCGCTTTTTTCTTTGGCAAGCCGTATGGCCTCATCATCGGGATACCATGCATGCTCGATCGTTTTGACGCCGCCTTTTATCGCATTTTTGATGCCCTCGGTTCCTTCGCTGTGCGACGATACCAATTTCCCAGCATGTTCTGCTTCCTGCACAATAGCTCTTATCTCATCCAGAGTGAACTGTGCATACTCAGGTCTGTCACTCATGGATAAGACGCCGCCGGTAGTACAAATCTTGAGGAAATCAGCCCCTTGCCTTAGAGCGTAACGAGCCGCCTTGATGCATTCCGGGACTCCATCGCATATCAGGTTATAACCCATCTTTGTCGTCCTTGAGTCAACCCATTCCAGAGGCAAATAATGGATGTCTCCATGCCCGGATGTTTGGGTGATCAAGAAACCAGCGGCCAGCACACGGGGACCTTGGATTATGCCCTCCTCTATAGCCTTCCTTAAGGGGATTCCATTTGGACTGCCACAATCCTTTACTGTTGTGTACCCCGCTTCCAGCAATCTCTTTGCATCAAAAACAGATCTTATGAGGCCGAGCTGAGGTGTCTGAGCCAGCTGCTCCTCGATAAATTTGTCGGTCTTCATCCCAAAGAAGTGCATGTGGGCATCCATCAGCCCAGGCATGACAGTCTTATCGCAGGCATCGATTATCTCGGCTTCCTTCGGAATTCGGACTTCTCCTTCCTCTCCAACTGCCTTGATAAGGTTGCCCTCTACGAGAATTGTGAGATCAGTCTTCGGTGGATTACCCGACCCATCTATCAATTTTCCGCATCTTATTGCCTTGATATCGTTTTGCATAACCCGCACCACTCTACTTGTTGATAGGGTAGTCTTAAAAATTTTTCCACCGTATCTTGAAAGGTCATTTTCCTTTCTATTTCAACGGCGGCTATTCGAGGATTATTCTTGCATCAACCACCTTAGCGCTTTTTTCATAAACTAGTATGGGGTTCAGATCCAATTCTTTGATCTCTGGATTTTCAATAACCATTTTGGAAACTCGCATTAGGATGTCCTTGATGGCGTTTATGTCTGACGGAGGGGTGTTCCGGTATCCTTTAAGAAGCGGGTAAGCTTTCACTTCTTTGATCATATCCAGCGCGTCGATTTCAGTTATGGGCGCGATTCTGAATGAGACATCTTTAAGGGCTTCAACAAATATTCCGCCAAGCCCGAACATAATTGTAGGACCAAAGTGGCGGTCCTTTGTGGCGCCAACTATTACCTCTACAGCTGGAGACAGCGCCATCTCCTCAACCAAGACTCCCGTGATTGTTGCTTTTGGTACACGACATTTTATCCTCTTCAACAGGTCACCGTAGGCGTCACTGATCTCTTGAGAAGTCTTCAAGTTCAGGATTACACCGCCAACATCGGACTTGTGAATTATATCCGGCGAAACTATCTTAAGCACTACCGGGAAACCGAGCTCATCGGCAGCGAGCAGAGCTTCCGCCCGCGTCTTGACAACCTTGAATTTGGTGACTGGAATTCCGTAGCTGGCGCACATCTCTTTTGCTGCGGGTTCAAGGAGCGCTTTTTTGACTTTGCTCTCAGCCACCGAGGCATTTGAGTCTTCTTTTGAGTTGATCATTCTCATCCTCCTAAATGATCTGTTAGACAATATTTATTTATTCTATATGTGTTTTGGGTTCATCTTGTGTAGACTTAAATACGGATATCCAATAAGAAAAACTAACCCGAGGCAGCATTTCAAGATGATGCACGGAGAAACTGGTAACTTGAAGATGATCCTAGAAAGAATTTTTTATCCATCCTCAGTAGCCATCGTTGGGGCATCTAGGGACCCAGAGAAGATAGGACACATAATCCTGAAAAACATGATTGACGCCGGTTACACAGGTAGAATCGCGCCAATCAACCCGAAAGCGGAGGAAATATTGAAACTGAAGGCGTATCCCTCTTTGTCAAAGGTCCCCTCAACCATAGACTTAGCCGTCATCGCTATACCAGCTCATTTAGTCGGTCAAGCGTTAAAGGAATGCAATGAAAAAAGGATCAAGGCGGCTGTCATAATCTCCGGCGGGTTCAGAGAAATTGGCAAAGAAGGAAAAATTTTGGAGGACGAGATCTGTAAGGTCGCCAAGTCTGAGGGAATCAGAATTATTGGGCCGAATTGTCAAGGCATAAACAATACGCACACGGGACTATGCGCCACATGGCCGCTTGCCAAATGCAGGGGTTCCATGTCCATCATCACTCAGAGCGGAACTCTAGGCGCAGCGTTTTCATGCTGGGCTGAAACGGAGGGAGTCGGCATCAGTAAATGCGTGAATCTTGGGAACAAGATTGACCTAGACGAGTTAGATTTTCTCCGTTATTTTGGCGAAGACGAGGATACTAAGGTAATATCTTTGTATATTGAGGGGGTATCCGATGGGAGAGAATTCATCAAGATCGCTTCTGAGATTACCAAGAAGAAACCTATCGTCGCATTGAAAGGTGGAAGAACCTCTGCTGGATCAAGGGCAGTATCATCGCACACGGGATCCTTGGCTGGAAGCGACAGAATCTTCGATGGCGCCTTCAAGCAGACAGGCGTGCTGAGAGCGAAGAATCTAGAGGAGTTCTACGACTTCTCAAAGGCTCTTTCACTGCTTCCCCTTCCAGAAGGAGACGGAGTTCTAATAATCACATCAAGCGGAGGGTCGGGCATACTTGCGGCTGACGCTTGCGAAGACTTCGGATTGACCCTCAGCCAGCCTGCAGAGAAGGCAATTGAAAGGTTGCGAACCAAACTTCCTAGCCGTTGCACCTTCGGTAATCCTTTTGATCTCACAATGGCAAGCGCTGAGGAATTCAGACTTGTTATCGAGGAAAATAGCAATTGTCCTGAGATTCACGGTTTCATCGTCATCTTCGGAGACCCCATAGTAAACGCCGCCGAGGAAATGAAAATAGCCTCTAAACACGTGAAGAAACCAATTCTGGTAGCCTATCTTGGCGGCGGTGAAGTGGAGAACAACGAAAGGACTAAGATGCACTCGATGGCGATCCCCGTCTTTCCGTCACCAGAAAGAGCTGTTGCAGCTTATGGCGCCCTCGTAAAATACTCGGAGTTCCGAAGACGAACAGGGAATTTTTGACGAATTATCGCGCCTTCATTTCTTAGGCTGCCCTATCAAGTCTCCAAAGGCTTTCTTTCCGATCTCGAAAGCTCTGAGGTTTACCTCCTCAGTTCCTTTAGGTACATGTTCAGCGATAGTTCTTCTGAGGATTTCGTCAGTTATGGGAAGCCTGCGGGTTGACGCTAAGCCGCCAAGCATCACAACATTGAGGGTTCTAACGCTTCCAGCTTCTTCTGCCAGTTTCGTAGCGTCCGAGGCATGAACTTTCTCGCTTAATCTCTTCATTTCTTTCACTATATCTTCTACTGGCGGATACTTTGCCACGCCCACATTAACATCTATAGGCATAAGTGGCCTCGTGTTCATAAGCGCAATAGCCGAAGGAGAAAGATACTTCACGCCTACCCTCAAACCCTCTAGTGGTTCTAGAGCCACTAGAACATGAGCCTTGTCCTCTTGTATAAGAGGTCCTATAACGTTCTTGCCTATTCTGATCTGGCCGTGAACCGATCCACCTCTCATTGCAGCGCCATAGGTTTCAGCAGCCCTAACCCTCAAGCCTTGCATTATGGCCGCGTTTCCAATTATGTGTGTTAGAAGCACGCTTCCTTGGCCTCCCACTCCCGCCACGATTAGATTCAACTCTTCAATTTGGTCAGACATGCATTTCACCTCTTGGCTTTCGCTATTGCGCCTACGTTACATACTTGTTGGCACATTCCGCATCCCATGCATAGAATTGGGTCTATGGCGGCTTTTCTTGTCTCCTCTTTGAAGATTATCGCAGGGCATCCGATCTGCACGCATATTTTGCATCCCACGCATTTATCCGCGTTCACAGCATAAAGTTCAGGCAGGATTTTCCTCCGCCTCATGCCGCGTATCGATTGCTGAGCGCAGAGTTGGCGTGCCACGACAACGGAGACAGACGGCTGTTGTAACGCCTCCTTTACGGCGTCAATAGTTTCCTTTATGTTGTAGGGATCAACCACCCTCACATACTCAACCCCGCAAGCCTTGCAGATATCCGCTATCCTCAAAGAGTTTGCAGGCTCGCCCGTAGCTGTCACTCCTGTTCCCGGGTGTGGTTGGTGACCAGTCATCGCAGTCCAGCTGTTGTCCATGATGACAAACGCTACTCGCGCCTTGTTCCATACTGCATTGATCAGCGCTGGAATGCAGGCGTGGAAGAAGGTTGAGTCTCCTGCTACGGTAATTATGGTGCCGTCTTTGTAACCCGCGTGCCACATTCCTTGGCTGAGGCCTATTCCGCCGCCCATTATGTAGTTTGTGTCGATAAGCTCATAGGGGTTGTCTGTCTTGTAACGCACCGACTTTGTGGAGAAACTGGGTTTCAAGTCCTTAGCGAACAGACCGTATCCAGCCAATTCGTAACATCCGATATCCCCGTTGATTATAGGTATGTCTCCAGCGATCTTTCGGTTTGCAAGCGCCGTCTTAATCGCCCACCAAGTTCCGATATGCGGGCAACCTGCACAGAAGGCGCTCGATCTAGGCGCAACTATGCTTGATGCTTCTTCCTTTATCCTTGCCCTTTCAGGATCCTTTACTTCGGGCTTAATGCCCAGAAATCGGGTAAATACGGCTTTAACCTTGTCAGGAGTGAACTCTCCAAGCGGAGGCACCATACCCTTTCTGGTCTTGCCATAAATCTCTACGTCCGGCGTTACATCCTTAGCTAATGCTCTTACCTGCGTCTCCACTAAGGGTTCTCCCTCTTCCAAGATTAGGACTTTCTTGACTCCTTTCAGGAGTTCTTTTGTCCTTTCTTCGGGTATGGGGTAAGATGTGCCAATCTTCAGCAGAGAGACCTTGTCTTTAACGCCTAATGCTTTCAGGGTCTCTTTAGCATATGCGTAAGCTATGCCGGAGGTTATTACTCCGTATTCTTTGTCTTCGCCCCATTCGACTTTGTTGAACTCCAGATTGTCCGCGATCTTTTTGGCGAGCGGCCATCTGGAACGTAGCCATTCATGCTTAGAGTGGGTGCTTGGAGGGCCATACACGTTCCATCTGAAGGGAACCTTCCAGTGCTTATCGAAGAAGGGGGTTGGGAGATTCTTCTTTCTCTCCTCGAAGGTTACATCGCCCAAGGAATGACTGATGCGGGCAACTGACCTAACCATTACGGGCAGTTCAAGTTCTTCGGATATGTCAAAGGCCCTTTTGGTCATATCCTTCGCCTCCTGCTGATCTGAAGGCTCTAGGCACGGGATCTCCGCCGATATTGCTGCGAAACGTGTGTCCTGCTCATTAGAAGATGTTCGTGCACTGGGGTCGTCTGCCACAGCGATTACAAATCCTCCTCGGACACCGCCATAAGTTATGGTGCAGAGCATGTCCATACACCAGTTAAGGCCCGCGTTCTTCATGCTGCAGAAACTTCTGCAACCTACTAGTGCTGCGCCTCCTGCTACTTCGAATGCAACCTTCTCGTTTACAGACCACTCTGCGTAGAAACCTTGCTCCTTAGCCACAGATGCTAAGGTTTCCATTATCTCCGAAGCCGGCGTTCCAGGATAGGATGTTGCCACCTGAACTCCCGCTTCAACGGCTCCCCTTGCTATCGCTTCATTTCCCATCAGTAGAGCTCTAAAGCCTGGTGCGTCTCTTCCGACAATATGTGTTGCCAACTGGCAATTACCACCTTAGTTTTTCGTATATAGCCGAGTTACGTTGTATGTCTATTAGTGAAGGGTTTCATATTAACGTGTAACGGCGAAAGAAAAATGAACAGGCAAGTATGTTCAGATCTTTTCTCTTTTGAAGGCCTCCGTGGCGGTGCTTACGCCTTCGCCTTTCTTCACCTTGAATCCAAGTTCATGCAGGGTCAATTCTAGGGCTGACAACGTCTTTAGTATGTACATTTCGTCCGACGTTATGCCCATATGTGCTATTCTCAAGACCTTGCCTAACGTCTCCTCAAGTCCGCCGCCAATTATTACTCCGTGTTTACGCCTCATGACCGTGATTATGTCATCTGCCTCTAAACCATCTGGCGTAACTATGCCGGTCAAGGTGTTTGAAGCGTACTCTTCCTTCAAGGGCCATATCTCCAGTCCCATAGCTCTCAACCCAGATCTCAGCGCAACTCCTCCGATTGTGTTCCTTCGTACCCGCTTCTCGAATCCTTCTTCTACGATTGCCTTCAAGGCTTCATTAAGAGCGTAGGTCATATGCGGCGACGGTTCTATTGGGTGGCGGCGATAGCCATAGATGAGTTTTCCTCCACGTTCAGGAGGTATCCACATCTCAAGCCATCTGTAAAGATCAAAGGCGAAGCTTCCAGCTTTCTTCTTCCTCTTCTTCATCTTTTCCCATGCATCATCACTTACGGCGACGATTGAGAGGCCCGCGGGTGCTCCGAAACATTTGTAGGAACACGCGCAGTTCAAATCTATCATCCAGTCGTCTGTCTTGATCAGATCTCCTCCCGTGGATGAGACCGTGTCTGCCAAGAAGAGGGCTCCGTGTTCCTTCGCCATTTTCCCGATTTCATCTAGAGGGTTCTTCACTGCCGTAGAGGTCTCGTTGTGGACGACCGCAACAACCTTAACATCGCCCTCTTTATCCAGCCTCTCGTTTATGATCTGGGGATCGGCTGACCGCCTCCAGTCCAGATTCAATGCTATTACTTTTCCGCCTACTCTTTCTGCGATTATTTCGAGCCATTTTCCGAAAACACCGTTGCTTACGGTCAGAATTTTATCTCCAGCCTCAAGGACACTTAACATTGAAGCCTCGATTGAGACCCTCCCAGAACCGGGGAAGTGAATAACATAATTTTTAGTGCCCATAATGTTTTTGAGCAGCCCCTCAGTCTCATCCCAGACCTCAACGTATTCTGGATCTGTCGGACCAATGGCAGGTTTCATCATCGCCCTCAAGACCCTCAGAGGAATCTCCGACGGACCAGGAGTCATCAAGAACTCCATATCAGACCAACCCATGAACAAGTTTTTAGTTTCAGAATATTATGTTTATGAAAAAATAAACTTTGTGTTTGTTGATGGTTTACGCCAAGATTAGCCTTCATAGCTTATTTTGCTCTTAAGGGTTCGCCTGGGAGAGCACCAGTATGATGGCCTTTCTCAATGACCGTTTTGCCGTTGACGATTACGTATTCGATCCCTTCGGGATACTGACTGGGTTGAGCAAAGGTTGCTTTGCACTTAATTCGGTCAAGATCAAATATGACGATGTCCGCCCACATGCCCTCTTGCAATATCCCTCGACCTTTAATATTGAACCTTTGAGCCGGCAACGAGGTGCATCTGCCTACAGCTTCCTCTAGGCTGAAGATTTTCCTTTCGCGCACGTACTTTTCGAAGAAGTAGGGTATGAAGCCGTAACTTCCTAACCCCATGCTGATCTTGCTCAGTGGCCCGTACGGTGCTAGGGCTAAGCCGTCAGATCCTGGAGAGGATGTTGGGTGCTTGAGGACCTTGATTCCATCTTCAAGACTGTAACCCGCGCCTGTTGTGAGGACGTTGTAACAGTTTTCCCCCTCATCCAACAATAAATCGAACACGACATCCCAGGGGTCCTTGTGTTCCTCCTCAGATATGGTCTTGATGCTCTTTCCCACATATTCTGGGTGGCTCGTGCAGGACTCGATAAATATTCGGTGCCACTGACCATCACGGGCTAAGCCTCCTTGAGTGCTTGTGTTCCTCGTCCTCATTTCTTCTCGTGTCTTTTTATCTCTCAGTCTTTCTTGAAGCATCCCTATGCCGCCTTCAAATGCCCAGTCGGGCAAAATGGCGGGTAGAAACCCTGGAGCAACCATGTATTCTTTTATGGATGTGTTTTCATGGACGAATGGGACCAGCGAATCGCATGACACATCCAGCCCTTTGGCTCTGGCCTTATCTATTAACCCTAAGACTTCATCGGCTTTATTCTCGAACGGATACCTTGGAATATGATGGGATATCTGAACCGGTATGCCCGTTAATTCTCCAATCTTGATCGCTTCCTCTGTTGCCGCGATCATTCCTTTCTCTCTATTCCTAATGTGGCTCACATAAAGCCTTCCGTACTCGGCTACCACTTTGCAGAGTTCCACGATCTCTTCTGTGTTTGAGTGGAAGCCTGGGGGATACTCGAGCCCCGTGGACAGGCCGAATGCGCCTTCGTCCATAGCATGTCTCACCCACCGTTTCATTTCATTTAGTTCATCTTCTATAGGTAGCCGCGCATCGAAATCCATAACGGCGACCCTCACAGCTCCATGTCCTATAAGCGGAACGACGTTTATCGCGACTCCCTGCTTCTCTAAGCGTCTAAGGTATCCGTCAAGAGAGACCCAGTCTATCTCCACTTCTGGTCGGTACCCTATAATGATCCGTTTTAGATCCTCTTTCCTGTCTTCTTTCACTGGATAAGGGGTGTGTCCACAATTTCCGATTACCACCGACGTTACGCCCTGCCGCACTAGACTTTCTGCTTTAGGGTTTGCTAGAAGCGTGAAATCTGCGTGAGAGTGAATGTCTATGAACCCTGGGGCAACGATCAGATTCTCGGCATCTATGCTTTCATCAGCCGATACGCCGGAAAGTTTTCCTATCCTCGCTATCTTTCCATTCGAGATGGCTACGTCGGCTTTGAACCAAGGGTTCCCCGTCCCGTTGACTACTTTCCCATCCTGAATAATTAGGTCATACATTTAGCCCGTCATCTCTCGCTATATTGAAATCCTGCTCTGCTGCATTAATATTTTTATGTTCCTGTTCAATGTTTGCTCTGCTTTTTCGGAGGGGGCTACAGGGTCATGGTTGAGAAGGTTTCGATCATTTTTTCTTTTTCTTTCTCGTCTGAGTATTCTAGGGGGAAGTGTTTTCTGAAGGGGACTATGATGAGGTGGAGTATCTTGTTTTCTTCGTCGTTCCAGACCTCGATTATGTCGCGTTTCATCTGGGGATGGGACTTCTCCTTTATGACTTCGCAGAGCTCCTCGAAGCCTATGTTCGTTCTTGAGAGCAGGATGCGGTTCTCCATCTTCAGCGCATAGACGTCCAGCTTCTGGCTGGTTATGTAGTCCCGCACGATTTTGTAGATGCGGTTCACGTCTATGTTGAGGTCTGTTATGGCACCGTAGTTACTGTCTGACTTCAGAAAACTTTCTATGAGGGTGCCGACCAGCTCTTTAACGGCTCCGTTCTCTTCGCTAGCATCGTGTTCAACTTTCTTCTTTAGCGCCGAGTTTTCCCCAGACATCATCCGAGAACCCGCTTTTGAAGAACCTGCTTATACGCCACAATACCTTATCCACTATCAAAATAAAAGGTTAACGGGGAATAATTATAGACAATTGCTACTTCTTTTGCAGAAAAAGAGTCATTCGCGAAACCCTTAAACAGCGGACGTTGATGAAAAGTGGGTAATACCATCCGAAATAGGATCCCCGGCGAATTAGCCTTTCAGCAGATTCGCAACCTCCTCTTTTCATGATTGCTGATGTTTTTGAGAACTAAGCGAGGTCTCTAGTTTTGACACATGATTTATTTTAGGTCATTTTTCTGGCTTTGAACAGGATAAAGATAGGAATTCGTTTTGCTCTTTCGTACCTTTCTTGATT
The DNA here is from genome assembly GCA_964513245.1 of uncultured Candidatus Bathyarchaeia archaeon. Classification (GTDB taxonomy): domain Archaea; phylum Thermoproteota; class Bathyarchaeia; order Bathyarchaeales; family DTEX01; genus CAZELO01. The sequence continues at coordinate 24,641 of CAZELO010000016.1, read as the reverse complement.
AAGCGTTTTTCCCTCTACTATCGGCTCAGGTTCAACTAGTCTTTCAACCACAAACCCTGCTGAGACCAGTGCATCAAAATAGTCTTGTATGGTTCTGTGTCTTGAAGTAGTTTCAATGACCTTTCCACTTTGTGTTCCCCATTTGTCTGTGTCAATTGAACGGTGAAAATAGTTGTCTAAATTCCAATGAAGCCTTCTGCCTTCTTGGTCCTTTTCCCATGATCCTCTCAAAATCGGGTGGTTCTCGCTGAAGGTAAAGATGCCTTTTGGCATAAGCACTCTGTGAACTTCCAAGAAAGCCTTTCTAAGGTCATCTAGATAACCAACGACAATGCTTGAAGTGATGATGTCAAACGTATCTGAACTGAACATGGTCAAATCCTGCATGTCACAAACAAGGAACTGACATCTAACGGATGCCTCAGCAGCTTTCTTCTTGGCAATTTCTATCATTTTTTCAGATATGTCGATACCAGTTACAATCGCACCTTTCTTAGCCAGAAGAATAGAATAGTACCCACATCCGCATCCAGCATCAAGTACAGCCTTGCCTTTAGCATCTCCAATCAGACTCAACATTGCAGGTATCTCGACGAGTTCATTGTAAGTTCCCGGCTCCTCTCGAAAGCCCTCGTAAGTTTCTGCTAAACGTTCCCAGTCCTTTCTTGCTTTTTCAGTTAAGATTCTATCTGACAACCCTCGGTACCCATCAACGTTTATCATATATTGCATATATGTGGCTTTCCAAAAATAAACCGACAATTAGATCTATCCAGAACCTTGATTCTCAGACGAAAAAGGAACAAATGAAGATCCTAGTGAGAGCGGATGTGGACGAAAAGTATATAAACGTATCCTATTCAGTTAAAGATTAAATTGTTGAATGGAGGAAGTTGAATGTCAGCGGCTGGACAAGCTGGAATACCTGTTTTGATATTGAAGGAAGGGTCCTCGCGGTCGCGGGGAAAGGATGCCCAACACAACAACATCATGGCCGCCAAGATAATCGCAGAGGCCATCAGGAGCAGCCTTGGACCAAAAGGTATGGACAAGATGCTCGTTGACAGTCTAGGCGATGTTACAATAACCAACGATGGGCGGACGATATTGGACGAAATTGACGTTGAGCATCCAGCTGCCAAGATGATGGTTGAGGTTGCTAAGACGCAGGACAACGAGGTTGGCGATGGAACAACAACCTCAGTTGTCGTAGCTGGAGAGCTCCTTTCAAAAGCGGAAGAGCTCCTGAACAAGAACGTGCACCCAACAGTTATCATTGACGGTTACAGAAAAGCCGCGGAGAAGGCCCTTGAAGTCCTTGAAAAAATAGCCATCCCAGTGGATCCTTTGAACAAAGAATCTCTGAAGAAGGTTGCCATAACATCCATGGCAAGCAAGATTGTCCACGACAACAGCGAATACTTGTCTGGAATATCGGCTGATGCCATATTGCATGTCGCCCAGAAGGTGGGAGACTCTTACAGGGTGGACTTGGACGACATCATGGTTGAGAAGAAGCCAGGCGAGTCCATAACGGACACGAAGCTGATCAAGGGCATTGTGCTTGACAAGGAAGTTGTGCATCCAGGCATGCCAAAACGAGTGGAGAAAGCCAAGATCGCGTTGCTCGACTCTGCGCTTGAGGTTGAAAAGACCGAGTTCGACGCTAAGATAAACATCGAAAGCCCAGAGCAGATGGAAGCTTTCCTGCATGAGGAAGAGAACATGCTGAGAGGCATGGTTGACAAGATCGTCTCGTCAGGAGCAAACGTAGTTATCTGCCAAAAAGGCATAGACGACATGGTTCAACACTTCCTTGCGCGGAAGGGAATAGCCGCAATCAGACGGGCCAAGAAATCGGACATGGAGAAGCTCGCTAAGGCGACAGGCGGCAAGGTGATAACAAGCTTAGACGACATGACTAAGAAGGACATGGGCTATGCTGAGGTTGTTGAGGAAAGAAAGATCGGCGACGACAAAATGACCTTCATCGAGGGCTGCAAGAACCCGCACTCCGTTGCCATCCTGATCAGAGGCGGAACAGAACGTATCGTGGACGAGGCGGACAGATCCATCCACGACGCACTGTGCGTCATCCGAGATGTGGTGCAGGAGCCCAAGATCGTGGCTGGAGGCGGCGCATCGGAGGAAGAGGTAGCCCGGGCCCTCAGAGAGTACGCTGAGTCTCTGCCGGGAAGGGAGCAGCTGGCTGTTCAAGGTTTCGCCGAAGCCATCGAGATTGTGCCGACAACGCTTGGCGAGAATGCTGGCTTAGATCCCATCGACATAATCTCTGATATCAGAGCTCGGCACGAGAAAGGCGAATTGTGGGCCGGCGTCAACGTCTGGACAGGAAAGATCGTGGACATGCAGAAGCTGGATGTCTACGACCCGCTGGTAGTCAAGAAACAGGCGATCAAATCGGCCAACGAAGCGGCCACCATGATACTGAAGATCGACGACATAATCGCATCTGGAAAGTCCAAGGCGCCTCCAATGCCTCCAGGCGGTCCAGGAGGATACGGCGGCATGCCAGGCGGTATGCCGGGCGGCGGAGATTTCGATTAGGGCTTTAGCCCTCTCTATCCTTTTTTGTTTCTTTATGTGTTCTTTCGTCTTCGCGCAAGTTGGCATTTATTCTGTCCACTTTATTGTTGCCGGTTGGTCTGCGATCGTCTCAGCCATAAATACGAGGAATGCGACATATTCTGTGCAAGCCTCCCATAGGATGGCGTATGCATGGTAAAGTTTGGCGTGATGGTCAAGGCTGACTTCTACGAGCGGATGGCTTTTCGAGCGGCTTTGGTTGATCGTTTAGGATTTGATTCTCTGTGGGTTCCTGATCACATAATCCTTGAGAACTACAAGCGGTTCTGCCCTGAGACATGGTGTATATTGAGGGGAGTCGCTAGGGATTTGTGTTTGCCGTCTTCAAAAGTTTTTTATGTTTCATTGCGGGAGATATGTGGATTCAAGAACTTTGACAGGGCTAAGTGAGGAATGTGGATAAACGCAAAGACACGGCAACATTATTGCGGTTTCTTTTCCTCAGCAGCTTTGTAAGTCAGCTCATCGCCAGCGTAAATGGTCTCGCAGTCCCCATCTATGCGGATCGTTTGGGTGCTTCGTTGCTTCTTATTGGGCTTATAGGTTCAGCTGGCGGTCTGATCTATTCGTTCATACCTCTGATTTCTGGGCGGCTTTCCGACAGGGCAAGAAGGCACTTTCTGTCTGGCGCACTTTTTCTCTGTGGGGCTTCTTCTCTTCTCTATTTCTTTGTTGAGAAGCCTGATCTTTTCGTGTTTATCAAGGTGTTAGAATGGGTGGCTGTTGCATCTTTCTGGCCGCCTATGGAAGCGTTGATTGCTGATTCTTCAAAGGAGAGGCTGGGAGATTCCCTGAAGATGTTCAACCTGTCTTGGGGTTTTGCAACGATTGTTGGTCCTATTCTGGGCGGCTGCTTGATCAGTGCTTTCTCTGCAAGGGCTCCATTCCTGCTTACTTCATTTGTAGCCTTCTCCTTCGGTTTAATTATTTTGATAGCTGTTAGCGAGCCGCCTCGGCAGCCTTCGGCTCATGGTTCTGAGCCTTCCGCTGTGCCTGATGATGGGGGCAGGCATTGGCCTATATTGGCTGTCGTCTTGTCGGTTTTTCTCTTCTCCGCGGTTGGCGGTGTGAATTATTCGTTGTTTCCTTCTTATGCCGTCAATTTGGGCATTCCGCCCTATGAGGTGGGCTTGATAATATTTGTTGGAAGCCTCGCTCAGACCATCACGTTTTACTATGCCAGCCGCGTTGAGTCTAAAATCGGTAGGTCCCGCATGTTTCTGCTGGGCGCCTTAACGTTCATCGCGGCTTCGCTTATGATGCTCAACAGCAACGTCACTCTTATGTTTATGTTGTGCTTTCTAGTCTTCGGCTTTGGTTCAGGCATAATCTACGCTACTTCGATATATTCGATTCTTGGAAGGCGTAGCCGTTCAAGGGGCACTGTTGCTGGAGCCTTCGAGAGTCTCATCGGGTTCGGCTATTTCATAGGTCCTCTGATCGGGGGCATAGTCTCGCAGTACGCTGCAAATGCGCCCTACACCTTCAGCCTCATATTGAGCTTGGCAATATTCTGTGCGCATCTGTCTTTATCTGGCAGCCTCAGAAACAGACGCGGCGTTAAGGCTTCGGGCTAGACCTGTGGTTGTTCTTAGCTTGGAACGTGTCGGAACCTTTGAAACGTCAAGGCGATTGAGCTGCATCGTGATAGCATTAGATATTCCTGCAAGGGCTCCTCATTTGACAGTCAAAATTTCGTGTGTTTTGACAGTGACTGTTAAATGAGCAGCCTATCTCAGAAGACTTGGTAGATTTGTCTGACAAGTTTTTTTCTGTTTTGTCAGTGACTGACAATTGTGGCTTTGGCTGGGTGAAATCTGATTTGCGGCACAGTAGAGGGGGCTGTGGATTAGTTTGACGATGCTGTTTCCGCGTTGCTCGATAAGTTGCTCTTCCTAACGCATGCTTAGAACAACAATGTTATTGACGCTATCGCTGCGAGCACCTGCACGATTATTGCGAACTCCCTTTCTGGTATGCGCTTGAAGAGTAGTATGCCGCCTAGGGCACCTGCTGCGACCACTGGAAAAAGCATCAAATCCAGCTGAAGCGAGTCAAGCGTTATGAGACCTATGCTGGCGCTGAAGGGAACTTTGAACCAGTTCAGGATGAGGTAGTACCATGCGCCGGTGCCGATGAACTCTGACTTGGGCAGACGCATAGCCAGCAGATAGACCGCCATAATCGGACCGGCCACATTAGCCATCATAGTCGTCACGCCTGCCGCTAGTCCCAGCCCAGCAGCAAACAATGGGCTCTTAGGCACAGACGCATCGTCCTTCAGCCTGCTGTTCCGCCAAAAATTCGCCGCAAGCATGGCTAAAACAATGACGCCGATTATGGGCTTCAACTGCTCATCATTAATCCTTTCCAGTGCAAAGTAGCCCAAGACCACGCCTAATGCGGTCCAAGGCATGATGCGAAGGAGATGCGACCACACGGCATGCCGCCTGTAATAAGCCACGGCGAAGACATCGGCAACCATCAGCATAGGCAGGACCAAGCCCGTCGAAGCCCTGGCACCGAAATACTCCGCCATCAAAGGCACTACTAAGATGCCTATGCCAGGCACGCCCGTTTTGTTCATCCCGACGAAGAGGGCGCAGACAGCGGCAACCAGCCACATAACCGCAGTAGGCTCAACCAAGACGTAGCCACCAGACAAGCCTTTGACAGCAAACAGCGCAACTGCCAGATTCCGCTTAGGTTTAGGTCTCTTAAGCCCATCCGGTATAAAAGCTTTCGGAGAGGCGGACGCGAATGGTTTTTAGGAGACCGTATGTTACACTGATTCTGGAAGTCGAACGAGTTCTTGCGCTAGAAGTAGATCAGCAACAGCCGAAGCATCGAGAAAAGGTGAAGAAACGTGCGGCTGCATGTCCACAAGAAAGCCTTCAGAACACTCGGGATATCAGAGAGTTTCTTCAAAGGCAAAAGCAAAAGATCGGTCTTAGCCGGCGTCGTCATGAGAGCAGACATGACCATAGACGGATTCGGATTCGCTGAGGCAATTGTAGGCGGCATGGACGCCACAGAAAAAGTGATAGACATGCACAGGGCGCTGGGCAGAGAGGACATAAACCTGTTGATGCTGAATGGCTGCGTCATAAGCTGGTACAACGTTGTTGACCTGAACCGAGTAGCCCAAGAAACGGCGTTGCCGCTAATCTGCGTGACTTACGAGGAGTCAGAGGGGCTCGAAAAATACTTCACAGAACTCTTCCCAGACGACTGCGAACACAGAATCGAAGTCTACCGCAAGAACAAGGCTAGGACACCGATCACGCTGCACACGGGCAAGACGGTCTACGCCAGATTCATCAGCATGAGCCTAGAAGAAACCAAACAGACACTGGACAAATACACGCTGCACGGAGCTGTCCCAGAGCCGCTGAGAGTCGCTCGGCTGTTGGCAAGAGCTGCCGTAAGAACATTGAACCTAAACCGATAAAACGGTGTATTTTCAGAAAGATATCATTGAATTGGACAGAGGGAAGTAAGAATTGAGAGAAGAAGATATTCTGGGCGATGTGCTCGCGGAACTAGGCGACATCTCCGGGTGGACTGCGCTAGATATTGGGAGTGGACCTTGTTCTATGGCGGTTTGTCTGGCTAAGAGAATTGGGGACGGAAGGGTCTTTGCAGTTGACCTCTATGCTGGTGTTGTGAATAGACTTAGAAAGGCTTTGACATGGGACCTACTTTTGAGGACCAACGTTATCAAGGCAGATCTGAGGAGGCTCGACTTCCTAAAAGATAGCTTCGTGGACCTCATAACAGCCTATGATACATTATCTGTTGTTGAGCAGTATACACCTGGTGGAACACCATACGTTCTCAACGAATCCAGAAGGATATTGAAACCGGGAGGATGGTTTCTTGCCGTTGAACACAAACCTATAGAATCCATAGTGCCCCTCGACAAGGCAGAAGAAGTGGAAGTTCGTTGGTGGAAAACCCACATTGACATCCAAAAAGCTCTAGGAGAAACAGTTGGTGTGGAGTATGCCCCACAAGACCTAATAAAAACCCTAGAAAAGGCAGGATTCATCGTTGATCACTGGAGAGAAACAGAACGCGGGGAAGCAGGTCTAGGTATGACATTCAGAAGCAAAATGATAGAGAAAGTAGAGAAGATTTCTGAAAAGAAACACCGAGATAGGCTTCTTAGAGAAATGAAAGACATCGAGGAAGAAGGCCTAAAGTACGGGATGCGGGAGTTCCCGAGATACGTCATCTACGCCAAGAACCCTGCAACAAAACCGCAGACTCTGGGTCAGCCTCCACTTGAAGACCTTTATAGGACCGTGCATCATCGAGACCTTCTCAGCTAGCGCTAGATTCAACAAATATTACGGTTTAACTATAACTTCGTGCTTAAATCATTGGGATGCTAATGCCGACGGGACTCGAAAGAAAACTGGAAAGAATATGCGAACTCTTGGATAAGGTGGCAGACGAGATTTCTAGGGGAACCCCAGTCGTCGTGGAAGGCGAAAAAGACGCCAAGACATTGAGAAGACTGGGCATCGACGGCACAATTATCCTTGCAAAGGACACGGGAAAAACATTTCAAGGAGCCTTGGACGAAATCGAAAAAAGAGGCTCAGCCGAAGTCATTCTGCTGCTGGATTTTGACAGACGCGGCAGAGAATGGACCGCCCGTTTAGCGCGGAACCTTGAACGAACCGCAGTCAAGCCTAACTTGGGTTTTTGGAAGGAGCTGATCGGGCTTGTAGGCAGGGACCTCAAAGACATTGAGGGGCTATCTTCTTACGTTGAGACTTTGCAGCAGAAATTAGGTAAGAATATATTGGGCGATGAAGAATAGTGTATGACATATGAAAATAGAGGATCATAGCGAAATAATCTTCAAAGAGTTGGATTTGATAGGTGAAAGAATATGTCATCTCAAACTTTCACAGTTAAATACGTTGTTCGAGTCAAATTCGAAGTGGAAGGAGTTGTCGAAAAACCCGACGTGATAGGTGCAGTCTTCGGACAGACAGAAGGACTCTTCGGCACAGAACTTGACCTGAGAGAACTGCAAAAGTCGGGCAGAATCGCAAGAATAGAGATTGAACTAGCCTCGAAGAAGGACAAAACAACAGGCGCCATCATCATCCCCACAAGCCTAGACAGAGTCTCAACAGCCATAATCGCCGCAAGCATGGAAAGCATAGAACGCATCGGCCCCTGCCTAGCCAGAGTCAACGTAGAAAAGATCGAAGACGTACGCGAAGTCAAACGCAAAGCCATAATCGAGAGAGCCAAAGAAATTCTGCACAAGTGGAACCAACAAACACAGCCAGAAACAGAAGACATGTACAAAGAGGTTTCAGAGATTCTAAGGTCCCAAAAAGTCGAAGAGTACGGACCCGAAAAACTTCCCGCAGGACCAGACGTCGCATCATCGAAAGAGATCATACTGGTCGAGGGCAGAGCCGACATCATAAAACTGATGAAACACGGAATCAAGAACACAATCGCGCTTGAAGGCGTAAAGATCCCAGAGACAATAATAAACCTCTCAAAAGAAAAGGAAGTCACCGCGCTGCTGGACGGAGACCGAGGCGGCGACCTCATACTGAAGGAACTTCTACAAGTAGCCAGAGTAAAGTATGTTGCAAGGGCGCCAAGAGGCAAGGAAGTCGAGGACTCAAGCGCCAAAGAGATAGAGTTTGCCCTTAAGAAGAAGGTCCTGGTCGGAGGAGGAGTCGCTGAAAAGAAGAAACGGAAGAAGATACTCGTGCCAAAAGAGATCACAGAAGCAGCAGAAAGCCTAAAGGGAACCTTGGAAGCCATTCTCCTAAACGACAAGATGGAACAGACAGGACGCCTGCCAGTCAGCGAACTCGCAGACAAACTGCGCGACTACGAAGGCGTGAACACCGTAGTCTTCGACGGCATAACAACCCAGAGGCTCGTAGACACAGCCAGCGAAAAATCAATCAAGTACCTAGTCTCCGCCAGAGTATCAGACGTTGTCAAACAGCCACTGAACATGCATCTGCTGACATTCAGCGACGTAGCAGACTAGCCGCCGTGCACAACGGGCACAAGGACAACCTCGTCGCCCGCATTGACCTCGGTATCCAAACCGTTCAAAGCGCTTATTTCTTTGCCGTTAACCAAGATGGCAGCGTTTGGGCGGGGGTCTCTTAGCTCTGCGTCAACCAAAATGCGGCGGAGTTCAGGTGAAGGCTCGGTCAGCCGCGCTATGACTTCTTTGAGCTTCAACGGCTCTTCCACCCTAAGGTTGGCTTCGCTGTCTCCATACGCCTTCTTGAAGATCCCCATGAGCCTTATCCTAACGCTGACGCTCAAAGCAAACCATCTCTTTAATCACGGAGCCATCAAGTGTGCCCATCCCGATAACTTTCAATTCAACCTTAAAAGGCTTCATCCGATGTGCCCGCTGACCGCGCCTAAAGCGAACCGAGATAAGCATGAAGACACACTTCAATTCAGAGGCGACGGGCGAGAAGACACTTGGCAGAAGAAGACACGGCGAAATCCAATGCGGCGATGCCAGAGACAGGAGAGATTTCTGATCTCCTAACGGCGAAGGGAGTCTACACCCTCATCATATGGGTGCCATCTGAGACCCGAATAGATGTCGGGCAAAAGGGAAGCTGCCGCTTCCCACGAGGCTACTATGCCTACACGGGTTCAGCACGCGGCAAGGGCGCCCTAAGTTTAGGTGGGCGTGTTCTGAGACATCTGAGAAGGGACAAGAAGAAGCATTGGCACATCGACTACCTGCTGTCTGCCGGCGATGTTGCAGTGGTCGCCGCGGTCTCAGCGCAAACCAACGACAAAATGGAGTGCCCCATCAACCGCCATCTGCGAGACAGGCTGCAAGCTAAAATTGTCGTCGCTGGCTTCGGCTCCTCAGACTGTAGCCGTCGATGCGGAAGCCACCTGCTATACCTGGGCATAGAAACAGGCGTCGCTCGTAAAATCGCTACGTTGTATTCGGAGAAGATCAATTCGGGGATATGCGTATTCAATCTTTGTTGATGGGTGACATGACTTGCAGCTCGCTGTGAGAAACGCGACGTTGGCTGACCTGGAAGCCATATACCAGATTGAGCTTGAATGCTTCACTGCCGATGCCTTCTCGAAGCAGCAATTCATAGCCTTTCTCAAGGCGCCAAACTTCGTGAACTTCATCGCTACACTTAACGGAAAACCAGCGGGCTTCATCATAGGCACGGCAGAAAATCTCAGGGGACAGACTGCCTGCCACATATACTCGTTAGGCGTCAGACCTGAGTATAGGCGCAGGGGCATAGGCTCCAGCCTTCTCGACGCTTTGGAGCGAGCCTTCGCCGAGAAAGGCGTCAAAGTCTGCTTCCTCATGGTCCGCGTCGGCAACGTCGCGGCTGAAAGACTCTATGCGAAGCATGGCTACATGCCGTTTGAGACCGTTAGAGGCTATTACGGCTTGGGGGTTGACGGTCTCAGGCTTGGGAAGGAACTCAAGCCCCAGCGGTCTTCTGCGCAAGAATAGCCTTATAACTTTAAAACAGCATAGTGATCTCAGCATATAGTTTGGAGATTTGTGTGATGCCATATTGTGAGAGCTGCGGCAAAGAAGTGAAAGAGGGCATGAACTATTGTCCCTCATGCGGTGCCTCCATGAAAAAGGTTGTCAGGGAAGAGTACACGGTTTCAGGCAACGATCTCGTCGGAAAAGTGAAGGAACTGATCCACGAGGGCAACGTAACGCGGCTCATAGTCAAGAACGAAAAAGGAGAAACACTGCTCGACATACCGATAACCGCCGCCATCCTAGGAGGATTGCTAGCCATACCTCTAGCGGCGCTAGGCGTGATAGCCGCCTTAGTGACCAACTGCAAGATAGTGGTTGAAAGAAGAGAAACCTAACAACTGAGGGCTCCATCAGGCTGCCGGCGCAAGGCAACTCGACCATCTCTTTCAATTAGACTAGATGATTTGAGAAAATGAAGAAGGCAATAATCGTTTATGACACGAAATTCGGCAACACCGAAAGAATAGCGAAAGCATTAGCCTCAGGAATGGAAGAACAAGGCATCAGCGCAAACTGCCTCAAAACCGATGAAGCCGACATCAACAGGCTAGATGAATACGATCTGCTGGCGGTCGGCGGACCAACCCACGCATTCGGCACGTCCCAGCCCATGAAGGCGTTCCTTAAAAGACTTGAAGGCGTGGACCTTGGCGGTAAGAAAGCTTTCGCGTTCGACACCAAAATGAAGTCTCGGTTTGCGGGAAGCGCTGCGAAGCGGATCGAAAAAGCCTTGAAGCATCTTCGAATGGATGTTGTCAGATCCCATGCCTCAGCCATCGTCAAAGGATCTGAAGGACCACTTGAGAACGGCATGGAAGACACGTTCAGGCAGATAGGAGCCGAGATCGCGAAGGCAATACAATAGCAACTTTTTCCTGCAATCATGGAAGCAAGATGAGACGGAAGCACTGCAAATTTAGAGAGAACTAGGCATATGGACATGGAAGTGACAGAAGAGGAACACGAGAAATGGCACAAGAAGCATGCGGAGATAACGCCTAAACAGCACGAAGCCGAAAAAGAGGGGCGACCAAAGGGCGCTATCCACGTTTAATGCACAGGGTTTTTATCTCGAACGGGCGAAGTGCCATCGAAATCTTGTTTCCTTTAGGCTTGAGAACGCTTATCTTTCTTTCCAGCAGGTCTGTTTCTGAGGCTTCTTTGGCGGCAAAGCCGAGTGTTAGCTCTGCTTCGGCTCCGGCGCCCGTGGCATCGTAGATTCTGATTATGCAGTCGTCCGAGTCTTCGGCAAGCTTAAGACCTGACAGGACTATGTTCTCTGGTTTTATTGCAAGGAAGCTCTTCTCTTCAGGCTCAGCGGCTTTGATGGCTTTCTTGGCTGTCACCGCGACGGCTTCAAGCGGATGATTTATTTCGGCGCCTCTGCGGTAGGTTTGTGCTTCTTTCCAGTCTCCACTATGCGGGTAAAGCGAGTAAAGCAGCTCATGAATGCCTTGGTCTGGCCGCGGGTCTGGGCTGTAGCTGGTTCTGACAAGCGTCATCCTGACCGTGTTGCCCTTGATGTCGAAGCCGTATTTGCAGTTGTTCAAGAGGCTTAAGCCGTATTCGCCGTCTGAAAGGTCAACCCATCTGTGGGCAGGTATCTCCGTTCCATCAGCAACACGTTCGATGGCGCCGAAGGGTACCTCGCGAGTAGCCTTGGACCTGCCAAGTATGGGCGTGAAGGACACTTTCAACATGGGTGCGTCAGCCTTGTCGTCTGAGACTTCCCTCCAATCTATCAGCGTCTCGAAGTCCACGCGGGGCATGCCGTTGTACATGGCTATGTTCTGCACAATCTTGGATCTGCCATAACGGTGCGAAACCTTTAAGATGGCTCTTACGGGTCCCGTTTCCACGAGCTCGTTCTTCGCGTCCTTTATGAGGTTCTCTGTGCGGGTTACGGGGCCTATGACCCATGCAGACATGTCGTGCGGAGCCTCTTGAAGCACCTGTAGAAGATTGTTGAGCACGGGGCGCGAATGGTCGTATCTGTCCGCCTTGAAGACGAAGCGATCCGCCTTCTTGTCATAAAGGCTCTTTATGGTGCCAAAACTCTTGTCCATTTCAAGCTTGAAGTACTCGTTCTCCAACATGCTTTCGCCGGTCACGAGTCCCTGCGGTTCGCTCTCGATGTCCGCGCCCTCGACAAGATAGTAAGTCTTGTAGCCCATGGACGGCACCTTGGCCAAGAAGAGAACCTCGTCGCCGCTTAGTTGGGCTGGAGCCTTGACGCCGTCAGATGAGACAACAGAGGGGTTCTTAGGCATCAAACGTTTGGGAACCTTAGCCTTGGCTAGGTCAACGCGGTCCCAGGACAGCGGGTTGAACACGACGATTGGGATGCCCTTCTCTGAAAACTTCACGTTTTGCGCCAAGTTTTCAAGCGAAGCCTTCAGCGCGCCGTCGGCAATCTTTATTGTCTCCTCAGCCAGTTCTTTGGGGTATATGTAGCCTTCGTGGGTTCCGCTTCCGTCCAGTATGTCGTGGAACTGGTTGAAAAGCATGTTCCGCCAAGCCTTTCTCAGGGCATCCCTCGGGTACATGCCGGAGAAGACACTGAACTTCTCGGCATCAATAAGCAGCCTTTCGCAGAGCCTGTTGTAGCGCTTTATGTCGGCATGGGTCGTGTAGCAGCCGTCGAAGATGAACTGCAGCTCACCACTTATAACCGGGACCTTTTCGCCTGCCATTTTCTCAGCTTCCTCATAGAAACGATGGGTTGAACTGAATAGGACATCTGGCAAAGTCGGCTTCTTCTGCATCATATGCGCGGCTTCGATATCCTCGATCGCTGCGCCTCCGCCGTGGTCCCCAGCTCCGTAAACGAACATGCTTGTCTTTAAACCATGGTTTTCATAGAGCTCCACAGCAATGTCGACAACATTCTTCGGAAGAACAACATTATTGTATATGCTGGTGAAGGCTAAAACCCTCGAACCGTCAAGCCCCTCCCACCAGAATATGCGGGGCTTTCTGCGGCACCTCATGAAATAGTAGTACCTGAGACCGGCTTTCCTCACGACCTGCGGAAGCGTCCAGATGTGACCAAAAGTATCGGGCTCCCAGCAAACCTTAGGCTCGAAACCAAACTTCTCCCTAAGATAACCCTTACCCTGCAGAAACTGCCTAACCAGCGCTTCGGTGCCCACCATGTTCAAGTCAGGCTCAACCCACATCGAAGCCGTCGGATCCCAGTTGCCCCCCTTCACATGCTTGCTTATTGCCTTGAAGAGTTCGGGAAACTTTTTCTCAGCCACTTCATAGGTCACGGCTTGGCTCTGAGAAAAATGGAAATCAGGGTACTTTCCAAGCAAGCTGACCATCGTGGTGAAGGTGTTCTTGATCGTGTCAACGGTGTCTTCCCAAGGCCAAAGCCAGTTCATGTCAATGTGTGCGTGAGCAACAAGGTGGACCTTGAACTCCTTGGACTTGCTGGACAAACTAGACAACTTACTGCGGGCTTCTTCTATCTCGCCTACGACAACATCGGGTTTCTTCTCGAAAACTTCCTGATCAAATTCTTCAGCTACCCGTTCTGCCGTCTTTTTGTCTAAAAGTCTGGCGAACCTGAGCTCTTGGATAAACGAGTCTATCTCGAAAGCAACCTTCTCGACATTGCTATAAAGGATTCTGATCTCGGGCACGCCGATTGGCTCGATCTTCGGATAGGTGTGGAAGACAATCACATACTTCGTTTGGGGTTTGATGCCATTCGCCACCACGATCTTTGGAGCCCTCAATTCAGCCCAGTAATCAGCGCTGAAAGCCTGCTTACCGTTCACAAAGATCTCCATCTTGTCAAACACAATACCAGAAGATATTTTCATAGTCGAGCCTGAAACCGCTATGCCGCCGATCTCTTCGGGAACTACGACGCTGAACCTGAACCACGCCTCGCCCTTCCGAGCGTCAACCTTCCGTGGCAACGTCACAGCTTCCCAGCAAGAGTCATCAAAATCCGCCTTGTAGGCTTCAGAGGCTTCTCCTTGAAAGAACTTTCCAGAGACAGTCCGGTACTTCGTCAGCTCATCATACTTCTCCTTCAGCCTCTCGGTGAGGATAACACACATATTTCCAGTCTCAGTCTTCACGGCATAGTCACCATCTTCGCTATTTTGTCTATCTTTTGAAGTAATCAAAATTTAATCATTGTGGTGCGCAAGCAAGCCTAAGAGAAAACATCTACAAACTTGGAATACACGGACTGTGGAGATGCGAAATCGCTTGCACGTTCCGCCATGAATCTTGAATCTGATCTGGGGTCTTAAGGATCGTAGAAAGAGCGTTATTTTTTGGGGTGGCAAGGAATTAGCTTTTTATTGCAGGATGCATGTCTATAGATACCATACTGATCCTGTAGGTGACATGTCTGTGTCCAACGTTGAAATCATAGTGGGCATCTTTGCCGCCGTTGTCCTAGCGTTTATGCTGTACTTTTTTAGAACCGTCACGAAGATGCATAAATCAGGGCTCATAAGGAAGATGATGAACGACGTAGCAGCAGAGGAAGTAGCAAATTTCGAGATCCTACCCCAGAGAATAGCAAACGAACTTACCCAAGTGAAAGGCGTAGGTCCAAAGTCCGCAAGGAGGCTTCAGAGATATGACATTAGCACTATTAAGAAGCTGGCGGCATCCAAGCCCGAAAAGGTAGCTGATGCCCTCGGAATCTCGGAAGAGGCAGCCTCCCGCATAGTTGAAAACGCTCGTAGCCTCCGGAAGAAGACCAAAAAGACTTGAACCTAAAGCTGCCCAAGAGTACACCCAAACGGAGTAGACGAATAAATCAGACCGAAGAGGTTTCAACCCTGTATTCTAGGCAGTTATAAAGCAGAATGTGAACGTCTTCCTTTCAGGCAACCAAAAAACGGTGGAACGAGAAATCTAAGGAAACGTTTAGATTCCGCCGAAAGTCTTCTCATCTACGACCATGAGTAATCACATTCAAAACCAGAAGACGAGAG
Source organism: uncultured Candidatus Bathyarchaeia archaeon (assembly GCA_964513245.1). Lineage (GTDB taxonomy): Archaea > Thermoproteota > Bathyarchaeia > Bathyarchaeales > DTEX01 > CAZELO01. Next base: position 9,509 of record CAZELO010000016.1, on the reverse strand, counting down.
CCAAAATCCTAAACATCTGCGTTAACATAGCCCGTCCACACGCCATAATCGCGTGTGCGTTCTACGGCTCGCATGTATGCGGATACGTTGATGATAAGAGCGATGTCGATGCCCTTTCGGTTGTGGAATCGCCTAAATTCAGACTGAGAATCCAACGTAAGCCCATCAACGGCGTGTATGCCTCTATTCTTACAGTTGACCGAAAGACCTTCGAAAAAGACATCGAAGAAGACTGGTTAGGCGGCATCATCGCAGAGAGCATATTCACTCCCTACGACCCCCTCGCCAACTCTGAATACCTGTGGACTCAAGAGGTGAAAGCCAAAAAAAGAATAGTGCTGGAGCTCCTAGAAAACCTTGTTTCAGAACATCCCGAGATGTCACATGAGATTCTGATCAAGCCGGAATACTTCATGTTCGAAAGCATGATGCGGAAGGCTTCTCTCTTCCCCCCTATAGCCTATCTTTTCCTGAACATTTTGAGTGGCAACTCGAAAGAAAGAAATCTGGAACGAATGATGAAAGGGTTCAAGACGGCTCTAGAAACCGTGGCAAATGAAGGATGCATAACCCGCTCAGCGGAGCAAATCGTGCTCACAGAAGACTGCATCCGCACATTTCAGAAGAAAAAGCCTACTATAGTAGATGTATTTAAGGCTGCGCAGAGCGGCATTATCCGAAACGCCCAGAAGGTCTTGCCCAAGATCATGCTCTCTTTTGCAGAGAACTACCGACTTGACTCGAGTCATCTAGGAAATGTAAATTTCCCAGAGACTCTGCTGTTCCAGCTGGAGGACCCGGAGAAATATCTTTTCATACCTACTCCTTTGGGGCTTGTGTCTCTTTCTGAGAAGGCCACGATTGAGGACTTCGTGAGAAAAAATGTTCCAAACGCGCACACTTTGCGCATAGACTTCAGGAAGCTAGGCGGTGTGCTGAACACGGTTTACGTTTTGGAGTTCGGGAGGGGAAAGGAAACACGAGAGATCGTTGTGAAGGTCTTCAAAGATTGGTTCGGTCTAAAATGGTTCCCGCTCGCTCTTTGGGCTCTCGGCACCCGCAGTTTCACCGTTCTAGGTAAGTCAAGGCTGGAGAAGGAATATGCCATAAACAAGTTCTTATCGAGCCAAGGTATCCGTGTCCCAGAAATCATGTACGTGAGCCCCAAGGAACGCCTAATCTTCGAGGAATTCGTATATGGCACCAATTTGACGGAGATTATCAAACAGACAACTTCGCATAAAACGGCTGCACTCGACGAGATAATGAGGCAGGTTGGAAATGAAGTTGCGAAGGTCCACTGTTTGGATGTGGCTCTTGGAGACTGCAAGCCCGAAAACATAATCTTCACGCCTGACGGGGAAGTGTGCTTCTTGGATCTTGAGCAGGCGGAACGGGGTGGAGATCAAGCATGGGACGTAGCTGAGTTCCTATACTACTTGGGTCATCACATTCTGTTGTCTTCTGCCGAGGTTGCCCGGACGCTTGCAGAAGGATTCATCAAGGGCTATTTGGAAGCCGGCGGAGACATCAGGAATATCGAGAAGGCAAGGTCTCCTCGTTACCTGAAGGTCTTCGGGCTGTTCACGCCCCCGCAACACATTTTAGCCATATCGGCTGCCTGCGCTGAGGCGCGGAAAGGAAAAGACATTGAGAAATAGATAAATGGGTATTAACCGAAAGATATTAGAGTGTTAAGATGTTTTGCGGAGAAGAACGGATGAAGCCTGCAACTGTCACGTTCCACGGCGGCGTAAACGAGATAGGCGGAAACAAGATCCTCATACAAGACGGCGACACGAAGGTATTCTTCGACTTCGGCATGTCCTTCGCGCTGAGGAACCAGTACTACTCAGTCCCGTTCTTGGCGCCAAGAGATGAAAAAGGGCTTCTGGAATTCGGCATCCTGCCCGACCTCGAAGGAATCTACAAATTTGACTCCACAGAGCCGCAGTTCGACGCCGTCTTCCTCTCTCACGCGCATATGGATCACGCAGCTTACATATCTTTCCTCAAGAAGGAGATACCCGTCTACTGCGGCGAGACCACGGCAACCATTCTCGACGCCATGAGCGAAGCAAGGTTGACAAGCCTCGAATTCAACCTCAAAGACGTCAAATTCAAGACTTTCCGCACAGGCGACAAACTCCGGCTGGGCTCTCTGGAGATCGAGCCGGTCCATGTTGACCATTCGGTGCCGGGTTCCTACGGCTTCATCGCGCACACGTCCTCTGGCACATTAGCCTACACCGGCGACTTCAGACGTCACGGGTCCAAGCCGGATTTAACCGAGGACTTCTTGGAAAAATCCGCCAGCGAGGCGCCGGAGGTTGTGATCTCGGAGAACACGAATATAACCGGCGTGGAAGTCTCCTCTGAGCATGAAGTGATGGCGAAACTGGACAAAATAATTGCGCACACACCAGGTCTTGTTCTGGCAGATTTCGGATGCGCCGATGTCGACAGGCTAAGGTCCTTCTACGAGGCTGCCTCGAAAAACGGCAGGCGGCTCGTGGTCACTTTGAGGCAGGCTTATCTGCTTCACCGGCTCTGCGGAGACCCGCATCTATGCATCCCTAGGATCGATGACGGGAGCTTGCTGATCTTCCAGAAGCCAAAGAAGAACTACCGCCGATGGGAGAAGGAGATAATGAATGCCGGCGAAGTCATCGATTCGAAGGAGATCGCGAAGATGCAGAACAAATTGGTCATGGTAGCCTCGTTCTGCGATGTAGGCGAACTTGTCGAGATCAAGCCTTCTCCCGGCAGCTGCTACATACTTTCAGCGTCCGAGCCGTTCAACGAAGAGATGGAGATCGACTTCAGCAGGCTCCTGAACTGGCTTGAACACTATGGGCTACCGCAGTTCCATGTTCATGTCTCCGGGCACATCATGCCGCTGGACCTAAGGGAATCGCTGAAAACGATCAGACCGAAAACAATCTTTCCAGTCCACGGAATCCGCCCTGAACTGTTCAGCAAATTCATGCAAGACATCGGCAGCAGAATTCTTCCCCCCGAAGAGGGAAAGAGCTACGCGATCCATTAGGGATTAGAAAAAAGCCGGCTTCTAAGTGTATCTTGGTGCCGCGACCATGCCGTTATTTTGAACAGGTTATCACAATTGCAGGTGGATGTTCTTCACCATACTTGTCAAGCATTTCAAGAGCCTCAATCCACTTTTTCTCCAAGTCTTCTTGAACTGTTCTGTCTCGTATTTTCTTGATTTCGTCTAGCGGGAAATAGGCTAGGTGATGAGGCATATTCACATCTATCAGTTTCATATCAACGTTGGAAGCTCCGCCTTCTCTGACAATCTCCGCCAATTCTTCAGGCATGAAATACGGTATATCGCCATATTCTGGGTGACCCAATGCTTTGAAGGTTGGGTTTCTCAGATTGTACATTGCTAGGTGTGCTTCTTGAGCCTTATTCTTGGCTATGGGGGAGCTTTCTACGATGAAGAATTCTTTTTCTGTGACTCTAAGCATCTCTTTGATGGATTGAAGGATAGATTTCTTGCTGTCGAAACTTCTCATTCCATGAATGCATACTACCAAGTCGAAACATGGGAAGGGGAATGGTAACTTCCTCGCGTCATCTTGTAGAGGAATTACTCGGCGAGATAAACCAGTTTGTCTCATTCTCTCCCAGAAACCTTTCCATCTTCCAATATCCACAGCGACTACTCTCCCAGTCTCGCCCACAAGATGGGCAAGTGGAATAGTGGCTATGGCATGAGACCCACAACCTATCTCGAGAATGTTTTGGCCTTCTCGGATATCCGCGTATTTCAAGATCGTATATCTTTCGATAATCTGCCAGTGAAGCCAGTCAGAAGGAAGTCTGGGTTGATCTGCTTTCGGAATTTTATCAAGAATCTCTCTGAACTCAGGGTCAAGACCTTGAAGCGCCTCATCATAGGTCTTCAACATGAAATCCCAAACAAGTAAATATACTCGCACCCGATATGAATCTTTTCGGAAACCGTTAAAAGGATGGTTCAACATAATATGACCAACTTTTGAACTCAGTTTAGCATGGTTCTCTTCCGCATCAAGGTATTTGTTATTGTTCTGAACCTTTTCCAGAATACGTTGGGCAAAGTTCCCAAGTTAGTAATTTCTCGCGAATCCCAATCCCATAAGAGAACTGCTGAACGGTTTTTGCTTTTGTGTTCTCTGTTGCTTCAACCAAAGTTTCAAATGTAGACCGTAATGTTTAACATGTTCTTGGTTCTATTTGACATCTGAATGTAGCATTAGCGGCAGTGATGTGTGCTTGAGCGGAACAATCCAAGAAGGGCAAGACGTTCTCTTGTTCTTGGACAGGAAACGAAGCTACCTAGTAAGAGCAGAAAAGGACAAGGCGTTCCACACGCATAAAGGCTTCGTCCAGCTGGGCGAACTCATCGGAAAGGAATACGGCACCCGCATAATAAGCAGCCTGAAAGTGGAGTTCGTCGCGCTTAAGCCGACCATTCGGGACTACGTCTTCAAGATTTCTAGGAAAACCCAGATAATCTACCCAAAAGACATCGCCCTCATCATCATGCTTGGCAACATCCAACCTGGAAGCCGAGTTGCAGAAGCCGGAACCGGAGCAGGTGCCTTGACCACGGCGCTTGCACATTACGTGAAGCCTTCTGGACGCGTTTACAGCTACGAGGTGCGATCAGAGTTCATCGAAAACGCGAGGAAGAACCTAGAAAGGGCTAATGCGGCGCCTTATGTTGAGCTTAAGAATGGGGACGTGACGCAGGGAATCGACGAAGAAGGCTTGGACGCCGTTGTTCTCGATATGGCGACGCCGTGGCTAGTCGTACCCCATGCGTACGCAGCGTTAGCTGGGAGCGGGAATTTTGTTTCCTTCAGTCCCACGATAGATCAGGTGGTCAAAACGGTTGAAGCGCTTAAAGAGAAAGGCTTCGTAGACATAGACGCCATCGAATGCATCATGAGAAGAATGCAGGCAGAACCCGGGAAGACGCGGCCTGAAACCCTGATGACAGGACACACGGGCTACATGGTCTTCGCGAGAAAGGCTTTAGAATAAGAATTCAGAGTAAGGCTTGATGGTTCTATAGACTAATATCCTCAGAAGAGCCAAAGGGAATACATATCGCCAAAATATCTGGAAAAAACAAAAGCTTATGTCCCCCCGCTGATGATTTAGAAGTGTCGGAGCATGCAAAGGTTGACCGTTGACCCCAAAAATCGCACTTTGTCACAAGAAGTGAAGAGGCTTTGGAAGAACGGCCTGTTCAGATCCGCATGCATGATAGCGCTGGTTGTGTTCGGGGTTCTGGCTTTTCGGCAAGTCCTCATCTTCGCCTTGAATACGGAGTATCCTTTGCAGACGCCTGTTTCGGGAAGTATGGAGCCGACGCTGAATATAGGAGATCTTCTGATTGTTCGAGGCGTATCAGGTGCCTCTGACATCTATGCCAATCCGGGCGATGGCGACATAATCGTCTTCCCAGAGCCAAACAACCCTGGCGATCTGATCGTGCACAGAGCCATAGCCAAGGTTCAAATAGGCGAAACTTGGTACTTCACAACTAAAGGGGACAACAATCAGAGCCCTGACCCTTGGAGAATTTCTGAAGACGATTTGGTTGGCAAGGTGATCTGGCATATTCCCCTGTTGGGCTACATCAAGATATATCTAGGAACGCCTGTGGGGATGCTGATAAGCATTGCTCTGCTTCTTGCCATCATGATCCTTGAGATCGCAACCTCGGAGAAAAAGACTGAAGAACCCCCAGCCACCGAAGAGAAAGCGAAGGACAGCCAGAACCCGGGGCAATGAATCTGTCATGTCAAATTTCTAACGTTGCACTTGTACGGCTCTGCGAGGTTCGCCAGCAAAAGAGTGCCGCTCGAAATTAATTCGCGGTGACCAAAATCTTATATGTAGCGGACTGTGACACATTTATTTGGAGGGTGGTTGCTTTATGATTCGATCCAAGTTTTTGAATGATGAAAATCTCAGGGTTAAAGCCTTGTCTATGCTGCCTGTCTCTCTTTTGGCTTCGGTCTCATTGTGGGAGGTGCACTGAAAATCCAAACCCCTACACAGCGGGTTGCGAAGGCTTCTATAATGCGGGTGGCGCCGCTGCATGTTCGCAACTTGGTCCGTTGGGGAGCGCTCAGCAATTTTTGTATTCGTTTATGTACACATCTGTGATGGGATATGTTCATTGATCAGCCATTAGATCGGAACTGTTGCGTGATGCTACAATGTTGGTGGTAGGAGCGATTGGCGGCATTTTTCTCGGCATTATTTGTATAGTAGTTAGTATTGTGCGTGCCTACCGGGAGAAGGATACACACGAGCCAGTGCACTACTACGGCGTCGGATTAGGCTTTTTTGTCTGCCTTACATTTGTTTCCGCCCTTCTCGATAAATATACCCTTGCCGCAATTTTTATGGTTCCCCTGCTCATAGTAGGCTTTGCTTCGTTACCAAGCATTCATAAATATAACAAACGGAAAAATAAAGAAGCGCTCGCAAGCGTGAACCTCTCGGCCCCGCCAGGATTAAGAGAACTTTTCACAACCAGCACAGGGTGGTTAAGATACGGGTATAGCTATGGCGCCGGGAAGACCATATTTATCATGTGGCTTATCTTGACGCCAATATGCATCGGTTTGCTTCTTATCGCCGGTTTGAGCTTTGGCATAGGATTTATTGAATCTTCCATCACAAGTTACATCACCAGTAGCACAGGCTGCCTTATCCTAAGTTATTATGTACTCAAATCGGTCTTGAAGAAACATCTGGAGATGGGGAAGCCGTTGGAAGCTGAGTTGGCTAGGAGCCCTGAGGAACTTTACGAAGAGATACTGCGTGTGTACACAGAATTCTATGGCGGTGGACAAACCATAAACAGGCAAGTCTTAGAGAACGAAATAAAATCCTTCACGAAGCAAGGACTAAGCCGAGAAGAAGCAATAACCAAGATTGCTGAGAAAGAAAAAATATAGAAAAAGCGATGCTTGCCATGAAGCACCCAGAGGAACAGTGTTACGTGAGGAAGTTGACTTTATAGAACCATTAAATATAAATGGCACTTTATAAATCTCTTTAATAATGTTAAGATGTTGTCTGCTTTGATCTAGGCTTCTATGGAAAAGAGGGGCTGATTTGTATGTCCAAAGTTCAAGCTAAAGTGAAAATCGAGAATGTAGTTGCATCAGCAACGTTAAACCAGCGAATCGACCTGAACGCCGTGGTGAAAGGCTACCCAGGCGTAGAATACCGCCCAGAACAGTTCCCAGGACTCGTTTTCAGGCTCAAGCGACCGAAGACCGCCACCCTGATCTTCAACTCAGGCAAGATGGTCTGCACAGGGGCAAAGTCTGAGAAAGAGGCTAGGGGAGCCGTGCTGAAGGTCATCAAAGAACTGAAGAAAAGCGGAATAGTGATAGTCGGCAAACCAGAACTCAAGATACAGAACATCGTAGCCTCAGCCAACCTAAGCGGAACAATTGACCTAGAAAAATCAGCCTTCACACTGGGAAAGACAATGTACGAGCCTGAGCAGTTCCCAGGCCTGATCTACCGCATGGCAGACCCGAAAGTAGTCATACTGCTCTTCGCCAGCGGAAAACTTGTGTGCACAGGCGCAAAGAAAGAGGAAGACGTCTACACCGCAGTTGATAAGCTACAGAAGAGGCTTGAAGAGCAGGAACTGATCTACTATCGCTAGTTGAGGCTTTCATACATGCCTGTTGGAAGAAGCCATGCCCACAAGTGAATATCCCCATCACATGATAAGGGAGATTTTTGAAGAACCTCGTGTAGTAGAGGAAACCATCAAAAAAGAGAAGACGAGAATCAACAGAATAGCCAACGAGATCAAATCCGAAGAATACGAGATGATGTACATCACAGGCAGCGGAACAAGTTACCACGCCGGCATGGCAGGGCAATACGCGCTGTCGAACATGACAAGTCTGGCGACAAGCATACTTCCAGCATCAGAATTCCAACGCTGGATACCAAGCAAGTTTTCAAGGAAAGTCCTTTTGATGGCTATCTCTCAGTCAGGGGAAAGCACCGACGTTTTGGAAGCAGCCGAAGCCGCATCGGCGAAAGGCATGCCCATACTGGCGATGACGAATACACCTGAAAGCAGACTTGCAAGGATGTCGCGTTATCAACTGAATCCTCGGTCGGGCAAGGAACTAGCCGTCCCAGCCACGAAGACTTACATCACGCAGCTGGCATCATTCTTCATGTTTTCTGTGGCGCTCGCAGGTGAAGACATGCCGAAAACAGAACTTGCACTGATGGAAGATGGACTGGACAAAACACCGCAGCTCATCAGGGAAACCCTTGAAACCCTGAAGAAACAGATTGAGGGCATAGCGCAGAAATACAAAGACAAGAACCATCTGTTCCTCCTAGGCAGCGGGCCAAACTACACCACGGCGCTGGAAGGCGCACTTAAACTGAAGGAGACATGCACAGTCTTTGCGGAAGGGTTTGCAACAAGAGAGTTCCTCCACGGACCAATGAGGCTGGTTGATGAGAGAACCCCCATCATGATGATAATGACTCCAGACGAAACCGATGCTTACGTTGACTTGGGCAGAAGCCTCAAAAACTTTGGTGCCCCCGTGATTCTTGTCACGGAACGCTCGGAGCGCTCGGCTGAACTAGCCGAAGCCTCAGACGAGATTATTCTGGTGCCTTCTGGCATACCAAAAGTTTTTTCTCCGATCCTGTACATTATTCCCATTCAGTTGCTGGCATACTACAGCTCCGTGTCCAGAGGGCTTAACCCTGATAAGCCTGAAAAACTCACAAAGGTGGTGATATAGAGTTGAAGGTTAAGGCTGTTGTTTTCGACATCGACGATACTCTCTTCGATTCTTCCCTCCAAATGAGGATGACGCGGCTTAACGCCATCAGAGCCATGATCGAATCCGGACTCCCCGTAGACGTGGAAACAGGCTACAGAACACTAGAGGAGATCGTGAACCAATGCGGACCGCACGATACAAGACATTTTGACAAGCTACTGGAACGCCTAGGCTTGAAATGGAACCCACGGGTCATAGCTGCCGGCGTAGTCGCCTACCGGGAGACAAGCCAAGTCTATATGAAACCTTTCCCGGATGCCATTCCCACGTTGATCAAACTGCGGGACTTAGAATACAAGCTGGGAGCAGCCTCAGACGGCAGATCAGTGAAGCAGTGGCAGAAGCTGATACAGCTGGGAGTACATCACCTGTTCCATTCCGTCGTCATATCGGAAGACCTTGGAACCGAAGAAATGAACACAAACCTATTCGAGAAATGCATGGAAAATCTCAAAGTCAACCCTGAAGAAACCGCATACGTAAGCAGCAAACCGAATAAGGGAATCCTGTATGCCAACAAGGCGTCGCTGCACACTGTCAGGATAAGAAAGGGCGACTCCTACATGGAAGAACCGAAGATGCCCGAAGCAAAGGCAATGCATGAAATAGAAAACCTTTCAGAGATCTTCGCAGTAC